>CAZDQW010000001.1:0-73299 GCA_964507845.1 uncultured Megasphaera sp.
GTGCCGCTCTCGCGGCGACTTGTTTATTCTACCAGACTCCTCCCCTTCCTGTCAACACCTTTTTCCTCCCTTTTTTGCGGTTTTTTTCAAGCCTGTGAACCGGCTGTTTTCCGAATGTCATGGATACCATCCGAACAGGCTGCGATTTTTATCCAGTTTTCTGATCTGCTCCATATCTTTTTCAGAAAGCGTAAAATCAAATATATCAATATTTTCTTTCATCCGTTTCCTGTGAGAGGTTTTGGGAATAGCCGACATCCCCTGCTGCATCAAATAACGCAAGGCAACTTGCGCCGTACTTTTCCTGTAGTTACAGCCAATTTCCCCCAGCGTTTTATTGTTGAATATATGATCTTTGCCGGCTGCAAAGGGACTCCATGCTTCCATATGCGTTCCATGAGCTTTCAGCACCGACTGCAGTTTTGTCTGCGCAAAAAAGACATGGGCTTCTACCTGATTTACCGCCGGAACGATTCCGCACTCTTCGATAAAACGCAAGTATGCGTTTTCATTGAAATTTGATATGCCGAGGGCTCGAATTTTTCCGCTGTAATGCGCTTCTTTCATTGCTTTATACATAGCCGAAGCATTCCTGTACGGCTCATGAATTAAATATAAATCAATATATTCTGTATCTAATTTCCGCAGCGACTGTTCAATAGCCCTCCTCGTTCCCTCATAACTATCGGCAGGGCGGCATACTTTTGTCGTCAAAAATATTTTTTCCCGTTCAATTCCGGAGCGGCGGATTCCTGCTCCGACGTCTTCTTCATTATCGTACATTTGCGCCGTATCAATCAAACGGTACCCGCAGGCTACCGCTTCCTCGACAGCTCTGCTGCATGTCGCTCCGCGCAGATTCCATGTTCCAAATCCGATCATGGGCATTATGACACCATTGTTCAATACAACAAATTCCACAAATACACCTCCCCACATCATAACTCGAAATGTGTATCATCATCTTCTTTGTTTATATATCATAGTAACTTATTTTCAGGCTGACCCATTATTTATTTGTATAATACGCCCAATGAATTCAATGCTTCGCCAATCGCCTCGATCTCTTCCGCCGTCTCGGCCGTAACCAGATGCGTATGTATTCCGCCGCTGATCCGACTCAGCAATTCTGCCTTGGAGTCTTTCATTTTTTTTATATATTGCCTGACATCTCGCCGAGACCGGAGATTTAGGGAGCCTTCCAACGTTCCGTATACTTCATGTTCAATGACCACGTTGTGAACAATGCCGCCGTTATCGACAATAGCTTCTAATTCGGACTGCATTTGTTCCTCGCCGTGACAGCACACAAAAATCCGCCGTTCGCTTTTTTCTCTGGTTTCGATAAGCTGATACCCTCTGGGCGTTGAAATGATTTTTATGCCCTGCGCCCGCAAAATAGCCATATCTCCGACAATAATCTGACGGCTTACGTCGCAG
Organism: uncultured Megasphaera sp.; assembly: GCA_964507845.1. Lineage (GTDB taxonomy): Bacteria > Bacillota > Negativicutes > Veillonellales > Megasphaeraceae > Megasphaera. The sequence goes on from CAZDQW010000001.1 coordinate 1,441, forward strand.
GCCTGCGAAAGTTCTGTTCCTGTAACGGCATTTCCTGCTCTTTTCAACAGCCGTATGATATACTCCCGCCTTTCAGCACTTTCCATGTCCGCGCCTCCCCTTCGCCAACGCTGCATCACTCATATCCATACTTCAAGCCAACTGCGCTCTTGCCAGCATCGCCAATACCCTTCCCCATAGCCAGCCCAGAAATACCCCAGGCACAAAACCAAGCAATTCGTTAAACCACCAAAAATATGTTAAAAACGGGAAGTAGTATACAGCAACCTGCGTACCGGCAAACAATACCGCCGCCAGCAGCAATATCGCCGGCGCCAGCAGCAGCTTCGGACACTGAATCAGAGAGTTATCCCGAAATGCCTGAAGAGTGGGAAACCATTTCCGGCAATATACGGCAACGGCCAGGCCCAGAAGCCCTCCCAACAAAAACCATAATGCCGACAATGCCAAAAACATAGAGAAATAGCAAATGATAACACAGCCCCACAGCAAAAACAAAATATACGGCGCAACGATAATAAAAGGCATACACTGCCGTTCTTTCTGAAAATAACAAGCATATATCAAAAGAACTGCCGCTGCGATGATTTGAAATCCCGTCAGCAAATTATACGAATTTACCACGCCGATCGCCTCCTGTTCACGCTGCCGCATTTCTGTAATTATTATACATTGCCGACAGAAAAAAACAAAATAAAACTACGCGGTAATCTAATCCGAATGCTAAAAAATAAAGATCCCGGCTCATCAGCCGGGACCTTTACAGATCTGGATTCTTTCACATATTTAAAGTTTGCTGAAGTCCAATGTGGCAAACAAGTCATCCAGCGTTTCGGCACGGCGAATCTGTGTAACGCTGCCGTCGGCATGCATCAGCAGTTCGGCCGAACGGAGCTTGCCGTTGTAATTGAAACCCATGGAATGGCCGTGGGCGCCTGCATCATGGATGACAAGAATATCGCCGTCTTTAATTTCCGGCAGCGACCGGTCGACTGCAAATTTGTCGCAATTTTCGCACAGAGAACCGGTTACGTCATAGATATGATCTTTCGGGGCCTGTTCTTTCCCCATAACCGTAATATGATGATAAGCGCCGTACATACCGGGACGCATGAGGTTTGCCATGCAGGCGTCAACGCCGATATATTCTTTCCAAATATGCTTATGATGAATCGCCGTCGTAACGAGATAGCCGTAAGGTCCCGTAATCGCGCGGCCGCATTCAAATGCCATACGGATATTTCCGAGACCGGCCGGCACCATAATAGCTTCATAATGCGCTTGGATGCCTTTGCTAAGAACATCGTAATCAATGAACGATTGTTCCGGTCTGTACGGGAGGCCTATACCGCCACCGAAATCAATGAACTCAACACGGATGCCGACATGTTTCTGCACATCTGCAGCTAATTCAAACATCATCTTTGCCGTATTGATTAAGCCGTTAACGTCCAGTTCATTCGAAACGACCATCGTATGCAGCCCGAAATGCAAAACTCCTTTTTCTTTGAGAATGCGGAAAGCTTCAAAAACTTGTTCGCGCGTCAAGCCGTACTTTGCTTCTTCCGGCGTGCCGATAATCGCATTTCCTTCCTTCATCAAAGGTCCCGGATTATACCGGACGCAGATCCATTCCGGAAGCGGCCCGTTGGCTTCCATGTAGTCAATCATGGAAATGTCATCCAAATTTATCAAGGCACCTAATTCCAATGCTTTTTTATATTCAGAATAGGGCGTATCATTAGAGGAGAAAACGATATCATGCCCCGTGATGCCTACTTTTTCGCACAGCACCAACTCGGCCATGGAACTGCAGTCCGCTCCTACGCCTTCGTTTTGAAGCAGACGCATGAGATACGGATTCGGAGCGGCTTTTATAGCAAAATATTCTTTAAAATCCGGCGCCCAGGAAAATGCCTGAATCAGCTTGCGCACGTTGGCAACAATCGCCTGTTCGTCGTAAATATGAAACGGCGTCGGATACTCAGCAATAATTCCGCGGATCTGTTCTTCCGTAAACGGTACGATTTTTTTGTTCATCTCGTATTATCAACTCCATCGTATATAAAAAAAACAAAAAGCAGCCAGTAAATAGAGAAAACCTTTCATTGTGACTTTCTGCTTTTTATTATATAATGGCATGTGTAATTTGTAAAATAAATTATTTTAATTTTATTGATTCGTATTTTAAATTGAAGCAGAAAGGACCGTTCCATGGACTCAACGACACTCCGTACTTTTATCGCCTTGTCGGAAATTAAAAACTTCACCAAAACGGCACAGCAGCTCTTTGTCGCTCAATCGACCGTAACGAACCGCATTCGCGATTTAGAAGCGGAAGTCGGTCTGCCGCTGTTCGCCCGCAGTCATAAACAAGTCGAGCTCACGCCGGCTGGGCAGCGATTTCTTGAATATGCGCAGCGTTTTATCGATTTGGAAACGAAAGCCCTTCAAGATCTCCATAAATCGCCGGCATACGCAAAAAAAGTCGCTATCGGAACGACCAACACGATTTACGAATGTCACCTGCAGAAAAAGATACGTGCTTACCTGCATACTAAACCGACCGTATCGCTGGACATTGTCATCAGCCACACGACGGACATGTTTCATCAGCTTCAAGACGGGGCGTTAGATGCGATTTTTTCCTTCAGCGCCTTCTCCCGCGACGGTTTTATCTGCCAGCCGTACCGCACAGATACGCTGGTCCTCGTATGCCAAGCCGGCAATACCGAATATGCCGCCGGCATTTACAAGAACGATCTGCGGCATATCGACTATCTTTTCTGCAATTTTGCCCTCCAAGGCGTAGGACTGTATATCAAAGATTTATTTCCTCGATACCACCGGTTTCCCCTGGAAATCGACAACAGCACAAAATTGCCTCAATACGTAGCGGAAGGGCTAGGCTACACGTTTCTCCCCCGCAGCCTGATTGAAGACGAGCTGCTGCAAGGGCACATCAGAGCCATTCCGCTGCTTGACTTTGCACCGCCGAAAGTAGACAGTTACTATATCACCCGCAATCCCGGCAATATTCCGGAATCGTTGAAAGACTATTTGTTCAGTCCTACTGTCTAGGCTCTATTTTTCATTCGGGAGAAATATTCCCTTTATATACCGCCAAAAGCCGTATTTCAGCGCCATATCTCCAAAGTTCGCACGTCATATACATGCAGCCGGCCGCCGTCTTTATCCGGGCCTTCCGGACAAGACGGCGGCCGATTTTTATGGCAGGATTAACAGACCTGTCAATTTCCCATACATGTTTTCAGGTATTTTATCTCCATCACCTGTTATTCGATGGTTACGATTACGCTTTTTGTCTTCCTGTATATAATTTAATTTATACATCTATACATCGCGGTGTACAGCCGGACATTGTGAACTGTCTTTAAACCACCGGCACGGTTTGCACCGAAAACATGGATTTGGTTCTTCTCCCCGCAATATTTTTCCCGCCCATGCCGGATCAGCTTGATGGCTTCGTCCAACGGCAATGCAGTCGGCATATCCCTGCTGCAGAATAAATTCTCCTTCGTTTCCGTTTTTGATATTCCCGACGGCAATGACCGGTATGCGGACCTGTTCTTTTACTTTCCATGCAGCGAAAATCTTGGAATCGACAGGAAAATCCGCCGGCGTGTCGTAATTCTTACTTCCTGTCGAGATGCTCAGCATATCGGCTCCGGATTCCTCCACTGCGCGGGATATGGCCAAGAGTCCGTCTATCGTCGGATAGCCGATGCGGGCGGATACGAGAAAATCATCGCCGCAGGCCGCTTTTATTTCCCGCACTAATTCCGTAATCAAGCGAATCCTGTTTTCCAACGAACCGCCGTACTCATCGGACCGCGAACTTGTTTCAATAACCTGGCACAGAAAATATCCGTGAGCACCTTGCAGCTCGACGCCGTCGAACCCAGCTTTCCGACACCGTTCAGCGGCGGTGATAAAGTCCTGTTTATACGAAAGAAAATCAGTCCGGCTAATATCTGCAATCGATTGTTCTTCCATCACTTTCAGCCCGACGTTTGATATTTGAATCATGCCGATAGATCCGCCCGACTTAACGGTCTGCGCTAATATCTGCAAACGGGGAATAAAGTCATCATTCCACAAGCCAATAGCCTCGCGGACATCGCGCATTTTCGTCACATTGCTTCCTTCCACGACGATCATGCCGGGAGTTCCGCCGGCATATGCCTGATAGCGGTGCAGCATATAATCCGTCACAAAGTGACCCGGCACTTTCTGCGCAATATCAGCCATCGGCGGCACGACAATACGATTTTGCATCACTTTCCCGCCCACGGCCAGCGGTTTGTTCAGCAGCGGAAATAACGTGGATTGCATGAAATCATCTCCTATCGAAATATATTTTCCCCATCATATGATATTTTATTTCCGCCGTCAATTCATTTTATCTGCGCTGAAAAGCACGGCCTGCTTATTGACTTTTTTCCCTAAACCAATTATGATTGATATGCACGGTTTCAATGTAAACTATATGTGATTTATTGCATAAAACGTCTGCCGGCTGACCGCAATTGCCGCGGCAATTCCCGGATACAGCCGGAGATGAAGGCATTCATTGCCAGGCTATCTATTGAAAATAAACCGTTTTTCCCCTTACCCTTATGAGAAAAAGAGATGACTTGTCATGAAAATTTTTTTGCTCCGCAACGCATTCTTTATCCTCGGTATCATCATCAACGCCTTCGGCGTCGCCTTCATTACGAAAGCCGCCTTAGGCACTTCGCCGATTTCCAGTGTCCCTTACGTCTTATGCCTGCATTTTTCACCAACATTCGGCCAATTCACCTTCTTCATGAATATGTTCTTCATCCTCGGCCAGGTATTGATCTTGCGGAGAAAATTCCGGCCGGTCCAATTCCTGCAGATCGGCGTCAACCTTTTGTTCAGCGTATTTATCGATATTTCCATGTTCCTTCTCTTCTGGCTTGAGCCGACACTGCTGATAGCCAAGCTCACCTCCCTCGTCTTGGGCTGCCTCATTTTGGCCTTCGGCATCTGCATCGAAGTTGCGCCCAACGTCCTTTTAGTCCCCGGCGAAGGCCTTGTACAGGCTATTGCCGGCACCATGCACTGGCGTTTCGGCACTGTAAAAATCGCCTTCGATACGACGTTGGTCCTTATTGCCTGCTCCATGTCCTTCGCCTTTTTCGGCTTAGGAAATTTTGTCGGTCTCGGCATCGGCACGATCATTTCCGCCTTCCTCGTAGGCCGTTTCGTCAATCTCATCAATATCCGCGTTTCCTTTATCCACCGCATTGCCGCTTTGGCAATATTGGCATCCTGGAAAAAAAGACAGTCCGCCGGCCGATTTTAGCCTTTGCCAGTTACTTAGAGCAAAAAAAGATCTGAAAAAAACTTCTTACGTATGACCGCTCATCGTCTTTCATCAAAATCACCGTTGCAATACAACTGTATCGAACGACGGATTTAAACAAATTGTCGTCACCATGCTCTTCGACCACCTCTGTTCGTCCCTTTCATCAACTTTACATCAACGTTAACAACGCCGAAGCACCGTACTTCAAAATGCTTTTGACAGTTCGCCGCACAAAAAAACGGAGACGCAATGTCTCCGTTTTTATCGTATCGACTCTTATTGAGCCTTTGCTACATCTACCAATTTCGTAAAAGCAGCTGCATCATTGACGGCAAGATCAGCCAGCATCTTGCGATCGACAATAACACCGGCTTTTGTAAGGCCGCAGATGAAGCGGCTGTAGCTCATGCCGTTAGCGCGGGCAGCAGCATTAATACGGGTGATCCACAATTTGCGGAATTCACGTTTTTTGGCGCGGCGGTCGCGGCGGGCATAGTACAGCGCTTTCATTACGCTTTCATTTGCTTTTTTAAACAAGCGGCTGCGGGTACCGCGGTAACCTTTCGCCATTTTTAAGATTTTTTTATGACGGGCATGGGCTGTAACGCCAACTTTAATTCTAGCCATTCTTTCATTCCTCCAAATCTGTCATATCGCTATTCAATCTATCTATTACATGTACGGGCACATCTTGCGGACAACTTCGTTCATCGTCTTGGAAACGAGGGTTGCTTTTCTCAAGTTGCGTTTACGCTTCGGAGACTTGGATTCCAAAAGGTGGCTCTTATACGATTTCATGCGTTTGAATTTACCGGTACCAGTCGTAGTAAAGCGTTTAGCCGCAGCGCGGCGAGTTTTTAATTTCGGCATAATATGCAAATCCTCCTCTTACTTCCCTTTGGCGGCAGCAATAACCATCGTCATGTTTCTGCCTTCGATTTTAGGTTCTTTTTCTACGCGGGCAATCTCTTTGAGCTCATCAGCAAAACGTATCAGCAAGTCTCGGCCCAACTCCGGATGGCTCATTTCGCGACCGCGGAACATAATGGTAACCTTTACTTTGCTTCCTTCACTCAAGAAGCGCTGCGCAGCTTTCATTTTAACGTAAAAATCATGATCTTCTATATTCGGACGTAATTTTACTTCCTTCATGATCAATACTTTTTGTTTTTTCTTAGCTTCTTTTTCCCGTTTCTGCTGTTCGTATCGATATTTCCCATAATTCATGATGCGGCATACGGGCGGTTTGCCATTCGGTGCAACTTCTACTAAGTCCAGATGACGTTCTTCCGCGATTTGGCGGGCCGAACGCAGGGACATTACACCAAGCTGTTCGTTAGTATCACTAACAACCCTGACTTCACGAGCTCTAATCTGATCGTTGATACGCAATTCTTTACTAATTGTCTTTCACCTCCGTAAAAAAAGAACGGACAGCATACGCCTATCCGCTCACTGCATCATTCATAAACCCTAACGACACGAACGCCCTGTAAGGTGAGAAGCGGATAGCTTCTGCTTTATTTTTAACGTTAGAAATTGTATCAGATTTTGTCATTCCTGTCAATATACACGCTGCCATAAAACAGCGGCATTGTTGCAGGTTCATCAAATATATTGGACAGCAAAGGAACCTCCATGAGGAACTGTGCGCCGATTCACAGCATAAAGCTTTGCTTTCTATCTACTGATCTATAATAAAGAATGTGAATATTTTTGAACCGGCTCATACTTATTCCTTACCGCTGCGCCAAAATCCCTGCTGCCGCAGCATTTCGGAAACCTCTGGATAGTGTTCATAGGGAGGTTTGTAAAAATCAGCGGCCATCCCTGTCCAATTCCCAACCTTATTCTTCCAAGGGCGCCGCCTGAGATATTCGGCATATTGGTCGTCATATAGTTTCAGAAGATCGCTCAAGTGCTGATTGTACTGTTCGGAAAAACAGACTGCTTCTTCCGGCAGACGCGGCTTTAAGCCGGGATTTTCCGCCGGATATCCTATACATAAGCCGAGCATAGGCAGCACATATTTCGGAATATTCAATTCCTGAACAACTTCCATCGCATGAAGCCGTATATCCCCAATCGGCACAGTTCCCAGCCCGAAGGATTCTGCCGCGGCCACCGCAGTTCCCAGGGCAATTCCTACTTCATTTGCGCCTACAATCAAGTTGTCAATTTGACTGACAACAGAATCAAAGTCCTGACCATATTTCCGACAGGCCAGCCAGGTACGGTAAAAATCCGCACAAAACACCAGAAAAACGGGAGCCTGTGCAATGTGCAGCTGGTTGCCGCACAGCCGGGAAAACTTCGCAAGCCGCGCTTTATCCCGTACAATAATGACCGATACATGCTGAAGATTGAAATCCTCCGCAAGAAAATGTTTTCTGTATCTGCCCCTGATTTTCTGAATGTCCCCCCTATTAGACTAAGCCGTTCTTTTTCAGCCAATCCTCAATTTTTCTACCTGCGCCTATTCCGCCGTCTTCATAAAGCCTCAAGCTTTCCAGAAGTTCCGCACCAGACGCCAGTTTTCTGACGTCTGTCAGTATATGGCCCATTCCTCCCCCTCCATGGGTGCAGAAAACACCAATCTTTTTGCCGGAAAAGTCATTGCCTGCCAGGAAAGCAGCCACCGGGGAAGCCACGGTGTTGAACCAGTTAGGCGTACCCAGCAGAATCACGTCATAAGAGGCAAATTCCTTTACCTGTTCCGCCAGCGGAGGATGATAGCCGTCCTGCGTTTCCTTCCGGGCCTGCCGTTCCGTTGTCCCATAATCGGAAGAGTATCTCTCTGCCGGGCGAATTTCAAACAGAGTACCGCCTGCCAACGACTGCACCTGCCGGGCAATGCCTCTTGTATGTTCTGTGTAGGAAAAATAAGCTGTTAAAATATTCATAATTGACCTCCTCGTAAGGCGGCCTGCACATGGGGACACCTTTTGTTTGCAGTATTGCATCATTTTACGAAAAAAATCTGCCTTTTTATCAAAGGAAACCACATCCAATTTATCGTATAAGTCGATAGACAACACTGCACGGGGAATAACGGCATTTCCTCGTCGTCCACATGCGGTGCTATCACTGAATATGCATTTCCTTGCCATCTCTTTTACCATTTTCAGTATAGTTCCCCAGCGGAGAAATAGTAAATTCCTAAATCAAAAATTTTGTTTTGCTTTACAAGCATATCATCTGCCGGTATAATGAACCTGTCAGGAGGAATAATATGGAACTCAGAGTACTTCGCTATTTTCTGGCGATTGCCAGAGAAGGCAGCATTACCCATGCGGCTAATCATCTTCATGTAACACAACCGACGCTCTCCCGGCAAATCCGTGATTTAGAAAAAGAACTGGGACAAAAACTTTTCACTCGCGGCAGCCACAATATGTCCTTAACCGCCGAGGGAATGATTTTGCGGAAACGCGCTGAAGAAATCATTTCCATGGTTGATAAAACAGAGGCCGAATTTAATTCGATGGAAAAGGCGGTAAGCGGCGATATTTATATCGGCAGCGGCGAAACAGACGCTATCAAATCAGTGGCACAGATTGCTTATGAGCTGCGGACAGATTATCCCTGCATCCATTATCACCTGTACAGCGGAAATTCAGAGGACGTAACGGAACGCCTAAACAAAGGCTTATTGGATTTCGGAATCCTGATTCAGCCTGCCGATATATCAAAATACGACTACATCAATATTCCTGCCAAAGATACCTGGGGAGTTGTCATGCGGAAGGATAGTCCCCTGGCAGAAAAAGAGACGATCCGCAAGGAAGATTTGCTGAACCTTCCTTTGATCTGTTCCCGCCAGGCAATTGCAGAAGATCGGCACGGAAATGAGTTTGCCGAGTGGTTCGGCGAGGATTTTGACAAACTTGATATTGTAACTACATTCAATCTCGTATATAATGCCGCTATCATGGTAGAAGCCGGAATCGGCTACGCAGTAACTATCGATAAAATAGCGAATACTACGGAACGCAGCCATCTTTGTTTCCGTCCGCTGGAGCCGCGGCTCGATTCAGGCTTAAATATTGTCTGGAAAAAACATCAGGTCTTTTCTTCGGCAGCGGAATTATTCCTAGAAAAATTGCAGGAGCGTTTTGGAGAGTAAAAATCGCGGAAATACAAAAAGCTGCAATCGGATATAATTTCCAGATTGCCGCCTCTATGCTTGTATTTGTTTCCGTAAATGAATAAAAAGATTTTCCTTCTTCCACTAATAAACCTCTCTATGACATTAAGGAGCAACCTTTTCTGTTTTTATGTTCAGAAAAGGTTGCTCTTTTTCATGCGCCGAAAACTGCTATTTTTAATTTTATCGATTTCAATAGCTTTCCCTGAATCTAATACCACTCATTAATATAGCATTTTTCTGTTGGGAAGAAAGCCGCCAATTGGCAAAGTGCCGACTCACAACCGGCTATTTTTTCGTTGAAAGCCAAGTCGGATACGTCCATTGCGCCAAAGACTAACAGAGCCAGCGTACCGACGGGCATGGCAGCTCCGGCATGTCCGCCGTCAGGCTTTTGCACAGTCCCGCAGCCGTCGCGGACAGTCAAACGGAACGTTCCTGTGTTCCACGATGCCAGCGGATCCGTTATCTGAAAGACGACACTGCCTTCAACGCCGGCAGGATAGGCGATTTGTTCCAGTGCGCCTTTAACATCGACAATCCGGCAGGTCATAAAAGGCATCGTTTCATGTCCTTCTTTTCCGTCAGGATAGAACCGGTACGATTGGTCGTGAATGCCTTCATTCCACTGGAAGGTTTTGCCTTGGGAACGGTGATTATATATGTATTCCAGCAATCCCCGCTTTCCTTTTATCGAAGCATAAACAAATTCTCCGCTGACAATAGTTGGTTCACCAAACTGATAAAACATATAGGCAATCGGTTCATCATCATCGAAAACAACGGCAATATGACCTTCCGCAAGCTGTGCTTCTATATGGCTGCGCCACGAAGCTTCATCCCGAACTACGTAGCCGGACAGGTTCTGCGTATATTTTTCGTATACCTTTGCCAGAAAAACCCACTGGTCGGTACTATTGACAAAGGCAAAACGGACGCTTTTATCCGTCAGCGGACGGAGCGACTCCAACCGCATCGTTTCCTTCCACTGATGGCAATACAGTTCATATCCGTACGGCTGATAAAATCCGGCTTTCGACGGCATGAGAATATGAACGTAATGGCCGCGGCGCTTCATTTCTTCCAGCGCCGCCGTCAAGAGCTGCCGCCCTGCACCGCCGCGCCGCGCTGCCGGATGGGTCGCGAGGCCGACGATATATGACGCCGGCACATCTTTTCCCCGCAGGCGCAGCGTATAGGGATTTAAATGAGCCAGACATGTCACAGAACCGTCTTTCAATCCCAAAAGCACATTTTCAGGCCGATAAAATCGGGAAAAATACCATTGGAAAAAAGGATGTTCCCGCGGCTCAAAACAGTAGGCCCACAGGCTTTCCACCCAATTTCTGTCATCTTCTGTCGCTAAACGGAATTTCATCAGTTATCCTTTCTCGTCCCGCAGCGTTACTTCAAATTTTTCTACGTACCGCACAGGGTTGTACGATTCTTTCGACTGCCGAAGCCCGGGAATACCCATATCTTCTTCCCGATTGATATATGTCGTATGACTCCATGCGTGGACGATAAACTCGTGCGTCATTGCTTGATATAAACCGCGGATGGACGGATCACTCTTTTCAAAGTGAATAATCGCCGTATCATCATTGAGCATTTCACCGACAGAAAAGGCGACAATTTTATTATACATGCGGATAGCGCCTCCCGTAGGCTGAAGAATTCCCCAGTTGTTGAATACCGTTTCGATAGCATGCCGTTCGCCCTGCAGTTCTTCTTCATCTTCCTGCCCTTCGCGCATATCGTACCATTTTTTTTCCGCGCTGAGACATTCGTCGAAGATATCTTCCGTAATCGGTACATACTCCCAGTTTCCGATATACTGATTGCGGAAATGGTTCAAGTTGTTTTTTTTCTGACGGTATTTTTTCCCTGATAAATTAATCAGACTTTGCGTCAGATATACATATTCATAATTATCCCTATCCGGAACAAAATTATAACAATCCGGGCAAAGCGCGCGGATACGCTCCGCCGCTTCCGGCGTAACGCCTTTCATCAGAAAAGGATACCCGTGACTTTCAAACCATTCGTGCATACGCAGTATGCCTTTTGTGAAACTTCCGTCATGACGCGTAAACGGCGGGAGCCAAAACTGCTGCTTGCCGCGGCCTGAACGAACGTATAATACATTGTTTTCTTCGGCCCATTGAATTTCGTACGGTTTCTGCCATGCAAAAAGGTTCATAAACGATGCATCGGCCTGTTCATATCGTTTTTGCTGAAAATAGTCGTCGATGACTTGTTTATCTTCCAATCGGAATTCTCTGAATTCAATAATAATATCTCCTCCTGTCCGGTTTTACTTTTTAGAGACATAGGCATTGCCGGCGATATAAAACCGCCAGGGAAAATGTTTTCCATGAACAGCGTAATCAATATTGATTCGAGTTGTGCGCACAGCAGAAATCTTTATCTTTTCAGCAGGGCGGGCAATAAATAGTTCGTCGCCAGTCAGATCAATGCAATTTTGTTCCAGCGTAATCTCCGCGGCCCGGCACAGCTTGCCGGGGCCATTCGTGAGCTTCGGCCCTGCGGCCATGCCCCTGTTAGCCGCCATGGCATTTATTCCGGACACGGGCTCGGCTGCGCGGATGAGAACAGCCTGTCCCTCGCCGGCCGGCCCCGTAACGATATTGAGACAGTGATACATGCCGTAAATGAGATAGACATAGGCTATGCCGCCGGCGCAAAACATCGGTTCAGTCCGTTTCGTCACGCCGCGGAAGCTGTGCGCGCCGTCATCGGCAATGCGCCGGTACGTTCCGCCGTACGCCTCTGTTTCCACGATACGGGCAACATACTCCGCCTTTTCCGTGCGGTGCACAAGATATTGTCCCAGCAGTTTCGGCGCGACAGCCGCCGCGCATTCCGCATAATCAGCTTTGCTCCATTTTTCAAAATCCATCATTTTTTCCGATATCCTAACGAATAGGAAATTTCATACGCATACTGGCTCATGGTAAACAGCATTTTCTGCCGAATGGACTCGTAAAACCGCATTGTCGGCCCCGCAATGGTCAGCGATGCAACAACGTGTTCTTCAAAATTAAAAATCGGCACAGAAAGCGCAAAAAGCCCATGTTCGCTTTCATCCTGCGTAACTGCATACCCGTTATGCCGGATTACGGAAAATTCTTCTTCCGAAAGATGGCTGTATTGAGCGATCATGCGTTTCCGTTCTTCCTTCGGCGCCCAAGCCAAGAGCACCTTTCCGGCTGCGCCCTTATGCAGCGGCAGCGATTCCCCCATTGGGACGACCCGCCGCAGGGAATGGGTGCTTTCTACATGGTCGAGACAAATGCGGCAGCCTCCTTCGGCGACGTATACGCTGACCGTTTCATTAAACATATGCTGAAGACGCCGCAGATAGGGCTTGCCCAGCGTCACGATATTTTCCGTCCAGTGGGACGAATAGCCCAGCGCCAGCGCCCTAGGGCCCAGGCGGTACTGCCTGGATACGTCGTCCCGCGTCAAATATTGCCGGCGTTCCAGCGTATTGACGATGCGGAAGGCCGTTGACGTATTGAGCTGTGTCCTGGCGGCAATGTCTTTTAAGTTCATGCCTGTATTGCATTCTACAAAAATATCGAGGACATCAAGGCTTTTTTCGAGAGATTTCAATAAACTAGCCTGCCTGTCCGTTTGTTCTTCTTTCATTGCCGCCACCTGCTCTCCTTGCTCATGAGTTAACTTTCATGCCGATTTCCAATGAATCCGGCGGATTTATGATTACAACGTCTCCTTCTTTCAGGCCGTTGAGAATGATAATACGCCCCTTTTCTTCATCTCCCGTCAAGACGGGACGGGCGTCGGCAAGGCCGTTTTCATTGACAATAAAAACAAAATCCCCGCTGTCTTTCGTCCGGACTGCCGTCTGCGGCACCGTAATCTGGGATATGACCTGTGAAGTCATCAGCCGAACATGGTAAAACTCTCCCGGAACGAACAAATCTTTATCATTCGAAAACGTAATTTTAGCCGTATAAGCATTCGTTGCCGCATCTTTTTCCGCCGCCAGATACGTCAGTTCCCCGGCCTGGGATTCTCCTGATAAGGCAATTACGGATACGCGTAATGTTCCGTTTTTTTTAGCCTTTTCCAGAACCGCTGCATATTCTTCCGGCACGGCAAATGTCGCGACCAGCGGCGTATTTTGCTGAATTGTGGCCAGCGCTGTTCCGGCAACGGCTACGGCCGGATTATCGGATACAGCTGTCACGCGCCCATCCATGGGCGAATACATTCTCGTATTGTTCAGCATTTCATAGGCAGCCTGTACAGACTGTCTCAGCTGGGCAATACGTCCATTGTCCAGAACCGGATCAGCGGTGCGGGCCATCATGTTTTCATATTCAACGCGGGACAAGGCACCGTCGTCATACCAGATTTTTATTTGGCTGCGGCTCGGCGATCCCGCAACAGAAGCCATAGCGGGAACCTGCGCCGATGCAGCTGCCGAAAGCTCCGCCTCTGCCGCTGCAATATTCTGTTCGTACTGTGCCGGATCAATCTGAACGAGCAGGTCGCCTGCCCGGACTTCCTGCCCCTTCACTAACGGCGCAGATACGATGTGACCGGAAATTTTAGGTATAACCGCCGCCGCATGCAGTGACGTGATGTTTGCATCAAGCGTCAAGGCAATGGGATGGTCTTCCTTCGACACCGTTTCTACTTCCGTTGAAATACTGCCGCCGCACCCGGCCAGCACGGCAATGCCTGCCGTCATGAAAAACACGGCCGCCCACTTCTTGATATTCATGCCACCCCTCTTTGCCGCAAAGCAGCTAAAAAAAAGTATAGTACAGCGTTACCAGCAAAACGCCGGGCAAGCCGAAAATGCCGATAATAAGCCCCGTAACAACCGTTATGGGGACGTGAGCCAGCCCGACTGCGCCGCCGAACAGATTGACGCCGCCTAAGACAATCAGGCCGACAATGACATTGAAGGCAAGTTTGCGGATCGGCGCAAGAATCAGCTTGCCCAGCAGAAATAACACTGCCGCGCCGATCGCTATCCACAGCAAATCCACGGAGCTGCACCTCACATTTCCTGACGATTGGCCACGGCTCCGGCCAACGTCGCTTCATCAGCATACTCAATATCCCCGCCCATGGGCAACCCCCGGGCAATGCGGGTCACGCGAATGCCGGCCGTCTTAATCAGCCTGGCCAGATAAAGCGCTGTTGCTTCCCCTTCCACATCCGGATCCGTTGCAATAATAACTTCCGCCACGGTCGTATCGCTCAGGCGGCTCAGCAGTTCCTTAATGCGCAGGTCGTCGACGCCGATACCGTCTAAGGGAGATAAGGCGCCGTGAAGAACATGATACAATCCCCGGTAGTCGCCGCTTCGCTCAATGGCCATAACGTCCTGCGGCGTTTCCACGACGCAGATCACAGAACGGTCCCGGCGATCGTCACTGCATATGGAGCAGGGATCCTGAGAAGCCAGATTGCAGCAAATCGAACAAAATCCCATCGTTTCCTTTGCGTTTTTTATGGCGCTGATAAAAGCATCTACCTGCTCCGACGGCTGCTGCACAATATAATACGCCAATTTACGTGCCGTTTTGATGCCGATGCCGGGCAGGCGGCGGAACTGTTCGGTCAGCCTATCGAGGGGCGTATCCATTAAAACATCCCCGGCAGCCGCATCCCGCCAGTAATTTTGCTCATTTCCTGCGCCATCATTTCATCTACCTTTTTATTTGCTTCGTTGACGGCAGCTACAATGAGATCTTCGAGCATTTCCGCATCTTCCGGATCAATAATAGAAGGATCAATATGAACGCTTTCCACATTCTTTTCTCCGTTCATGACCAGTGTAAGGGATCCGCCGCCGACCGTAGCTTCTACGGTTCGTTTTTTCAAATCTTCCTGCAGCTTCTGCATTTCTTTCTGCATTTTCTGTACTTTCTTCATCATTCCCTGCATATTTCCGCCAAACATTTGTAATTCCTCCTATAATATGAAACTATTTTTTATCTTCTATGTATATATTACATTCTCCTACGGTTTTGAGCAATGGGTCCAAGACCGCCCGTTCTGCCGGCGTCATATCATCTCGTGTCGCCGGGCGCAATACAGGCGGTATTCCTTCATCTCCGCGCAAAGCATCGGCTCCGTCAGGCGCCGGTACGGTCAGCTGGCTGGTCGTCTCTGCCGGAACAGATAGTCTGTTTTTTTTTTCATATTCGGCAAGTTCCGGCGCTCCTTCCGCATATCCTTTCATATGGCAGGGCCTTCCGAGAATACTTTCCAGCGCCTTGTCGACAAACCGGTAATAATCTTCCCGATTTGCCCGCTTGACGAGAAATTCCGTCTTATAGGCAACAACGGCTTCTCCGCCGCCAATGTAGACGACTCGGCCGGTCCGGACGCATGAACATACACCTGGTTTTTTCATCTTATTCATCAGAATATCGCACATTTGCCGCCAAATATGCTGGTACGATGTTTCCGGCACTGCCGCTTCCGGCGCCGATGCGGGAAAATCTTTTTTTTCCGGCCGGATATCTTCCGGCGCCGCCGGCACGGCAGTATGCACCTCTCCTGCTTCCGCAGCAGCAGAAAGGCTCTCGCCGATGAAGGGCTGCCCGCCGTCATCCGGCACGAAAACCGGGGCTACCTTTTTTTCCGGAACGGCGATATTTTCCGTTTTTCCCTGAAATACCGCTTGCTCCAGCCGCGTCAGCCGTTCTGCTACCCCGTTCGGAACTGCTGCGGAAAATTCAGCCGGCACGGCGGCCCGGCTGGCCATAAGCAGTCCCATCTCTACGGCAATCCGCGGGAACGGCGACGTCTTTGCCGTCAGGACAGCCTGCTGCAATATACCGAGAACAGCAAAAACCCGGTCGGCTGTCACTCCCGCTGCCTGCTCTGCCAATTGGGGAAGCGAGTCGGCATACGCCGCCAGCGTATCTGTCTGCGGATCGGCTTGATACAGCATGAGCGCCCGTATGTGCTCCAGCAGTTCCGTTAAGATAACCTGCGGCTCTTTTCCCATCGCCGATACGTCGTCAACCGCCTTGATAACGGCGCCGCCCTGACCGCCGAATACGGCTTCAGACAAAGAAAAAAGCCAATCACGGCCCATCAGCCCCAAAAGGCTGCGCACAGATGCCTCATCAACAGAACCGTCGGCATTGCTGATGCATTGGTCAAACATGCTCAGGGCATCGCGCATTCCCCCGTCGGCCTGCACGGCAAGGATATGGGCGGCGCCTTTTGTCAGCCCGACTTGCTCCTGTTCTGCTATGTACATCAAGCGGGCGGCAATATCGGCGCTCGTAATGCGCCGGAACTCGTAACGCTGGCACCGCGACAGAATCGTCATCGGAATGCGTTCCGGCTCCGTCGTCGCCAAGATAAAAACGACATGAGACGGCGGCTCTTCCAACGTCTTAAGCAGCGCATTAAACGCTTCTGTCGTCAGCATGTGCACTTCATCGATGATATATATTTTTTTATTCCCTTCGGCCGGCATGAACTTGATCGTTTCGCGCAGCGTCCGAATATCTTCAATGCTTCGGTTGGACGCCGCATCAATTTCAACGACATCCAGGGATTCTCCCTGCAGAATATGCCGGCAGATTTCGCATTCATTACAAGGATGGGACGTAGGCCCGTGCACGCAGTTCAGCGCCCGGGCAAATATTTTCGCCGTGCTCGTTTTGCCCGTCCCCCTCGGTCCGGAGAACAGATAGGCATGGGCAACTTTATCCGTATCGATCCCTTTCTGCAGCGTCGTCGTTATATGGGACTGACCGACGACGTCTTCAAATGTTTTTGGCCGCCACTTGCGGTATAACGCAATATACGCCATAGTCCATCCTTTCCGTATACGAAAAAAAGCAGCTAACCGCTGCTTTTACCAACTAAAAAGTATTCGTGTATGATAACCCGCCAGGTTTCCCCGTGGCACATGGAAATAGCTACTTATTGCTGCTTCCTCTCGGACCTGACAAGGTTCATAGGTTCCCATTGCACGAGCCCCGGCGGATTACCACGCACCAATACTTTTATTAAGTTAGCGATTGTTATTATAGCGTAAAACCGGCAATTTGGCAAGTAGCGGCGCCGTCTTGGCCGGCAAAATCAATTATCCGGCGCAGAGTGCCGTATCCGGCCTGTTTTCTCTGCGCCGTTTTTCCAATAGGATGTATTATTCCGCCGTCTTTCCTACATACTGTATAATGACGTCCAATATAGCCGGCAGTTCTTCCGATACGCTTCCGATATGAACCCGTTCCGTCCGTTCATGAAGATCTTTTCCCCAAGGTCCCAGCAGAATAAAGGGGATCTGCATTTTCGTCATGGCCGCGAAATCAAAACTGTACGACCTGCCCCACAGGAGCAGATTATTTTCCAAAATAGATTCATTAAGATTTGGATTCACGCAGCAGTAACTGCAGTCAGATATGCCGTTGAAATAATGTTTAAACGTAACGTCAGCCATTCGGCTGATAACGCGGAGCAGTTCGTCAAACCGCTGATCCTGCAGAAACAAGCTGTCCGCCGCAGGGTAATACGGCGGTACGAAGGCAATGACGACGAGCGGATCCGTCATACCGGTAAAATTAAGGATTTCTTCAATCTGGCGGATCGTTGCCTGAACATACGTCGTTTCGCCTTTTTTCAGCGACAAAAAGCTATTGTTTTTGACGTTTTCATAAAATACGTCAAAGCCGGGATATGCCGCCGCCCGTTTCATCAATTCGGCGCCGCTGATCACTTCCATCGATACGGCCGTTCCCGTCTTGTCCAGCGCCTGTCTTACGGCGTGACGGGCTGCATTCATCAGCAAGTACATGACGTCTTCCGGCGTTTTTTGATAGGTCATGAAATTCGCACATGCCGCTACGCGCTGCGGCAGCGTAATATCATAATGTTCCTTCCGATCCCTGAGGTATATCCATGCCGGCGGCGGCGTCGATTCATCCTTGCAGGTATCCGCCAGCGACATGTCGCCTTCTGTCTCTGCAATAATGCGGGATATGACTCCTATCGGGTTAATTCCATAAGAATAATTTCCCACATGTACAGATTTTCCTTGGGCAAAGACGACGGGAAGCAATTTGCCTACGGATCCTGTGTAGGATATTAGCGTTCCGTTTTCCTTCTGATTCGGTTCACTGTTGACAAGCACGCGATATACCAAACCGTAGGAACTGCGCAGTTCTTCCAGAAGCGATACGGCGGCGCGCATACCGGCTGAGTAGGATTCTTCATCGGGAAGGGAAATATACAAAAGACTCGCATCGCCCGGATCAGCCGCATACGATTCAAACACGGCCAGCTGAGCCGCCGCGCCGCCTTTCATGTCGCAGGAGCCGCGGCCGACGAGCCATTGGCCGCTTCGTAAATCTTCCAGTATGTCATCATTTTTTTCCACTTCCAGCAAATCATGCAGAAGTGCATCCGGAGAAAATGCATCGTCCCGCAGCATCCCATAAGAGTCCACGCCGACAACATCGTGATGGTTCAGAAAAATAACCGTATCTTTTTTGCGGCCCTGAATTAATCCATATACGACAGAGCGGTCGTGAACATCATCAGGAATATGAATCATTCCGCCCGTCACATGGTTCATGCCAGACAGCAGTTTCTGCAGATATTTCTCCATATCTTTTTCTTTTTCCGTATCTGTCTCGCTGTCAATGGCAATCATTTGCCGAAGCAACTCCAGCACTCTTTCGGATCTGTCCATTTGTCATCTCCCCTTTTTATGCAAATATCCATTTTTTGCGCGAAGCATAATTCCACACAGTTACGACAGCACTAGCCATGATTTTAGCCGGAAGCGGCGGCAGTCCGAGCATCATCGGTGATGTAAACAGCCACATCAGCAGAAGATTCCATCCCAGGCCGACAATACTGACCAGAAAGACAAGCGATACTTCCGCTCCCTTCTTATATCGGCTGCCGCTGTCGAAAACAAAGCGGTTGCACAAAACGTAATGGTACAACGTCGATATGCAGAACGCCGCCGCCGTCGCCGCCAGTACAGCCTGAGTCGGCAAAGAAAACAAATTCATGGTAATGGCAAAGTAAAACAGCCCGTAAAACATTGCCCATTCAAACAGCGCCGCCGAACCGCCGACTAATAAATACATACCGATTTTAATATATTCATTATCCGTATAATCAAGGCCAAAAATTGTTTTCTGTTTCATCTAAGCTCCTGTCACTCGCTTCTGCAATTTTCCAATTCATAGATGTTGTCCTCATTATACGCCATATGGCAAATAAATGCTATGGAAATTACGCGCTGGCGATTATTTGCTGCCCTCTACGGATTTCATAGTCTGATAAATTTTTCACAAATTCCTTTTTTACTTATAGTAAGAACACATAAAATATGATAAACTATGTATTAGTTGGTAATGCGAAATATAATAAAGAAAGGAAGCATCGTCGTGGAATACAACAAATGTATTAATTTTCTGCTCACTATTGCGCAGCATGAAGTTTTCCTCATCTTTTCCGAAAATTTATCCGACTTCGGCATCACACCGGGTCAATACGGCGTTTTAGCCTGTCTTTGGAAAGATGAAACGTTGTCGCCGAAAGAAATCGCCACCATCCTTCGCGTAGAAAACTCAACGATTTCCGGCGTGCTGGACCGTATGCAGAAACGCGGCCTCATCGATCGTGTCTTAAATCCTACAAACCGCCGCAGCATCAGCGTAAAGGCAACGGAAGCCGGTATGGCCCTAAAAGAACCTGTACAAAAGAAAATTGAAGAACTAAACGATACCATCCTGCACAACTTCTCACCGCAGGAGCGGGAAGCACTCCTTGATCTTCTCAGTCGCCTAGGGCATGTACACACCTAATACCGATACTGTGAACTGTATATAATGACAATTTTATATTTGCAATTTATTCGGCACCGCAGCCCTATGGCTGCGGTGTATTTTTGTTATATAATTCGCAATAAAAAATATTCGTATAATCGTCAAAAAGATATTGACTTCTTTTTAATTGCATGATATTATGTGTTCAATATAATTCTTAATACAAATTATTTCTATAGGACATTCTTCTGGGTGAATTGAATTGTTCCTAAAGGAGGGACTCTGGAATGAAAGGAACTAGGATGAATTATCAGCCGACGCACATACAGATTCGCGATTTTGCTTTCAAGAGCCTTGCTCCCGGAATCAAAAACCGCAGTGACGAAACGGCGCAGGAAACATTTCTCAACGGTATCTTGATCAACCAGTTTCTCTTTATTTAATTATACACTATTGCATCAATAAAAGGAGGCCATCATCATGACAAAATGGATGTCGAAACAAGAAAACACGCAGAACTACATCCGCAACTTCTCGACGGAGCAGCAGATCACCATTTCCCATAGCTATAAAGAATCAGACCAAAAGAAAAACCTCAGCCGGGTTTTAGCCAACCAGATGATCATCATCTAAACAAAACCTTTTCTTCTGATTCAGCATAGAAACAGGCATATCTTCTTTTTAACAGCCTGCTATCTGCTTCCCCGTTTCTCGCCGGGAAGTCAAAATTATCAGCATTTATATTAAAGGAGTGACCGCATCATGAATTTCAACTTAACGGAACAACAGCAGCAAATTGTCAATCAAGTTCGTGAATTTACGGCGCAGCGCCTGGCTCCCGGCGTTCTGGAACGAGACGAAAAACAAGAATTCCCCGTCCAGGAGTTTTTGGAATTCGGCAAAATGGGCATGTTCGGACTTTGTTATCCGACTGAATTCGGCGGCTCTGATGTCGGTTACCTCCCGTACATTCTGGCAGTGGAAGAGGTTTCCAAAGTTGACTCGTCCTTCGGCATCGGTTTTTCCGTCAATACCTCTTTATACGGCGGCAGCGTCATGTATTCTTCCGCAACGGACGAACAGAAAAAACGATTCCTTTCGCCTATTGCCAGCGGTCAGGCTATCGGTTCTTTCGGCTTGACAGAAGCATCGGCAGGTTCCGATGCCGCCGGTCAGAAAACCATTGCCGTACTTGACGAAAACGGCGACTACATCCTCAACGGCACGAAAATATTCAATACCAACGGTCCTCTTGCCGACTACACCGTTATTTATGCCCTGACAGATCCCTCTGTCGGCACGAAGAGCATGTGCGCTTTCGTCGTTGAAAAGGGAACGGAAGGGTTCCACGTCGGCAAAGTTGAAAATAAAATGGGCATCCGTTCCGCCCAAGTTTCTGAAATGGTGCTCTCCAATGTCCGCGTCCCGGCAGATCATATGATCGCTAAACCTGGCGAAGGTTTCAAGCTGGCCATGAAAGCGCTTGACGGCGGCCGCATCGGCGTCGGCGCTCAGGCGCTGGGCATTGCAGAAGGAGCCTTCGATATTGCAGTCAAATACCTGCAGGAACGGGAACAGTTCGGCAAACCGCTTTTCAAACAACAGTATCTTGCTTTCAAGATGGCGGAACTTTATGCCGACATTGAAAAAGCTAAATTAGTGCTTTACAAAGCAGCCTGCCTCAAAGAAGAAGGAAAACCTTTCACGACGGCCGCAGCCGTAGCCAAGATGACATGTTCCGACGTCGCTATGAAAGTAACGACGGAATGCGTTCAACTGCTCGGCGGCAACGGCTACATGCATGAATATCATGTAGAACGCATGATGCGCGACGCTAAGATTACCCAGATTTATGAAGGGACGAATGAAATCCAGAAACTAGTTATTTCCGGAGGCTTATTCCGTCGGAAATAATTCATGATAAATCCATAACTCTCTGATCACAATAGGAAAAGACGAATGGCCGGCAGAAAACATCTGCCGGCCATTCGTCTTTTCGCTATACGGTTGCACAAATCGCTGCCGACAGCCTTCCATATAAATAATTCAATATGACACAACTAAAAATACATCCTGCCGGAAAAATATTTCGCCGGCAGGACGTTCTGTAATTCTTTTCAATTATTCAAGTTATACGGATAAGCGCCAGAAATTATTTAAAATACGCCACTCCGGCGGCAAAGAGGGGCTGGATCTTGTTGCCGCTGATGTTTTTAAAGATATCGTCGGCGCTATATCGTTCTGTATGGGCCATTTTGCCGAGGACGCGGCCGTCGGGGCTGGTAATACCTTCGACGGCAAGGACCGACTGGTTCGGATTGTATTCGCTGTCGTATGTCGCCTTGCCGGCCAAATCGACGTACTGCGTAGCAATCTGACCGTTGGCCGCCAATTCGCGGATTTGTTCGGGTGTCGCGACGAAGCGGCCTTCACCGTGAGAAATAGCGACCGTGTGGATGTCGCCGGCCTTGACGTTGCTGAACCACGGGCTCATGACCGAGACGACCTTCGTATCGACCATGCGGGACAGATGGCGTCCGATCGTATTATACGTCAGCGTCGGACTGTCGGATTTCAAAGGCAGCACGCGGCCGTAAGGCAGGAGGCCTAATTTGATGAGCGCCTGAAAACCGTTGCAGATTCCCAGCGCCAAGCCGTCGCGCTGATAGAGCAGCGATTCGAGTGCTTCGGACAGAGCCGGATTGCGGAACAATGTCGCAATAAATTTTCCCGATCCTTCCGGTTCGTCGCCGGCGCTGAATCCGCCGGGGAACATGATAATCTGCGCCCGGGCGATGCGCTTGGCCATTTCATCAATTGATTCGGCCAGTTCCTGCGCCGTATTGTTCCGCAGAACCATAACGTCGGCGACAGCGCCGGCCCGTTCAAACGCTTCTGCCGAATCGTATTCGCAGTTCGTGCCGGGGCACACGGGAATAAACACGCGGGGCCTTCCGAACGATTCGCTGCGGCGCGGCCCATATGCGGTGAACAGGGGCAGTTCGGCGTCGCCTTCGCCGCTTTCGCTTTGGATGGGGAAAATTTTGCGGAGCGGTTCTTCCCATGCGCACTGCAAATCCGCCAGGGAGATCTTGACAGGACCCACTTCCATAACGCCGTTTCCGCGAGTCAGACCGACACGGCGCACCCAATCGCGCCGTACCCATGCAACAGCCGTATCCGTATCAGTTTCTGCAATAATAGCGCCGTAGCGGAGATTAAATAATTCCTGCACGTCCATCGCTTCGTCAATTTCTACGCCGATACCGTTGCCGAAAGCCATCTGCGCAACAGCCGCCGCAATGCCGCCCTGGCCGACAGCATGCATAGCCTTGATTTTCCCGGCTAAAACAGCTTCATGGAGAAAATCGCAGTGTTTTTTGAACACGCCGAAATCAGGCAAGCCTTCGCCGTCGCGGGGAAGGTCAAAGAGGAGAACGGCATTGCCGGGTTGTTTAAATTCCGGAGAAATAATATTCTTCGTACATTCCGGAACGATGGCAAAGGATACGAGCGTCGGCGGAACTGTGAGATTTTCAAAAGTGCCGCTCATGCTGTCCTTGCCGCCGATAGCCGCAATTTCCAGTTCCCGCTGTGCCAGATATGCGCCGAGAAGGGCGCTGACCGGCTGCCCCCACGCTTTGTCATTCCTGCCGAGACTCTGGAAAAATTCCTGCATCGTCAAGTACGCTTTTTTGCGGTCACCGCCGAGAGCTACAAGCTTGGCGACAGACTGCACAACTGCATAAAGCGCGCCGTGGAAAGGACTCCAGACCGCCAAATCGGGATCATATCCATGCGTGAAAATACTTGCCGTCGTGGTCCTGCCGTTCATAACGGGGATTTTCGCCACCATGCCTTCTACCGGCGTTTTCTGGTATTTGCCGCCGAAAGGCATAAGAACAGTCCTTGCGCCGATTGTGCTGTCAAACCGTTCGGCCAGTCCCTGTTCGGATGCAACGTTAAGCGTTCCCATCGTTTTCAGCCACGTTTCCGCCACATCGCTCACTTCCGGCGCCTTGAAGAAATCCTTATCTTCCGGCGCTTCCACCAACGCCCTGCGGCGCTGCGTCACGCCGTTCGTATCCAGAAACGCCCTCGTAATATTGACGATGTCCCGGCCGCGCCAATGCATGACTAGCCGCTTCGTATCCGTCGCGACAGCTACAATCGTCGCCTCAAGATTTTCTTCGGCAGCATAGGCCATAAATTCATCGACATGTTCCGGTGCAACGACGACGGCCATGCGTTCCTGCGATTCGGAAATGGCCAGTTCCGTTCCGTCCAGTCCCTCATACTTTTTCGGCACCTTGTCAAGATTAATATCAAGTCCGTCCGTCAGTTCTCCGATAGCAACAGATACGCCGCCGGCGCCGAAATCATTGCACCGCTTGATGAGCACCGTCACTTCATGCCGGCGGAACAGGCGCTGTATTTTCCGTTCCGTCAGAGCATTGCCCTTCTGGACTTCGGCGCCGCACGTTTCCAGCGATTGGACCGTATGCTTTTTCGACGATCCTGTCGCGCCGCCGCAGCCGTCACGGCCCGTCTTTCCGCCCAGCAGGATGATGATGTCGCCGGGAACAGGCGTTTGGCGAACGACATTATTTCTCGGCGCAGCGCCGAGAACAGCGCCGATTTCCATGCGTTTGGCCACGAATCCCTGATGGTAGTATTCTTTTACTTCGCCGGTAGCAAGGCCGATTTGATTGCCATAAGAACTGTATCCCTTCGCAGCGCCTGTCGTCAGCGTGCGCTGCGGCAATTTTCCTTTCAGCGTATCTTTTACGGCCTGCCGCGGATCGCCGGCGCCGGTAACGCGCATCGCCTGATATACATACGCGCGGCCGCTCAAAGGATCGCGGATGCAGCCGCCAAGGCATGTAGCCGCTCCGCCGAAAGGTTCGATTTCCGTCGGATGGTTATGCGTTTCGTTTTTAAACAAAAGCAGCCATTCTTCTTCAACGCCGTCAACATCGACGGGAATAATGATCGTGCAGGCGTTGATTTCGTCCGATTCATCAAGATTTTGGAGCTTGCCTGCCGCCCGCAGTTCCTTTACGGCAATCGTCGCCATATCCATCAGCGTCTGCGGCTTGTTCCGGCGCAGCGCCTCCCGCGTCGTCTTATATGCTTCATAGGCTTTTTTAATCGGCTTCGTAAACGGGCCGTCTTCAAAGGAAACGTCTGTCAGCTCCGTCATAAACGTCGTGTGGCGGCAGTGATCAGACCAGTACGTATCGATAACGCGGATTTCCGTCACCGTCGGATCCCGCCGTTCTTCATCGCAGAAGTACGTCCGGCAGAACTGAAGATCTTCAAAACTCATGGCCAAGCCCATGCGGGTCGATAATGCCTGAAGCTCATCGTCGCCCATGTCCGTAAAACCATCAATAACTGCAACATCGTCCGGTTCTTCCCATGCCGTTTTCAGCGTCGCCGCCGGTTCCAGCGAAGCTTCCCGCGCTTCAACAGGATTGATGCAGTAATGCTTAATGGCGGCCAAATCACTGTCGGACAACGTTCCGGACAAGACGACAACCTGTGCCGTCCGCACGAGGCTATCGTTCTGCATCGTCAGCATCTGCAGGCACTGCATGGCCGAGTCGGCCCGCTGATCATACTGACCGGGCAAGTATTCAATAGCCAGCACCGTATCGCCGTCTTTTACGGGCAGTTCATCATATACGGCATCGACAGGCGGTTCGGAAAAAATCATCGTCTTCGCCGCTTCAAAAGCCGCGTCATCCAGACCCGCCACATCGTACCTGTTGTATATATTTATTTCAGTTAATCCCTGAATCAGCAAATTCTCCTGCAAATCTGCAAGCATACGCTTCGCCTCGTCGGCGAAAACGCCTTTTTTGGCAACATACAAACGTCGGATGGACTGCATGTCATAACCTCCCTAAAAGTGCATATCTATTACAAATATCACCTCTAGTATACCTGTTTTATCTGCATAAGTAAATTAAAAAATACGCTTCCGCCGCTTTCATAACTACATTCCCCTCCGCAAGAAAATCCTTTTTTTTGCGGAACTGTTATTGCCGAACAGCTGATTTTTCTTTCTCCGGCGTGAGCTTCCCCTATGGACAAGACCGGCCTTTTGTGGGAAAATTTTAATATGTTATGATTGATTATTATGGCCCGGCAGAAAAAGGCTGTATAATACATAAGGTGGGAAAACAGATGAAGAAAGCGCAGGACACGGCGGTACGCTGGATCATGCATGTCGATATGGATGCCTTTTACGCTTCTATTGAGCAGCGGGACAATCCGGCCCTGCGAGGGCTTCCCGTCATTGTCGGCGGTTTATCGGGACGCGGCGTCGTCGCAGCCGCATCTTATGAAGCACGGCAGTTCGGCATCCGTTCGGCCATGAGCATGAAGCAGGCCCGCAAACGATGTCCCGACGGCGTGTTCCTGCCGGTCCGCATGTCTCAATACCGCCGCGTATCCCATCAAATACGGCTTATTCTGTCGCATTATTCTCCCATTATCGAACCGTTGGCATTAGATGAAGCATTTTTGGATGTTTCGGGAATGAAATACAAATATCCCCATATTATCGATATTGCCAAAGCCGTAAAAAAGGATATTCAGCGAAAAACGGGGCTCACTGCATCTGCCGGCGTCGCACCGAATAAATTTCTGGCAAAGTTAGCGTCTGATCTGGAAAAGCCTGACGGACTTGTATGGATTCCCTACGGCCAGGAAAAAGAAATTTTGGCGCCGCTTCCGGTAAGCCGGTTATGGGGTGTCGGCAAAGTAACGGAACAAACGCTTCGGCGCGCCGGATTCCAAACCATCGGCGACGTTGCTGCCGCCGGCATCGAGGCCTTGCGGCCCGTCGTCGGAAACCAAGCCCGCCGCCTGCATGAGCTTTCGCAGGGCATCGACAACCGCCCCCTTGACGCAGGCCGGCGTCCCCAGTCCGTTGGAAATGAACATACCTATACACACGATTTGCTGACCTGCGAAGAAGTGAACGAACAGTTCCGAATATTAGCCAATGAGGTATCCCGCCGTCTGAGGCAGAATCACCTGATGGGACGGACAATCACCATCAAAGTCCGCTTGGCATCGTTTCGAACGATGACGCGCTCTTTGACGATCGACGATATAGGTACATGCGAAGAAGAGAGGCTGTATGCTGCCGCCAGGCATTTATACGCCAAATGCGGAAGCAGCGAACCGATCCGCCTGCTGGGATTATCCGTCAGCCAGCTTCAGCCGCTGCAGGTACAGGGAGATTTATTTTCCGACGATTCAGAAACAAAAGCCAAGCTTGCCGAAGCCATCGACAAATTGCAGCAGCGGTTCGGAAGAAGCGCTATCATGAAAGGACTTCTGTGGGAAATATCCCGGGAAGAAGAAAGATAATTACAAGAACGATCAACGATCAGGAATAAGGAGTGTATATTATGGCGATATTCAAAGTAGCAGCCCATACAGGAGACAACAATAACGGATATATTTCCTACAATACGGAAACGAAAGAACTGGCCGTCTGCCTGAATAACGAGGAAGTCAATGCAAAAGTCCGCGAATATTTAACGACGGAACGTGTTCTTCACCGTTTTACAGACTTATCTTATTATGAAACTATCCGCGCAGTGCCGACGCAGGACGTAGATACGTTAAAATTGGCGCTGTGTTACATTTGGTTCACCTTAGGCGTACATGTGGATTGGAGCCGGCCTGTAGAAGACTGATGTATTCAGTCTGTCGGAACTGCATATCCACAATTTATCCACATTCCGTGCCGCATCCTGTGGTCAGAATGTGGATGTTTTTTACAAACGGCGTCGTTATGCCTGCGGCGGTTGTGCACAGCAGTACCGTCAGCACGGCAAAATTGTGGATAAGTGCACAAGGCATCGCAAAGATACCCTGCTTTGTCATCGAATAAATGGCTTAATTATGCGATACAAAACAAAAATCTGCGCACCGTTCCTTTTGTGCAAAACTGAGAACAAAATGTGGATAACTGTTTTTTGCATGCTGTGGATAAGTTATTAACAGGAAAACTATCCGATAACCATGCCGTTTATCTCCTGCGAAAAATGAATTTTCCACTTAGTTATCCACATTTTTTCACCATCTGAACGCTATGTTCCGACGGGATAAATCGGAAATTATTATTTTTTAGTGTAGAATGGAAGTGGACAAATGAAAGCAATTATAGACGGACTTATTGTCCGGGACAACGAAATTATAACGGGACAGGTTCTCCTGTACGAAGCAGATATATGGAAAATCATACCGCGCAGCCAGTTCCGCGTCGGTATGTGCACCGATCTTATTGATGCCGATGGCGGCTTTGTGATGCCCGGTTTCATTAATGAACACATCCACGGATGCGCCGGCGCCGATGTAATGGACGAAGACGGAAGCGCCCTGGCAACAATGCAGAAAGCCTTGCCGGCAACAGGCGTAACGTCTTTTGTTGCGACAACAATGACTACATCAAGGCAGCAAATTGAGCAGGCACTGGAGCGAATACGCCGGGCCATGCATGAACACGCTTCAGGCGCCCGCATCCTTGGCGCTCATCTGGAAGGACCGTTCGTCAGCAAAGAATATAAAGGCGCCCAGGCGGAACAGGCTTTGGCAAAACCTGCCTTTTCCTGGATCGAACCTTACAGAGACGTCATCAAGATTATTACCATAGCCCCGGAAGTCCTGCCGAATCGCTCGTTTGTCAAAAAATGCGCCGAACACGGCATCATCGTATCGCTGGGCCACAGCGCCGCATCATATGAAGAAGCAATGGAATGTATCGCTTCCTGCGGTATCTGTCACGCTACCCATTTATACAATGCCATGGCGCCGTTTCATCACCGCCGGCCGGGCCTTTCCGGCGCAGCGCTGCTGTCCCCGCAGGTACGGTGCGAATTAATCTGCGATAACCTGCACGTCCATCCTGCCGCACAGAAATTAGCCTATTCCCTGAAAGGCCGCGACGGAATCATCTTGGTTACAGATTCCATGAGAGCCTGTCTCATGGAAGACGGAGAATGGGAATTAGGCGGCCAAAAAGTTTTTGTCCGCAGCGGACAAGCCCGTCTGGCCGACGGCTCGTTAGCAGGAAGCACGGCGCCAATGAATCAGGTTGTCCTCAATTGCCTCATCAACAGCGGCGCTTCCCTGCCGGATATTACGGTCATGGCTTCTGCCAATCCTGCGAAGGATTTGGGCCTATACGACCGTATCGGGTCTCTGGACGAAGGAAAACAAGCCGATATCGTAGTGCTGGACAGCAATGATTTTCATGTTAAGCAAACCGTTATCGCCGGAGAACTGGCCTATAACGAACTGGACTCGCAGCCGTTTCCGCGCTGAAAAACACCTGTGATTCATTCTTCCCCAATCAGCATCTCCGGCATATATTGTCTCCTGCCGTTAAAAAATCATATATACCACTGCTCCATACGCCCAGCACTGCCATAACACACCGAGCCGAAACCATCGAAAACAGATTGCAAAAAAAGCAGGATATAGACCTCATACATGGTCATATCCTGCTTTTTTTGCAGCAAATAGTTCGATACGCAGCATCATCTTCCGCCTGAACTTCATCATGCCGGCAATTATTTCAGCAAATCATGCTGCAAAGCATAATCTACAAGCGCAGATTTCGTCGTGCAGCCGAGTTTCTGCATAAGCCGCGACTTATAGGTTGATACGGTCTTGACGGATATGTGGAGAGATTCGGCAATGGCGGCAAGGGAATACCCATGAACGAGATACGACAGAACTTCTCGTTCGCGCGCCGACAAATCATCCGGTGTTTTCGGCGTATCGATAAAGCTGGCCAGCAAAGCATGCGCGTCCTGATCGCGAAGATACCGCCTTCCCGACACGACTGTATGAATGGCTTTAAACAGCTCTGTATCAATCGTATCCTTACATAGGTATCCGTCGGCTCCTTGCGTCATGACTTCTTTGATATACTGCTGCTCGCTGTACATGGTAAGCACGAGAATTTTAACGGGAATCCGGCGTTTTCTGATTTCCCGGAGACATTCAAGTCC
Organism: uncultured Megasphaera sp.; assembly: GCA_964507845.1. Taxonomy (GTDB): domain Bacteria; phylum Bacillota; class Negativicutes; order Veillonellales; family Megasphaeraceae; genus Megasphaera. The sequence continues at coordinate 31,801 of CAZDQW010000001.1, forward strand.
GTTCATAACCGGCATGGATAAATCGAGAAGGACAACATCGACAGCCTGATTCTCCAATACCTCCATCACTTCGCAGCCGTTGGACGCCTCCGCCGCCACCAGAAAATCCTCCTGGCTGGATAAAAGCAGCTTCAAGCCGGTCCGCAAGATGCGGTGGTCGTCGGCAAGCAATATACGGATCGGTTTACTCATCGTGTGAACCTCCTTCTCCGGTTTCATGCAGCGGCAGCGTAACCGTAATGCGCGTGCCGCCGTCAGGCCGGCTGTGAATGGAAAAGACGCCGTTTAATAATTCTGTTCGTTCACGCATGCTGACGATGCCGAGGTGGTTGTCAAGGCGCGCTTTTTCCAGCGTATCTTCGCTGAACCCGATGCCGTTATCTGCAATGGAAAGAACGAGAGCTCCGTCCTGCGCCGTCAGCGAAATATGCACTGCATCCGCCTCGGCATGACGGACAATATTGGTCAGCGATTCCTGCATGAGGCGGTAGCAGAGAAGGGATATGGGCCGGGGCAGCTCGAAAAAATCGCCGCAGCGTGAAAAGGTAATGGAAATGCCAGGCTGCATCCGCCGAAACGTATCCAAATACTTTTCCATGGCTACGACCAGCCCCAAATCATCAAGCAGGGGCGGATGCAGATTAACAGCTAAATGGCGAAGCCCTTCAAGAGTATCTTTCATCAGGCCGCGGACTTCGCCAAGCAGCTGCCTGACCGTTTCGTCGCCGGTCTTATCCATGATGATGCGCAAATACGCCAGCATGGATACCATCGACTGCCCCGTTTCATCATGGAGCTCGCGGGAAATGCGGCGCCGTTCATCTTCCCGGGCCGAAAAAAGCTGGCTGATAAGCCATATGCGCATCTGTTCCTTTTCCTTCAGAGCCTCGACAAGACGGGAATTTTCTTTATCCCTGGCATTCAGCCTCGTCGACAACGTATTAAACGCCCTGGCCAGGCGGCCAATATCATCCGGCGTTTCTTCCGGTACTTTGACATGGTAATTTCCCCGTCCCAGCTGGCGGACGGCAGCGGCCATCTGCTGAATGGGCATGAGGAAACTGCGGGCGTACCGCGTAGCCAGCCACGACGCGGCAACGCAGATGAAAAAAATAAGGACAAGCATTTCCACGAGACGGCGCTCCATAAGCTGCATCATCGGTTTTTCCGATAAGCCGATGCGGAAATACCCGATCAGGCCTTTGTCGATAGGGTAGAGGATTTCACGAATATATCCCTCGCTGCTGTCAAACACCATCGTGTCCGGGCTGTATCCCTGACGCGGCAGGCGCGCCAGGAGAAGCCCTCTGGGAAGTCCGTCCGTGAATGTGCTGGCAATAATCCGGCCATTGGGATGTGAAATGATGATATAACGTATCTGCTCGTTCACGGCACGGACTTGCATGAGCCGCTCCGTCAGGGAAAAGCGATCATCCAAAAGAATATCATTGCTGGCAACGGTACTCAGGGCCTGGGCGATTTCCTGCCCTGATTTGTCCAGCTCCCGTTCCATTTCCGCCGTCGTCGTATACAAAAGGAGCCCGCCGATAAGAAGGCCGCAGATGAAAATCGTTCCGACGATAAGGACGTTGAATTTTACATACAAGCTGTAGTTACTCATGATAATCTCCCGATTGATAGCGGATATAGTATTTGCGGCGCAATTCACTGTACAAGGCGGCATCCGGCTCAATGAAACGGTCGATGACGATGCGCTTCATCGCCTCGCGCAGCTCTTCATCCTGATCCATTCGGTAAAAGATGCTGCGCAGTTCTTCTTTTTCATCAGGCAGCAAGCTGCTGCGCATGACAACAGGCCCTGTCGGCGCTTCCGCCAAGGAGGCAAAAATGCGTACCTGATCGCAGAGCTGAGGATTGCTTTGACGTACAAAATCATAGATTTGGCTGTCAATGCTGGCGGCATCAGCCAAATGATTCGCTACAGCCCAGATAGATTTATCATGGTTGTATGTATAAAAGAATGAACGGAAATAGGCGTCGGACGACGTTCCCAAATCAAGGAGGTAAAAATCGACTGCCTGCCGTCCTGAATAACTCAGCGGATCGGTAAACGCAAAGACTTTTCCCCTGAGCTGGCTGATTTCCGTAATATCGCTGTCGGCAGCGGCAATAAGGTAGGTCTGATAAAAAACGGAACCGTCTGTTTCCGCCATGGCCAGCAGTTCTATCGGCGTTTTCCCTTGATAGGCTGAATAGGCGCCTGTCGAAAAAAAAGCGATGTCGGCACCGCCTTTCCCCATGAGTTCATTGAGTTCTTCATATGTGCGGCGCTGCAGGAGAACGGCAGGCTGGCGGCGTTCCCTGGCAATGTAATTGACGAAAAGCTGATAGGACTGGCGCGTTTCTTTCGGCGAAATGACAGACGCAAAGGCAATGCGCAAGGGCTGGTCTGTCGCCGCGGCAACCGGTTCTTGCGTCTGGGTCTGCGTAAAATCAATATATCCTTCAGGACGGCTGCATCCGCCGCAGCAGATCACAAAAACAGCTGCCGCTAACACGAACAGGAGACGTATCGGAAAGGGCAATTTCATACGATGACCTCCTTCTGCGTACATATCTTATATGTATCATAGCATGAAACGGCTGATCTATACAGCCAAATCAGGAAAAATGCAGGACTTCCTTTGTTTGGACGCATAAAAAAAGAAAGCGGGAAACGGCGTCCCGCTTTCTTTTTCGACTGCCCGGCAGTCCATTGAAGAGAGAACTCTAAAAAGAGATGGTTCCGTGAGTTTAATTTTTAATCTTCCTGCGGTTTGGCATTCCATACGAGAAGTGCCAGCAGCGTGGAAACAACGGCGGCGCCGACCCAAAATTCCGTGGCAAAGCCGAAATCATAGATTTTTTCTTCGCCAACAACGGTAATCGTCATAAGTTTGCCTGTAATAAATTCCTGAATGGCCGCACCGGCATAGCTCAACAGGCCGATCATGCCCATAGCCGCTCCGGTAACACGTTTCGGCACAATATCAACAGCCATGAGCCCGCCCATATAGCAGACTAATGCGCCCATGGTAAAACCGTAAAACGTCATGCAAAGCATATCTATCGTAAACGATTGGGGAGCCCAGACAAATCCGGCAATGGACAGGGAGTACAAAATTCCGTATATCAGCGCCGGCTTGTTCCGTTTATGATCGAAGAATTTATCAGAAATGGCGCCGCACAAAAGCGCGCCGAAAATACCGGCTACCTGCATATAAGCCATAACACCGGCAGCGCCCATAATATCGTAGCCTTTCTGCGACGTCAGGTATACGACGCCCCAGCTTTCAACGGCATAGCGGGCAATGTATACGCACAGCGAAGATAACCCGAGGATCCACACGGCAGGATTTTTGACGACGGCGTTCCACTGCTGGGAGCTGACGGATTTTTTCTTTTCCGCATCAACCTGCTCCTGCGTTTTTTCACCGTAATACACGGCGCCGTTAGGAAGTCCCATTGTTTCGGGCCGGTCGCTCATGCCGAAATAGATAAACACCGTTCCGATCAGGGAAATGACGCCGGCAGCAACAAAGCCCATGGACCAGTTGTACGCCGACACGATGGCGGCAATGGCAAAATAGGCAAAGGACGAACCCAGATTGTGACTGGTAAACCATACGCCGTACAACGTGCCGCGCTGTTTATTGCTGAACCACTGGTTCAAGGCAACAATAGACGGACCGGCGCCGTACGACTGGAACCAGCCGTTCAATCCCCATAAGACCGCCAGGGGAACGAAGGAATTGACGAGCCCCATGCCGACCATCGTAAGCGAGGAAATGAAAAGTCCGAAGGCAAAGAATCGCTTATTATTCATGCGGTCGGCAAGAAAACTGTTCGTAAATTTACCTAACCCGTACGTTACAAAAAAGATGGAGCCGATAATGCCGATTTCCGTCGGCGTAACAATTCCTGATGCCAGAAGCGGCTTTTTAATAACGGAATAACTTTGACGGATAATGTAGTAAAAAGCATACCCAATCGTAATGGAAGCGAAAACGCGCCAGCGGACGCTGTTAAACTTCTTCTTGATGGTTTCAGAATCGGTAATGGGAGCCATATCTGGTCCCGTCTTGAACAACTGCCATAATAAATTCAACATGACAAAAACTCCTTCCCTTTCTTTACGGCACCCGCATGCAGCGCCTGTACTGATTCCAATCGTATCTGCTAATTTATAGTATAAAATACCGGCAGGTACTGCCGGTATCGGAAAAACGCTGATTTTCCTGTAAGAATTTTTCCGACATCCGCATATTGAGTATGAGAATTTGTAATAGTTCAGCTGCACCGCAGATTCCCTGCCTGGTGAACGGATCGGCCGATATCTATGCCCGTTACTGCCGAAAAAAAATAAGGCGCGACGTCTCTTTAATCCGTCGCGCCTTATAAAATATTTTCAATTCTTTGTATAATACAGCTGAAGAATACCGGCTCCGTCCTGCGGCGATATACAGGGAATATCCCCTTCCATGGTTTCTTCGATTTCATTGACCTCTACGGTCCATCCGGTTCCCCGCATAGCCTTCCCATGCTTTCTGACATAGGCCGCGACGGCTGCCGCCGCTTTGCTGTAAGGCAGGCACTGCAGAACGTATCGGAAATTTGCCCGCAGAACCGCCTTTATCGGTTGTTTCCATCCTTCTTCAATTTCCAGCGTGTAATCGCATTCATGGTACCCGTTGGATACGGCCTCGCGGCCTACCGTTTCCGTGTTTTTCATGGTCATGTCGAAAAGGAAATACTCCTGCAGAAGAATCCGTTCCCACTTGGCGCAGGCAATGTCCCTTTCCGGCAGTATGGAACAGGGATCTTCCCTGTACAGCCGCAGAAGATCCGTTAAAAAGGAAAGCCTGTGGCGCGTAAAGGTAAAGTCCTCCGCCTTGAGAAATAAAGTACGCAGGGCAATATACTGCGCCGTTTTTTCCCGAAAATCAGCATCGAAATAACTAAGCGGCGTTTCATCCTGAATATAGCGGTACAGCCGGTTTTCAAGCTCGACAAGACGCCTCCTCGCAGCCGTCCGTTGTTCCCAGGAAAGCGATGTGTCGAGCCGTTTCCGGTTCAGCCTGTCCATGTAATTTAAACAGGCCGCCGCCGTCGCCGCTGCGCTGAAAAGGCCGTTTTCGGCCTGATGGGAAAAAATTTCGTCTTTATCCTGCCGTGTTAATGTAGTACTCATGCGGTGTCATGCCCCCGGTCAACAGTAAAAATGGTCAGACTTTATGACGGTCTGTCTGAAAGTAATGTTTAAAAGATTGAACCCACGTGCGGGCCGGATGAGACAAATAGCCCTTGCTCTTCCAAATCAGCGCCAGCGTCCAGTACATCGTCGGTTCGGAAAGTGGAATATGAACGGCTTTTCCTGCAGGAATGCGCCGGCAGATGCTTTGGGGCAGCAGGGCGATGCCCATGCGGGCGATAACCATAGCTACCTGTAAATCCCAGTTATTGCTTTGGCAAACGATTTTCGGATGAGCCATAATCGCCTGATAAAAGGAGCGGATATAAGCATGAAGAGAAAAAGAAGGCGCATAATATATCAGGGGCTCATCTTTGATTTCTTCCAGCGTCAGCCGCGGCTTCTGCGCCAGCGGATGGTCCGGCCAAATAACGATCTCCAGCGGTTCCCTGTGAAAGATAAAAAAATCGTAGTGCATTTCTGTAGTAATCGGTAAGGCAATAAAACCTACCTGCGCTATACCGTCATCAATGGCGGACACGATATCCAGCGATCCAATTTCCGTCAATTCCAGTTCTATGTTGGGATAGGCCGTAATAAAATGTCCGATGAAAGGTGATATAAGCGCTGACGTAATCATCGGCGGCACGCCGACAGTAAGTTTTCCGGCGTTCAGCAGCTGCGGCGCTTCCAGTTCCTCATTGAGGTTGTTGAAGTCTTTCACGATGCTCTCAATTTTCGGAAGCAAATACGCACCCATCTCTGTAAGCTCTACATCTTTTCCCCTGCGGTCAAAGAGGCGGACATTCCAATGTTCTTCCAGCGCCTTGATGCCTTTGCTAATCGATGGCTGACTGATGTGGAGAACCTTCGATGCTTTTGTAAAACTTTTTTTATGTGCCACTTCGATGAAATACGTTAATTGGAAGAAATCCATATCTGCACCACCTCTCATTGCTGTTTTTATGTTAACATATTTCAAAATAGAAAAAAAGGGCACACATTGTGAGGAATAACCAGCGCCAAACGACTCCGTATTCAGCGAGCAAATTCCTCGAAAAAATGCAGGAACAAAACACGGCACCGCTCATGCCGAATATCATTGAGTGAGACAGCAAAAACGCCGCCGGCTGTATGCCGGCGGCGCACTATTGTTCCGCAGATAAAATTAAATAACCCGTTTGGCTCCGATATAGCGCGACGACCAGTATCGGCTGTTCAAATCGGCAACGCCGACGCCGTCTGTCGCAGCATTGATAAACTGGCTGTCGCCGATATAAATGCCTACATGAGATACGCCGGACTCATAGGTCGAGAAAAAGACGAGATCGCCGGGCTGCAGGTTAGCCATGGAAACGTCGCTTCCGACGAAGTACTGTTCATCGGCGCAGCGCGGCAGGCTGATGCCGACAGCAGAATATACGTATCTTGTAAAACCGGAACAGTCAAATCCGGACGGCGATGAACCGCCGAACACGTAAGGTACGCCTCGGTACTGATTGGCAATACCGAGAAGCTGTACGGCCAAACGCGAATTGGCCGTTCCCGTCACGCTGCCGAAACCACCGTTTCCGAAGCGGCGAAGCGGGCCGCCGGGAAGTTTCTGCCCCGTCAGGGCATAAAACGTTTCCCTGCCGACGACGCCGTCTACGTCGAGACCCCTATCGGCCTGGAATTTCCGAACCGCTTGTTCCGTACCGACGCCGAACACGCCGTCCACGTCGAGGTTATATCCCTTATTGACCAGCGCCTGCTGAAGAACCGTCGTAACATTGTCAGCCGTAACTAAGGGAAACATGTTTTTTTCCTTTCTTTGATCCTGCCACGGCTTTTGCTCTGCAAAACGACTTGATTTGTTTTCCGGTATTTCTGCACCTATGAGCGCCCTATACGTTTCAGCGCCGACAATACCGTCTGCTTCAAGTCCGCGACTATATTGAAAGGCTTTGACCGCTTCCGTCGTACCGGTTCCATAATCTCCGTCAACCGTAATGCTGCTGCCGTTCTGCGCCAGCGCCTGCTGTATTTCCCTAATCTGATCACCCCTGTCGCCGGGATGAAACGTAGCGCCGGCAGATACTATGGATGTCATCATGATAAAACAGGCTATACTTGCGATTTTTTTGCTTGTCTTCTTCATAGAACCCCCCATTTCTTCCGTTCATCTGATATTACTAACTCCTCTTAACAGCAGGTCGTATATGATTCCACATGAAACAAGCTATCCGCAAAAGACCGTGCATCTTTTCGGATAGCCGTAAGCGGGCCTGTATTCTTTTCTTTTTTATTATAACACAGAGGTTTCAATACGTCAAAAAACGCAGCTTCCCCTGCGGAAACTGCGTTTTTCATTTTTCATATATGTATTCTTTAGAATTTCCCTGCTTTGGCGGCGCCTTCTACGGCAACGGCTACCGCAACGGATGCGCCTACCATGGGATTGTTCCCCATGCCAAGGAAGCCCATCATCTCAACGTGAGCCGGAACAGAGGAAGAACCTGCAAACTGGGCATCCGAATGCATGCGGCCCATCGTATCCGTCATGCCGTACGATGCCGGACCGGCAGCCATGTTGTCGGGATGAAGGGTACGGCCCGTGCCGCCGCCGGATGCAACGGAGAAGTATTTTTTCCCCATTTCGACGCATTCTTTTTTATATGTGCCGGCAACGGGATGCTGGAACCGCGTCGGGTTCGTCGAGTTGCCCGTAATGGATACGTCGACGCCTTCATGGTGCATAATGGCGACGCCTTCGCGGACATCGTCAGCGCCGAAGCAGCGGACGTTGGCCCGTTCGCCTTTCGAATACGGAATTTCGCGGACGATGTGAAGCTCGCCCGTATTGTAATCAAACTGCGTCTGAACGTACGTGAACCCGTTAATGCGGGAAATAATCTGCGCCGCATCTTTGCCGAGGCCGTTCAGAATAACGCGGAGCGGCACTTTCCGGGCCTTATTGGCATTGCGGACGATGCCGATGGCGCCTTCCGCCGCAGCGAAGGATTCATGGCCGGCAAGGAAACAAAAGCACTGCGTTTCATCCTGCAGAAGCATGGCCGCCAGATTACCGTGGCCGCGGCCTACTTTCCGGTCTTCTGCAACGGAACCGGGAATACAGAACGCCTGCAGTCCTTCGCCGATGGCCCGCGCCGCTTCAACGGCCGTGCGGGCGTTTTTCTTAATGGCAATGGCTGCGCCTGCCGTATACGCCCAGCCGGCGTTTTCAAATGCAATAGGCTGTACGTTCTTTACGATCTGGTACGGATCAATACCGGCGGCGGCGCAGATATCGCGGCATTCTTCCACGCTGGAAATGCCGTATTCTTTCAGCACGCCGAGAATTTTATCTATTCTTCTGTCATAGCTTTCAAATAATTCCATGGTGTTGCCTCCCCCTTATTGCTGTCTCGGATCAATATACGATGCGGCTTCGTCAAAACGGCCGTAGTGACCTTTGGCGTCTTCCATGGCTTTTGCCGGTTCCACGCCTTTTTTGATCGCTTCCATCATTTTTCCGAGATGGATGAATTCATAGCCGATGACCTGATTTTCTTCATCAAGAGCCATGCGGGTAACGTAGCCTTCCGTCATTTCCAAGTACCGGGTCCCTTTGGCCTTCGTCCCCAACATGGTGCCGACTTGGCTGCGAAGGCCCTTGCCCAGGTCTTCAAGGCTGGCGCCGATGGGAAGGCCGCCTTCGGAAAAAGCCGTCTGCGTGCGGCCGTAAACGATTTGGAGGAAGAGTTCTCGCATCGCCACATTTATAGCGTCGCAGACAAGGTCCGTATTCAGCGCTTCGAGAAGTGTTTTGCCAGGAAGAATTTCCGAAGCCATGGCCGCCGAATGCGTCATGCCAGAGCAACCCAGCGTTTCTACAAGCGCTTCTTCAATAATGCCGTCTTTGACATTAAGCGTCAACTTGCAGGCTCCCTGCTGAGGCGCGCACCAGCCGACGCCGTGGGTCAGCCCGCTTATGTCCTTTATTTCCTTCACCTGCACCCATTTTCCTTCTTCAGGAATAGGAGCCGGGCCGTGATATGCCCCCTTTGCAACGGGACACATATTTTTAACTTCTGTCGAATATAACATACTTATGTCACCCTTTCAGAAAATATAAAACCTTGATGATGCCGGCAGTGCTATTCTTTCAGCTTATCATACACCTGTCGGAACATGGCGCTGTACATGCTTCCTTTGCGCCACAAAAACGAAAAAGCATGAGTCACGGAAAAATCCCGGATCGTAATCTCCCGCAAAATACCGGCGACAACTTCTCTGCGCACGGACTTTTCATACAAAAAAGCAATGCCGCAGTTTCGGCACGTCAGCCCCTTGACGGCCTGAGGACTGCCTACTTCATGGCGGTACGGAAAATCTGTAATCGTCAGGCCGTGTTCTGCCAGATTCCGTTCCAAAAGCTCTCTGGCGCCGGCGCTTTTTTCGCGGACGATGAGCCGGCGTTTTTTCAAGTCTGCCAAGGTCATCTCCGACGGTGCGTCGTAGCTACAGCCGCAGACGGCGATGAGCGGCTCGTTTGAAAAAAGAAGCGTTTCGTACTGCCCCTGCTCAAAAAAACCTTCGACAATAGCAAAATCAATGATGCCTTCATCGACAGCCTTCAGAAGTTTATCCGTATCGGAAATCTTCATGCGGATGCTGACATCTCCGTTGACATGCAAAAAATCGGCCAGCTTATCGATAATCTCAAACTCCCCGATCGTGTGCGTCGCCCCGAAAACAAGAGACTTATTATTCTGCTGCAAATCTTGAAGGCGCTGCTTCAGCATAACGTTGTCGTGACTAATCGTCGTGGCGGCACTGAGCAGTATTTGGCCGGCCCGAGTCAGTTCCAGCCGCTTTCCCGTATAGTCAAACAGCTTGGTCTGATATTCTTTTTCCAGGTGCCGGATATGCTGCGACACGGCAGGCTGCGTAATTTTCAGTTCCGCCGCCGCTCTGGTGTAATTCATGTAACGACAAACGCATAAAAATGTATGGATACGAAAATCTAACATATGAATCAATCCTTTCCCGCATATATCAATATGGTCATCAAGAACTCTATTCACTAGTCTTCCGGATTTACGTTTTCCATAGAAGTATTTTATGATATTTTCCCTGATTCCGCAAGTAAAAACAAGCCGTAAAAGCCTTATTTATCGGGACTGATGCGTTCCCACGGCAATGTTTACAATTTATTTTGCTCTTAGATTTATTTATGCTGTTCCCGTCCGCGCCGGCTTTTTTGTCCCCTTGCAGGTGACACGATATATTGATCATGGTACAATAAGACGGAACGGCTCATATCCGCATGATAAAGGAAGAATGATAAATTATGAAAAAGCTTTTCACTGTGTTTTTTATAATAAGCGTTATCTTGCTCAGTACGCTTCCGGCATCCGCCATAGATTCGGTCGCATTGCTGGACAATCCTGCCCGTTACCGCGTCATCGGCACCCAGGACGGCTGCATCATGTATGCCGACATGGAATCGGTACAAGCCGTCGAGACGATGGACTACCCTTCCAGTCTGGAAACGATTTACTGCGTTCTCTATGCAGAAACGTATGCAGAAGACATAGATGCCAAGGCCTTTCAGGAAAACCGTCTGGTCAGCCGGATCGACGAATATGACGCGGCCTTCCGCGCCGACAAACGGAACGGCAAGTTTACCATCGACGCCGTACTGACCAATACATACCTGCCGGACGGGCAGGCCGGCGAAATCACAACCAGTACGGTGCGATTTAAAAACGCAGAAGAATTATTCATAAACATCCGCCGGGCCGCGCTGACTTCAAAATCATAACCTCTCGGACTTGCCGCTGTGAAAATATAGTTGCAGGTCCTCTTTTTTTTCGTTAATATAGGCATAGACAGATACAAAAAGAAGGGAGGTTCTCTATGGAAACTGAAAAATATATGAATATGATCCGAAACAATCCCTATGTCATCGCCCGCATCGAAAACCCGACGAATGCCATGAAGCTCCTTGCCGTCCGCACAAACGGCCTGGCCCTGCAGTACATCGATAATCCGACGCCGGAAATAGAAGAAGCAGCCGTGGCCAACACGGCCCGGGCCATCCAGTTTATTGAAGACCCGCCACAATCCCTGCTTCTTTCGGCCGTCCGCAGCAGCTGGAACAACCTGGCTTATATAAAAAATCCGTCGCCGGCACTAATGGACGCGGCGCTGGCTCAGTCAGGCTGGGCCATAAAATACGCCGATTCGCCTGACGAAGCCATGCAGATCCGCGCCGTCCGGAAAAATTACGACGCCATCAAATACATCAAAGACCCATCGCCGGCCGTACAAAACGCCGCCGTCGCCGAAAACTACGAAGCCCTTCGGTATATTGCAGATCCTGCGCCGTCGGCAGTACGCCTTGCCGTATCCCGCAGCGAACAGGCGGTGCGCCTGCTGAGCGGCCTGACAAAAGATCTCCTGCTGTCGCTTCTTCGCGTCAACGTGATGGTTCTGAAATACGCGCCCAAAGACATCGTCATCGACAAAAGCGACATATTGACCGTATTGAAAGACGTCTTATCCTGCGACGACGCCGACGAAACGTATGTCAGAAATTTCGTCAACTGCACGGCCCTTCCCATGACGCCGCTGGAAAAAATCCGTTTTGTCGATGCAGTAGGAAGCCCCAAAGCAAAACGTATAACCGTAGATGAAAAATTAACAATGAACTAGGTGAACAACTCATGAATTTTACTGATACACTAAAAAGCGTAGAACTCGTGCTGGCCGCCGGCGAAGTTCCGCTTCTCGTCGGCGAAACCGGCATCGGCAAGACGGCGCTGGCGCGGGATCTGGCAGAAAAAAACGGCTGGTCCCTCATTTCGATTGACGGAAATTTACTCAAAGAGGGAGAAATCGGCGGCCTGCCGACGATCGAAACGTATTCCCGGAAAAACGGCGAAACCGTTTCCGAAGAAAAGACGACAGTATACGCCGTCCACTATAAGCTGCGGGCCATTGACGCCGAAATCGCCAAAGGGCGGACCGTGCTCTTATTCATCGACGAGATCAACCGCTGCGAGCACGCCGTCCAGCAGGAACTGATGAACCTGATTTTAAACCGGGAAATCAACGGCTACGTCCTTTCGGAAGACGTGCGCATCGTCGCCGCCATGAACCCTGCCGATTCCTATGACTACGAAGCCGTCGCCATGGACGCCGCCCAGGAAAACCGCTTCGTCTGGCTCTACATGGAAGCAGACTACCTCCAGTGGCTCGACTGGGCGGCCGGCGCCGGTATCGACGGGAAAGTCATGGAATTTATTTCTACGTTTCCGGAATATTTAGACAAACATAACGACGGCGACATAAACGCCACGCCGCGGAGCTACGAGCGGATTTCCGCGCTGTACAAGCTGTACGCCCAGCAGGACTCCGTGCCGGAATCCGTCTTTTTCAACGTCGTCCGCGGCAATGTCGGCAAAGTCATTGCCGAAGAATTCGTCCATTTCATCAAGTCGGACGCCGCGCCCCTGATCAGTTATGACGACGTTTTTTCCGGCTCGTCCCTCGACAAGTCCCTGGCGCCCCGCGTTGCCGCCGAAAGCCATACGCGCCTTTACCTGGCCGCAAAAAACATACTGCGCCGCCTGGACGGCGCCATCGGCGGCGGCGATGAACAGAAGCTCATTGACCGCCTCGTGGAATTCCTCTCTCTCTTTCCGCCGGATTTGCTCATCGGCATCATGAAAGACATAAAAGCCGGCAGCGCCAACGTCTACGCCGCCGCCATCGAAAACGACCGGTTCATCGACGCATACTTCAACGCCTATCGTTCAGGCAGGTGATACGATGGAATCTACCTTGACGGAACGGGCTATCCTGCTGTATCAGGATGCCTCCAGCATTGCAGATGAACTGCGCAGAACGCGCAAAGGCGGCGAGCCTGCCGCCGTGCCCGCCGGCTTTGCCAAAAACGTATTTTCGCTGATCGACGCGCTGAATCTCGAATTGATGGACGAAGCCGAAAATTTTTACGGGTATTTTCTTTTCCAGATGAAAAAAGAAATACGCTTCGACATTGCCGACGCTGCAAGCACGGCGTTCAAGGGAACGCAGTACGTCCTTTACATCAATCCGCTCCTTTTCCTGCCCCTGCTGCCGGAACAGATGAAATCCTCCATCAGGCATCAGGTGCTCCATATCGTGTCCATGCACCTGATCCGGGCCAAGGAACTGCGCCGTACGTACAGCAAACTGGCCGTCAATCTGGCAATGGATATCGTCGTCAACACCTATCTCGACCACTTGCCGCCCTTTTCCACGACCCTTGGCTGGGTCAATATGAACTACTCGCTGACGATGACGCCTTTCGAGACCTTTGAATACTATGCAGACCATATTCAGACGGCCCTGGACCTGCGAACCGATAAAAACGACAAGCCTGATGAAGGGAGCCTGGAAGGTTCCGTTTCCGCAGCTTACGACCCGCTGCGCACGCACGCCGCTTGGGACGAATCAGACGACATGGACGAACAGACACTGCAGAAATTTACGGCCCATTATATCGACGCCGCCCATAAGGGCAAACTGTCCAATTATCTGGAAAGCATGATTTCCTCATTAAAAGACGCCGGCAGCGACCTGCCCTGGCACTGGTATTTAAAAAAACTGGCCGGCTCTATTGCCAGCGGCATGAAAAAAACGACGGCCCGGCGCAATCGCCGCCAGCCGGAACGCCTCGACCTCCCGGGCCGCCTCCGCGCTCATACAGCTCGGATCTGCATTGCCCTCGATATCAGCGGCAGCATCAGCAATGCCGAATTTAAACAGGCTGTGCAGGAAGTCCTTCATATTGTCCGCAGTTATAAGCACGAAATCGTCCTCGTCGAATGCGACGACGAAATCCGCCGCACATATGCAATACGTTCGCCGGAAGATGTAAAAAGCCGTCTCGACGTCCGCGGCGGCACGGCTTTTTCTCCCGTTTTTGAATACGCCAACAGCCGCCGTTTCGACTTGCTCGTCTATTTTACAGACGGCAAGGGAGAATCCCGCCTGACGGAAATGCCGCACGGATACCGCGTCTTGTGGGTCCTGTCGGGCCGCAGCGACTCGCTGTCTCTTAAGGAGCCGCACGGCTTGGTAAAACGTCTGAAACCCATTAAAGAATACGACCCCTCCCTGGACTTTGACAACGTGGAAAAAGGCGGTTTTTCCATGAATCATCAGGAAGGCATATTTTTATAAGAAAAATTGCTGCCGGAAATCTATCAATCGGCAATATATCAAAAAGAGAGACGCCAGTACAGAAAACGTACTGGCGTCTCTCTTCGCATACAACTGCATGCTCGTCAAGAAAAGCGACGATATTACGACTGACGGGCCGCCTTGACGGAGGCGATGAATTTTTTAGCCGCTTCCGTTATTTCCGCCGCTGTTTTTCCTCCCCCCGTCAGGGCTCCGCCTGCTCCGACCGCAATACAGCCCGCCTTGATCCATTCTCCGGCATTGTCGGCATTCACGCCGCCCGTCGGCATAAGCAAAGCCTGCGGGATGGGCCCGTGAATGGCTTTGATGGCCTTCATGCCGAGAATTTCGCCGGGGAATATCTTGACGACGTCCGCTCCCGCTTCAAGCGCCGCAATAACGCCGTTCAGCGTCGTCGTGCCCGGCATGACGGCGACAACGCCAATTTCCTGAATTTTTTCACTGTGTCCATTTTATCCATTGCTTGGTTCCTCCTAATGAAATACCTGCCCGGCACAGCGCGTCAGCCGAGATAATGTCCCATTTGAATTCATTTCAATACGTTTTATTAGGAATATCGAATAAACGTTAGCTATTCTGAACAACTATCCAGCAAATAAATATATGTACGGCCATTATTGCAGAAATTACATGGCATCTCCAATTTGTATTATATAATGCAAAAATACCGATTAAATCATGAAGGTATTCCGCCAGTCCTTTACGGCATAAAATAGCTCCCTTGATGGCGGTTTATTGTTTACTGCTTCGCATCAAGGGAGCTATTTCAAAATCTATTCGGTTTTCCTACCAGTTACCCAAATCCATAAGATTTATAGGATAATATTCTGCTGATTTCCTGCCAAATACGTATCGATATTATTAAAAACAATAACAGCTCTTTTCTCCATTGATTCTTTTGTCGCAAAAGCAACGTGGGGCGTAACAATCGTATTTTTAGCATGGAGGAGCGGATGATTGGTATCAAGCGGCGGTTCCGTTTCAAATACGTCGATGCCTGCGCCGGCAATGCGGCCGCTGTTCAGCGCCTCCGCCAGAGCCTGAGAGTCGACGATGGGACCGCGGGCTTCATTGACCAGGTACGCCGTCGGCTTCATATACGACAAGGTTTCGGCGTTGATCATGCCGCGGGACTGATCCGTGACGGGGCAGTGAATCGATACGATGTCCGATTGCTCCATCAGTTCCTTCAGGGGAAGATATGTAATAAGTTCTGTATCGGGTTTATGGGAAAATCCGTTGTAAGCAATAACTTTCGCTCCAAAAGCATGAACGAGCTCGGCTACGCGGCTGCCGATAGCGCCGGTGCCGATAATGCCGACCGTTTTTCCTTCCAGCTCCGCACCGATGAACCCGGCCTTTGTTCCCCCGGCCCGGCAAGCTGCATCGACTTGCGGAACATACCGGAGCAAATCGAGCATCATCGCAATCGTCAATTCCGCAACGGCAACGGTAGAATATCCCGACGCATTGCTGACTTTAATGCCTCTGGCTTTGGCTGCCGCAAGATCTACATGGTCTACGCCCGTAAAAGCAACATTAATGTATTTCAAATTCGGGCAGGCATTAATCACTTCTGCTTTCAGGGGCATATTGGCAATAACGAGAATATCTGCGTCTTTCGCTTCTTCTATCTGAACGGCAGGATCGTCGTTCCGTTCATACGCAGCCACTTCATAGCCTTTGTCCCGCAGCGGCTTGATATAGGAATCAAGCAATTCCGGACTGATTCCCAGCGATTCCAGCAAAACAATTTTCATAGTTTCAATCTCCTTTCGGTACAGCACGTATCTTTTTCCATTATACGCATATTTATCAAATCCGTAAGGCATTTATTTAAAACCGGTATAGAATCCTGTCATTCATGCGTAATCCGCATTTTACAATTGTTTTTCCGTCAGTCCGACAAGGCGGAGAAGTTCTTCCATCGACGACGCGCCTACTTGTTCAGCTGCTTTGCAGGCAATGAAGGCGCAGGCTCTCGCATCGTCCAGCGCATGATGATGGCAGAAGGAAAATCCCAACGATCCGGCTACTGTATCGAGCTTATGATTAGGCAGATCCGGCCATACCTGCCGGGAAATTTCTACGGTGCACGCATACGACGCCGGCGGCAGCTGCAGCGAATAGGTCTTTGCCAAGCTGCGCAGGACACGCATGTCAAAAGCGGCATAGTGGGCAATAACAACACGGCCGTCGAGCAGAGGATGTATCTGATCCCACAGCGAGTCAAACGCGGGCTTTCCCCTCACCTGCTCCGGCGTAATGCCGTGAACGCGGATATTATCCGGTGAAAAAACCATAAAAGGAGGGCGGATAAGCGTATATGTTTCATGGACAACATTTCCGTCCTGCACGGTAACGACTGCCAAAGAGCAGGCGCTGTTGGCGTATTTATTGGCTGTCTCAAAATCAATAGCCGTAAAATCCAGCATCACAGTATATCTCCTTGTCGCAGTATAGTATACTTATAATATATTATACCATATATCTGTATCGGAGGGAGAAATGAATACGATTTCTCAGCAGTATATTCTCATCCAAGACACCAAGCTGGCCTATACGCTGGAACGAAAAACCGTGAAAAATATCAACCTGCGCATCCGTCACAACGGGACGCTCCACGTCTCCGCCACGCCTCGCGTTCCCTTGGCGCACATCGAAGCGTTTTTGCATAAAAAAGGAGCGCTTATCTTAAAAACACTGGCGGAAATAAAGGAACGGCAGTCTGCGCCGTTTCTCACACTGCGCTGCGGAGACAAACTTCTGCTGGCAGGCAAGCCCTATACGCTTGATGTGAGGCTGGGTATGCGTAGCGCCATCCGCCGCAGCGGTCAAACCGTATATATGGAAGTGTCAGAAAATACGCCCGAACAACGGCTGCGTTTGTACCATGAACTGCTGCGCCGAGAAGGAGAACCGCTTTTTTCCGCCAGCGCCGGCCGCATCGTTCCAAAGCTCGCGCCATACCGCATTGACATGCCGAAACTCCGGCAGCGCATTATGCGTTCACGCTGGGGATCGTGCATGCCCCTGAAAAAAATCGTCACGATGAATACCTATCTTGCCGTCATGCCTGAACCTATTATCGACCAGGTTATGCTGCATGAACTGTGCCACCTCATCCATCCTAACCACTCCCGTCATTTTTACAACGTCATGACAATGATCATGCCCGACTGGAAGGAACGGCGCGCCGCCATGACAGCGTATTTGCCGTACTGCCTGTAACGGCGGTTACCGCGATTCAACGCGTATCGTCAAGTCGCACGGCCCATATTCCGCACAAAGGGAAAATTCAACGGCATCAGAAACTGCACAGGCTTTGTATGACGGCAGATCCTTGTCGACTTCCAAGTGAAAAGACAATACGGTTACGCCGTCGATAACACGGCCCTGCAGGCGATGATATCCCTGCACGCCGGGAATATCTAAAATAATGCGGCCGATACGGCGTTCTTCCAAAGCGTCCAGCGGAGAAGACGGAGAGCCGAAACACGTGCGGAAAAGAGAAAACAAAACAGCGGCAGCGGAGAAACAGCTTACAGCACTGTCAACCCACATCCATCCGAAAACCTTGGTCACTGCCAATCCGGTCAAGACAACTGCCGACGTCCACGCGCCGATCCGCATCCATACGGCAGCGGCAAGCAAAGATGTTTGTTTTTCCGCCGCCCTTTCCAGAAGGTTCTGCGACGCCGCGGCATTTCCCCAGGCAGCAGAAGCCATGGCAGCCATGGCCAGGTACATACCGCCGGCTTCTATGCGATGCGTCCACAGACTGTCCGTAAATACATAAGAAACAGCAAGCCCGAAAAAGATAAGACCGGCAAAACATGCAGACACCGCTGTAAGAACGAAACGTTTTTTCGCCTTTTCCGGTACCAGGAACGCTGCGGCAACGATGAAAGATATTACAGCCGAATGGATTCCTTCCGAAATAACGCCTGCCGATGCGGCAAAAAAACCTGCCGTTATCGCCCAGACCGCAAATACGGCGCTGACTGCAGCAAAGATCAGTACCGTTAACCGTGATAATTTACATGGATGATGCGACATACCAACCGCTCCTTTTGGCAATATAAAAACTCCGGCGGTGACAAAAAACCTGCAGGATCTGTCGTAATGATAGTCCCGCAGGTTATCTGCTGCTTTCGCCCGGCTGTACTCAGCCTGCTTATCATCTATATCTTATCACGATTATTCTCATTTGTAAACAGATTTTGAGAATTAAATAACGGCCATTCTGCCACTCTCCTCAGCGGCTGTGCGACTGCACTCAAAAACAGCTCCGCGCCCCCCTACGCTTCAATAGCAGGCCGTTTTTCCAGCAGCGCCGTCTGATCTTTCCAGAACGTCATGATAAACACCGGTTTTATGGCGTCATGATTGGCATCCAGGGAAATCATGCCTGTCACGCCATGATAATTGATCGTTTTTTCCAGTTCATCCCGTATATCCTGCGGCTTGATGCTGCCGCTGCGCTCAATGGCTTCGGCGGCCATCATGAAGGAGTCATAGCCTAACGCGGCGTAGCTGTCGGGAATTTTTCCGTATTTTTCATAGTATGCTTCGGCAAATTTTTCGGCAACGGAGTCCATTACATCATTGGCGTAATGATCCGTATAAAACAAGTTCTGTAAGTACGACGGATCCAGCGACGACGCCATCAGTTTGCCGTTCCAGCCGTCAGCGCCCAAAATCGCGCCGGAAAAACCGGCATCGCGGGCTTTGACGATATATTCCATCGCTTTATGGTCATAAAAGGGAAGATAAACGACATCGCAATTCGATTCCTTCACCTGCTGCCACAAGGCATCCAATTCTTCATCGGAATAAAGGGCAGCCGCTATAGGCACCGCCCCTCCGTCAGCCAGAAAAGACTGTTTGAAAAACGCGGCCAGTCCTTGGGAGTATGCCTGTTCTTCATCGTATATGACGGCAGCAGTACGGGCGCCGAGAACTTTCATCGCATAGTCGGACATCGTCCGTCCTTGATAGGAATCGATGAACGTCGCACGGAACATATAGGGCCTGACTTCACCGGTAGCGCTGTCTACGGTAATCTCCGGATTTGTCCCCGCCGGACTGATGACAGGAAGATGAAGAGCCGCCGCGTCGTGAATAACAGCGACTGCACAATGAGATAAGTTCGGCCCAATCATAACCGAAATCCGCCGTGAAGCCAGCTGCCTGACTGCTGTTTCCGCTGCGCCGGAATCACCGCGATTATCGACGGTAACGATCCTGACAGGCTTTCCCAGCAGGCCGCCGCCAGCATTAACCGTTTCCGCAGCCATGGAAATCCCCCGGGCCGTCGCTTCCCCGTACGTCTTTCCTTCGCCGCTGAGATCCAAGTTGACGCCGATAACGATCTCCTGGGGCTGCTGCACATAGGAGCTGCCGAAACCAAGAGCGCCGACAACGATGAATAGCAGAATAGCGCTGCAATAATACTTTAATTTACTCATAAAAACCTGCCTTTCAAAAACAAAAAAGGGAATTCATCCCATCGGAACAAACTCCCCCATGTTACGGCAAGAACAACAAAGGGTCGATCGGCGTCCCCTGCACACGCACTTCGTAATGCACATGCGGCCCCGTGCTGCGGCCTGTACTGCCTGCCAGCGCCACCGCATCACCGGCCCGGACATGCTGTCCCTCGACGACAAGCACCATGGAGTTGTGGCCGTACCTCGTGACTATGCCGTTTCCGTGATCAATTTCCACGAAATTTCCATATCCTTCAACCCATCCGGCCGTCGTCACATCGCCGGCGGCTGTCGCCCGGACCGACGTGCCGTGATCGACAGCAATATCCATCCCTTCATGAAATCCCGTGCCGCCGCCAGGAGCACCGCGGTAGCCGAAATAAGAAGAAATGGTTCCTTCTGCCGGCCATATGGACGGCGTCGTCGATTCCGAATATTGCCGTAAAAGCTGCTGCATTTGCCGGATCTGCGTTCCTTCCATGTCCCCCAACACGGTTTTTAAGGTAACGAAGCTGATAATGCGAGCATTCATTCTCGTTTCCAGGCGGGCGGTGGCCAACAGCAAGTCGTTATAATCAGCAGCGGAAAGATCCGGCGATTTCCTCTGCTGTCCTGCTGCGCCACCGTCACCTTTTGGGTCGCTGCCCGTCCCTGCGTCTTTGACCAGTTGGCGAAGCTCCTGGTCAAGCGCGTCTATTTGATCCATTTTTTCCTGCAGCGTCGTCGTTTTTTCCCTCATGAGTTCAAGCTGCTGCTCTCGAAGCGCGTCTTGGGCCTGCGCTCGCTGCAAAGCGGCATACTGATATAGAATCACACCGACAGCTGCAGCCAGAATAACGGCCCCTGCGAAAAAGGCCCGAACGGCGGTTCTGTATTGTTCAGGCGTCAGCGTAATCGGTTCCGTCCCAGGCCGCTTCAGGCATTTCCACCAGTCCAAAAGCTTTTTCAGCTTTTCTTGTATATTCAAAGTCATTTTTTCTCCGATTTCAATTTTTTAATCCTTCCGAATATCTTGTATATTTCCGCTGTATTGCAGCGCGCCTTCCAGGCTTTCTTTTTCTTCTTCACTCATCCCGTACAGACATTTTCCGTCAACGATCGGCTTAGCAAAAACGCGGGATTCACTGCGGCCATACACGCTGGACAAGCAAAAACCATCGTTTTTCCCATCGAGAACAGTACAGGCAAAGCTCAGGTTATTGCCGATATTCTCAAAAGCGTTGTACCGCACGAATCCTATTTTGCGGAAACAATGATTCTGTACGGATACTAATTCATCCTGTCTGTGCTGCAGAATATCCAGCGAATCCTGTATGCCGCGAAGCTTTGAAACATCGTCCCGAAGCTTCGCTTCCACGCTTTTTCCTGTTTCATCCTGCATAAAAAACGCATATTTTGTTTCCAGCTTTTTTATCCGCCGATTCAGCACAATAATGTACGCCAGCAAAAGCACCAGCACAAATCCCACCGCGCCGGCCGACGCCATATACACAAGCTGTGCATCTACTCCGTAAAGCATATTTTTCCTCCTGCCTGACTCATAGCATGTGTTGTAGGAACGGCATTTTTGTCCGCTATCTGCTATATGGTAAAAGACGAAACCGCCCCATGCCGTTCTTCCGGCTCGTCGGTCAAGATTGCCAGGAGCCGTTCAAACTCTTCTTCCGAGGAAAAGGAAATTTCTATCTTCCCTTTCTTCTTTCCCTTGCCGAGACGGATGGCCACATTCGTGCCTAAATGCATTTTCATGCGGTCCTGTACCGATTCGAGATATGCGTCAAGCTCATGCGGCTGCGGCTGCCTGCCGCTTATGAGGCGCCGCACCATTTCCTCCGCCTGCCGGGCCGACAATTCCCGGTCGATAATATGAGCCGCCGCATCAAGCTGCTGTTTCTTGTCTTTCAACTGAAGCAGCGGCCGGGCCTGGCCGATCGTTAAGACGCCGTCCGTCAAATATTGACGTATCTCTTCGGGAAGCTGCAGCAGGCGCATCATATTCGCCACATGGGAGCGGCTTTTCCCCGCTTTCGCCGCTGTCTGCTCCTGCGTCAACCCGAAATGCCGTATCAGCGTATGATAGGCAGACGCTTCTTCTATGGGGTCCAGATCTTCCCGCTGCACATTTTCAATCAATGCAATCTCCGCCGATGTCTGCAGTTCGCCGCATTCCCGCACGACGACGGGAACCGTCTGAAGACCGCACATTTTTGCCGCCCTCAAACGCCGCTCGCCGGCAATCAGTTCATATGCGCCGCCGATTTTGCGAACAACCAAAGGCTGTATGATGCCGTATTGGCCGATCGAATCAGCCAGCGCCTGCAGGCCGTCGTCGTCGAAAGCCCGGCGGGGCTGGCTGGGATTAGCCGTAATCATATCGGTATCTACTTCCATGACGCCGTCATGCCTGTCCCGCTCTTCATTGGATTCCGTTAAGCCGAGAGCGGCAAGACGATTTCCCAAATGCTTATTCATGCCGAGACCCGTCTTCTTAGCCGACACGGCCGATCACCTCTTTCGCTAATTTCGCATACACTTCGGCACCTCTTGAGTGAGGGTCGTACACCGTAATAGGTTCGCCATGGCTCGGCGCTTCGCCGAGACGGACATTGCGCGGGATAATCGTGTGGAATACGTGTCCGCTGAAATATTTTTTCACTTCTTCCGTCACCTGTATAGATAAATTGGTCCGGCCGTCATACATCGTCATGAGCAGTCCCAGCAGCCGCAGATTTTCGTTTACGCTGTTCCGCACCATTTCCACCGTTTTCATCAGCTGCGCCAGCCCTTCAAGCGCATAAAATTCGCACTGCACGGGAATAAGCACGTAATCGGCCGCGGCAAGCGCATTCAGCGTCAGCAGCCCCAGCGACGGCGGGCAATCGATAATGACGTAATCATACGGTTTTTTCATTCTTTTTATATATGCCTTCAGCGAATTTTTCAGGATATATTCCCGGTTTTTCATCGATACCAATTCTACGGCAGCACCGGCAACATCCATCGTGGCCGGCACGAGAGCCAATTTTTTAATCATTGTCGGCTGAACGACCTCTTCCATCATCGTTTGGTCAATGAGGCAGTCATACAAGTTCTGTTCCAAGCTCGACTTATCAATGCCCAAGCCGCTTGTCGCATTTCCCTGCGGATCCAAATCAACGAGCAGCGTCCGTTTGCCGCACTCGGCCAGGCACGCGCTCAAATTGATGGCTGTTGTCGTCTTGCCGACGCCGCCTTTTTGGTTCGTTACGGCAATAATATATGCCACCGCTTCCACCTCGTTCTCTCTTAATGTAAAGTCTATATTATAGTATAGCACAGTAGCCGAACAGGAAAAAGAGCATGCCGCCGTAAAGTTTTTACATTTTTTCGCCGGAAAATACAGTGTTCACCGCGCCGCCGTTTTTATCTATTTCATTTCTTTTTATGATACAATAAAAGAAAACAGGCGAAAGGATGAATATATTATGCCGTTATATGATGGTTCTTTAACGTCCATAGACGAAAAAAAAGTAAAAGAGTACGCCGCACAGCGCGGACAAGAGGCGGTAGATGATCAGATAGTCGATGCATGCTGCCGGCTGGTCCTGCGGCTGGCAGCTCCGAAAGGCGTATTCCAGCAAGGATATTACGACGGCGCTTCGCACCATCTTTTATGCAATGCGCCGTTTAAATTGAAAAGCGAGCAGCTGGCGCCGTATATTGCCCAATCTTCAATCCTCCTCATGGGCGCCGTTACGATTGGCGGCGCCGTGGAAAAGGAAATCGACAATCGCTTTTTAGAACAAGATATAACCGGCGGCATCGTCCTCGATTCAGCTGCAGCCGCCGCGACAGGACAGCTCCTTGAACAGCTGACAGAACATATCAATACTATCGTCACGCCTAAAGGCTACAGCGTCCTCTGGCGTCTCAGCCCCGGAACCGGCGACTGGCCCGTCAGCCAGCAAGTCGAATTGGCAAACGCTGCCGGCGGCGGCCGCATCGGCTTAGGCATCACTGCCGGCGGCATGCTCACACCCCGAAAAAGTCTGACGGCCCTTTTCGGACTCCGCCAGGACAGCGCCGGCTGCAGCGGTTCCTGCTCCGGCTGCGCCATGTCCTGCCATTGCGGAATATAACTGCATACATACGATAAATACCCTTTTGTCTTTAGGCAAAAGGGTATTTATCCATTACGGCAATTTATTTTTCCGCCAGCATCGCCGCCGCGATGACGATGCGCTGTATTTCATTCGTTCCTTCACCGATTTCCATCAGTTTATTATCGCGGAGGAGCCGCTCTACATCATATTCTTTGCTGTATCCGTTTCCTCCCAATATTTGGATGGCGTCAAGGCAAATCTGCGTCGCATGGGTTGCAGCAAACAGTTTTGCCTCAGCAGCCTGCCGGGAGCATCGTACTCCGGAAGCCTTTAACTCTGCCGTATCATATAAAAGCAGATTCATGGCGTCTATATACATGGCCATGTCGGCCAATTTAAACGATACGCCTTGAAAATGAGCGATTGGCTTTCCGAAGGCAACGCGCTGCAGCGCATAGGTTTTAGCAATCTCCATGGCATGTTCCGCAATGCCGGTCGACAAGGCGGCGCAGCTGATGCGCCCGCCGTCCAGCCCTTCCATGGCATAGACAAACCCTTTGCCCTCTTCTCCCAAGAGCGCGTCCGCAGGCAATATCATATCATCAAACGTAAGGCCGTGCGTATCGGAGCTGCGCATTCCCATCTTATCTTCTTCCTTGCCGATGCCAAGACCTGGCGTGCCGGCATCAACCAGAAACGCCGAAATTCCTTTCGCCTTCTTTTCCGGATCGGTAACAGCCATGATGACATAATAATCGGCAATTCCCGCGTTTGTGATCCAGGCTTTCGAACCATTGACAATATAGGTACCGTCGTCCTGCTTTTTCGCTCTCGTCCGCATTCCTGCCGCATCCGACCCAGAATCAGGTTCCGTCAATGCAAAAGCGCATAATTTTCCTTCGGCAAGACCAGTCAGATATTTTTCCTTTTGAGCCTCACTGCCGTGACGGCATATCATATCCGCGCAGACCCAGCTGATTTCCATGGCCATGGCAAACCCGGCGTCGGCGCGAGCCAATTCATGAACGATAACAGCGCATTCCACGTCGCCCAATCCGGCGCCGCCATACGCTTCCGGTATAGGTGCCGCCTGGAGTCCTGTCGCAATATATTTCTCGTATAACTCCGAGTTCCAGCCGGTTTCATCCATTTCCCGGCTCAGCGGCAGTACTTCTTTTTGAGCAAAGGCTCTGGCTAAATTTCTAACAGCTATCTGTTCTTCCGTAAATTTGTACCCCATACAACTCCCTCCTTTTCATCGAATACCGATCAGATACATATTGATTTAATCGCTGTGCGCATCTTTTGCATATTCCATTCTACATTTATTATATCAAAAGAAGATATGTCTTAATATGATACACATCATGTATTTTCTTCATAATATATAGAGCCAGCTCAATGCCCTGCAGACATAAAAATGCTTCTTGTTTCAGAAACAGCCTTTACACAACAAAAAGGACAGGCCTTGATATAAAGCCTGTCCTTTTTGTTGTGTATGGGTAAAATGAAACTTGTGATTAGAAAATATCGTGCAGAATAATAGTCTGGCTGCGGTTTGGCCCGACAGAAACAATTCCCAAGGGAACGCCGGCCAGTTCGCTAATCCGCTCAACATAGCTGCGGGCCGCTTCCGGAAGCTCCTCATATGTACGGCAATGGGAAATAGGGCATTTCCAACCGGCCATTTCTTCATAAACAGGTTCTGCCTGTTCGAGGATATCGAGGCTGGCCGGATATTCCTGCAGCAGTTCACCATTGTAGCTGTATCCCGTGCATATCTTAATTGTATCGAGTTCATCGAGAATATCAAGACGTGTAATAGCCAGGTAATCAAGGCTGTTCAGCATAGCCGCATACTTGACGACGGCCGTATCGAGCCAGCCGCAGCGGCGCGGACGACCCGTCACCGTACCGAATTCATGGCCCTTCCGCCGGAGATATTCACCGATTTCATTCGTTTGTTCTGCCGGGAAAGGTCCTGCGCCGACGCGGGTCGTATAGGCTTTGACGACGCCGACGATATTTTCCATGCAGCGCGGGCCGACGCCCGAACCGGTGCATGCGCCGCCGGCCGTCGGATTGGAGCTCGTAACGAATGGATAGGTTCCGTGGTCGAGATCCAGCATGGCTGCCTGAGCGCCTTCAAAAAGAACTTTTTTCCCTTCTTTTATATACAAGTTTGCCGAGTAATTTGTATCTTTGACATACGGACGAATTTGTTCGGCATATCCGAGATATTCTTTTAAAATCGTATCGTAGTCAAATCCTTCGCAGCCGTAATATGTTTCAAAAAGACGATTTTTCATGGCCAAGTTAATCCGCAGCTTTTCGGCAAATACCTTTTCATCCATGAGATCGTCGATGCGGATGCCGACACGGTTTACCTTATCGGCATAACACGGGCCGATACCGTTTTTCGTCGTGCCTATCTTTGCATCGCCCTTGAGCTTTTCATCTTCTTCATCAATGCGGATATGGTACGGCATAATCACATGGGCCCGCGTGGAAATTTCCAGTTTGCTGATCTGAACGCCTTTTGACGTCATCCCTTCGATTTCCTGCAGAAGAACCGCCGGATTGACGACGACGCCGCTGCCGATAATGCACGTCTTATCCGAAAATAAAATACCGGACGGCAGAAGGCGCAGGGCAAAAGATTGATCGTCGACAACAACCGTATGGCCGGCGTTGTTTCCGCCCTGGGACCGGACGACTACGTCGGCCCGCTGCGCCAGGTAATCTACAATTTTGCCTTTTCCTTCATCTCCCCACTGTGTGCCTATTACCATTGCTGTAGCCATTTATTCAACATCCCTTCATGCAACTTCAAAATAACAAACACTTATATTATACACGAAGCGAGGGGAATTGGGAATGCGTATTTTTTCATGTTTTTGCGTTTCTCATTACGGATATTACAAAGACTTCGCATATTTCTGCGCGGATTTTCACCGGCCTGCCGGTCCGCAGGCTTCATACGGCGAAAAAAACGGCTATGCCGCGTATTTCATCCAGCCGTCTGTCTGCGTCGTCACACCGTATCGTAACGATAAACGCCGTCTGATTCGCTGCGGCGGAGACTGCCTTGGCGGAGCAGATATTCCACATGCGCCAAGGCTTCGCCCATGGCGAACCACTTCTGCGTCGGCGGAAATTCATTCCACTTTCTGCCTCGCATGGACCACGTCATGTGCGGTGCGATTTCAAAAGCCGTCGAACCCGGATAGGCCTTAACGATTGCCAATACCTCGGCAAGACGGCGGCGATGATGTTCCTTGATTTCATCAATGCGGCCGGAAATAGAGGCGCTTCCTTTTCGATGTCCCGGCAGTGCCAGGCTGACGGGAAGCGTCCGTACTTTTTCCAGGCTCTCCAGATACCGTTCCAGCGAATCCCGCATATTAGGCCAGACTTGTATGTTCGGCGTAATATCAAAAAGGATATGGTCGCTCGTAAAAAAGATTTCCTGTTCCGGCAGATAAAGGCAGCATATCCCCTTCGTATGTCCCGGCGTATGAATAATGCGAAAATCAATATCAGCCAGCCGGACGACGTCGCCGTCGTGCACGGCGCAGACGGGAAAATCAATGCGCGGCGCAAACCTGCGGGCCTGGTTGGAAAACTGACTCTTAATATCTTCTTCCGGCATCCCTTCTTTTATATATGTATCTTCAATAAATTTCCAGGCACCGCCTCTTTCTTCGCGGCATAAGTATTCATAATCTATTTCATTCATATACACCGGACAACCGGCGGCGGAAAATATGCCGACAAGTCCGCTGTGGTCTGCATGCAAATGCGTAATAAACAAATCCGTACACGCCAGATCAACATCAAGCTCCGCCAAACCGCGGCACAGCGCCTCACGGCACTCGTCCCGGTTAAACCCGGTATCGATGACAAGATTGCGCGTCGGCCCTTTGACGACGTAAGAATTTAAGTACTTAAGCGGATTATTGGGCAGGTCAACGTGAATTTGATAAATATCCGGATTGCGGAACAGCTGCTGTATCATAAAAAAACCTCTCTTTTTTTAGTATTATGCCGTTATTATAACACAAAGCATTATTCCAATCATATCGCTGCACGATGCGTCATTCGCAAATACACCCTGTAATGCTGCAGTTTGATATGCCTTTTTCTCAATGCCCTTTCCGCTGAACAGCGCAAAAATAAACAGCTGATATAAACCAGCTGTTTATCGCAATCTCCTTTTTGCTTTCCCGGATGTAATCCGCTTTATATAATGCCGAATATACGCTTTCCGTTTTCCAGCGTAATACGCTGCACTTCATCTGCATCCATGCCCCGCAGCCGGGCAATTTCATCGGCTACGTACTGCACATATGCCGGTTCATTGCGGCGGCCTCTGTACGGCGGAGGCGTAAGATAAGGACAATCCGTCTCAATCAGAATACGGTCCATGGGCAGTTCTGCCGCAAGGCGCTTGAGCTTCGCCGACTTGGGAAAAACCATCGTTCCCGTAAAACCGATATAATATCCCATTTTAATGAGCTCTTCCGCCATTTCCAGACTGCCGGAATAGCAGTGAAAAACGCCGCGCGTCCCCTTGCCGTACCGGCGCAGGATATCCATCGTATCTCCGTGCGCTTCCCGGTCGTGAATATCCAGGGGCAGATCGAATTCGAGCGCCATTTTAACCTGCTCGATAAATACTTCCTGCTGGATTTCATGCGACGGTTCCGGCCAGTGATAATCCAGACCGACTTCGCCGATTGCGACAACTTTCGGCTCCGTTTTCAGCCATTGCCGCAGCTGGTAAAATCCTGCCGGCGATGCCGACGCCGCGTCTTGGGGATGAATGCCGACGGCAGCGTATATCTGGTCGTATTGCCGGCTCAGGGACAAGGCCTCCGCCGAAGTGACGACGTCTGTGCCGGGACACATCATATAGGTGACGCCGGCAGCGAAAGCCCTTTCGATCATTTCAGCCCTGTCGCGCTGATAAGCTCTGTCGTTCAGATGGCAATGCGTATCGAACAGCATCAGCGCACCCTGCTTCCCGGCGCCATGCCGTCGGCACGGACAACCTGCAAATTTCCTGCGCCGTCCGATGCGGCCAGGATCATGCCGTTCGATTCGACGCCGCAAAGTTTTACCGGCTTAAGGTTCGTCACGACGACGACGGTTTTCCCGATAAGATCCTGCGGCTCATAGTACTGGGAAATGCCGCTGACGATCTGGCGCGTTTCCGTACCGAGATCAACTTGCAGCTTCAGCAGTTTTTTTGCTTTGGGAATTTTCTCGCAGGCTACTACAGTGCCGGCCCGGAAATCGCATTTACCGAAATCGTCAATCGTAATTTCCGCTTTTGTCGGTTCCTGCGCTGCCGGGCAGGTTTTGGCCGCCTTTTTAGCCGCTTCGTCTTCGGCAATTTCTTCCTTTAAGTCATACCGCGGGAAGAGGGCCTTTCCTTTGCGTATTTTCGTCCCCGCAGGATAGCCGCCCCATACCTGCCCGCCGGCAAGCCGCGCATTGCCGAAATCATCCAGGCCGAGCTGCGTCCACATATTGGCGGCGCTGGCCGGAATGAACGGGCTGACAAGAAGCGCAATGACGCGAAGCGCCTCCAGCAGATTATATAACACCGTCTGCAGGCGCTTCGCATTGGCTTCGTCTTTGGCCAAGACCCACGGCGCCGTTTCATCAATGTACTTGTTGCTGCGGCGGATAAGCGTCCATACGTCGTTGATAGCGTCGTTTATCTTCATATCATCCATGTATGCTTCAAACCGCTTCGCCGTTTCAACGGCGCACGACGCCAACTCGTCATCGACGGCTTCGGCAGCCGACGGTCCCGCGGCAATGCCTTCTTCATATTTTTCAACCATCGCCAGGGTACGCTGCAGCAAGTTCCCCAAATCATTGGCAAGGTCGGAATTGATGCGGTTGATGAAAGACGGCAGCGAGAAATTACCGTCCTGTCCGAGGCGTACTTCTTTCAGCAAATAGTACCGCAGCGCGTCGGCGCCGTACCGTTCAATGAGCGGAATGGGATCGACGACGTTGCCCAGGGATTTGCTCATCTTCGTGCCGTCCACAATAAGCCATCCGTGGCCGAAAACTTTTTTCGGCAGGGGAATGCCGCAGCTCATGAGCATGATAGGCCAGATAATCGTATGGAAACGGACAATTTCCTTGCCGACGAGATGAAGGTCTGCCGGCCAGAATTCGGCGAACTTTTCCGGATCATCCATGTATCCGATGGCCGTCAGATAATTTGCCAGCGCGTCAAACCAGACGTAAACGACATGTTTCTGGTCCCAGGGAACTTTAATGCCCCAGTCAAAAGATGTCCGCGATACACACAAGTCTTCCAGACCGCTTTTGACAAAAGAAATCATTTCGTTCCGCCGCGATTCCGGCTGGATGAAATCGGGGTTTTCTTCGATAAACCGGAGCCAGCGGTCAGCATATTTATTCATTTTCAAGAAGTACGCTTCTTCCTTAACCAGTTCGAGGGGACGGCCGCAGTCCGGGCAGATATGCTGCCCTTCCGGCAGCTTGTTTTCCGGCCAGAAAGATTCGCAGGGCGTGCAGTACCAGCCGGCATATTCGTCTTTGTAAATATCGCCGTTTTCATAAGACAGCTGCATCAATTTCTGGACGACTTTTTCATGACGGGATTCCGTCGTGCGGATAAAATCGTCATTGGAAATGTTAAGCTTCTGCCAAAGCTGCTGAAACAACGCCACAATTGCGTCAACATATTCAATCGGTTTGACGCCTTTTTCTTCTGCGGCGCGCTGTATTTTCTGCCCGTGTTCATCCGAGCCTGTCAGGAAAAAAACGTCGTCGCCGCGGAGGCGGTGAAACCGGGCCAGCGTATCGGCAATCGTCGTGCAGTACGTATGCCCGATATGAAGTTTTGCGCTGGGATAATAAATCGGTGTCGTAATATAATACTTCTTCCTTTGTTCAGCCATGTGTCATTTCCTCCCGTGCCGGCATATACACCGGCTATTGATGCAGTAATAAATCATGATAACGTAAGGGCCGCCTGATATACGGCACGTTTCGGCGCGCCGCACCGTTTGGCAACAAGACGGATCGCTTCTTTCTTATCGAAGCCCTGCTCCATCAGTTCCCGGACCAGCGCCGCGTAATCTTCTTCATTTCGCGAAACTTCCTGCGTCGGACGGCCCGCTCCCTCAACGAGGATGACGTATTCGCCGCGCGGGCCTTCTTTATCCAGCGACGCGGAAATATCGCTGAGGGAACCGCGTATATATTGTTCGTACCGCTTCGTAAGCTCCCGGCAGAGAACGGCATTCCGGTTTCCCAGTACGTCCTGCATTTCCTTCAGGACCGCCTGAATGCGGTGAGGTGCTTCGTAAAAAATCAGCGTCCCTTCGTACGCCGCCAGCCGTTCCAGGACGGGAAGGCGGTGCTTCTGCGTTTTAGGCAGAAAACCGGCGAAGGTAAACTGCTTCGTATCCATGCCGGAGGCAATGAGGCCTGTCAGCCCGGCATTGGCGCCGGGCAGGGGAACGACCGGAATGTCCGCTTCAATGGCCAGGGCGACGAGATCGCTGCCGGGATCGCAAATTGCCGGCATTCCAGCATCGCTGACAAGAGCAACCATCTTTCCCTCCTTCATCATCTCGATCAGTTTCGGCCCTTTTTCTGCCTTATTGTGTTCATGATAACTTGTAAGCGGCGTCTCAATACGGTACGCCGCCAGAAGCTGCCGCGTATGCCGCGTATCTTCGGCAGCAACGATGTCGGCTTCGGAAAGACAGCGGACGGCGCGGTACGTCATATCTTCCAGATTGCCTATGGGCGTAGCGCATAAGTACAGCGCGCCCTTTCGAAAAACCTCTGCCATCGTGTCTCCTCCTAATCCTTGCCGTACATATCAAGAACGGCGCGGCTGTACGAACCGTCGGCTTCATGCACGATAAGCGGCGGCAATACCGTAAGCCCCGCGCGCCCTCCCCTGACGCCTTCGACAAGGAACAATTTCGCCTGCTTATCGGGACGGCCGTGAATCATCTGCAATATCTTCGGCTCTATGTCATACTGCCGCATGGCGGCGACGACATCAGCCAGCCGTTCCGTAATATGCACCATGCGGAACCGCCCACGGTACTTCAAGGCGTATTTTGCCGCGCCCAGCACATCGCCAAGGGTCGCTGTTTCTTCGTGGCGGGCCCGCCGTATGCCGTCGGCATCGCTGCAGGCGCCGCGGCATTTCTCCCGATAAGGCGGATTGGCATAAACAGCGGCGAAGGCGCCGCTCGGAAACCAATCGGCAGCACGGCGGTAATCGCCTTCAATGACGCGGATCCGGTCTTCACGGCCGTTAAGTACTGCGTTGCGCCTGGCAATGTCCGCCATGACCGGGTTCAGCTCGATACCGGTAATATCGGCCGCTCCCCGTGCCGTCAGGATAAGGGGGATCGCCGCCGTGCCGGTCCCCAGATCAAGGACGGGTCCGCGCGGCGCCTTTCCGAAATGAGCCAGTAGCACCGTATCGATGGAAAAGCAGAATTGATCGTCGCGCTGAATAAGCTTCATGCCGTCCAGAACAAGGTCGTCCAGCCGTTCATGGCCGCGGAGTTTCTCATTCATGTTCGATTTCCGCCACATCGGACCACGATACATTAATTGTCTGCCCTGTTTCGAGCTGTACTTTCACCGTATGGTCCTTCGTATGTATCCTCAGCACCGTGCCGATGCCGTCGTCGGTCATAACCTTGCGCCCGACGGCCGGCGGCTTCTGCTGTTCGTTTTTGTGAGGGCAGTTCACGCACTTCAGCTCGCCGGACGCATACAGCTGGTTTTCATAGCGCAGACAGCACATGAGGCGGCCGCAGATACCGGAAATCTTCGTCGGATTCAGCGACATCCCCTGTCCCTTGGCCATGCGGATAGAAACAGGCTTGAACTCGCCGAGAAACGTCGCGCAGCACAGCGGACGGCCGCAGCATCCGATACCGCCGACCATCTTGGCTTCGTCGCGCAGGCCGATCTGCCGCAATTCGATGCGAGTGCGGAACACAGCGGCCAAATCACGGACAAGTTCGCGGAAATCAATCCGCCCGTCCGCCGTAAAAAAGAAAATAATCTTGCCCATGTCAAAAGTATAATCAACATCAATCAGCTTCATGGGCAGTTTATGCTTGGCTATTTTTTCCAGGCATATAGAATACGCCTTCTTTTCCCGCTCTTTGTTTTTCTCAACTTGCCGCATATCTTTTGCCGTAGCTTTGCGGATAATGGGCTTTAAAGGCTGGACGACTTCCGCCGAATCGACGCTTCGCGGCGCAATGACAACGGTTCCGTACTCCATGCCCCGCGCCGTCTCCACGATAACACCGTCGTCGGGAACCAGCGGAATATCCGCCGGGTCGAAATAATATATCTTCCCTGCCGGCTTAAATCGTATGCCTACAACAATCACCTAATACTGACCTCCTTTTGCCCGTATGCATTGAATACAGATATAATCCCATATAAGACGCGTATTCACATGCCGGGACAGCGCTTCCATCCCTTCGCCGAATACGCGGAGCATTGTCATCATCCCGTCTTCCGTCCATACCGGAAGAAAGGACGCCATTTCTTTCTGGTACTGTTTGAGCCGCAGCAGCGAGGCATCGGCGCCGCTCCGCATTACTATCATGTCCCGCAGGAACATGACCGCCCAGCGGAACGTGCGGGACGTTTCCTCATCCGTCATGCCGCCGCAGACCGTAAGCCATTTTGCATAGGGGCAGCTGTGTTCTGCTATAATGCGGAAAAACTCGACAGCCTGCTTTCCTCCGTCTTTTCCGGAACCGTCGAGATAATCCAGCACCGCCGCGGCAATCCCTCCGCCCCAGGCGGCGGCTTGTTTATAATCATCAGCCCTTCCGCCGCGGAGACGCACCAATTCCCGCACCATTTCATCATCGCCGACAGGCTCAAAAGAAAAACCGGCGCAGCGCGAGCGAATCGTCGGCAGCAGCAGGGCCGGCTGATCTGTAATAAGGATAAAGCAAACGCCGTCAGGCGGCTCTTCCAATATTTTCAGCATGCGGTTGGCAAATTCGGCATTCATCGTTTCCACATGGTCGATGATGCAGACTCGCTTCCGCCCATCCCGTCCCTGCAGGATGAGCCGGCTTTGCAGCTGGCGGAACTGATCAACTTTAAGCATGGAACCCTGCGGCGCCAAGTAGTACGCCTCGTCTCTGTCAGCCACAACAGGGCTGCCGGCCTCTTCCTCCCACCCGTTCAGAACAGGCCGTCCCGCTGCGGCCGAGGCAACGGCGACAGCCATCATCGTTTTTCCTAAACCTGCCGGGCCGGAAAAAACGGCGGCATGAGGCAGCCGGTCTTTTTCCATCATGCGGATCAGCCGCCGTTTCAGCGCGCCGTGTCCGATGATGCCTTGAAAATACGTTTCGTACATACGATCCTCCTTCTGGCCCGGCAAAATTATCTTAACTAATTTATTATAAAAAAAAACGGCGGTAAAGTCCAGTTTTACCGCCAAATCACGCCGTTTTCTCTTTATGAATCGAAAAGTTCGTCCGCCGCTTTCTTCACGTCGCGGCCGATATCATCAACAGCCCGCATCACGCCGTCGTTCGTACAGGCAATGCGCCGCCACCGGTACAGCGCGGCCAGCTCTGCATATGCGTCATGACACTTTTTCAGAAAGCGTTCATTCTGTTCGTGAATATCTCCCGTAGTTCCTCCCGTTTTCCCCTGCCGTCCCGCCATGAGTCGTTCCGACACAGCCAAAGGAACGTCGAGCAAAATGACCATATCAGGCACGGGCAGGCCCATTTTATTGAATTCAAAATCCCACAGCCAGTCCAAGTATGCCCTGCGTTCCGCCGGATCCGCTATTTTGATCATCTGGTACAGCATGTTGCTCGTCGTATACCTGTCGGCAACGACAATGCCTCCGCCGGCAAGAAACTCTTTCCACGCCGTCTGGTACGACGCAAACCGGTCGACGGCATAAAAAGCCGTCGCCGCATAAGGATTCACCGCACCGGCATCGCTGCCGAAATCGCCGCGCAGATACATTTTTATCAATGCGCTCGAGTCGCTTTCATAATCGGGAAACGAAACGGCCTTTACAGACTTCCCTTCACGGCGCAGCGCGTCGGCCAGCCGTCCTGCCTGCGTCGCCTTGCCGCTGCCGTCGCCGCCTTCGATAACAATTAATTTCCCCTTCATCCTTTACCGCCCTTCAGCACAACCATTGTATCCAGCGTCCCGTCCGACGGGCCGTTTGGCTTATAGCCCTGCTCCATTTTATCCTTGATGTACGCCGCAGCCTCTTTCGTAACCGCCTCTCCGGCGGCAACGACAGGTATTCCCGGCGGATAGAACGTCACCGTTTCTGCGGCAATACGGCCGACGGCGCTGCCGAAAGGGATCCGTTCCTTTTCCGCATTCCACGCGTCTTGCGGCGAAACGACGACGCAGGGCTTCGGAAAGGGACGCTCTCTCATAGCGGAAACGCCGCGTCCTCTGCCGCCTGCTTTTGCCGCTATGTGCCGGCACGCACGGCACAAGGCCTCCGCCGACGCTTCGTCGTCTCCGAACGTCAGCAATGCCAGCACATGATCGGCTGCCGTCAGCTCGACTTCAATCCCCTCGGCGCGCAGCAGTTTTTCGGCCTGCATTCCGTCAAGTCCGGCGCCGGAAAAATCAATGGTAAGTTTCGTCTCGTCAAATCCGCCGGAAACGCCGTAGGCCATAATATCGCCGCGCCCGAAAGAATACAGCCCGTCAATGCCGTTTATCTCTTCCCGCACGGCTCTTGCCAGTTTCACCGCCTTCGCCGCAAGCTCTTCGCCGTACAGGGCCAGCTGCTGCCTGGCGCAGTCCAGAGACGCAAGAAACCAGTAATTCGGACTGGTCGACTGGACGAGAGCCATGGCGGCGCCGACAGTTTCCGTCAGCGGAAACCCTCTGCGGCAGTGGAGCATAGACGTCTGCGTCAGCGATCCCGTCAGCTTGTGCGTGCTCTGAGCCGCGCAGTCGGCGCCGCAGGCCAAGGCCGGCTCCGGCAAATCCCGGTGAAAAGGCAGATGAGCGCCGTGCGCCTCATCGACAAGGACAATAAGGCCCTGTGCACGGGCATACTCAGCCATGTCGCGGAGACGGCCGGCAACGCCGTCGTACGTCGGATACGTGAACAAGACAGCCTTTGCCTGAGGACACGACCGGACAGCCGCCTTCAAGCTGTCCATATCCGGCCCGAGAGAAATCTGCTCCCTGCCGGCAAAGCGGCTTTCCATATAAACCGGGACGGCGCCGCTCAGAATCAGCCCGTTCATGACGGAACGATGGGCTTCCCGGGGAACGATAATATGATCGCCGCGGCGGCACACTCCTAAAATCATGGCCTCAATGCAGGCTGTCGTACCGTTGACGGAAAAAAAAGTCCGTCCTGCGCCGTACAAATCGGCGGCCAGCTCCATGGCTTCCCGCAGCGGCCCTTCCGGCTGAAACAAATTATCCAGCGCATACATAAGCCCCAAATCACGGCGCAGCGCATCTCCGAAAAGGCGGCGCATATACGGCGGCGCCCCCCGTCCGCATTTATGCCCCGGCGTATGGTACGGTGCCATGCCTGCCGCACAGTAGGCTTCCAACGCTTCGGCAAACGGCGCCCGTTCCTGCTTTATTCTATCCATGGCCTTCATCACTCCGCTTTGAAAAAGCTGCGCAGCAGCGCATAACTCCGCTCGTAGGAAAAACTTTTCATCTGCGCCAGCGACCGGCGCAGCGAGCCGTGAATGCGGTATGCCGGAAATTCTTCAGGCGTTACCCACCGGTACGCCAAATGTTCATCAGACAGCCGCACCTCGTCCGTATCTGCGGCAGCCGCAAAAATGACGCCGTTTAAAAACTGCCCGTCTTTTTTCTGATAACTCCAGATGCCGACCGGCGATTCGATCTCCACGGCAAGACCTGTTTCTTCGGCCACTTCCCTGCTGAGCCCTGATGCGAAATCTTCCGTAAACCGCAGGCCTCCGCCGGGAAATTCCCAATGATGAAGTCCCTCGGCGTCGTTTTTCTGCAGCAGCAGCAGACGACCTTTGTAAAATACCATGGCCTTTACGCTTACACCCATGATAACCTTATTTTCCTGCGCCATTGCCATTCCTCCTGTATATATCCGTCTGTATATATCCGTACAAAAGATTTGTCTTATTATAGCACAGGTTACGGAAATACGCGACGGCCGGCGCCATCTTTCCTCTTCGCAGATTACCGTCTTCCTGTCTTTCCGCTGTCTGAAGAATACAGAATCAGTTTTATCTGTCCTATTTACTATTGCCGATTTATCATGTAAAATCAGGGTACAGTTTTTATCTGAGGAGGCGCCCTATATGGCAACAAAACGAGTTCTTGCAATTCACGACATGTGCTCTTTCGGCCGTTGTTCCCTGACTGCCGCAATTCCCGTTATTTCCGCAATGGGCATTCAGGTATGCCCCTTCCCGACGGCTTTATTCAGCAACAATCTCACATACGGCGATTTTACTTTCACAGATTTCACGCCCTACATGAACGGGTTTATGGATAAATGGCAGCATCTCGGCTTTTCCTACGATGGTATTTACAGCGGCTTTTTAGCCGATGCCGGACAAATTTCCCTCGTGCGCGAAGCGATCCGCCGTTTCGCCGGCAGCGGCTCCCTCGTCGTTGTCGATCCGGCCATGGCCGACGACGGCTCGCTGTATCCGGTGTTTAAAAACGATATGATTCTGGAAATGAAAAAACTGGCCGCCGATGCGACGGTCATTACGCCGAATTATACGGAAGCCTGTTTCCTTTTAGCCAAAACATACTCCGCCGATATGCCGGACCGGGACGAACTCCTGGCTATGATGAAGGCGCTGACCGCCATGGGCCCGAAACAGGTCGTCATTACCAGCGTGCCTGCCGAAGAAGGTCATATCAAAGTCGCCGCTTACGACGCAGCATCCGGCCATATGACAGAACGCACGACGCCGCGCATTCCTTTCAGTACCTGCGGAACCGGCGACCTTTTCGCCAGCGTCCTGACAGGATCGCTCCTGCAAGGGCTGTCCCTGAGCGATGCCATGACAAAAGCCATGGACTTTGTCAGCCTGGCTATCGACTATACGTACCGCTCCGGCAGCGACTACCGCGAAGGCGTCCAGGTTGAGCCGTGCCTGCCGAACCTCTGGAAATAAGTCAGCGAACATCCGCTTTGGCATGGTATTTCCTGTACATCATCTGCCGCAAGGAGAAAAACAGAGGACATACAACCTCTGTCTCATACGGAAAAATATAAAAAGAGCTATGTCTTAAAATACATTCAAGACATAGCTCTTTTTTTGTGCTGTTACAAGCCAAAGCCATCCTGCCGCTTACAGGGATTTTATAACTTTCATTCCCTTTAAAACGGGGCTGCTGCAGCCCCGTTTGCATCTGCCTGGCAGGCAGACACTGTTTTTTCTCTTACTTGTTATGCCTGCTGGTTCGCAGCGACTTGTTCCATTTCAGACCGGAATTCAGCAACCAATTTCTGGTCTACTTGGGCGCCGCGGCTCATGGCTTTATAAATGATTTCGGCCATTTCATACCGCGTCATCGTGCGATCTCCGTGGAACTTGCCGTCAGGATACCCTTCTACGACATCGTTCCCTGCCAACTTGCTTACAGCTTCATAGGCCCAGTGGTTTTCCGGCACGTCGGGGAAAGACCGGCTCATCGTCATATCAAGGGCGCCCAGCACGCCTTTGAGCTGCTGATTTTCTGTTTCAAGAGCTGTAATCTTCCGATCCATCGCTTCAAGACGTTTCATAATGTCGTCGGATACGCGAGCCTTGCCGGATCCGCCTTTACCAACGCGGAACGTTACGCCCAAGTTGGCCGCCGTTTTCTTATCGCCTTCAAAAGATGTCGCGCCGCCGATGGACATCATAATATCTTCGTTGAAGTGATAGAATCCGCCGATAGCTGCGGCCTGCGTGCCGTCATACGTGCCGACAGCCGCGGAAATCTGGAACTTCGAACCCGTGCCGTCGTAATCGAGAGGATGGAGGCCAGCCAATGCTGCGGAAATAGCTCCGACACTGTCAATTTCTTTACCCAGGTCATGGACTCTGCCGCCGAGAGCGTTAATCGCCTGGCTGTTTTGTTCAATTGCCGCCGTATTGGCGTTAATGCCGTCAACTAAAGTAGATGCACCATTCGTAAGGCTTAAGCTGCCGTCTTCATTCGCGCCGATTTGTCCGCTGATCGTGTTAATGGACGACGTATTCTTGTTAATGCCGTCAACCAAGGTAGATCCTTCATTTATAAGGTCTAATTTGCCGTTTTCGTTGGCACCGATTTGTCCTTTGATGGTATCTACGTCGCCTTCAACAGCATCAACCTTAGTAGTAACATTCGCAATATCGCCGCTTGTAGCGATGGATTCACCGTTAATAGTTAAACTGCCATCGATATTTGTATTGCCTGTAATCGTATTTGTGCCGTCAGCATTTGCCGTAAATCCGTTTCCATTAACGCCTGTAAGCGAGGCAGAACCGTCAGCATTCAAATCTAACGAACCAGTCCCTTCATTTCCTGCATGGAGGCTACCGTCTTGTTCATACTGCACGACATTGCCTTTACTATCATCAATACCTGCATCAGCCAAAGCATCTTTCAGCTGACCTACTGTTGCAGCATCGGAATCAGCAATACCGTCGGCAACATTGACAATTCTGCGCTGTGTAGTAGAGCTGCCGACAGAAACAACATTATTTTCATATGCTTCGCTTCCATACCCGATAGCTACAGAATTATTGCCGGTAACTTTCGTATGAGCGCCCAATGCCATGCTGCCAAATCCCGTAACGTAAGAGTCCTGACCTATAGCAACTGCATACATTCCTTCGCTCCAGGAGCCGTCTCCTAAGACGATATCATACTCTGCCGAAGACGTTCCCGCTTCAATACCAGCGTCAACAAAACTCTTGCCGTTCATTTCGATGTCACTGACGTTTTTCAACGCCGTGCCGTTTTCTCCTGCAAAGGTTATGCTGTCTTTTGCTTCCGAATCGTACTTGACGGCTAACGCATCAATGCCATCTACCGTGCTGTACAGCTCAGCCAGCTGACCTTCCGTCGCCGCACGGTTTTCTACAACATCATTAGCATTCCACGTCGTATTGGTAAGTCCCGTTATACTGCCTGTCGTAATATCATCGCCGCTGATTGTTGTAACGCCAGTCTTCCCCGGAGCGCTGAACGTTGTTCCTGCCGCTGTAACTTCTACTGTCGATTGACCCTTAACACTCAAAAGAATGCCATTTTCATCAACGCTGAAAACGTTATTCGCATATTTAGCACCGACACCGCCGTCACTTATGCTGAAGCTGCTGCTTCCGGTATAAGCTAACACATTACCGTCAGCATCGACAGTAAATTTCCCATTGCCTGCACTGAACTCGCCATCTTCATCAATAATTACTGCATCATTACCAGCTTTGAACGCACCGACAATAGAAGTACCATCTTCATCAACCATGACGGCATTATTACGGTATCTCATCGATGTTCCGTTACCCGTTATACGAAGTTCAGCTAAATCGCTTGTAACACTGCCGTTAGTTGTATATGTAAGTCCATCTTCATTGACGTTAAAATTACCGTTCATAGCGGAAATCGTATCAGCTTTTAAATCGGTAACAGTCAATTTACCGTCACCGTCAAACGATACGCCTTTAATTAAGCCTTCATTATAATTTCCATCTTCATCTTGATCCCACTTGACAACGCCTTCGGCATTTTCTGTTATCGTTTCGCTCAAAACAGCCAGCTGACCTTCTGTTGCCGCACGGTTTTCTACATAATTATCAACATTCCACGTCGTATTGGTAAGTCCCGTTATACTGCCTGTCGTAATATCATCGCCGCTGATTGTTGTAACGCCAGTCTTCCCCGGAGCGCTGAACGTTGTTCCTGCCGCTGTAACTTCTACTGTCGATTGACCCTTAACACTCAAAAGAATGCCATTTTCATCAACGCTGAAAACGTTATTCGCATATTTAGCACCGACACCGCCGTCACTTATGCTGAAGCTGCTGTCTCCGGTATAAGCTAACACATTACCGTCTGCATCGACAGTAAATTTTCCATTGCCTGCGCTGAATTCGCCATCTTCATCAATAATTACTGCATCATTGCCAGCTTTGAACGTACCGACAATCGAAGTACCGTCTTCATCAACCATGACGGCATTATTGCGGTATCTCATCGACGTTCCGCTCCCCGTTATACGGAGTTCGGCTAAATCGCTTGTAACACTGCCGTTAGTTGTATACGTAAGTCCGTCTTCATTGACGT
This sequence comes from uncultured Megasphaera sp., assembly GCA_964507845.1. Classification (GTDB taxonomy): domain Bacteria; phylum Bacillota; class Negativicutes; order Veillonellales; family Megasphaeraceae; genus Megasphaera. Next base: position 73,152 of record CAZDQW010000001.1, read on the forward strand.
TAAAATTACCGTTCATGGCCGAAATCGTATCAGCTTTTAAATCGGTAACCGTCAATTTTCCGTCACCATCAAAGGATACGCCTTTAATTAAGCCTTCATTATAATTTCCTTCTTCATCTTGATCCCATTTTACGGTGCCTTCAAGACC
>CAZDQW010000001.1:73399-141955 GCA_964507845.1 uncultured Megasphaera sp.
CGAACTGTAAGCGCCAAGGGCAACCGAGTTATCTGCATTTGCCTTGCTGGAACGGCCGATTGCCGTGCTGTTCGTACCGCCGGCCGATGCGCCGTCGCCGACGGCCACGCCATATGCACCGTTAACGGCGCTGCCTGCTCCAATAGCAATTCCGCCGCCCGCTGCATGTTCTGAAACGGTTCCGGCAACGATGCCTGCGTCATCAAAAGCAGCCAGCGTTTCCCCAACGTTGTATGTCATTCCGTCTTCTGTCGTCAGCTTTAACTCTTCAGCCGTTACATCACCTAATTCTACGTTCTGACCCTCCAAAGACGCCGCTACATCTTCTCCTTTGGCTGTGACGGTGATAGGCCCGTTGTTAATAGCATCGTTAATAGCCTTATCAATCCAATTCCAACCTGTATTAACATTGACATGGGAATTTCCTGTCAATGTTAAATCAGCAGCGTTGACTCCGCCGGCTCCCATAGTCAGCATCAGAGCGGCCAGTACGGCGGCGCCGCGGCTTGTCCGGCTCGCTCCCTTCGCGCAGGTGCGGGCAAATTCGGAGGTGACAACATATTGATGTTTCACTTTACTCCATACGACTTTGTAAATCTTATTCATGAAAAAAACTCCTTCCCCTTTTATGCTTTGTTTGTTATTGAAAACATCAGACAAAGAACGGCGGCGTCCTAACCGGGCGCCATGCCGCTTTTATCCATGCTTATAACCGGTCGTACCAGCTGCCGGCTTTTTATTTTCCGGCAGCGCTCCCTTCATCAGTCCGACAAAATCTATGTTCCACAAGCTGAGCCGCGTACCATTCAAAACGCAGTTGTTTATCGACGCGGATGCGCTGAATCATCGGACCGTGCACGCTGTCATGGGCAATTCATGCGGAAAGCGTTCAGCTCCGGCGCAAATTCCCGCATGAGGCAGTCACCTGCCCGATACGGCAATATATTGATTTTCGGCCTTGCCCCCAATCACTTTATGCATTCGATTCACGCAGCTTCCTCTTCATATAGCGATAATATGCTTCCGTGTCGGTTGGTTTAGTACGTCTTCTGCGCCGGGAGAACCATTGCTTCCGGCAATCGGCGCTGCAAAATAATGTGCGCCTGTCCTTGGCTTCCGTCACTTCCACAAATACCCCGCAGTTTCGGCAATAAAATGTCCTGTCCACGGCACAGGACCGGGCTTTCTTAGAGTGTTTCCAATACAGCCTTTCACAACGGGCTGAGCAAAATTTTGTCCGCTTATCGCAGCTGTCGGTAATGCGGATCAGCTGACCGCATTTAACGCAGTGAAACGCCCTCAAAACAGGTTCGCCTTCCGAAACAGCCGCATGGTCGTTTAATCCATACCGATGGGCATACCGACGGCATAAAGCGCTGCAGTATTTCTGCGAAATGCGCTCGGCGATAAAGACGGCGCCGCATACTAGACATTGTGTTCTTCTTTTCATCGCAATCCCTGGGAAACTCTGGCCGCCGCAATAAACAAAACCTGGACCGGAAAGAACAAAAACACGCTGCGCCATACGGCGGCAAACCTTGTCGCATGCCGTACCGCATCGAGATTTCCTAATCACAAAATATGCCTTCCAACCATCTCTGCAGCTTATTCCGTCCAGAGTACACAGAGTTCACCCCTTTCTCCTTGTCATTAAGTATACATAACTTGATTAATAAATGCAATATCCCCCAAGCCAAATCCAATCGATATTTTTATTATTTCCTCTTATTTAAGCCAATATATTGATATGTAAGCACCCCTTGTTTTATTTTGTCAATGTATTTTATTCTTTATTTTTATGCAAATTTTAATTATTTTTGTTTCTTATGATATTTTTCCGTTTGTCCGTATATGTGATACCCCCGCATTCTCTTTTCTTTCCGTCAGCTCCTTCCATGAAGTCTGTCTGCATCAGAAAATGATCTTCTGCGCACAAAAAAACGGGACGTTTGTTTATCTTATGGCAAACGTCCCGTTTCTCTTTATGCTGTTATTATTTACTGTTCATCTTTTTCGGCAATAATTTCTGTAATCACCGCTTTCGTATCTACGATATTTCCTAAAAATGAATCGTACCGCTTCACGATGACGGCTCCCGCTGCCAGTCCGGCAGCAGCGCCGAATACGATCCCTCCTGCAGACTGCCCCATGGCGTATGCGGCAAATCCGCCGGCGGCGATAAGAATCAGTGGTACGATAAAACAGATAAACGCACTGACAGCGAGATACTTGTCCTGGATTTCATACCGCACATCTTGTCCTTCCTGCGCGCCCAATTCATTATTTGCCGTCACGTACACGTGTTCGGCGCCGAAACAGGCGCTGCAGGCTACGTACAGATAGTCCCTGCTGACTCGTACTTTCGCCAATCCATCGTCAAGGATTTCCGTAATCGTACCTTCTCCTATACGCATGATTGCCTCTCTTTCTTTGTAAATAATTGTTATCTATTGATAAAATTATTATATCATGAAAATGGTAAATAATCAATACATTTTTAGTATGGATTCCGTGTATTTTTTCTCCGGACGGCAGTTTTCGCCTCATAGAAAAACCCCCTCCTTGGCAGGTTATCTGTAAGAAAGGGGGTATCTTGTTGATCTTTATTCAGGTCATAGCCGCTTCAAGCGCGGCTTTTACATGAATTTTAATTTCGTCATACGACTGGCCCGGCTGCGCTTCATAGAGTTTTTCCGCGCCGATAAACAGGGACGGCACGTAGTAATACGCATGACCTTTGACTGCTTCGGGATGTTCCGTTTCTTCGTACCAGCAGACGGGCACCGAGGCGTACCGCGAATCTTCGCTGATTAATTCCTGTATGGCCAGTCTGGCATTGCGGCAGTACGGGCAGCCGTTTAAATAAAACGCCGTGATTTCTTTCATCGTTCCTCGTCCTTTCTTTACTGCACGTTATTATGCTGCTGATGATGGCCGCAGCATACATCGGGATCGAAACCGAGAGTTCCTGACAGCAGCGCCTGATCAGCCGAACCGTTAACGCTTCCTGCACCCATTTCAGCGGCTTGGCGTTTCCGCAGCCGGTTCCGACCTGCTCGTTATGACGACTGTGGCGGCCGGCGGTGTCTTCGCGTTTTTTTCTTTCCGCGTCTTCATTTCATATTTCCAGTCTGCCGTCAGCCTGCCGTCGAGACGGAACAGGCGGCCTGCATAATCGGCATTCACATACACGACATCCTGCTGAATGATGCCCGGCGCCGCTCCGTAAGGACTCGCCAGCTGATAACTGCCGCCGTCCCAGCGAAGATCCAGCTGCAGCGCCGTCGCCACAGCAACGGCCGGAAGGTAAAGAATTTCGCCGCGCTTCAAGGCCCGCATATCCAGTTTACGCCCGTTGACAAGCAAATCATAGGCCTTTGCCACATACGTTGCCTGGCCGTCAGATGCGGCGATCTTCTCGGCAATTTCCGAATCGCTGACAAAATTATCGACGCCGTAGCCGGCCAGGGCGCGCCTTACGTCGGCTGTGCTGAGGTCCTGCCTGCGGTAGCCGTCAGGATAAATATAGTAGGATACGGTATGGTCCGGCGTGCTGTCGATAACAATGCGGTCATAATATACGATGACAGGCGTGCCGACAGATACGAGGGAATACAGTTCTTCCACATCTTCTTCAAGCATGCGGATACACCCGTTGGACACGTATTCGCCAATCGTCTCCGGCGCATTCGTGCCGTGGATTCCGTAGTTGCCGCTGAACCCGATCCACCGATAGCCCAGCGGGTTATCGGGACCGGTAGGGACGCGCTTTTCCATATCGTCAGGGTCAATCCATACGGGATCGATTTCTTTTGTCTGCACGGCATAAAATCCCGGCGGCGTCGGCGTTTCCGCCGTGCCGGCGCCGATCGGATAGATCCGCACCTTCCGGTTTCCTTCATATACCATCAGCATCCGGCTGGCGACGTTGACGGCAATGCGCCGCTCACTGCCTGCAGCGGGCGTTTTCCCTCTTTCAGGTTTCAGGGGATCCGTTTTCTTTATTTCCACCTGCGCCAGAGGAGGCGGCTTTACCGCCGTTTCCGACTTAATTTCCACCAATACTTTCGGCTCAGGTTCCGTTTTTTCGGTCTTGCTGCCGGTTCGCTGCTCCTGCAGCGGCTCCAAGCGGCTATTATCCGCCGTTTTTTCTTCCGGCAGGTCTTCCCGGTTTTCTTTTTCAGGATGAGCTTCCGTCTTAACCGCCTGTGCATCGAAGGCGGAAGTAATCTGACTATCGCCGGCGGCCGGAACCGTCCCTGCAGCCAGCAGCCACGCACAAGCCAACGTAATGATCGATTTTATCATATCCGCTCCTTCTGCATGAACAAAGCTTCGTTTAATCTTCCGTCAGCACGTCGTCCTGACCGTGTACTCCGTTAAACAGAACGTTCAGGAGGACCGCCGTCAGGCTTCCCAAGGTAATGCCGCTTTGCAGGACGATTTTCGCCGCATCGGGAAAATGCTGGAAAAAATTCGGCGCCGTCAGGGGAATCATGCTCATGCCGATGCTGATGGCAACCAGCATGAGATTGTAGTTCCCTTCAAAACGCACGCGCGATAAAGCGCGGACGCCGCTGGCAATAATCATTCCGAACATGGCAATGCCGGCGCCGCCGAGAACGGCGTTGGGAATACAGGCAACGATTGCCGCCATTTTGGGGAACAGTCCCAGCAAGATGAGGATAATCCCCGATGTGGCAACTACAAAGCGGCTTTTGACGCGGGTAACGGCGATAAGGCCTACGTTCTGCGCAAAAGCCGTATAAGGAAAGCTGTTTAAAATGCCGCCGATCAGCGTCGATAATCCATCGGCACGGAGACAGCGGGCCAGCCGCCCCCTGCCGATAGGCCGGTGAACGATTTCGCCGATGGCAATGCAGTCGCCTGTCGTTTCTACCATGACGACAAGCATAACGATAATCATGGAAATGATAGATCCGACATTAAACGTCGGATAACCGAAAGAAAAGGGCGTAATTATGCCGATCCAGTCAGCACGGCCAACTTCGCTGAAATTCGCCGCGCCGAGGCAGATAGACAGAAGCGTGCCGAAAATCAAGCCGATGAGAACGGCGATGTTGCTGATAAATCCCTTGCAATACCGGTAAACAGAAACAACGACGCACAACGTCACTGCTGCCAGAAAAAGGTTCATCGGATTGGCAAAATCAGGCGACGACGGATTGCCGCCGCCGATCCAGTTTACGGCAACCGGCAGGAGCGTGATGCCGATAATCATAATGATCGTCCCTGTCACGACAGGCGGAAACAGCCGGATAAGGCGGCTGAAATACGGCGCGACAAGAAAGGTAAATATGCCGGCAACGATAATGGAACCGTATATAGCCGTAATGCCGTATTCCGTCCCGATGAGTATCATCGGCGTAACCGATGCGAATGTGACGCCCTGTATCATGGGAATGCGCGCGCCGACACGCCAGAAGCCGATAGTCTGGATCAGGGTGGCAATACCGCACGTAAATAAATCGGCGTTGATCAAATGGATCAGCTGTTCCGCCGTAAGCCCCAGGGCCTGGGAAATAATAATAGGCACGGCGACGGCGCCGGCATACATGGCCAGTACGTGCTGCAATCCGTACGCAAATAAACGAGACAGCGGCATCATCTGGTCAACGGGATGGACCGCCGCTCTGGGAATGACATGTTTCACGATGTATTTCACCTCAATAAGCACTATGAAAAAAAACAGACTGCGGTGAACTCCTTCATTCGCCACAGTCTGTCTGCGATGCGGAGATTATAATCCTTCGGCACGTTCCAGGAAGGAACGGAGAATATTGCAGGAATCGCGGAATTTTTCCCGTTCTTCTTCCGTCATCGCTACTTCTACAACGCCTTCCATGCCGTCTTTGCCGATGACGCACGGCACGCCGGCGGCAACATCCTGTTCGCCGTATTCGCCGAACAAAGCCGTCGAGCAGGGCCATACCAGCTTTTGGTCGTGGAAAATAGCCGAAATAATCATGCACGCAGCGTTGGCAATACCGAATTCCGTGCAGCCTTTGCCGTCGATTTCAATATCGCCGGCCCGTTTGACTTCAAGCTGGAGGGAATCCAAGTCCATATCGGCCAGTCTGGGATCATCAGCCATTGCCGCTGCCAGCGGTTTGCCGCCGATATATACCTGCGACCAGACGATGAAGCTCGAATTGCCGTGTTCGCCCATGCAGATGGCCTGAATGGAGCGGCGCGCACAGCCCGTGCGGTGGGACAGGACACGGAGCAGCCGGTACGTTTCAAGACTCGTACCGGTGCAGAAGCAGCGGTTCCGCTGCCATCCCATTTGACGGCGGATGTATTCGCAGATAATATCGGCCGGGTTGGATATGCTGATCATAATGCCTTTAAAATCAACTTCCTTCAAATGGGAAATGACGTCTTTGGCCATGCGGATAGAATCATCGAACATATCGAGCCGCGTTTCACCCGGCTTGCGGCTGCGTCCGAAAGCCATGACCAGAATATCGGCGTCGTTTAGTTCTTCATATCCGCCGGCGCGAACCTGCGCGTCGCGTCCGCACAGGGAACCGCTGATCCCGTCGTCCAGGTCCATGGCCTGCCCTATGGCCTTATCCTGCAATATATCAATCAAAACGATATCATCGGCTTCACCGGACTGAATCAGCGCCAACGCGACGTGAGACCCTACATGGCCGGCGCCGACAATAACTACTTTACGTGTTTTTACCATAACATATCCTCCTTCAGCAGATACTGACCGCATCTACATATACATCAAATCTCATTTCATTATAGCATATACAAAGGGGAAAAAATGCTCCTTTTCTTAAATTTTTGTTTTTACTTTTTTTCATTCATTATCTGTCTGCATCTCTTCGCACAGCCGCATTATATTATTACCGCTTGCCGTATGGTTCGTAAATAATCCTGTTCCCGATATGTAGCGCCGAGCCTTTCCGCACAGGAAAATTCACACGATTTCCGACGTCGTGCAATATAAAAGACGGGCAAAGGATTTCTTTGCCCGTCTTTGTCTGCATACAGATAAAGAGATGTTCATCTATTATTGTCTGCCCTTATTTTTGTGAAGCATGATGTTTAAAATTTCATCGTCTGCTGCTTTCATGCCGCAGCAGGCAAGAGCGCCGACGTTGCGGATACATTCGTCGGCATCATCGGCTACAAGGCCGTCGCTGCCGCCGACGCGGACGCCGTCAAGAGCCAGAATCACGGAACGGAATGCCGATGAAACGGCTGTGACAACTTTCATGGAACAGCTGTTGGCCGCGCCGTCACAGACCATGCCGACGGCGTCGCCGGTCATGCTGCAGACGGCATGGCGAATCGTCCTGACGCTGTTTTCCCGGTCCAAAAGCCACGCCATGCCGGCGGCAGCTCCCATAGATGCCGTCAGGGCCGCGCACAGCGCCGATAATTTCGGCAGGAAAGCATGGGCGTAAATCGCCGTCATGTGAGATAACACCAAGGCGCGCAGCCGTTCTTCATCAGAAGCGTTCAGGTAATCCGCCACGACAACGACCGGTTCCGTCGCCGCAATTCCCTGGTTTCCCGAACCGGAATTCGTCACCGCCGGTAGCGGCGCTCCGCCCATGCGGGCATCTGATGCGGCAGCAGTCCGAATGATAACCTCGTTCATCAAATCACGGCCCACAATGCCTTTCTCTTGTTTTTTGCGCATTGCAGAACCGATAGCCAGTCCGTATTTTCTCGTCAAACCTTCCTTAGACAGGGCGTCGTTTACTTCTCCGGCCTGCTTCATGAAATCAATCGCTTCCAGCGGTACCTGTTCCGCAAATTCGACAATTTCGCAGATAGACAGTTTTTGAAGAAACGCTTGCTTTTCTTCAAAGGCAGTATCTTCTCCCTGTTCGGCCCTGAATATACTATTGCCGTCTTTTTCAATCCGTACAACGTTCGTATGCGCATCGGCAATACAAACTTTGGCTGTATGATTTTTTCCTTTGACCAACGCTTCGGCATATAGGACATTCGGCACTTCTCTAGCAATCTGTATCGTAACAAGGCCCATGTCCGCCATGCGTTTCCCCGCCTCAATGTGATCGGGAGAAATTCCGTTTAAAACCTGAAGACCCTTTGACGGATCTCCGCCCAAGGCTCCCACAGCGGCGGCAATATGCAGCCCGTGCCGTCCTGTACCGGGAACCATGACGCCCATGCCGTTTTTCATCAGATTCGCCGATACGCGGGCTTCGACAGACAATACAGGTTCGCCTAATTCACGGGCGGCCGAAGCTGCCGCAAAGGCCAGCGACACAGGTTCCGTACAGCCCGTTGCCGGAATAACGTCGCCTTTCATAATTTCAATCATTTTTTCCCATGTTGCAGTAATCATACGATGCACCTCATTTTACGAAAATGCTAAAAACGGAGAGATAACCAGCAAAAAGCCGGTAAAAATAATAATCTTCAAACTAATACCCTTGTACTGATGCAGCATAGGTACCTGATATACCAGATACGCGGGAATCAGACATCCTACAAGGCCGAAAATCGGACTGCATATTGATGTAAAGCTGAGAACCGGGGCATTTAGTACAATCGCTCCCCATGACACCAGAACAGCAAAGATAAGAATACCGTATTTGACAGCGCCTTTATGAATGCGTTCATCAGGCATTACGCGGCGCAGACAGTTCAGTGCTATACCGTGGCAGGCTTCGCGGAATCCGAGAAATACGCTGAAGTACGCCGTCATAACAGCAAAGATATTTAGGATAAGACTCATAATACGGACGGAATTTCCTTCAAAACCCTGAGCTGCCATAGCCAGCGACGAAATATTTTTAGCGTAAGCTTCAACAGCCTGGTCGTGTCCCATAGCCAGGTTAAAGGAAATGGCATAAAAGAAAACGACGACGAAAAGGATGGCGAAAGCAATATTCATTGCCCGAAGCGCCTTGTAGCGGGCCGCTTCAATGGATTTATTATGAGCACGGTATGAAATAACCATAGGGCTGAGGCTTTGAATAAACAAAATCGACGTAAGCGTAAAGGGAAGCATAATGATCGTCTGCTTGATGAGGTAATCAAAATCCGGAAGCGAACCGAAATTTGCAAAATCCCAATGCTGCACCATGATGATGCCTAAAACAGCGATAACCCCTATTTTTGTCAGTACCATTCCCGTAGATAATTTGAACAGCAACTTTTCACCTCGTGAAGCAAGTGCTACTAATATGCAGATAATAGCTAATCCATAAAGGGGATTTGACGAAAGAACTGTATCGGTCACTCCGAAGGTATGAAGGAAAGAGGCACTGTCGTTTGTAATGGCCGTCGAATAAACAAATACCCAAATAACCAACATGATAAAATACAAAATTCCCAGAAAAAACCCCCAGTTTTTTCCTAAATATCCGGCAATAATACTCGGATAATCTTCTGCTTTTTCCGCAGCAGCCAGCGTATTGATAAACAGTTTCTGAAATAAATACATCGCCGGGTAACCGATAACGGAAGATAGTAAATAAATCCAAATACCGGCAATCCCGACCTGAACAGGCAGAAAGACGATGCCGGCGCCAATAGCCATGCCGATACTCATGATGACCCAGCCCCAGTCAGTGCTGTCGAAAGCAATCGCCTGCTTCCATTCCTCTTCCGTCATTCCTGCACGCTGCGCATGAGTCAATTTTTGTGTTGCCATAAAAAATTTCATCTCCTTTGTACTATTATGGCGGCAATATAATGCCAACTATGAGTTGAATACCGGTATTGGCCCCTACTTCCATCCGATACATTTCTGTTTTATTCCGAAACGTTCGGTGCTTCTTCCCTGCGGATGCGCTGCAAATACCGATATACCGTCGGTTCTGAAACTTCCAGCGTATCGGCCAGTGCGGAAATACCTCCTTTCAGCAGAAACAGCCCATCGTCGTGTAAATCGTGGATTACTTGGATGCGCTCCTTCATGGACAGCCGTTTCGGCTCAGCGGGATATTCTGCAAGCCGTTTGTTAATCATATTTTCAATGGCATCTCCGGCAGTCTTGTATAAATTTTCAAAGGCATCGGCGCGCTTTTCCTTGCCGTTTACCTGCGGAAGGAAGTCTTCCGCCGAAAGATTCATAAAGAACGCCCTGTCCAAAACAGTTCTCGCGTCAATGTAAGGCTGCACATCGTAATTAAGACATAATACGCCGATAACGTCACCGCCGTCGTCCCGGATAAAATAAGAAGATGAGCGAAATAGATGTCCCGTACTTCCTTTGCCATGATAATTGGCCACATAAGGAACTTGACCGCTTTTTTCCTGCTGCAGCAGTTTCAGTACCAAATCCGTCAGTGAACCGCCGATACGGCGGCCGCTCAAATGTCCGTTGGCAATGGCTATAATAGAATGTTCCGGGTCGCTTACATCATGTAACACAACTTCACAATGTTCCCCTAATGCTTTACCCAAAAATTCCACTAAAAGAATATATGCATCTAATTTTCCCATTTTCTTCCCCTCCTTTCTTGATTTAATAAAATGTTATCATCTTAATAATATTTTTTCAATGTCTTTTTGACAAGATATGCCGTTCATATAAAATCGGCAATTTCCGTCATAAATTCATGCATTTCCTGTATTTTTGTATTTCTAAAAAATACAAAAATGACTGATGTTTGCATACACTCATTCAAAACATCAGTCGCATAAATCTAATATTCACTTAAGTATTTTCAATATGCCGAAAAGCGTCTTTTGTGATTTTTATAACTATTTCAATGCCTATCAGGAATAAAAACTATGTATCATAGAGCTACCAAGCGGCAACAGTTCCGTCGGCTCGCGGCTCCGTCGCTCCCATTAATACGCCGTCTTCACTGCGCCAGATAATTTGCCCCCGTCCATAGGCCATAATATCAGAATTGACGACGACATCATGGCCTCTTGCTTTCAAACCGGCAATAATCTTTTCGCCGACAGCGGGCTCTACTTCTATGGTTTTTCCGCCTACCCACTGCCACCGCGGCGCATCAAGAGCAGCTTGCGGATTGAGGTGATAATCTATCGTGTTCATGAGTACCTGCATCTGTCCCTGCGGCTGCATAAATCCTCCCATGACGCCGAAGGGGCCTACAGGCTTTCCTTCTTTCGTAAGAAATCCCGGAATAATCGTATGATACGATCTTTTCCGCGGGCCTACGCAGTTATCGCTATCCCTGTCCATGCTGAAGTTGCTCCCGCGGTTGCTCAGGGAAATACCTCTTCCGGGAATGACGATGCCCGAACCGAACCCGTCGAAATTGCTCTGGATATACGACACCATATTTCCTTCTCCGTCAGCGGCGCATAAGTAAACGGTGCCGCCGTTATTGACATCGACCGGTTCAGGCATGACTGCTTCTTCTCCTATGACGGCCCGGCGTTTTTCAGCATATTCCGAAGACAGCCAGTACGCTACGTCTGTTTTCATGCAGCGCATATCTGCAATATACTTCCGCCCGTCCGTAAAGGCCAGCTTCATGGATTCAATTTGGCGGTGGAACGATTCGGCCGTATCCCGCCGGTCAAAGCGGAACCCGCCGGCAATATTCAGAGCCATCAGTACGACAAGTCCATGGCCGTTCGGCGGAATCTCCCATACGTCATATCCCCGGTACGATGTATGAATAGGCTTTACCCATAACGGTTTATACCCGGCTAAATCGTTTTTCCGTATATAGCCGCCCGTTTTCCTGGACCACGCGTCAATATCGTCCGCCAGTCCGCCTTCATATAAATCCCGGCACGCACTGTCCCTGAGCAGGCGCAGCGACGCGGCGTGATCAGGAAGGCGCAGAATCTCTCCGGCCTTTGCCGGCCGTCCCTGCGGGAAAAAAGTCGGAAAAAGTCCGGAGAATGCCTCATCTTGCCGATACGGCGCAAAACTTTTCCAACTTTCCGCCAGCATCGCCGCCACGCACGGCGTGACGGCATACCCGTCTTCCGCATAAGAAACAGCCGGTTCAAACAGCTCTCCGAAAGGTAATTTTCCAAACCGCTCATGTATTTCCGCCCATGACGCCGCCGCTCCCGGAACCATGACGGGCGCCCAGCCGCGGTGAGGAACGGCGCTGCAGCCCCATTCATGAAGCGCCTCCCACGTCAGCCCCTGCGGAGACCATCCGCTGCCGTTCAGCCCGTATAACTTGTCCTTCATCCATATCAAGGCAAAGGCGTCGCTGCCTAAACCGTTGCTTGTCGGTTCCAGCACTGTCAGGCTGATAGCCGCCGCCAACGCCGCATCGACCGCATTGCCTCCTTTCTTGAGCATATCAAGCCCTGCCTGCGCCGCCAGACTTTGAGACGTGCATATCATGCCGCGGCGGCCGTAAACAACTTCCCGCCGTGAAGGATACGGATACTGGAGCGCATCAACCTGCATATTCATTTTCATGCCTCCCCTGCAATTGTTTTTCTTACTATATCATAGTTTATTCCAGAGGAACAGCCGTTTTATGTAAAAACAGTTTTGCGGCTATTTTTTACAAATCCAAAATATCCATCTTCACTTACGGCGCATTTACCGCTATAATAATAAACACTGCAAAAATACCGATATATGGTTATACGTCTATTCATCGTAAGGAGATACAGCAATGACGCGATGTATGTTGATCATCAACCCGACAGCCGGACGCGAACGGGCAAAATACCATAAAGAGCCTTTGAAAAAACAATTGGAAACCATGTTTGACGACGTTGAGCTGCGGCAGACGGAAAAAGCCGGCGACGCAACAAACTGGGCGGCCGAGGCTTCATTTAATAACTACGACGCCGTATTTTGCATGGGCGGCGACGGAACGCTCAACGAAACGATCAATGGCCTGGCCCATGCCAATAAATCGATTCACTTCGGATTTATCCCATTAGGAACAGTCAATGACCTGGCCCGGGCACTCCGCATCCCGCTTCAGCCGGAAGCTGCTATTGCGATGCTCCGGCGATGCAGGACAAGGAAAGTAGATATTGGCCGGGCCAATGACCGTTATTTCGTCAACACCATTGCCGCCGGCGTCATGCCCGAAGCAGTCGGCCACGTATCGATCGAGCAGAAAACCAGGCTGGGGCCTCTGGCTTATTTCTTGACCGGCATCAGGGCGCTGCAGAACAACAAAACATCCCTCTTTAAGCTTGAAACCGACGACGGGCAGATGATTTACCGGTCGTCCCTTCTCATCGTCATGCTGACCAATTCCATCGGCAGTTTTCGATGCATTGCTCCCCAAGCCCGTGCCGACGACGGCAAACTCTGGATTGCCGTATTCAAAGATTTTTCTTATCTGAACCTGTTCAAACTCATTCCGGAAATACTGGCCGGTATCCCCCTGAGCAGCGAATATATGACTCTCCTGACAACGACAAAAGCTAAAATATCTATTGCCGACGATGCGTTTCTTTCAACAAATATGGACGGCGACAAAGGTCCTTCTTTTCCGCTGGATTTGGAAGTTCTGCCATCCTTTCTCACTGTCTATGTGCCCGATGAACAATAAAAACAGTCCTTTAAAAAAGGACTGTTTTTTCTTTGCCCAATAGTTTGTCATATCGCTTCCTGCCAGCGCACTATATCCAAAGTCTGGAAGAAGCTGCAAAGGACACCCGGCATACTGATAAAAATATGATTTTTATGATGCAGTTCGCGGAAAAACAAGAGTTACGGCAAGATAACTTTTTTAACTTCTTCGGCAGCCATCTGATATCCTCCATGTTCCGCTTCGAGCATGTTAAGGTACATATACGAAAGCTGAGCGCCGGCATAATTGCGGAAATGGTTGAACGGCGCGCCGTTTAGATCGCTTTCAGACATGCCGTATTCTTGACGGGCAATTTTTTTCAGGAGAAGAACTGTTTTCTGCGCTGCCGGAGAAGATAAGACCCAATCATGATCGCCTAAGTGAACAATATATCCTTCCTGATGATGCGGCGCCGGAATCGTTTCTCCATCTTTCCCGACAAGTCCGTAGGAAACCGGATCTGTTCCGGCCATGATCGCTGCAGCTTTCAGCCAGGAGGCAACTTCGGCTTCTTCTTTTTTAGATGTCGGCGCACTGTGAGCGCATGCCTGCGCTACGATCTCTTCTGCAGGAAACCGGCGGTAGATGACTTCCGCCAATGCAATAACGTGATGCGCGCCCTGGCCGGCAATCGTATATTCCGTCAGCGACGATCCGTCGGCGTTCCATTGAAAGACAAAGGGCTTTGAAATATCATGCAAAGCTTGCGCCGCAACGGCAATATCCCTGTTTACGGAATAGCAAAAGACGTCTTCATACGTCCGGCATATATAATCCGTAATATGCATGTTGCAGTTTACATGAGTCGCCAGCCCTCCGGGATACGGATGATGGCTGCCGTATCCGCTGCCGGGAGCCGTTTTAAATTCCTGAACCGTGCCGCTGAACGGCGGTAATAAATGAGCTTCGTCTATTTTCGACGTATCCACCAAACGCCGGGCAGCCAGTGCGGAATATACGCGGCGTATAGACGACGGCGACGTATATTCCTGCATAAACGTCGGCACTGGATTTTTTAAAAGATCAAGGACAGATTGACGAAGGCTCCTGTCTGTAATGGTACCGGATAATTTTACGATGTTGTCGAAAGACGATTGCACCAGCGGTGAAGCTTGAGCAGCAGCAACGGCATTTTTAGGGATATTTCTGAAAGAAACAGGTTTTACGGTACGTTTTGCTGTACTCAGATTACGGGCAAAAGACAAAGAAGGCATGGAAAACAAAGCCGCGCTTACGGCAGAACCTGCAGCCAGTTTCAAAAAACTGCGTCTGGAAAAGGCATGTTCCGATAATTGAGACATCATATAGTGCTCCTCTCTTTTTATCTAAAAGATAATCCGCTTACTTTATGGTAATGTTTTATTGTATATGTTTTGTATAATTTATGTATAATTTATGAAATTTATTATTCCATGCAATAAAGAAAAATGCTTTGCTCTGCAGAAGCCGGATAAAATCTTCCCGTTGTTATCAATAAATTGTACTGTTTAGAAACAAGATAATATTGCTTTTGCTTTGGGTTTTTGTATAATGCCCGATATCTGATTCTGTGTTTTTTACCCTGCTTTATCTCGTTTTCTATTACATACATTGCATATATTTCATACGTCCCAGACGTTTGTTTTATACAATGTCGTCAAAACGTCGTCACAAAAAAAGAGCCGGTTTTTACCGGCTCTCGTCTTTTATTTCTTTGATGTCAAAATCTAATTTAATTTGTTCAGGTCTTTTCTGTAGTTCAAGAACTTTGGTAACAATATATTCACGGGAAAGCGAATCACCTTTCATTTTTTGATGAATGTAATATCTGATACGCAACATATCCCCATTAGTAAAAGACACATTGCCTTGCTCAACTTTAGACAAAAATTTTTCATCTTCAATTTTAGCCCAGAAAGTATTATTCCCGTCCGTTAATCGCCATTTATTCCCTTTTTCAAACGTAATGGATGTTATCTTAACGGTTATTTCCTGCTCTGTGGATGTTTCTTCCCGTTCAACAGATTCTACAGGTGGGGCTTTGAAATAATGAACATCCTCTTTAGTAATAGATTCAATCGGCTTTTTATCTTGTGGGCAATCTGGATTTCTTAATTCAAACGACTCAATACCTTCACCTTTCAATGGCATTAATACCTTTTCAATAGACTTACGGCAATCAGCATACAAATACACTTTCATGATATTTTTCGTCGTAATAACGATTTCCCCGTCTTCTAAATGAAGCTTAATTTTATTTTCTTTAGTTTCAACAGCATTGATTTCCCTGCCCCGAATCCATTTAATAAGTGAAAAAATACCTCCAGCAGTTCATTGAGAGTTTCCTCTACGCTACCTCATATAGGCTTTAGCCTGCGTAAAAACTGTCGAATATTTTAGAATTGATAAAAGAAAAAGACGGATACAAGCTCGACATGTTTCAAGCCTTTACCGTCTATCATCACCATCGATAAATAACTACCAATGTACTCAGCCCTCTGTCAACAAAATGCTGACAGAGGGCTGAGTAATACTGTGCTGGTGAACTGCCGCTTAGCAAAAGCGAACATATATGCGGAATTTTACCAAGAATATTTTTTGTGTGTTAGACCTTTTTTTGGTATAATAAATATAACGTATGCAAATACTATGAAAGGTGACATTATATGAATTTATTTTACATTATTTCCAGCCAGCTCTTTCAGTTTTTTATCATGATGGTTTGCGGATATATTGCTGCAAAAAAAGGAATCTTGTCCCGATCCACTTTGGACGCACTGTCTAAAGTTATTATCGGACTGCTTTTGCCTATATTGATTTTTGCCAATGCCATGAACGGAACGACCCGGCAGATTTTATTTGACAGTTATCAGATTATCTTGCTGGGAATAGGATTATATGGCGGCCTTATTGTATTTCAGGCCGTTGTGGCTCGTATCCTCCGCCTGAAAGGAAATCACAGCCGCATTTACCAGGCAACGATGATATACGGAAACGTCGGTTTTCTCGGCATTCCCTTACTATCAGCAGCCTTTCCCGGACACGGCGGCATTTATATCGCGTTGTTCAGCATTGTCGATCAGCTTGTTTTATGGACATACGGCATCTATTTGACGACGCCGGGCGAGGAAAAAGCATCGTTTCAGTGGCGGAGTTTTATCAATCCGGCGGTGTTTGCCATCTTACTGGCGCTGGTACTGATTCTTCTCGGAATATCTTTGCCCGGACTACTGGAAACGTCGCTCCTTACAGTAGGCCGGGCGGCAACACCGTTGTCTCTCATTTACTTAGGCGGGCTTATTTATTATGTTGATTGGTCCGTTGCCGCAAAATCGAAAGATTTATACGTCGGCATAGCGACGAAAATGCTGATATATCCTTTAGTATTTTTTGAAATTGTCCATCGGCTCTGCGATGATTTGATGATGGTGCAGGCCCTCACGCTTATTGGCGCTTTGCCGACGATGGCGGCTATCGCCATGTTTGCTCAATCAAAGCGCAATTACGGAGATTATGCGTTGAGCATGGTTTTGCTGACGACGGTCGCCAGCCTGCTATCTATGACTATCGTTTCCTATTTAATTTTCAACGTTTTGTAACTGTTACCAAAAAAAGCCTCATCAGTATACAGATGAGGCTTTTTTTACATGCGGAATAAATAGGCATATTAAAGAAAAATATATTGACAATTAAAAATATTATCTATATATTTTAAGTATAACTAACTTGCGGAAATAAAAACAAAAAACTGCTGGATACCTGCCGAACTTCCTTACTGCCGGGTTCGTATATTGCAGGCAGAACAGCCATACAGCAGGATGTTGCAGCGAAAGGAGGTCTAAAAATGGATTTACAAAAAGTGTTGTACACAGTGGAAAACGGTATTGCTGTTATTACAATGAATTACATGAAAAATCTTAATGCCATTGACGAGCAGATGGCGGAAGAACTATTGTATGTTCTTCGCACGGCAGACCAGGATCCAGATGTACGGGTCGTCCTGTTGAAAGGTGCGGAAAAAGCTTTTTCCGCCGGCGGAGATATCGGTTATTTTTATCAGCTCATCCAAGCCGGCGGCGAAATCAATATGGATAGCCTCATCCGTAAAGTCGATTCTGTTGCCGACGAGATGCGCAAGATGAAAAAAATCATCATAACGTCGGTCAGCGGAGCGGCCGCCGGCGCAGGCGCAAGCCTGGCATTCAACGGCGATTTTCTGATTTGCTCTGAAAACGCCAAATTTATTCTGGCCTTTGTCAATTTGGGCCTAGTGCCTGACACGGGCGTTACCTACCTGCTGACGAAAATGATCGGCCCTATGCGGACGATGGAACTGGCAGCGACAGGCCGTCCTGTCAGTGCGGAAGAAGCAAAAAATCTCGGATTGGTTTACAAAATAGTGCCGGCGGAAGAATTAGAGGAAACGGCAATAAATTTTGCCCGAAAACTATGTGCAGGTCCTTTACTTTCGTACGCAAACATCAAAAAACAGGTATATGCCGCAGCGTATGCCGATTACAAAAAATGGCTTGAGGAGACGGAAGTTCCGACGCAGCGCGCATGCTCATCATCCCACGATTTTCAGGAAGGCTGCAAAGCGTTCATGGAAAAAAGAAAACCAGTTTTCCAGGGAAAATAACTGCGTGGCGCTCATAAAAAGGAGGGATTGCTTTGCGGCAGAAAGTTGTAACAAAAGCAGAAGCGCTGGAAAAAATACACGACGGACAGACAATTATGTTCGGCGATTGGCACGGCGAGCTTGCTCCTGATGAAATAATCGACGGAATGCTGGAAAAAGGAATAAAAAATATCTGCGCAATTTCTGTTTCAGGAGGTATGCCGGATCAAGGCGTAGGAAAACTCATTGCGGCCAAACGGGTCAGCCGGTTAATTACTACGCATATCGGCCTGAATCCCCTGGCAAAAGAGCAGATGTTTGCCGGTGAGCTGGATGTGGAATTCGTCCCCATGGGGACATGGATTGAACGCATTCGGTGCGGCGGCGCCGGACTCGGCGGCTTCCTTACGCCGACAGGCATCGGCACGGATGTGGAAAAAGGAAAACAGAAAATTACCGTCAACGGCAAGGAATATTTGCTTGAACTGCCGCTACGGGCCGATGTAGCCCTCGTCAAAGCGACAAAAGCCGACAGAGCCGGCAATATTTATTTCCGCATGAATTCACGGGCAACAAACAGCACCATTGCCTTGGCGGCAGACATAGTCATTGCCGAAGTGGAAGAACTCGTCGAAGTAGGCGAGTTAGGCCCGGAAGAAATTGATGTCCCTGCGCCCATCATCGACATGGTGTATGTGAGAAACGGAGAAAAACGGCCATTATATCCGATGTGGCAGCGGGCGAAAGCCAAGGCAGAAGCAAAAATCAAAAAATCGGAAGGAGGCGGAGAGTGATGGCGGCGCTGACGGGACGGGCGCTTATTGCGTCGCGGTGCGCAAAATTTTTTAAAGACGGTGATTTTATAAATTTAGGCATCGGCGTGCCTCTTATGTGCGTCAATTATCTCCCTGACGGCGTGCACGTTTGGCTGGAAGCAGAAATCGGCACAGTCGGCAGCGGCGCTACGCCGTCGTGGGACGACGCCGATATCGACGTTATCGATGCCGGCGGCCAGCCTGCTTCTATCATTGCCGGCGGTAGCGTATATGACCACGATATGTCCTTCGCTTTTATCCGCGGCGGTCATATTGACGCGACCGTTCTCGGCACGCTTCAGGTAGATCAGGAAGGAAATATTGCCAATTGGACGATCCCGGGAATATTCGTTCCCGGCATGGGCGGCGCCATGGATCTGTGCGCCGGCGTAAAACGGATTATCGTTGCGACAGATCACTGTGAAAAAAACGGTACGTCAAAAATACTCAAAAAATGCACCCTTCCTTTGACGGGCGCAAAGTGCGTTACCGATATTGTAACGGAACGCTGTTATTTTGAAGTCTCGCCGGAAGGTCTTGTTTTGCGGGAAATCGCTCCGGGATATACGGTAGAAGATATTCTGGCCTCAACGGAAGCCGATGTCATCATACCTGACGAAATCGGCGTTATGGAATAAACTGCATAAATACCAATTCGGCCTTTTCATGTCCTGCACGGATTACAGGAATACCATGGAAAGGCCTTTTTATATCATTCTATTTTTCCGCTCAGCAATACGAGTATCTCCTGTAATATAGAAACGCCTCCTTATGCTGCACAGTCTGCCGGTATTTCCCTTCCCTGCAGCCATTTCCAAAAATTTAGGAGCACCGGAAACAGGTCTTAATTACGAATTATCTTCTATCTTTATCTGCAGCGGAAAACACCGGATATACGATGGGCATGATTTTTCCCCTTCAGTATTAATATATTTCTTAATCCGTGGTATAATGAGTATCGCCTTATATCATGTTACACTTACGCTATAAAGGGGGATATTATGTATTTCAAGGTAGAACCGGCTATTTTCCAATGTTTGCCGACATTATATATCGGTGTTGTCGCGGCAGACGGCGTGAATAATCAGAAAGCGTATCCCGCTGTCGAAGCCATGCTGGCAGAAGCCGTAGAAAAAGCGCAGACAAAGTTTGCTGACATGTCTGTCAAAAAAATGCAGGAAATCATACCGTACCGCGAAGCATTCCGCGCAGTCGGCTTAAACCCAAACCGGTTTCCGTGCTCCGTAGAAGCTATGTTTTCCCGTATAGTGAAAGGAAAAGGACTTCCTCATATCAATCCGCTCGTCGATTTGAATAACGCCCTGTCATTAAACCACGTCATCCCGATGGGAACGCACGACCTATCCCGTTCTGATGCAGATATCGAAATGCGGTATGCTTCAGAGGGGGATACATTTATTCCTTTCGGTTCCGAACAGAAAGAACCTGTTGACGCCGGCGAAGTCGTTTATGCCGTAGGACATGAAGTAAGAACGAGGCGCTGGACCTGGAGACAAAGCGAATGCGGGAAAATTACGGAACAGACAAGCCGCGTATTTTTTCCTATTGACGGATTTTCCGATATCAATAAGGATCAAGTAGACGCCGTATGCGCAGAACTGACTGATATATTAACATGCACTTTTGGCTGCCGCACCGTTTCCGGATATGTTGACGCAGCCCACCCTTCTTTCCGCCTGGATATATGATATAAGATGCGGCAATATTTTTTATCTTAAATTCTGTGTTTGAAGAAGGTGTTAATGAATATGAACATACTGCGCCGAAAATCCTTTGACGACTTGATGGCGCATACGGAAGAGAAAAAACTGGCTAAAGCACTGAATGCGTTCGACATTACCATGATGGGTCTGGGAATCATCATAGGCACCGGTATTTTCGTATTGACCGGGATCGGCGCCGCCAAGTACGCCGGACCCGGATTGATGTTATCTTTCATATTAGCCGCCGTAACCTGTACTTTCGTCTGCCTGGCCTATTCGGAGCTGGCTTCTTTCCTGCCTGTTTCGGGAAGTTCTTACACATATGCCTATGCATCGCTTGGAGAAATTTTCGGCTGGTGGGTAGGATGGAGCCTAATTTTGGAATATTCCGTCGGAGCCAGCGCCGTCGCCGGCGGATGGTCGGCCTACTTCGTTGAAATTCTCCGTTCCTGCGGCATTGAACTGCCTAAAGCGCTGACTACAGTACCTGCTGACGGCGGAATCATTAATTTGCCGGCAGTTTTAATCGTATTACTGACAACTGCCCTTTTGGTAATCGGCGTGCGGGAAAGCGCTCGAGTAAACCGAATTCTCGTCTATGTAAAAATCGGCACCATTTTTTTATTCCTCTTCCTGGCTGGCCCGCATATTGAACCGGCCAACTGGCATCCTTTCCTGCCGTACGGAGTTCAAGGCATTGCCACCGGAACAGCCGTCTTATTTTTTGCCTATTTAGGATTTGACGCTTTATCTACGGCAGCGGAAGAAACAAAAAATCCAAAGCGGGATATGCCCATCGGCATCATTGCGGCGTTATCGATCTGCACGGCTCTGTATATCGCCGTATGTGCCGTCATGACCGGAGTCGTTCCCTATCAAATGCTCGACACAGCAGCCCCGGCAGCTTATGTGCTGGAATATATCGGACTCAGACTGGGATCGGCTATCGTCGGCACCGGCGCCCTTTGCGGATTGTCGACAGTCGTATTGTGCATGCTTTTTGCCCAGAGCCGGGCGCTGTATTCCATGAGCCGCGACGGCCTTATGCCGATGAGTCTGCATAAAGTTCACCCTAAATTCCACACGCCGTATATGATCCAAATTATCATTGGAATCCTCGTCGCCTGTATTACGGGATTTACGCCGATACATATCGTCGCTGAAACCTGCAGCGCCGGCACGATCTTTGCCTTTTTATGCTCCTGCATCGGGATTCTCGTACTGCGGCGGCTGTATCCCGA
This sequence comes from uncultured Megasphaera sp., assembly GCA_964507845.1. Taxonomy (GTDB): domain Bacteria; phylum Bacillota; class Negativicutes; order Veillonellales; family Megasphaeraceae; genus Megasphaera. The sequence goes on from CAZDQW010000001.1 coordinate 95,288, forward strand.
CAAACCGAGAGGATTTCGCTGCCCGGCAGTTCGAATTATTGCTCCGTTAGGATTTATTTTTTGTGCCTTCGTTTTTTCCCAGCTTTCCTGGCACACACTGGTCCTGTTCGCCGGATGGTCCTGTTTGGGACTGCTGATTTACCTGCTGTATGGTTACAGACATAGTGAACTGAACAAACCGGAAAAAAATAATTAACAATACCCTCCTTACCGGATGATCCGGCAAGGAGGGTATTGTTTTTCCATGATATTTTTTTACTGCGGGGAAATTTCTCACATCGACTGTACTATGCTTTATGGCGGTTCCGATTAAAATTAATCAAGCATCCTGCCTTGATGATTTCTTTTTCATCTTCCGTCATGTCCGCAACGTACAACGATATTTCCTTCATGGTTTTGCCGACAACATACGCTTTGATATGCTGCATATCGCCGTCAAGCGCTTTCTTGATATCCGGTATAAAGATATAGTCGCCTACTTCAAAATCCGGTTCATCCTTCATCTGGAACGGAAGCATTCCCCAATTGATGACATTGGAACGATACCGTTTTGTTGCATACTCCCGGCAAATATTTGCCAGACCGCCGAGAACGCGCTGGCAGCTGGCAGCTTGTTCTCTTGCCGATCCGTCCCCCGGTCTGACGCAGTAAATAACGCTGCCGATTTCCGTTTTCGCCATGTCGGCATCTGAAAATGCTTCCTGTATTTTATCAAATACCTCTTTCAGCGACGCATCGGCCGCTACGGGGCATTGTCCGGCCAAACGGGTCCGTTCAACGGCATCGACGGCTTTTGCTCTCCCAACATATGCAGGGTCGCGTCGGGACAGCGTAAACTCAGCCAGTCCCAGAGGATTGGAACGATATGATGACGTTTCGCCTGACGGAATAAGTTCATCCGTCGTCGTAACGGCATCCATGATTTTAGAACATACTTTAAGTAAAATATCATCAGCCAGCGCTTCCATCGCAGGCCAATCTTTTATATTGGGACCATATACAAGTTCTTGTTGCTCGTCGGCGCTGCCGAATCCTTGATATATCCTGGCTTCATAAGAGGAATTATCATACTCATAAAACGGTTCAACATAATCGTCCAAATACCCTTCCGCCGACGTAAGAACGCCGCCGTTCGCAGCCGTAGCAGCAATGGAACGAGCGTCCATAAGAGCTACTGCTGAAAACTGGCCATTCCCCGGCTTGGAACCTTCGCGATTCGGGAAATTACGCGTCGTATGACGGATACTGAATGCATTATTAGCCGGCGTGTCGCCGGCGCCAAAACAGGGGCCGCAAAAAGCCGTCTTGAATACAGCGCCGGCAGCTAACAGATCGGCAATAGCTCCTTTTCGTACCAAATCCATATATACGGGCTGTGACGACGGGTAAACATCCAATGTAAACATATCCGAACCGCAGCTGGCATTTTTCAGGATATGCGCCGCAGCCATAATATTTCCGTAGTTGCCGCCTGCGCAGCCGGCGATAATGCCCTGCTGCACACAGAGCTTTCCACGAACAATCTTATCGGTCAAACTGTAATGAAGTTCCGGATTACTCATTCGTTTATTGATATTTTCTTCTGTTTCGTGAAGGATGTCATATAAATTTTCATTCAGTTCGTCAATCGTAAAGGCGTTGCTCGGATGCATGGGCATAGCGATCATAGGTTTTATCTTGCTGAGATCTACATAGATGACGCCGTCATAATAGGCTACGTCGGCAGGATTGAGCTCTTTATAGTCCTGCGGCCTGCCATGCTGCGTCAGATAGGCTTTCGTATCGTCATCAGTCCGCCACACCGACGATAAACATGTCGTTTCTGTCGTCATGACGTCAACACTGTTTCGGTAATCCGTATTCATCGACGAAACGCCGGGCCCGATAAATTCCATGACTTTATTTTTTACATATCCGTTTTTAAACACGGCGCCGACAATGGCTACGGCAATATCATGGGGCCCTGCGGCGGGACTTGGTTTTCCTGTCAAGTATACGGCCACGACACCGGGATATGCCACATCATATGTGTCGCGCAGGAGCTGCTTAACCAGCTCGCCGCCGCCTTCGCCGACAGCCATGGTACCGAGCGCTCCATAGCGCGTATGACTGTCGGAGCCGATGATCATCTTTCCGCAGCTGGCCATTTTTTCACGCATATACTGATGGATAACGGCAATATGAGGAGGTACGAAAATACCTCCGTATTTTTTAGCCGCCGATAAGCCGAAAACATGATCATCTTCGTTAATGGTACCGCCGACGGCACATAAAGAATTATGACAGTTTGTCAGCACATACGGCAAAGGAAATGTTTCCATTCCGGATGCTTTCGCTGTCTGAATAATCCCTACAAACGTAATATCATGAGACGCCATGGCATCAAATTTTATTTTTAACCGCTCCATCGAACCGGATGTATTATGGGCCTTTAAAATGGAATACGCGATTGTTCCCTTACGGGCTTCTTCTTTATCTGCCGGTTTTCCCGTAAGCTGCTTTACTTTTTCCGCATCCTTTTCAGCCACTAATTCCGTACCGTGTACTAAATACGCACCGCCTTCATATAATTGAATCATCGTATCTCTCCTTTACTGCGTCATATTCTGATTCACTCTGCAACTTTCTTATCCTGAAATTTACGCAAATAATTTTCACAATATAAAAACTTTTTTTCAATATACATCTTATTATATCATAATTATTCTTACACTGACTACCCTTCATTGTTTATTTGCTATCATTCTTTATATTTTATTTTTCCCATAATTATGCTATAATAACTTATGCTCTTCACAAGAGAACACCGTTTTTCGGTAGAAGAATTTTTATAAATATCAGAGAATAATTAAAAGTATTGCTGTTTATGAGAAAGTGAGGAATCATTTTGGACAATAATATTTATTTAGCCCAATTTTACGGTAAGTCCCAAAATTATACACAGATTCCCCGTGAATGGTTTTCAAAATACGGCGTCAAAAGAGGGCTCCGAAACGAAGATCACACCGGTGTTCTCGTCGGCCTGACTCGAATTGCCGATGTCGTCGGCTATAAAAGAGACGCTGAAGGAAATAAAATAGACTGCGACGGCATATTATATTATCGCGGCATTGACGTGCAGGATTTGATAAAAAAGGAAAAGTATAACGGATACTTATACGAAGAAGCCTGTTTTCTTCTGTTGTTCGGCTATCTGCCGACGCGGGAAGAACTGAATTCATTCTGTACTATCCTGCAGGACAACTACGATCTTCCCGATGATTTTCTGGAAATGAATCTTCTGCGCCTTCCCGGCAAAAATTTAATGAATAAATTGCAGCATTCGCTCATTACGTTATACAACTACGACGAAGATCCTGATAATACGGACGTGTATCAGACTCTTCGCAAAGGCCTTAATATCCTGAGCAAGATGCCTTCCATTGCCGTTTACGCATATATGTCCAAAATTCATTACTATAATCGTCAAAGTCTGGTTATTCATTATCCCCGCAAAGATTATTCCACAGCGGAAAATATTTTGTCCATGCTCCGCCTTGACGGAACCTTTACTCCAAAAGAAGCGCAGCTTCTCGATCTGCTCCTCTTCCTTCACGCCGATCACGGCGGCGGCACCAACTCAACGTTTACGAACGTCGTTGTCTCGTCAACCAATACAGACCTCTATTCCAGCATGGCCAGTTCTATCGGCGCCTTAAAAGGACCTCGTCACGGCGGCGCCAACGTCCGCGTTTCTCAAATGATGGAAAACATCATGGACGCTATAGGAACCCGAGCCACGGATGCGCAGATAAAAGACGTCATCGAACGGATCCTCCACGGCCAATTCCGCCATCAGGATAAGTTAATTTACGGATTCGGCCATGCCGTTTATACATTATCGGATCCGCGGGCTGAAATTATGCGCCATTACTGCGGCACGCTGGCGGCAGAGAAAAACATGGAGGATATTTACGAGTTCTACACGAGATTTGAAAAAATTGCCGCAAAAACATTAAGTGAAGAAAAAAATGCCAACATGTGCAGCAACGTCGATTTCTACAGTGGTTTTGCCTATCACATGCTCGGTATTCCCCGAGACTTATATACGCCGCTGTTCGTCATCAGCCGTATGGTAGGCTGGCTGGCACACAATATCGAACATAAGCTTTACGACAACCGCATTGTCCGGCCGGCGGCCAAGTACGTCGGAGAATTGATGGATTACACAGCGATGGAGGACAGATAACCATGAAAACGATCACCGTCTTTAAAGGCGACGGCATTGGCCCTGAAATTACAGATGCCGTCATTAATATTTTACAAGCAGCGGATGCGCCTTTGGCCTATGAATTTTTTAACGTCGGCGCCGCTGAATATGAAAAAAACGGCGAACTAATTCCCGAAGCCGCTTTTGCATCCTTTGAAAGGACAAAAGTTCTCTTAAAATCACCGATTACGACGCCTGTCGGCAGCGGGTTCCGTTCCCTAAACGTAACGCTTCGCAATAAGTACGACTTATACGCCAACATCAGGCCGGCAAAATCAAATGCCGCCGTTTCTACGCCCTTTCCCGACATAGATATTGTGACATTCCGTGAAAATACGGAAGACCTCTATATCGGCGCCGAATACAAAATGAATGAAGATACGGTACAAGCCGTCAAGCTTATTACGCGCAAAGCCAGCGAACGTATCATCCGCGCTGCTTTTGAATACGCCGCCGCCAACGGGCGAAAAAAAGTAACCTGTGTCCATAAAGCCAATATCTTAAAAATGAGCGACGGCATGTTCCTCCGAATTTTTAAAGAAATTGCCGGCGATTATCCCAACATTGAAAGCGACGACAAAATTGTCGACAATACATGTATGCAGCTTGTCATGTATCCTCAAAATTTTGACGTCTTGGTCATGCCGAATCTGTACGGAGACATCGTATCCGACCTGACAAGCGGCCTCATCGGAGGTCTCGGTTTGCTTCCATCCATGAACGTCGGCCACGAGTATGCCATGTTTGAAGCTGTTCACGGCAGCGCTCCCGACATTGCCGGAAAGCACATTGCCAATCCGACGGCATTGCTTTGGTCCGCCTGCCTGATGCTGGATTATATCGGCGAAACGGCTGTTTCAGCCAATATCCGCCGGGCCGTCGATACTGTATTGGCTGAAAAACTTCACCTGACGCCTGACCTCGGCGGAACTGCCAAAACCGAAGAATACTGCGACGCCGTTATTTCTCATTTATAAGAAAAAAACATTGCCCATCACGAACGAAAAAATTACCGTCTGCAAAACAGACGGTAATTTTTTCTGTATTTTTTACACGCTTTTGTAAACCGAATCTGGAAATATTTTTTCTCATCGTCTTGCAAAAGCCGGAATAACTGACAATACATACTTGCTTAGAACAAGACAAATGACAAGGGATATGCTGCACATGACAATGTATTTAAAAAATATATTTCCGTCCCAAGACCGCAAGAGCCATACCATACTCATAACGATAAACTGATGAACGTAATACACTCCGTACGATAAGTAGGATAATTCCCGCCCGAATTTTCCGTAGGCGTTTCCCCAATAATAAAAAATAACTGACAAAAAAATAATGCTGATACTAACCATGGCACTGTGAAAAAATGCAAAGGAAAACTGGTAAAACATCGTACTATCAGGAGAAATCAGCAAACGAAACGCGATGTAGAAAATCGATGCAAAAACAAACAACACCGTCCACCGCAGCGGATGCAGACAGCAAGCCTCCGTATCAAACCACCGGCAGCGCCATGCTGCTGCTCCGGCAAAAAAGGCAATAATATAAATCGGAGCCCGCGTCGGCTGGAAACATAAAATATAACCAGGATGAACCCACTGACTGTCCGAAAAGAAAAATAATGCTGCATTCATCAATATGGATGTCAAAAGTATAAAAAAGACAGTCGTTTGAACCGTAAAATGTCGTTCTATCCGGAAGCAGATCATATCAGGGTATAAATGGGCGGCAGCATACAATATGGCATATAAAACCATGAGGAATCCTAAAAACCAATAGTGCGCCTGCTGGTAAAAGACACCCCAAAAAAGATTTATATAAAAATCCTGAAAAGACATGGGAATATTCCGGCTGGCAATATATAAATACGTAATGCACGGGGCAATAAAGAATGAACCGAAAAGCCACGGGAGGCCGATGCGCTTCCACTTTTCCGTCCAAAAATTTTCCCATCCTTTTTTATGCAATGAAAGAACAGCAACGTACCCGGATACAAAAAACATGACAGGCATGATAAATGCATCAGCCCATATGACAAATATCGCAGCTGATATGCTTTCCTGCCTATCAATAACATACCACCATTCAGGAACGTAAGCCATATAAGACATCGCTCCATGAAATATGACGACCAGAGCAATAATACATGTCTTCAAGTTGTCTAAAAAAATCATCCTGTCCGTTTTCATACGAGTTTCTCCCATCATAATGTTCTTTTATATAAGTATACCAACAAATAGAAAAAAATATACTTCCAGTTTCTCTGTTCGTCTGTTTCTGTATAAAACACAGGGAGGGAGCCTTTCGGCTCCCTCCCTGCGTATAGAGGAAAATATGGGTATGAGATTGGTATCGTTTGGTAATTACGGGTTGACTTTAGTAACAAAAGCCTGATTTCCGTCTTTGAAGGTCAAGATGACCGCCGATTTTACCGGGTCATGGAATTCGTTGTAGCTGATATTACCGGAAACACCGTTGAAGTCTTTGAGTTGTTCCAAAGCTTCGCGTACTTTATCTTTATCATCACTGTTGGCATTTTTAATAGCTTGCGCCAAAATCATGACGCTGTCATACGAAAGAGCTGCCGGAGAATCGGGTCTCAAGTTAAACATTTTCTGATAGTTCGCAACGAAATTCTGTACAACTTCCGATGTATCATCCGATGAATAGTGGTTGCCGAAGTAGCAGTCTACCAAATTAGCTGCGCCGGCAATTTCAGCCAATTTTGCGCTGTCCCATCCGTCGCCGCCGACGATCGGAGCCGTAATGCCCATTTCACGAGCTTGCTTAATGATCATGCCGACTTCCTGATAGTAGCCGGGAACGAAAATAACGTCAGGATTTGCGGCTTTAATCTTCGTCAAAGCGGCTTTGAAATCCGTATCTTTCTGGAGGTAAGCTTCTGCTGCAACAATGCTTCCGCCGCCGTTTTCAAATCCTTCTATAAAGAATTTCTGAAGTCCTTTGGAATAATCGCTCGAGTTGTCAACGTAAACAGCAGCCGTTTTAGCGTTAAGTTCCTTCGCTACAAAATCAGCCATTACCTTTCCTTGGAACGTATCGATGAAAGCGCCGCGGAAAACATAGGGCCGCGTCTGATTCGTATCCGGATTAACGGTAATCGCCGGGTTCGTTCCGAAAGACGAAATCATCGGAATTTTTTCCTGGTCGGCTGTAGCAACGCAGGCCAGCGCGCAGCTCGATGTTTCAGGCCCAACAATGAACTGAGCCTCTTCATCTAACAGCTTCTGCATGGCGTTGACGGCTTCCGTTGCTTCGCTCCGATTATCGCCGTAAACAACTTCAACTTTTTTGCCCAACAAACCGCCGGCATCATTGATTTCCTTTACGGCCAGCTCAACGCCGTTTTTACCGGATATGCCGTACGATGCGCTGTTGCCGGTCATGGCCAAATTGGCGCCGATTTTAATGACGTCCGAATTACCGGAACTGCTGGAACTGCCGGAACTGCCGCAGCCGGTAAGTATAGCCGCAACGGATACTACAGTTAAAGCTGTCATTACGCATTTTTTCAAACTTCTTATTTTCATCGTGTACCCCTCCTACGAATATATAAATATAACATGATAATCCATGCTATATCCCTGTATGTTATAAATAGAGCTAACCGCCTAAATATACTCTCCGAACCTCTTCGCTTTCAGCCAGGTCCTTCGCTTTGCCCTGCAAGGATATGCTTCCCGTTTCAAGGACGTACGCATAATCGGAAATTGCCAGCGCCATGCGGGCATTCTGTTCTACCAGCAGGACTGTCGTACCGCGATTATGAATTTCTTTTACCATATCGAATATTTCTTTTACTAAAATCGGCGCCAAACCCATGGACGGTTCATCCAGCAAAAGCAATTTCGGCTGACTCATCAACGCCCGTCCCATGGCCAGCATTTGCTGTTCGCCGCCGGATAATGTCCCTGCCGATTGGGAAATTCGTTCCCGAAGTCTGGGAAACCGTTCGAATATCGATTCCATAGTCTTGGATATTTCTTTTTTATCTTTCCGCGTAAACGCGCCCATTTCCAAGTTTTCACGAACGGACATATCGGCAAAAACACGCCGCCCTTCCGGACAATGAGATATGCCTATCTTTACGATAGATTCGGCACTGGTGCTTTGAATTGGTCTCCCCATAAAGGTAATGGAACCGGTTTTTGACCGAAGCAGGCCGGAAATCGTCCGCAATGTCGTCGTTTTCCCTGCGCCGTTCGCCCCGATAAGGCTGACGATCTGCCCTTCTTCTACCGTAAGGCTGATTCCTTTCAGCGCATGAATAGCGCCATAGTATACATTGATATCATTCAATTCCAACATGCTCATATATCATACCTCCTCGCCTAAGTACGCCCGGATAACATCGGCGTTAGACTTGATTTCCTGCGGTATGCCTTTGGCCAATATTTTGCCGAATTCCAAAACGTAAAGCCGTTCGCAAATCCCCATAACCAGAGACATGTCATGTTCTATGAGCAGTATCGTCAAATTAAACCTCTTGCGTATTCCTTCAATCAGCGACATTAAATCGTTCGTTTCCTGCGGATTCATGCCGGCTGCCGGTTCATCAAGCAGCAGTAATTTCGGCCGCGCCGCCAAAGCTCTGGCAATTTCCAGCCGCCGCTGCAAGCCATACGGCAAACTTCCGGCCAATTCGTCTTTTTTATCGTCCAGATGGAAAATCTTAAGCAAATCAACGGCTTCTTTTTCTATCCGTTCTTCTTCTTTTCCATACCGGCCGATACGCAGGATCGCTTCGGCAACATTGTATTTTACCAGATAACTGCAGGCAATTTTTACATTGTCCAGTACGGTCAAATTTCCGAACAAACGAATATTTTGGAAAGTCCGGGCAATACCGCGCTGCGTAATTTGATATGGTTTCATTCCCGTTAAATTCGTTCCGTCAAACTCAATCGTACCCGTCGTCGGCTGATACACTCCTGTCAGTAAGTTGAACGCCGTCGTTTTTCCCGCGCCGTTCGGACCAATGAGGCCTACCAGTTCACCCCGGTTCAATTCTATATTAAAATCCTGTACAGCTTTAATGCCGCCAAAGGAAATAGATACATTATTTGCTTTCAGCAACGGTTCCATTGCCTTTTCCTCCCTTCTTCCACTTGGACAGCATAAATTCCGCCAGTTCTTTGTTCCCTAATATACCGTACGGCCGGTACAGCATGAGGAAGATAAGCAAGAGTGCGTATACAATCATGCGGTATTCAGGGTAACTCTGCATCGCAGCGGCGATAAATGTAAGAATGATCGCGCCAATGACAGAGCCGGATAAACTTCCCAAACCGCCCAGAACGACCATCGTCATGATATCGAAAGAACGCATGAACGTAAAGCTCGCCGGATGGGCAATACCGAAGAAATGAGAAAACAACGAACCTGCAAGCCCGGCAAACATCGCCGAAACAGTAAAAGCAAACACTTTGAACATCGTTGTATGGATGCCCATGGCTTCAGCAGCAATGGCATTTTCACGAACAGCCAAGCAAGCCCGGCCCTGGTTGGAATTAATGATATTCTTTAAAATAAACAGGACGATAATCATGCAGATGAAGATCCATGGAAAGGTAGCTTCCCGCGGAATACCCGTCATGCCTGACGCGCCGCCGACTTTCTGGATATTCAAAATGCATATGCGGATAATTTCGCCCATCCCCAGCGTTGCAATAGCCAGATAATCGCCTTGAAGCCGCAGCGTCGGCAAACCGACAAGCAGTCCCAAAACACCTGCCGCAATAGCTCCGCCTATAATGCTGACGCCAAAAGGCATATGGAAAAACATGGTGCATACGGCAGATACATAGGCGCCAATAGCCATAAAACCAGCATGGCCCAGTGAAAACTGTCCTGTAACGCCGTTGATGAGATTCAAGCTTGACGCCAAGATAACATTGATGCACATTAACGATATATTAAGCCGCCAAAAAGGCGATAAAATCCGTTCGGCCATCAAAAACTGAAAGATCGCAAATACGATTACGGCGATGACCAGAAAAATAGCGTCTTGTTTTCGCAATTGTTTTAGCATCATCATCACCTATACCTTTTCATGCTGATTCTTACCGAACAGGCCTGTCGGCTTAATAAGCAAAATAATAATCAAAATAGCAAAAGCTGCGGCGTCACGGAACGTGGAAGAAATAAACCCGCTGACCATTGCTTCCACGATGCCCAAAATAATACCGCCGGTCATCGCGCCCGGAATAATGCCGATACCGCCGAGAACAGCGGCAACAAAGGCTTTCAAGCCCGGCATAATCCCCATCAGCGGTTCAATGGAGTTATAATAAATTCCAACCAAAACACCGGCAGCGCCTGCAAGACTCGAACCAATACAGAACGTAAAAGAAATCGTCTTGTCTACGTTAATCCCCATAAGCTGCGCCGCATCAGGATCGTACGAAACAGCCCGCATGGCTTTCCCCATTTTCGTATAATTAACAACATAAGTAAGAACCAACATCAGCACGATGGAAGTTAAAAAGATGACGATTTGCTGAAAAGAAATAACGAGACCGCCGATATTGTATATGCTGTTATTCATAACCATCGGAAATGTCCGGGGCTGCGGCGTTAAAAATAGCATGGTCGTATATTCGAGAAAGAAACTTACGCCGATAGCCGTCGTTAAAATAGCAATTTTCGGACTGTGCCGCAAAGGCTTGTACGCTAACCGTTCAATGATCATGCCTAAAACGCCTGTCATGGCCATAGCTACGATAATCGCCGGAGCAAAAGGAAGTCCGAGAACAGTGATAGCAAAAAAACCTGCATATGCGCCGATCATATATACGTCGCCATGAGCAAAGTTGATCAGCTTCATAATACCGTATACCATCGTATATCCTAATGCGATCAATGCATAAATGCTTCCAAGAGATATACCGTTTATGAGCTGCTGCATAAATTGCAAACCTAATGTCCCTTCCACTATAAACTCCCCCTTTGATTTTCTGGGACTGCTAGCATATTTTCCTCTTCATTCATTAAATCAGCTGCTGGCTAATCGTATATCCCTCATCAACACGATTAATAAATATTCTTCCATCACCATGGGTGCCTTTCGGTTTTGTCTGGCACACGGAGATAATCGTCGTAACGACTTTCGTCTTATGTTCGTCGTGAACAACGAGGTAAACCATTTCTTTCGGCATATCATCATACCTTATGCCGTTAACGACAACTCCGCGCTGTTTTCCCCGGCCTGAAACATGCCAGTGAGTTATCCCATAAAGCCCCAGTTCGGCTAATGCATCTTTCAGCGCCTTCAATTTTTCGCGCCGTATGATCGCTTTAATTTCTACCATAGTCCCTTTCCCTTCTTTCCCCTAAACTTCATCAAAAAAAAATACGACGAATTATTTTTCCTAAAAATAACATCGTCGTTATAAAAAAATATTTTATTTTTTTGATGAAATAAGTTTATCATTTAAATTTATAAAATACAACTGGATATATGCACAATTTTTTTTTACATTTTACATAAATTCAAAAAAACATTTATGTTATTCCATAATAAATACAGACCTGGACAATTCCAGGTCTGTATTTTTGTTTACATCTATCCATGCCTTTTATTTTATCATATCGTCTACTTCAGTTAATACTTCATCCATAATGGCCATGGCTTCTCTTAGTTGTTCTTCTGTAATAATGAGAGGCGGAGCCACCATAATGGTATTTTCATGGGAGTACGTATAAAATCCTTTGTTTAGTAATTTTTTCATAATAGACGGCATGATGCCTTCCGGATCCTGCCCATAAGGAACGAGAGCCTCTTTTGTTTCCTTGTCTTTTACTAACTCAATGGCCGACCATAAGCCGATATAACGGACATCTCCGACACAAGCATGTTTTTCTTTCAGTTCTTCTTCCAGTTCGCCGAGAAGTTTGCCGACAGTATTGACATTTCCCAGAATATCAGCTTTATCATAATAATTCAAGCAGGCGATGCCGGCAGCGCAGGCCAACGGATGGCCGCTGTATGTAAGCCCGCAGGACAGCACATGATCATCAAAGAAAGCCGCTATATCTTTCGATACGGCAACACCGCCAAGCTGGACATACCCGCAGGTAATACCTTTGGCAAATGTTACGATGTCAGGCTTGACGTTAAAGTGTTCAAAGGCAAACATCTTGCCTGTACGGCACCATCCGGCCATGACTTCATCGCAAACCATCATGATGCCGAACTCATCGCATATTTTGCGCACGCCTTCCAGATACCCTTTCGGCGGAATAATAATTCCGTTGGAACCGGTAATGGTTTCCATGAAAATGGCGGCAATCGAACCGGGATTTTCATAAACAACTTGTTCACGCAGCTTTGCCAGATAAAATTTCGTAGCAGCTTCTTCATCGGGAAACTCAATAGCTTCCCGGTATACATATGGATCAAAAAATTTGATAAAACCGGGGATTCCAGGTTCCAACGCATAGCGGCGCGGTTCGCCGGTTAAATTTCCGGCGCCGAAAGACGAACCATGGTAACTGCGGTAACGGCTCATTATTTTATTCCGGCCCGTATACATCCGGGCTATTTTTACGGCATTTTCATTTGCATCAGCGCCGCCGTTCGTAAAAAATACCTTGCCCATGTTATCCGGCATGCGCTCAATAACCATCTTGGCCAATTTAGCCCTCGGTTCCACGGCAAATCCCGGCGACAAAAAACAATATTTATCGGCTTGTTCTTTAATCGCTTCGACAATATCGCGATTACCGTGGCCGACATTGGAATTAACCAGTTCCGACGACATATCCATATACCGATTGCCTTCGCTGTCCCATAAATAAATGCCTTCTGCCTTTGTAATAACCAGCGGATTGATTCCTTTCTGCTTCGACCAGGAATGTAAATTATATTTTAAATCCATTTCCCGTATTTCTTGTCCTGTCACTGTAAACATCTCCTTTATTCTGTTACTAAAAAACACTGATTATTGTCTTTCTGAAAGTTATTTTTTTCATCTTATTATATACACAATAAAACACCTATTTCAATCTGTAAAAGAACAGTGTTTTTTGTGCAGACAAACAAATTTATTTTTTATATAAAAGATCTCTGATTTTAAAAGCCAGTACCATTGCTGTTTTATCTTCTTCGTCATATAAATCTTTTCCTGTTATTTTTTCAATTTTGTTAAATTTATATAAAATAGTATTACGGTGTACAACTTCATGAAGAGCTGTTTCCTTAATGCTGCACTGGTGAAATAAATAATACCTCAACGTTTCCGTCAAAGAAGAACGATGAGCTTTATCATAAGCAGCCAGCGCTCCCAAAGTCTCTTCATAAAAATCCTGCAATACAGATACAGGAGTGCCATTAAGAAGCAATTTATATAAACCGGCATCTCTATATGCGGCGACAGGCCGTTCCGGACCTGTCAAAGCCTGAATTGCTGCGGCTTTTCTATAACTTTCCGACAATTTTGAAATAGGCGATACAGCATCTCCTACACTGATCGTCACCGCAATGCCGTGACTTAATAAATACGTATATATTTCTTTTACTTTATCCAAAGCCGCTGCCTCGTCGCCAAATAAAATACCGGCAATAGCACCTCCGTACGGAATAGCGTACACCTTTTCCAGCAAACCGAGGAGAGCCAAAATTTCATCCGTATCCTGTTTTTCGCTGGCGGCTTTTAAAACAGATACGCAAAATGTACCGGAAATATCTATTCCCTGCTGTTCCAAAGCAGCGCAAGCCGGGCCGCAGTGATCGGGCGCCATAATAATAGATACAAAGTACTGCAGCAGACGCTGTTCTTTCTTTTCTTCTTCCATAATAAACTGACATAAATATCGCGTAATATCGACGAGCCGGACATCCCACGGAAGAATAAATAACGGCAGTCCCGCTCCCTCGCAAAATTGTGATACTTCATCGGGAATCTCCTTGATATAAGAGCCTATATTGACAACGAGTCCCGCAGCGCCGCCTTGATGGAGTTGTGTTGCATAATCCATCAGCCATTCTGAATTTTCGCAAAGTAATCCCGTAAAAAATACAAGTTCCCCGCCTTGAAGAAAAGATGCAGCTTCTTTGCTTTCAATCATATGTATCCACGTCACAGTACGGTCAAAGCCTGCCTGCCCTGCCAAGTACTGCATACGATAAATATGAACGCTTTTACTATACAAAAATCTTACAGTTACAGCCACGCCCTTCATCCCCTCTTTTTGCTGTTACGGCAACACAAAAATGCACAACAAAGTTATTACACCTCATTGTGCATTATCGGCCCGAACCAAATCATTTTTGTTTTAACTTAAATTTTATTATATTATATATAATTTGTAAACACAAAAATATATTTCTTTATTTTTATTTTTTATATTTTTTATAAAAAAAATATCTTTTATAATATAATTGACTATCAGGAATATATCATGATTCGGGAGGGTTTGTTTATGAATATTGCCGTCTTGGGCTGCGGACGATGGGGAACATTTCACGCTTGGTACGCCCATCGTCTCGGTCATAACGTCATCCTATGGGGACGCCCGTCATCACGTCATTTAAAAGAACTATATCAAACAAGAAAAAATGAATATTTGACACTGCCTCATACAGTCACGCTGACCTCTGATTTACATCAGGCATTATGCCATGCCGACGCCTGCATTATTTCCATCAGTTCTCAGCAGCTTCGTTTCCTGGCCAGGCAAATCCGAGAACAATCGTTTTCAACTACGATGCCTTTTATTTTGGCAATGAAAGGATTGGAAATGGGCAGCGGCAAACGGCTTACCACAGTAATGGAAGAAGAACTCGGGGAAAATGTCCCCGCCGCCGTCTGGGTCGGTCCCGGCCATGTGGAAGATTTTACAGCCGGCATGCCGAACTGCATGGTCATGGCATCCCGCAGCATGACGCTGACCAAACACCTTGTCAGCATGTTTACCAGTTCACTCATCCGTTTTTACTACGGCAGCGACTTACTGGGTATCGAAATCGGCGCGGCTGCAAAAAATGTCATGGGAATTGCCGCCGGTATGCTCGACGGAGCCGGCCTCACCAGTTTGAAAGGAGCCTTAATGGCTCGAGGCACTCATGAACTTTCTCTTCTCATCGAAGTTCTCGGCGGCAAAGCTATGACGGTTTACGGATTAAGCCATCTAGGTGATTATGAAGCTACTTTATTTTCAGCTCACAGCAATAACCGCCGGTTCGGTGAAGATTTTATGCAAGGCAGGCCCTTTCATAAACTTGCCGAAGGAGTATATACGGCAGAAGCGCTTATGGACTTATCGGCAGAAACCGGCGTCGAACTTCCAATTACCCATGCGATTTACGATATCGTAAAATTACGCTGCGATCCCCATGACAAGTTAAAACAACTGTTTCTCCGCGCTACAAAAGCAGAATAATGCCGCCTGCCCCTTTTGCGTTGTGTTTAGTATTTAAGCAAATAACGCTAACCAAAGAGCACGATTTCATAACTCTGCATTGAGAAATCTCTCTGTTGCAAAAAAAAAGCTTATTATTTCAGCAAGAATTGATAAATCAATATTAAATTTTTGCAATTGTTTTTCTGTATTTATTAAAATATACTGAAATATAAGAAGAAACATTGTAGAAAAATACTAAATTAACGCTATATAAAAAGGAGGTATTATTTATGTTGGATCATGTATTTAGTCCGATCACTATTAACGGGATGCGTCTCAAGAACCGTATGGTCGTTACTCCCATGGTAACAGATTACTGCAATGAAGATGGAACGGCAACAGAAAAATGGCTGGCTTACCATGAAGAAAAAGCAAAAGGCGGCTTTGGGCTCATTATTACGGAAGATTATAATATAGCGCCTAACGGGCATGGATTCAAAGCAACTGCAGGATTTTGGAACGACGAGCAAATTGCCAGTCATAGTGCTCTTCCGCCAAGAGTCCACAAATACGGAGCAAAAATCTTGGCCCAAATATATCATTGCGGCCGCCAAACCAATACCGGCGCTATCCCCGGCATGACTGCCCGCTCTTCTTCGCGAATCGCCTGTCCTTTCAGCGATATGATGCCGGAACCTTTTACTACGGAAGAAGTGAAAGAAGTCGTCAGCCAGTACGGAGATGCTGCTTTAAGAGCAAAAAAAGCCGGCTTTGACGGCGTTCAAATCCACGCAGCTCACGGTTACTTAATTACCCAATTTCTTTCCATGTATTCGAATAAACGCCTTGATGAGTACGGCGGAAACTTCTGGAACCGCACCCGTTTTATCCGGGAAATCATCGAAGATATCCGTCAAAAATGCGGCCGCAACTTTGTCATTGATATTCGCCTGTCCGGCAGTGAGTTTGTAGAAGGCGGATTAACCATAGAAGATACAAAAACAATTGCCATGATGGTCGAAGCTGCAGGCGTAGACATGATCCATATTTCACTTGGCAATTATCTTACGTTTGATTGGAACATCCCCAGCGGATACCGGGAGCATAATCTCATTGCCGAACACGCAAAAGCAGTAAAATCCGTAGTGAAAGTACCCGTAACGGTCGTGGGCCGGATCAATGATCCATTTCTGGCCGAGACGGTCCTTGCTTCCGGCCAGGCCGACCTGGTAGGCATGGGACGCGCCTCTCTGGTAGACCCGGAAATGCCGAATAAAGCATTGGCTGGACGTTTCGAAGATATTCGCCGCTGCTTTGGCTGCGATAAGGGGTGCATCGGTGTTCTGCTGACAGATAATCCTATTACATGCGTATTGAATCCTGAACTGGGAAATGAATGGCAAGGCGAAATCAAACCTGCTGAGGTTAAGAAAAACATAATAATCATAGGCGCCGGCCCAGGCGGTCTGGAAGCAGCAATCTATGCGGCCAAACGAGGTCATAAAGTGACGGTATTCGAGAAAGAAGATCACAGCGGCGGCCAGTTCTTCCTAGCATCCATACCTCCGGGAAAAGGCGAAATTACGGACTTTTTAGTATGGCAGACAACGCAGTGCAAAAAATTGGGCGTTGAAATCCGGTACAGCACAGAAGCTGCTTTGGAAACTATCCAGGAACTGAATCCGGATTATGTAATTTTAGCCACGGGCGCTACGAATAAACGGATTCCGATTCCCGGCCTTGCTGATGATAAACGTGTAGTAGATCCCGGCGACGTGCTGAGCGGAAAAGTCTGGTACGGCAGTCAAATTGTAATCATCGGCGGCGCCCTGGTGGGCAGTGAAACGGCCCATTTCCTGGCGCAGGAATTGCGCGACGTCAGCATTGTGGAAATGCAGCCTGAAATTTCCGCTGACGCCGTATTCCCTGTAAAAGTAGACATTAATCGTCATTTAGACGAACGTAAAGTCAAGAAGTACGTAAATTCCACAGTAAAAGAAATTGTTCCGGAAGGCGTCGTAATCGAAGACAACAAAGGCAACAAACAGATTCTTCCTTGCGACCAGATTGTCGTAGCCGCCGGCCGCGATCCGTATAAACCGCTGGAAGATGATTTGAAAAAAGCCGGCATTGCTTACAGCATTATTGGAGATGCTAACGGGCATAAAGAAGCCGGCGACGCTATCCGTGAAGGCTATGAAATCGGCAGAACGCTGTAAAAGAAGTTCCGTTTTCCGTCATAGCAGCGTGGAAGCAGATTGTATTCAGACACTAATAAATAATAAATTATGAAAAAGTTTTCGTAGTTTATGTAATCTATCCAAAAACTCTTTACCCATATTGAACTGCTAATAAAAATAGACAGCATGAACTCTGTTAAAAAAGTAAACAGAGTTCATGCTGTCTATTCTGATAAAAGAAAATATAAAGTATATGAAAATAATTCAAAAATCAGTACATAAAAAATAGGAAAGGACTATTCAAATTTCAAATGATTTCTGCTGCTTTAATAGTTTTATAGTAATTCCGTATTTCATTCGGAGTACTTCCGACATATTTTTTGTATGCAGAATAAAAATGCTGCAAATTACAATACCCGCAGACAGCGGCAATATCTTTAATAGGCATATCGCTGAATACCAACAGAGATTGAGCCTCTCCCAGTTTTCTGTTTAAAATATATTTCATAATCGTGTATCCGGTTTCTGCCTTGAACTTATGAGAAAGGTAGTAGGGACTTACGAAAAAAGTCTTTGCAATGAAATCAAGACACAGCGGTTCACTGAAATGTGCATCTATAAAATCCAATACGTCCGTAATGAGACGGCTGTATTTTTTTCGCTCAATACGCTCCATTTCACCTGCAAGAAGCATGTTGATCACTGAAATTTCATGTTCAATCGCCTGGTGAATAACTGTCGCTGCGCCGTCTTTGGGATTGCTGCTGAGATAAAACAAATACCGTGTGACGGCGCGGAGATAATCGAACGCTTCCCCGGTTCGAATGACAGGCTTCATTTCAACAGGAAGTAATGTATTGGGAAGCATACCGGGACTATTGATTCCGGAAATTCCCAGACAGTACTGTTCAAAATACTGGGACACAGAGAATTCAGAATGAAGTGTTCCGGCATTTTTGATGACAAGGTCTCCTTCAGAAATTAAAAATCGGTTATGGTTATATTCAAAATTTGCTTCACCTTTAATAATGAGAGATATTTCCAGAAAATCATGATGACTATGATGAGGAAACATCCACGGCCCGGAAACGGAATCTGGAGATACGGAAATATGATAAAATGACTCAATTTTTAAAGAATTACTATAATCGCGATATTGAGGAACTGCTGTTTTCACATAAAATCACCTCGCCCGGAAAGACAATATATTCAAGTTTCTTCTATGAAAAATGAATGAATCCGCACCATTGAACATACTAAATACAACGTATAGGCTATTTATACTATACCATATTTAACAGAAAATATTTATATAAAATTTTCTTAAAGATAAGACTAAAACAACAAAAAGGTTCCTCTATGATGAAATCTAATTCACAAAGGAACCTTTTTTATTTTACAGAAAATCTTTATGTACCCTTATTTTTCTTCATCCCCTTCAGATTCCGCTATTTTCTGCAAAACTAAAATCTTATCGACGCGCAAATTATCCATCTGCACAACTTCAAAGGTAAATTCATTCCATGAGTACCGATCCTTTTCCCTGGGAATTCTTCCTACGCCATACGTAACAAATCCGGCAAGTGTTTTATATAAGTCATCTTCTTCACCAGGCATATCCTCTTCTATATGAAAGAAATCCTTGAATTCTTCCATCGTCAGCAGCCCTTCCATAAGCCATTCCTGAGGACCGCGCCGAATAATTCGGTTATCATTTTCCTTTTTTTCTTTTTCCCCTGAAGGCATGGCTCCGACAATCTCTTCTAAAATGTCACGAAGCGTCAGCAGTCCGCTGAAATTCCCATATTCATCAAGAACGGCCGCTTCATGAACGCTGTGTTCACGAAATAAAGGAACTATTTTCATAATATCCATCGATTCAGGCACATAAATAGGCCTGCGGACGCATGATTCGATAATATTTCTCAGGTCCGCGTCTTTTCCTGCATGAACGGCTTCATAATACTTTTGAAATACTAGATTTACCGATACCATGCCGAGAAAATCATCAAGAGAACCTTTTCCGACAGGAATATGCATATGATTGACCGAAAGTACGTCATTCATTATGTTTTCTTCCGAATTTTCTACGTCAATCCATTCGACCTGCGTACGGTTCGTCATAATATCGCTTACGCTCAAGTCGGCCAAACGAAATACTTTATCAACAAGAACAGGCTCTTCTTTTTCAAAAGTTCCCATCTTC
Source organism: uncultured Megasphaera sp. (assembly GCA_964507845.1). Classification (GTDB taxonomy): domain Bacteria; phylum Bacillota; class Negativicutes; order Veillonellales; family Megasphaeraceae; genus Megasphaera. The sequence goes on from CAZDQW010000001.1 coordinate 115,290, forward strand.
GCGCCTTGTTCCAATAAAATTCTGATTTCTTCTTCCGTAACCGGCTGCACTTCCGGCTTTCCCATGCCGATAATTCTGGCTACTGCTGAAGTAGACGCAGACAAAAACCAGATAACAGGCGTACAAATAGTACAGAAAAACAACATCGGCCTTGCCCAAAAACAAGCAATAAATTCTGGTTTGTTAATGCCGATGCGTTTAGGAACTATTTCCCCCAAAATAATCGTTAAATAAGTAATGACAGCAACAATCGCCGTCAAGCTGATACTATATGCATACGTTTCTAATCCCGGAATCATCGCAATAAATTTCGATACCGGCCCGGCCATTTCTGTACCGCCGTACACGCCTGTCAGCAGTCCCATCAACGTAATTCCGAATTGAATAGCTGAAAACATTTTATTGGGATTTTCCCTTAATTTTAAAACAATGCCGGCCGATTTGCTTCCTTCTTCGGCCATTGCTTTCAGCCGGGCCTGGTGACAACTTACGATAGACATTTCAAGCATTGAAAAAATGCCGTTTCCTATAATTAACAGAAATATAACGATACATTCTTTTCCTAGGGAAACTTCCAAACCTGCTCACTTCTCCTTTTGTAAAAAATATTTTCAGCTTGCATTATATCTTGTTTTTATTTCACCGTAAATACAGCCGGACACATATGATCACGATGTCCTATAATTCTAATCGGCTTTCTTCTTGATATAATATAGCACCCCACTTGTTTTCGGTAACCATGATTTCCAACAAATGGGGTGCAGTTTACTTATATCTGTTCTATTGATTTGCTCCCAACGACAGTTGCTACCACCACGGCCCTACGCCGATGCCTATGCCGCCGCCGTGATGACCTCCGCTTCCCCAGCCGACGCCAAAACCGACGCCGACCGAAGTGCCGCGGCGTTTGCTTTCTTTATCGGCCGTATCAAATACGGAAATGCTTTCCGTAAACGTCCGTTCAGATTGACCGATTTTAATATCGACAACAATATCTGTTTTTCCGGGACTCATCGGAACAATGTTCAGCTTATCGGATATTCCGGCAATTTCTCCGTTCAAACTGGTAATTTTCACATCATAAGGCAGCATGCCCGGTACATGAATTCGTACAATACCGTAGCTTCCTACAGCAAGCTTTTTAGGATAAACGACAACTTTTACTTTTTTTATCAGATTTTCCGCCGTTCCGTAAATAAGAGCTGCACTTCCGTCCTTTTCCAATTTCCATACGCAGCTGTTATCTTTAGCGACGAAATAATTTCCCTGCAAAAGATGCTGAAGTGAATCATAGGCTTTAACATGGTAAAAATAATCACTCGTTAAATTTTTTTCAATACGAAAATAATACGCCCCTGTAAGGCCTGTACTTTCAGAAGGAATTTGACTAAACAACGCCGTAATACTATCGTATTTTTTTCCTTTTGTAATGTAATAACTATCCGCTTGTTCCATGGAAACTGCCGGATCGACCATCATTTCATCGGAAAGATCAGCCGCCGACGCTGCGGCTCCCAAACATATCAGCATACAAAGCATATACGCACGCCATTTCATAGATAATCCCTCCTTCTGCACAGGTAAGTACATATGTAACTAATTATTTTTTCAGAAAACGGAGATTTTCAAAACGATGCAGCGCTTCATATAACGTTTCATCTTTGACAGCAAATTGAAGCCGCACCAAATTACGCACATCTTCATGAAAAAAAGTAGATGCCGGAACCAAAGCGACGCCGGCTTTACGAACGGCATCTTCACAAAACGCCGTATCATCATGATACCCGTATTCCGATATATCGATCAGCAAATAAAAAGCCCCCTGCGGAACGTTATGCTGAATTCCCAGGGAATCCAATCCCTCCATAATAATACTGCGTTTTTTTGTATACATAGCCCGCAATTCATCATAATAAGAACGATCAAACAATAATCCGAAAACAGCCGCCTCCTGCAGCGGGCTGGGTGCGCTGATCGTTAAAAACATATGCAGCTGCCGTATAGCTCCGGCAAGATAAGGAGGCGCAAAAACGTACCCGAGACGCCATCCTGTAATAGAGTAGGTTTTCGACAAAGAACCGCACGTAATAGTCCGTTCATACATGCCGGGCAAAGCAGAAAAATATATGTATTCCGTCGGTTCATAAACGATATGCTCATATACTTCGTCGACAATAACAAAAGTATCATATTTTTTTACTAGTTCAGCAATACAATGCAGCTCTGATCTCGAAAACACTTTTCCGCAGGGATTTGAGGGATTGCATAAGACGATCGCTTTAGGCTGCTTACGAAAAGCATCCTCCAGTACATCGGCATCAAATGTAAAGTTAGGCTGCTGCAGCGGTACATAAATCGGTTCGGCTCCGGACAGAATAATGTCCGCTCCGTACGCTTCATAAAAAGGGGAAAATACGATAACTTTATCACCAGGATCAAGAATAGTCATCATCGCGGCTATCAACGCTTCTGTTCCGCCGCACGTAACGACAATTTCTTCTTCGGGATTTAAATCTTGTCCTGTAAATGTCTTTCTATATTTTGCCAACGCATTTCTTAACTTTGCTGAACCGCTGTCAATACTGTACTGGTGCGGTCCTGTATGCGCAACAGATGCCATCTGCCGCATCATAGGAGACGGCGGCGGAAAATCGGGAAACCCTTCGGATAAGTTAACAGCATCGTATTGTTCTGCCATCTCAGCCATTCTAGCAATAGCCGATTCAGTAAATAAAGATATTTTTTTCGATATCTTTGGCATGGAATTTCCTCCTATAAGTCCAGATTTCGTACTTTCTTGGCATTTTCCTGAATAAACTTGCGGCGCGGTTCTACTTTATCGCCCATAAGGACGGAAAAAATACGGTCAGCTTCAACAGCATCTTCAAGATGAACCTTAAGCATCGTACGGTGCTGCGGATCCATCGTCGTATCCCATAATTGCTCAGGATTCATTTCCCCAAGCCCCTTATATCGCTGAACGACGACGCTGTCCCGCCCCAGTTCATTAACCTTTGCATTCATTTCTTCTTCCGTATAGTAATACCAAACTTGCTTTCCTTTCCGGACCTGAAACAGAGGCGGCTGCGCTATATACACGTGCCCTTCCGTAATCAGCGGCTTCATGAACCGGTAGAAAAAGGTAAGCAGCAGCGTGCGGATATGCGCTCCGTCAACATCAGCATCCGTCATGATAATAATTTTATCATAACGCCGTTTTGATATATCGAACTCTTCGCCAATTCCCGTTCCGAAAGCTGTAATCATGGAACGTATTTCTTCATTGGCCAGTATTTTATCCAGCCTTGCTTTTTCTACGTTGATAATTTTGCCGCGGAGAGGTAATATCGCCTGAAATTTACGATCTCTTCCCTGTTTTGCCGAACCGCCGGCAGAATCGCCTTCTACCAGATAAATTTCCGTCATCTCAGAATTTTTATCAGAGCAGTCCGCCAATTTGCCAGGCAAGCTGCTGATTTCCAATGCATTCTTACGGCGCGTCAATTCCCGGGCATGGCGCGCTGCCTGACGAGCTCTTGATGCAGAAATCGTCTTATTGACGATAGCCTTCGCTTCTCCTGGATGTTCTTCAAAAAATTCTTTCAAGCCGTCGGAAATGATGGTGTCTACAATGCCTTTTACTTCACTATTGCCAAGCTTTGTTTTCGTTTGTCCTTCAAACTGAGGTTCCCGTACTTTAACACTGATAATGGCCGTCAATCCTTCGCGCACGTCTTCACCGGAAAGATTTTCTTCTTTTTCTTTAAGAAGTCCGGCAGAACGTCCGTAATCATTAATCGTTCTCGTTAATCCGGAGCGAAAACCGCTTAAATGCGTGCCTCCTTCTTCTGTAAATATATCATTGACGAAAGTAAGGATTGTTTCACTGTACCCGTCGTTATACTGCATAGCTATATCAACGAGAACTTTATTTTTTTCTCCTTCCAGCGAAATAACCGTCGGATGAACGGCTTCTCTGCTCTCATTGAGAAATTCTACAAATGACGTCAACCCTCCTTCGTAGCAATACACTTCGCTTTTCCCATTTTCGCGGTTATCCTTCAACGTTATCTGCAGCCCTTTGTTGAGGAAAGCCAGCTCACGGAGTCTTGTCCTCAGCGTATCAAAATCGTAAACCGTATCGGGAAATATATCTTCGTCCGGTTTAAAATGTACTTTTGTTCCTGTTTCTTCCTGCTTCATCAAAGGGCGAATCTGCTTCAGCGGTTCTGCGGTCAATCCTTTGGCAAAAGAAATTGCCCATAAATAACCGTCCCGTTTTACTTCTACATCAGTCTGCACGCTCAGCGCATTAACAACAGAAATACCCACGCCGTGAAGCCCTCCGGAAATTGGATAGCCGTCGCCGCCGAATTTTCCTCCGGCATGCAGAACCGTCAGCACGACTTCCACGGCAGGTTTTCCGATTTTGTGCATAGCCACGGGAATTCCGCGCCCATTATCGATTACTGTAATGCTGTTGTCCGCTTCAATCGTCACTTCAATATGCGTGCAGTACCCTGCCAACGCTTCATCTATACTATTATCGACAACTTCATACACTAAATGATGAAGTCCCCGCAAAGACGTACTTCCAATATACATACCAGGGCGCTTGCGTACAGCTTCCAGCCCTTCAAGGACTTGTATCTGCTCAGCACCATATTTTATCTTTTTTTCTTGCGGCATGTACCCATTCCTCCTGTTCACACATACTAACAATTTATTATACAGCAAGTAAAGAGGCAATATCCAGTTTACATATCATGCTTGAACTTTATTTTCTTATGACAGAAAATATCTTTTTATATCGTTCTATCATTGTCTCCAACGTAATAGAAGAAGCATAAATACAATCTTCTGTTACAATATAACAGCCCGTCCGCCGATCTTGATTTTTACCGGCTGCAATTAACGGACGATAATATTGGTGCAGCGGATTAGTCTTTTTGTTTTTACTGGGATGCTCTTTAATTATGGCAACGATACTGCGCACATCAACCATCTGCTGGCCGCCGACATGAAGGTACATCGTCTTTTCTCCTATATTTTTTCGTTAAATTACGGATAAATTCATCTGTAATTTCTACAGGATGACGGCCTGTAATAAGCATAGCAAGCATCATGCCGTCTTCCTCGAACTCACAGTCACAATAGATTCTATGAATGCATTTGTAAATGCATTCGCGCTTTACTTCATTATATAATTCCGTATACATCGGATTGTCTTTCGGTATATATCCGTTATGTTTCATTTCTTCCAGCGTCAGCCACGGCATCTTTGTCACGATACGATATATGTCAATTTTTTTGTGATGCCGTTCTTTCAACCTGCATAAATAACAGACAGATTCGCCGGCGTCAAGCCACCGGCCGCAGTTCGGACATTGCCGCTTATTATTTTTCATAGCGGCTAGCCTTCGTTTTTCCTGAATAAACCGAAGTTTAACGATTCGTTCCTTCAATGCATCCGGTATGTTTTTTACATCATCTTGAATACGCCGCACCGTTTCTTCCGGCAGCACGATGCCTTTCACATTCATCTCCAAACTATATTCTTCTTCTCCGCTGACTGTCGCATAGGTAAAATAATCGGGCCTTCGTCCCCGCCTGACAAATCGTATATCATCAATTACAGAGTCATGTATATACTCATTTATCTTTTCAATAATTTTCTGCTTATACATAAACATCTGGCTCATCCATACGGAATTAAGAACTGCAACTATGGCAGCCGAACCATCAAATGCAAGAATATACGAATATTGGGCAATTTTCGGACCAACGATCTGTTTCCAGTCTCTTTTGGCTTGGAATAATTTGTACGGAGTAAGCAGCTTATTTTTTTCCAATATATCCGGTATAGCAAGGGCAGCTTTTTCCAAATTATGGTTTTGTTTTTTCATAAGATAGTACCTTGCCTTTTTCAATACGCAGAGGATAACAGCCGTTCATCGTTTCAAAAATAAGCGGATCCGTCGTCGTAATAAATGTTTGTATGCGGTTGCGTACAAAATCAAGCAAGGCCTGGCGGCGTTCTCCATCTAGTTCACTCATTACGTCATCCAACAATAATACGGGATATTCGCCAATTTCTGATTTCATATATTCCAATTCCGATAACTTTAGCGATAAAACGGCTGTCCGCTGCTGGCCCTGAGAACCATATTTTTTTAGGTCGGCACCGCCGACAGTAAACGATAAATCATCTCGATGCGGTCCGATAGACGTAGATTGACGGTCTATGTCGGAACGAATATATTTTTTCAGCAAATAATAATACCACTGGGGATCTGTTTGCCGCCTATCCTGATGTTCAGCATAAGGCTGAACATACGTCATAGACAAAGATTCCTTTCCTCCCGACAGCCGGCGATGAATCATGCTAGCCAACAAAGACATTTTCCGAAGCGCCTCAAGGCGTTTTTTTACAATAGATGCGGCAAAAGAAGCTATTTGGCGGTCCCATTCATCCAGCACGACAGTATTGTCATACCTCATTTGCCGCAGAAGCAGATTGCGCTGCAATACGGCGCGATTGTACTGCAGCAGCGTTTTGTAATATGATTTGCTGACCTGAGCTATTTCCATATCCATAAAACGCCGCCGCAAAGAAGGACTTCCTTTTATAAGCTGTAAATCTTCCGGTGAAAACAATACTTCATTTAAAGTCCCTACTAATTCTTTCTGAAATACCTTCGTCTCATTGATCCATAATTCTTTCTTTTTTGTCTTTGACAGGATAATCTTAATCTGCTGAATAACGTCGTTCCGAAAAAAATCGACGATAATACTGGCATTTTCCTGATCCCACTGAATAAGATCGCCGTCTGATATTCCCCGGTAAGATTTTCCCACACTGCCTGCGTACAATGCTTCCAGAAGGTTCGTCTTCCCCTGCCCGTTCTTTCCGTACAATAAGATAATAGAAGGCAAAAACGTAATAAATTCATTTTGATAATTTCGGAATTGATGTAGGCGTATTGACTTTATATTCATAATTATACACCGGCTATTTCATATATGCCGATTCCTTTTATTTCAACAATGTCGCCCTGATATAATTTTTTTCTCTTTGCCGTACAAAGCTCACCATTAACGAATATTCTCCGCTCCTGCAATAAAAAACGGATTTCACCGCCGCTCTGCAAAACGCTTGCCAATTTAAGACTTTGATCCAATTGTATACTTTCCGTTTTAATCACTATTTTTTCCATTATTTTGTCCTCATCGGCGTCACAACAAATACACTCGATTCATCGCCTTTATCCTGAACGAGCATTGGACTGTTTCGCCGCGCTTTCAATATGATGTCGTCATCGTGGCAGTGTTTTAATATGTCTAAAATGAATTTGCCGTTAAAAGCTATTTCCAACGTTTCCCCTTCCATGTTGCACGGAACGAAATCTTCAATCGTTCCGTAATCGGGATTCTGACTCATCAAACGAATTTCTTCATCGGAAAATACAAAGTGAATGACATTATATTGGGCATCTTTTGCAACAATAGATGCCCGTTCGACTGCACCGGTGAATTCGCTGCGGTTAACCACTAACTGGCATTGAAACTCTGTCGGTATGACCCGGCGGTAGTTTGGAAATTCACCGTCAATAAGCCGTGTTCTGATATACACATTGCCGAATTTGATGGAAAGATAACTTCTAACGGTCGTGATTTCTACGGTTTCCGGAATATCTGCAGGAAGCTGCCGTGATATTTCCGTTAAGAGGCGGCTTGGAATCACTGCCTTCAGCGGAGTTTCTATAGGTTCGTCAAGGGGTGCGGTTTTTAAAGCTAACCGGTGCGTATCTGTCGCCACCATGGAAATCGTATCGCCTTGTACGTCTAAGTAAGTACCGGTAAAAACGGGCCTGGACACGTCGGTTGCACAAGCATACGCAGTATTTTCGATCAAATCTTTCAGAATAATGCTCGTTGTTTTGAAATAAGCATACCCATTTTCCAGTATTTCTACTTCGTTAAAATCATTAGGATTCATGGTCAGGCATTCAAATTTCAGTTTACCGCCTTTAACGGTCATCTGCGTATCGGAATCATTTTTTATAATTTCGATTTCCTCGCTGGGAAGTTTACGGATCAGATCAATTAAATATGGATTGGCAACAAACGTTTCGCCGCTTTCTTGGATAATTCCCGGAACAGTTGTTTTGATTCCCATGTCGTAGTCGTTTGCTTGAAATTCTATTCTGTTGTTCATGGCTTTGATGAGCAATCCATTTGACGACGTCAGATTATTGTTTTTATTTTGAGCAACTTTTTGGACTGTCTGCAGTCCTTTGTATAGATCATCTTTTTTCAGCAGTAGTTTCATGAAATTATCCCCTTTTCTGCTTTGAATATGTTAATTGTAAAAAAATTAAAGAATAGTAGTCTTAGTAATAAAGGCTGTGGATTTGTGCATAACGTATTATAAAGCGCAATAGCAAGCTATTCACATTAGTGAATAAGATGTGGATAAGTATGTTTTATCTATCCACATCTTCACTTTTTTTTTCAAAATTTACGTTATACCCAATTTATCTACACTATGTTCACTTAGTTATTCACGTCCATAATTCGTTTTTTCAAGCGTTCGATAACATCTTTAAAATTGTCGTCATTTTTTATGGCAGCTGTAATTTTTTCATATGCATGCATCACTGTCGTATGATCCCGCCCGTTAAACGTGGCGCCTATATGAGGATAGGTATTTCCTGTCAGCTCACGGCATAAATACATGGCGACTTGTCTGGCCAGCGCTATATTTTTCGTTCGTTTTTTTCCCATCAATTCATTGTAATTGACACGATAAAATTGACAAACTACTTTTGTAATTTCATCAATCGTGACATATTTTTTTTCTTCTTTTTCATTGACCAAATATTTTAATGCTTTCTGAGTCAGTTGTAAGGTAACGGCCGATCCTTCAATAGATGCCATAGATAAGACATTATTATAGGCGCCGTATAAATCACGGATATTTTCACTGACATTGGCGGCAATATAATTGATGGCGTCATTTTCAATTTGAATGCTTTCTTTTTGTGCCCAGGTACGTAAAATTGCTGTTCTTGTTTCCAAATCAGGCGGTTCGATTCCTGTAACCATTCCGCTTTGAAACCGCGACCGAAGACGATCTTCCAAGCTCTTGATATCTTGCGGCGGCCGATCGCTTGTAAATACCATTTGTTTTTGTCCCTGATATAATTTATTGAACGTATGAAAAAATTCTTCTTTTGAACTGTCTTTTTCCCCTTGTCCCAGGAACTGGATATCATCGACAAGAAGAACATCAATATTACGGTATTGCTGCCGGAAATTTTCCGTATTTTTGTCTTGTATTGCCTGAATAAAATCATTGACAAAGTCTTCGCTTGTAATACAGCGAAGACGGATATGGGGGAATTTTTGCAATATTTTATGGCCGATGGCATGCATTAAATGGGTTTTTCCCAAGCCGCTGCTTCCGTATATGTATAGTGGATTATATTTTTGAGCCGGAGCATCTGCCACGCTGGTAGCTATGGAATAAGCGATTCGGTTGCTGTTGCCAACAATAAAATTATCAAACGTATAGTTGGGAATCAAATTGTTTTCCGACGTAGGGGCTTCTGGCGGCGAAGAAACTGATTTTGCTTCTTTTATATGGTTGCTGTCGGCAGAAACTGTATTTTTTTCGGGAAATAGCGAAATATGAATAGTGTCGCTGTAGATATCATCCTCTGATATTATTTTAGGCGGCTGCTCTTGCTGCGCAGGTGGTTTGGAAGAATTGGATGACATTGATGTAATTGTGACAGTGATATTGCGGCCTGTTACTTTTTGTGCCGATTCGTTGAGTAATTTGGAATAATTTTTTGATATATAAGTAGCAATAAAATATTGCGGTGCTGCTAAAACCAATGTATCCTTTTCATAGGAAATAGGGATCAGAGCTGATTCAATATATTGTTTATATATTTCAGGCGGGAGAATTTTTTTTAGTTCATCCAGCATTCCTGTCCATAACATAATCCAGTCGAATGATTCCATCATCAACAATCCTTTCCGTAAAGCAGACTATGTGAATATTTTTTAAGATCAATATGTGGATAAGTGAATAATTACGAGCTGAAAAAAGCGGAAATTACGATATATATCGAATTTCCGGCAACATCATAAGTTGTACACAATTTGTGGAAAAATTGTTGATAACTTTTATTTTATCCACTTGATATACTGTTATTTTACACTAAAAGAGCAGGTATGGAAAGTTATTTTTTTCTGGATTGTCTCAGTAAAAAATTAAAATTATAGTAGTAGTGGATATGTTATTATATTGACTGTGGATAAGTGGATAATTTTTAAGAGAAAAAAATCAGGAAACTAAGAAACAAGCGCTTCTTTTTTTTATAAAGTTATGCACAATTTGTGGATTATATGTGTATAACTTTTGTTTTTACATAAAAAATATGCTTTTTCTAATTGCATAAGAAAAGAATTGACAGGCTTATTTTTTTTGACTATAATTATGCTGTTATGGTGTAAAATGAATGGAAATGTGAGTGATAGGTGAAAAAGGAGGTGTCTAGCTTGAAACAGACATATCAGCCGAATACATTGTGGAGAAAACGTACTCATGGTTTTCGTGCAAGAATGAAAACAAAAGGCGGCCGCATGGTTTTGAAAAAACGCCGTTTAAAAGGGAGAAAGAGACTCTCCGCGTAATTATTACAGATGAACAGACGAGTTCCGCAAGGGATTTTTCTGTTCATCTGCGTTTTAGGACAAATTAAAATATGTATGAATTAAAAAAAGAGAAAAGACTATGTAAGAATAGGGAATATCAGATTGTATACCGTTACGGAAAATCTTTTGTTAATCGATATGCTGTTCTGTATGTTCTAAAACGTTCACCGAAACAGGCATCCCGCATCGGTTTTGTTACAGGAAAAAAAATAGGCTGTGCAGTAGAACGGAACCGATGCCGGCGGTTGATGAAAGAGGTATATCGCCTTCATCAATTTGAATTAGCCGATGGATTTGATTTGGTGCTTATTGGCCGAAGTTATTTGAAAAATGTCGGATATGAGCAAGCTGAACGCAATATAATGCAGTTATTTCGGCAAGCTGGCGTATTGCGGAAAAACGAAAAATCATGAAACAGCTTTTTATCATTTTTATACGATGCTACCAAATTTTCATCTCTCCATTAAAACCGCCGTGCTGCCGGTTTTATCCAACTTGTTCGGCTTATGCGGTTGAAGCACTGCAGAAATACGGTTTTGCGAAAGGGAGTTATTTAGCAGTAAGGCGCATTTTAAAATGCCATCCCTTTCATAAAGGCGGATATGATCCTGTGCCGTAAATGCCGTCGGACAGATGAAAAAGAAATCTGGACATATTTCCCTTTGAATAGGAGTTGAATACAGTGAGTTTTTTTAGTGAAATAATGGACTTTCTCAGCGGTATCATGACTACGTTCATGGACTATTGCTACGCTTTTACTCAATCGATGGGATATCCGAGTTATGGCTTGGCTATTATTATGCTGACCTTAATCATAAAATTGATCTTGTCGCCGCTTACGGCAAAGCAAATTCGTTCTATGGAAGGAATGCAGACATTACAGCCGAGAATAAAAGAACTGCAGAAGAAATATAAAGGAAATCAAAAGAAGCTTCAGGAAGAAATGGGAAAATTATATAGAGAAACAGGTGTGAATCCGCTGTCGGGATGTTTGCCGATCCTTATTCAAATGCCGTTTCTCATAGCTATTTTTTATGCATTGCGGTCATACCCCTATGATCCGGCTTATGAAAGCTTTTTATGGCTGCCGAGCTTGGGACAAGCAGACCCGACATATATCATGCCTATTTTGGCGGCGGCATCGACATATGTCATCCAAAAACAGATGTCGGCCACCTCGGTAGCAACGACAGAAGCGCAAGAAAAGCAGCAAAAGATCATGCGGGTTATTATGCCCTTATTTATTGGCTGGATTAGTTTAAACTTCCCAAGCGGTCTTGTTATTTATTGGTTTTTGTCCAACATATTCCAATGGGGGCAGCAGATGATCATGTTCCGGAATAAGGGAAAGGGTGCAAAAGCATGAAAACGATGGAAGCAACAGGAAAAACGATAGAAGATGCTGTGCGGTCCGGATTAGTCCGTCTCGGCATGATGGAAAATGAAGTAGAAATTGAAGTATTGGAAGAACCAAAAAGCGGATTTTTAGGCTTTGGAAGCAAGCCGGCGAAAGTGCGCCTGACAGAAAAAGAAAAGAGAACTACGGCGATTTGCGACTTGGAAAAAGAAACAAGTAAAAAAATAACAGATGATGAACCGGCTATTGAAAAAAAAGAGGCTGCTGAAGAAGAAATACCATTAGAAGATGTTTGCGAACATACTGATGAAAAGGCAGAAATATTTACTGCTGAAGAAGCGGCCGCCAGAGCTAAGGTTTTTTTACAAGATGTTCTTCGCAATATGGGTGTTCAGGTTATGATTGAAAAGATGATAAAACCTGATAAAGTTATTCTCCACCTTCGCGGCAAACATTTAGGCATTTTGATTGGAAAACATGGACAGACCTTGGACGCGCTTCAGTATTTGACGAATTTGACGACGAATCAGGGAGAAGAAACACGTCATTTTATTATGCTGGATGTAGAAAATTACCGGCAGCGTCGGGAAGAAACGTTGAAGCAGTTAGCTTCCCGCTTGGCCGGCCGTGTCCGCCGAAATAAAGAGAAAGTAGTTCTGGAACCGATGAACGGGTATGAACGGAAAGTGATTCATGTAGCGTTGCAGAATGAAGAACATGTTCGCACGGAAAGCGAAGGGCAGGATCCGTATCGTCATGTTGTCATTTATTACGAGAAATAAAATATAGGCAGTGATTAGTCATCGTTAAGCAGATTATTCACTGGTGAGACAAAAAAACCGGTGCTGCAGCGCCGGTTTTTTTGAAAGGAGAATAGTATGTACGATACAAGTGATACGATAGCTGCCATTGCCACGCCGCTGGGAGAAGGCGGTATCGGTGTTATCCGAATCAGCGGACCGGAGGCATATGCTGTCGGCGATGCCGTTTTTCGGAGTACATCTGATATACCGCTGGGGAAAAGACAGGATCGATCTATTCAGTACGGAATTATTTCCGACGATGACGGGATGCCTGTTGATGAAGTACTGATGCTCATTATGAAAGGACCTCATTCATATACGGCTGAAGATGTTTTGGAAATTCAGTGCCATGGAGGAAGGCAGTCGTTGGAACGTATTATGAGTCTTGTATTGCGGCATGGCGCTCGGCTGGCTTATCCGGGAGAATTTACGCAGCGCGCTTTTATAAACGGGCGAATTGATTTGGCGCAAGCCGAAGCTGTCATGGATGTCATTCAGGCAAAAAGCGCCAAGGGGTTAACTGCTGCCGTCAGCCAGCTTGAAGGACGTTTATCCAAAAGCATCAATACCATGCGGCTTCATTTAACCGATTTTATTACACGGCTGGAAGTTACGGTCGATTATCCGGAAGAAGATCTGGAAGATATTGAAATTCCCGATATTGCGGCAGCTTTGCGCGATATGGAATCCCGTTTGGAAAAGATGCTGGCAGAATCGAGAGATGGACGCATAATACGGGATGGTGTTGTAGCAGCCATTGCCGGAACGCCGAATGCAGGAAAATCGAGTTTGCTGAACCGTTTTTTAGAGGAAGAAAGGGCGATTGTTACGGATGTTCCCGGAACGACGCGAGACGTCATTGAGGAGTGGATAACGATTCAAGGCATTCCCGTCTGTTTGGTGGATACGGCAGGCATACGCAATACCAGCGATGCAGTAGAACAAATCGGCGTTCAGCGGGCTAAAGAATATATGGATAAAGCAGATATCGTTATTATTGTTGTCGATCAATCACGGCCGCTGCAGGATGAAGATAAACGCATTTTGACATCTGCCCAGGGAAAAGAAGGATTGATTGTGCTCAATAAAAATGATTTGACGCCGGTTATTCATGAAGGGGATGTTTCATTATATGGTTTTCCTGTTTTGTCTGTTTCCGCAAATTCCGGTAGTGGCATGGATAGGCTGAAAGAAAAGATCGTATCCATGGCTTTGCAGCATGAGCCGATGTCCGGTCAAAGCGCGCTGCTGACGAATACGCGTCATATTGAACTGGTTCGTCAAAGTCAGGATGCATTGCGTCGTGCTTTGGAATCAATCGAAAAGGGAATGCCTGTAGACTGCGCCATCGTTGATATTCGCGAAGCGTGGGAACTGCTGGGATCTATTACAGGTCAGACCGTTCATGACGATATTGTAGAAGAAATATTCAGCCGTTTTTGTTTAGGAAAGTAGAAAAGGTGAGAACATGTTTGTAGTCGATACATACGACGTCATCGTTATTGGCGCCGGTCACGCCGGCTGCGAAGCGGCGCTGGCCAGCGCGCGCCTCGGAGCAAAGACGCTGGCGGCTACGCTTAATCTCGATAATATTGCGCTCATGCCGTGCAACCCCGCCGTCGGAGGACCTGGAAAAAGCCATCTTGTTCGGGAAATAGATGCTCTTGGCGGACAAATGGCGATTAATACGGACAAAACATGCATTCAGATGCGTATGCTTAATACCGGTAAAGGACCGGCAGTTTATTCTCTCCGGGCGCAGTCCGATAAGAAATTATACCAGATGATGATGACGGACGTACTGGAAAATCAGGAAAACCTGGACGTAAAACAATTAATGGTTACGGAACTTCTTATAGATGACGGGAAGATTTCCGGCATCCGTACGGAAATGGATGAAGTATATAAAGCATCGTGCGTTATATTGGCTACGGGTACCTATTTAAAAGGCAAGATCATTACCGGCGAATGCGTATATTCCGGCGGCCCTATGGGACAGCGGTCGGCTGAATTGTTGTCTGCATCGTTAATAAAGGCAGGGCTTCATCTCATGCGGTTTAAGACCGGCACACCGGCGCGTGTCGATCGTCGTACGCTGCGGACTGAAAAAATGAAGGTGCAGGAAGGCGATAAAGAAGGCCAGGCTTTTTCTTTTATGTCGGAACGGAGAAATCGCAGCAAAGAATGTTGTTGGCTGACATTTACAAATGAAGAAACCCATCGCATCATACGGGAAAATTTGCAGCGGGCACCTATGTGCAACGGCGTTATTCAAGGTACAGGGCCGCGGTACTGCCCGTCAATAGAATCTAAAATAGTGCGATTTGCCGATAAAAAACGGCATCAGCTTTTTATTGAGCCGGAAGGAGAAACAACGGAAGAAATGTATGTGCAGGGAATGAGCACAAGCCTTCCTGTTGACGTTCAATATGCCTTTTTGCGCACTATTCCCGGATTGGAAGACGTAAAGATTATGAGGCCCGGTTATGCGATCGAATATGATTGCCTCGATCCGACACAGCTTACCGCTTCATTGGAAACAAAAAAAATAGAAGGACTTTTTTCCGCAGGACAATCCAACGGTACAAGCGGATATGAAGAAGCCGCTGCGCAAGGACTTATTGCCGGCATTAATGCTGCCCGCAAAGTGCAGGGCAAAGAGCCGTTTATCCTTACTCGTTCCGAGGCGTACATCGGCGTTCTTATTGATGATTTGGTGACGAAAGGCACGAATGAACCGTACCGCATGATGACAAGCCGTTCCGAATACAGGCTGATTTTGCGGCAGGATAACGCCGATTTGCGCTTGACGCAGAAAGGATATGATCTTGGTCTGGTTACGCAGGAAAGATACGATGCATTTGTTAAAAAGAAAAAAGCCGTTGACGCCGGGCTGGCGGCGTTGAAGGAAATTTCTGTCACTCCAGCAAAAGTAAATCAGGAAAAGCTGGCATCTATTAGAACGGCGCCTATCCGGACGGCTCTTAAAGCATATGACCTGCTGCGCCGTAATGAAGTGACGTATAAGTTATTGTGCCGCATTTTCCCGCTTCCTGTTCTTGATGAAGATGCCTGCGAAGAAATAGAAATTATAGTAAAGTATGAGGGATATATAGAACGGCAGCTTGAACAAGTTGAAAAAATGAATCGGCTGGAAAAGAAACTTATGCCGGAAGATATTGTTTATGCCGATATTGATACGCTGTCCGGGGAAGCGAGACAGAAATTAGATGCTATCCGGCCTCGTTCATTAGGTCAAGCAAGCCGGATTTCCGGCGTATCGCCTGCAGATATTACGGCGCTGCTCATCGTGTTGGAACAGCGCCGGCGGGAGGAGAAAAGCAATGTTTCGAATTGAACTTGAAAAAGCGGCTGATCAGTTCGGCATAACACTGACGGAAGAACAAATTGATAAATTCTGCATTTTTGCAGAACTGCTTGTTGAAACGAATAAAGTCATGAATTTGACGGCTATTACTGATCCTTTCGGCGTTGCAGTCAAACACGTCATCGATAGTTTGTCCTGTTATGACGAAAAATTTTTTCCAAACAAAGCCTCTCTTCTTGATTTAGGCACCGGCGCCGGATTTCCCGGTATGCCTCTTCTTATATACAGACCGGATCTTCAGGTTACTTTTTTCGATTCTTTGCGGAAACGGCTTGACTTTTTACAACAGGCAGCGGAAAAACTTAAGGTTAAGGCGAAGTTTCTTCATGGCCGGGCCGAAGATATGGCTCATGAAGCGGCGTATCGGGAAAAATTCGATATTGTAACCAGCCGGGCCGTAGCCAGACTGCCTGTATTAAATGAGTGGGCTCTTCCATATGTTTCCTGCGGAGGCGTATTTATTTCCCTGAAAGGGGCTCAGTATGAAGAAGAATTAGCTGATTCGAAAAACGGGCTGAACATATTGGGAGGGGCTGTATCTGCCGTACACCCTGTTCATTTACCGGGAATTGACGATAAACGGGCTGTCATATATATTAAGAAAGTTAGCCCCAGTCCGAAAAAATATCCGCGCAAGCCGAAAGCAGCGGAGAAACATCCGCTGTAATACAGCTATTTCATGAAGGAGAGTGACGGTGCAATGTCTTTAAGAAAAATAGTTACAATCATAGCGGCGGTCGGACTGGCGGCATCTGCAGCGGCAGCATCCGCGGCGGAACTGCCGGATGTCAAAGCGCAGTCTGCCTATGTCATGGATGCAGATACAGGAGACACGCTTTATGTTAAAAATCCTGATGTGCAAGGATACCCGGGCAGTACGACAAAAATTATGACCTGTATTATTGCCTTAGAGAAAGGAAAAAATAAAATGGATCAGGCTGTTGTTATTTCAGATGATTCGCTGCGCATGGACAGCGACGTATCTGTATTAGGTCTGCAGCCCGGCGACCAAGTAACGCTGCGTAATGCATTGACAGGGATGATGCTCGTATCCGGCTGCGATGCGGCAGTAGATATTGCCGAAACGGTTATGCCGACAGAAGCTGACTTTGTAGCTGCCATGAATGAAAAAGCTGGTGCTGTTGGCGCGAACCGTACTCATTTTACGAATCCCCATGGACTTCCTGACGAAAATCATTACACGACGGCTCGGGATTTGGCTCAAATAGCCGCATACGGAATGAAAATGGAAGAATTCCGTAATATCGTTAGTAAAAGTGAGTTTGACATGCCTTACATAACCGGCGGATACAAGCATTGCATATCGACAAATGAATTTTTAACCGGCGGCTTTCCCGGCGCCAACGGCGTAAAAACGGGGACGACAAATGCCGGAGGCCCCTGCCTTGTCGTATCGGCAACGCAAAACGGGCGTACGGTTATTGCGGCGATAGTCAATTCAGAAGATCGTTATGGCGACGCTCAAGAATTGATGGCGTACGGCTTTTCGGTTTTAAAACCGTCAGAAAATGTTTATGTTATCAGAAAAGCACCGGCAGGACAGAAACTTTCATCACCTTCATCTCGTGCGGCGGGAGCAGGTGAAAACAACAGGGATTCAAAAACATCGGCATAATTCTTGACAGAAATGAAATATATCCGTATAATCAAAACATGACAAGTACATAATCAATGCAGGACTGACGGAATTAAGTGGAATAACCACGTGGACTGCATGGTGAAAAAGCGCCGACCGTCTGGGCAAAGAGTACATCTGTTCTTTGGCTGGGCGATCGGCGTTTTTTACGGGATTGCCGGCCTTGCAAAGGAGAGAGTTTTACATGAAACGAAATCGGTGGCTCATCGCTTTGTCGGCTATGGGGATCCATATCTGCATTGGCAGCGTCTATGCATGGAGCGTACTGACGAAGCCAATAATGGAAAACATGGGATTTTCCCTTCAGGAAACGACGTGGACATTTTCTTTGGCTATTTTATTTTTAGGACTTTCCGCAGGATTTCTCGGCAATTTTGTCCAAAAAGCAGGTCCGCGCGTATCCGGCCTCGTTTCTACTTTGTTTTTCGGCAGCGCAATGTTTGGAACGGCGGCGGCAATGTATTTCCACAGCCTGCCTATGCTGTATCTGTTTTATGGCGTTATCGGCGGCATCGGGCTGGGAACAGGGTACATAACGCCTGTCTCGACACTTGTCAAATGGTTTCCCGATAACCGCGGCTTTGCAACAGGCCTGGCGATTATGGGTTTTGGCTTTGCCAGCATGATTGCCGGACCGGTTATGCAGCTTTTAGTAGCCAATTTCGGACTGACGGAAAATTTCATTATTCTTGGCGTTGTGTATGTTGTTATCATGACGGCTTCGTCCTTGTATCTGGCGCCGCCTAAGGAAAATGAAATGCCCCGTCCCGATATCAGTCTGCAGGGAGCGGAAGAAAAGCACCGTCCCGTATATGCAGACGCAATGCCGCAATTTTCGCTGAATGATGCGATGAAAACATGGCAACTGTATACAATTTGGTGGCTCTTTTTTGTCAATATTGCCTGCGGTATTGCCCTGCTGGCCGTCGTATCGCCGATGGCGCAGGAAGTAGTCGGCATGTCGCCGATGGCGGCGGCGTCCATGGTCGGAGTCATCGGCTTTTTAAACGGCGCCGGCCGTATTGCCTGGGCAACGGTATCTGATTATATCGGCCGGGCCAATACGTATGTTTTATTTTTCTTTATTGAAGTACTGGCATTTTATAAGTTATCAACAGAAACAAATGCTTTTAGTTTTCAGATTATTGTGCTGCTTATTATTACTTGCTACGGCGGCGGCTTTTCGTGTATGCCCGCTTACTTGAGCGATTTATTCGGCACAAAATCGCTGAGCGCTATTCACGGACGCATTCTTACGGCTTGGGGTGCTGCCGGCGTGGCCGGGCCTCTTCTTCTGTCGTGGATTAAGGAAACGACAAACAGCTATGCTTTTACGCTGCAGGCTTTTTCAGCGCTTTTTGTGACGTCTTTGTTTATTATGATTTTCCTCAAAATAAAAACACGTCATGGTATTGTGCAGAACCAAGCGTATTGGCCGGTAAAAAATAAATCTGTTGAAAAATTATAATCTGGATAATGTAAAAACAGCTGTCTGCGGACAGCTGTTTTTTTTATAATGACAAGAATGACAACTTTGTTATACAGTTAATTTTTGTCGGTGCGCATAATTTGGAGGTCATAATATACGTTATTCGATACGTTCATGGTTCCTGATGAATCCTGTTCCGTTTTAAAATGTATTGGCGGTGCAATTTTATATTAGAGGACATAGCCGGAATAAATAGATTCCTGCCAGTATGATATATAGACATAAGTGACTGGTTATGATTGATTTTTAAAAATAATGACTGAAAAAGATTGAAATTGATTGAATGTGAATGTATAATAAAGATGAAAAGAGGTGAGATGCATGTTAACGGAGGAACGGAAAGAGGAAATTTTGCGTCTTGTCAATACGCACAGAGCGATGACAGTGCAAGAATTAGTCCGTTATCTGGATATTTCCGAATCGACGGCACGGCGGGATTTGGCGGCATTAGATCAGGAAGGATTGCTGAAACGGGTTCACGGCGGTGCAACGACGCTGCGGGAGGGAACGTATGATGCGGATATGGAAGATCTGCAGGATAAATATTCGTTTCATTTGCTGGAAAAACGGCAGATTGCGCAGTTTGCGTCTGCGCAGGTGAAAAAAAATGATTTTGTGTATTTGGATGCCGGTTCAACGGTTGAACAAATGGCCGATTTTCTTTCCGGATCGGAAGCGTCTTTTGTAACAAACAGCATCCCTTTAGCGAAAAAACTGGCCCGCAGCGGAGCAGCCGTTTATATTCTTCCCGGAAAGGTTAAAGGACGGACAGAGGCTGTTATTGGCAGCGAAATGAGGGATATGCTGAGCCGGTATCACTTTACGAAAGGTTTTTTCGGAACAAACGGTATTTCTTCGGCAAATGGCTGCACGACGCCGGATATAGAAGAAGCCGCCTGCAAACGGGCAGCGGTGATGCAGTGCGAAACGGCGTATGTTTTGGCAGATACAGCCAAATTCGGCTTGTCATCTCACATTACCTTTGCCGAGCTTTCTCAGGTAACGATTATTACGGCAAAAGGAGAAAGAGTTATAGATTATGAGCCGTATAAAAATATAACGGAGGTGCATGTGCTTTGATTTATACAGTAACATTTAATCCTTCTCTTGATTATGTCGTACGTATGGAGCAATTTACGGCCGGCGGAATCAATCGGGCGGAAGAAGAGAGGATTTATCCAGGCGGCAAAGGCGTCAATGTTGCGCTGGTCTTGGGAAATCTTGGTATTCCGGCTAAAATGCTGGGTTTTGTTGCCGGATTTACAGGCCGCGAAATTGAACGCCTTGCTGCGGAAAACGGCGGTAATTGTGAATTTATCAGGCTGGATACAGGGTATTCGCGCATCAATCTGAAAATAAGCGCTGAAGAAGAAACGGCGGTCAACGGGGCAGGTCCTGACGTTCCGCCGGATAAGGTGGAGGCGCTGATAAAGCAGATTGAAACGATAGCCGACGGCGATACGCTGGTCTTGGCCGGAAGTATTCCTGCAACGCTTCCCAATAATATGTACGAACAGATTATGGATCGTCTTGCTGCCCGGCCTATCCATATTGTTGTCGATGCGACTGGCGATTTATTGAAAAACGTGCTGCCGTACAGGCCTTTTCTTATTAAACCGAATCAATTTGAGTTAGGCGAGCTGTTTGGCGCCGATTTATGCACAGATGAAGAAATTACGGAATGCGCGAAAAATCTGCAGGATAGAGGGGCGAGAAATGTCCTCGTATCTCTCGGCGGAGACGGAGCGCTTCTTGTTGGTGAAGACGGAACGGTATATCGAATGAAATCGCCGGGCGGAAAACTCGTCAATTCCGTTGGAGCCGGAGACAGCATGGTTGCCGGTTTTCTCGCAGGTTTTGCGTCGTCAGGCGGCGATCTTCACGAAGCGTTGAAAATGGGCGTCAGCGCCGGCAGTGCGTCGGCTTTTCGTGAGTGGCTGGCGGCAAAAGAAGATATTGAAGAAATATATGGATTATTGACGTAGAAAAATCATTTGTAGAGGAGAAAAAGCACATGCGTATAGTTGATCTGCTGAAAAAGGAAAGTATTGATTTAAATGCCTGTGTTGCCGATAAAAAACAGGCCATTGACCATCTTGCCGATTTGATGAATAAAGGCGGCAACATCAATGATCTTGAAGCATATAAGGCGGCTGTTTTTGCCCGCGAAGATGAAGGCAGCACCGGTATCGGCGAAGGTATTGCTATTCCGCATGCCAAGACGGATGCTGCCGATGCGCCCGGACTGGCGTCCATGATTGTCCGGAACGGTGTTGATTATGAAAGCCTTGATGACGAACCGGCATATTTATTCTTTTTAATTGCGGCGCCTGCCGGCGGAGCCAATGTGCATTTGGAAGTATTGAGCCGTCTGAGCCGGATGCTTATGGACGATGATTTTCGGGAAAAACTTATGAGCGCAGAGACTGCTT
The DNA here is from genome assembly GCA_964507845.1 of uncultured Megasphaera sp. Lineage (GTDB taxonomy): Bacteria > Bacillota > Negativicutes > Veillonellales > Megasphaeraceae > Megasphaera. Next base: position 137,144 of record CAZDQW010000001.1, read on the forward strand.
CCGAATATCTTTCGGTTATTGATGCGGCGGAATCGAAACAACTTGCCGAAGACGGAGAAGCAGAGGCATCCGCGGAAAATCAAATAGATACAGCTGTACCCGGCAGGCCGTTTATTATCGGTGTAACGGCGTGCCCTACGGGCATTGCTCATACGTACATGGCTGCAGAAGCGTTGGAAAATAAAGGCGCGGCTATGGGTATTGAAATAAAAATTGAAACAAACGGATCCGGCGGGGTCAAAAATCATCTCACGGCTGAAGATATTCGCCGTGCTGCCGGAGTTATTGTTGCTTGCGATAAAGACGTGCCGACGCAGCGGTTTGCCGGAAAACCCGTTATTTTTACGAAAGTAGCCAACGGCATTAAAGTTCCGGGAGAATTAATCCAAACGATTCTCGACGGAAAAGCGCCGATTTTCCACGGAGAAGCATCGTCGGCAGAAGAGATCGGCACGGAAACTGCTGAAAAAGAAAGCGCCGGCCGGCAGATATATAAACATTTGATGGACGGCGTGTCGCATATGCTGCCCTTTGTTATCGGCGGCGGCATACTTATTGCGCTGGCGTTCTTGTTTGATATGGAGAATGCAGGAACGGCTCAGTTCGGTACGGGAACGCCGCTGGCGGCATTTCTGAAAAATATAGGCGGTTTGGCTTTCAGCATGATGATGCCGATTTTAGCCGGATACATTGCCATGAGCATCGGTGAACGGCCTGCGCTTATGCCGGGCATTGTCGGCGGATTTCTTGCGACGACCGGCGGTTCCGGCTTTTTCGGCGCTCTTTTTGCCGGTTTTATCGGCGGATATCTTATCGTTTTTCTAAAAAAAGCATTTTCCCGTCTTCCGCAGGCTCTTGACGGAACAAAGCCGGTTTTGATTTACCCTGTCTTGGGACTTGTGCTTATCGGCATTATTATGACGTATATCATTAATCCGCCGACAGCAATGTTCAACACATGGCTTTTTGACGTATTGAACAGCATGACGACGACTAGCCGCGTTGTTTTGGGATTCATCCTCGGAGGCATGATGTCCATTGATTTCGGCGGACCGATTAATAAAGCGGCGTATGTCTTCGGTACGGCATCGTTGATGAATGCTGCCGGAAGTGCCGTCAGCTCGGGCATTATGGCTTCCGTTATGGTAGGCGGCATGGTGCCTCCCATTGCGATTGCTTTATCGATGGTATTATTTAAACATAAATTTACGGCCAGAGAACGGCAGTCAACGGTAACGAATTTCATTATGGGACTATCTTTTATTACAGAAGGAGCCATTCCTTTTGCGGCGGCTGATCCTATACGCGTTATTCCGACGTGCGCCGCCGGCGCAGCCGTTGCCGGAGCATTGTCCATGTTTTTCGGCTGCACCGTTCCGGCTCCTCACGGAGGTATTTTCGTTTTCGGTGTTGTAACGAATTGGCCGATGTATCTGGTTTCCCTATGTGCCGGCGGCGTCGTAGCAGCGGTTTTGATGGGTATTATTAAGAAAAAACAGGAAGTGTAATTGCATTCATTTGTAAAATCATGTAAACTTATAGTATTGAAGTTTATGGGGTTGTTATACGATAACGTGTAATACCTATAAAGGAGGAAATTAAAAATGAAAGAGTTTACATTTACCGTTACAGATCCATTAGGCCTGCATGCCCGTCCTGCCAGCCTTTTGGTAAAAGAAGCAAAGAAATTTGAATCGGAAATCACGATGATTAAGGGCGCCCGCAAGGGAGATTTAAAAAAGATTTTTACTATTATGGCTCTTGGCGTTAAGCAGGGAGAATCCGTTACCGTGCAGGTAGAAGGATCTGATGAAGAAGCGGCGGCGACTATGGTAGAAACATTCCTCAAAGAAAATTTCTAGTAGTATAAGGAGTGAAGTATTCCATGATCACGTTACAAGGAAAAAGCGTATTTGCCGGTATTACTATCGGTCCTCTGGCATTGTTTCATCGCAGCACGGTTTCGACGGACAAGCATTCTATTGCCGATGCCGAAGCTGAAATTGCCCGTTTCCATGAGGCCCGTCAGACGTCTATTGCGCAGTTGAAGGAATTATACGATAAAGCCGTGGAAAAAGTTGGCGAAGAAGATGCGGCTGTGTTCGAAGTGCATCAGATGATGCTGGAAGACGACGACTACATCGAATCCGTTGAAAATCAGATCCGAGGGGAAATGATTAATGCCGAAGCGGCTGTCGACAGTACGGCACAGCAGTTTGCCGAGATGTTCCGCTCCATGGACGATGCGTACATGCAGGCTCGTGCCGCTGACGTCCTGGATATTTCACGGCGTGTGGAACAGGAGCTTTGCGGAGGACCAGCAATTGATTTCAGCAAATATGACCAGGTTATTATTGCTGCTGACGATTTGGCGCCCAGTGAAACGCTCCAGCTTGATACAGACAAAATTCTCGGATTCGTTACGTCCGGAGGAAGCACGAATTCCCATACGGCTATATTGGCGCGCACGCTCGGCATTGCCGCTGTCGTCAGCACGAATACGCCGCTCAATACGGACGTAGACGGCATGATTGCCGTCATTGACGGATTAACAGGCATGGTTTATATTGATCCTGATGAAGATACGCTGAGCAAAATGAAAGCAAAACAGGCGGAAGAAGCAGAGAGAAAACAACGCCTTGAAGCTGTCCGCGGCGCTTCTTCAGAAACGATAGACGGGAGAAAAATCAATGTATTCGCCAATATCGGCAATCCCGGAAACATACCTCAGGTACTGGCAAATGATGCCGAAGGCATCGGCCTTTTCCGCAGTGAATTTCTTTATTTGGAAAACAGCGATTATCCTACGGAAGAACAGCAGTTTGAAGCATATAAACAAACTGCTGAAGCCTTGGGCGGGAAAACGGTTGTCATCCGGACTCTCGATATCGGCGCCGACAAACAAGTTGATTATTTCCAGCTCGATAAAGAAGAAAATCCCGCTATGGGGATGCGGGCGATCCGAATCTGCCTGACCCGGCCGGAATTGTTCAAGACGCAGCTTCGGGCGCTGCTCCGCGCATCGGCGTTCGGTAAAATTGCCATTATGTTCCCGATGATTATTTCCGTCAGTGAAGTAAAAAAATGCAAGGAAATATTGGCACAGGTCCGCGGCGAATTGGATCAGGAAGGCATCGCCTATGATAAAGATATGGAAATCGGCATCATGGTTGAAACGCCGGCAGCTGCTATCATGAGTGATGAACTGGCAAAGGAAGTAGACTTTTTCAGCATCGGTTCTAATGACTTGACGCAGTATACATTGGCTATCGACCGCCAGCAGACAAAGCTGGATAACTTCTTTGACGCGCATCATCCTGCCGTACTGCGGCTCATTGCCCAGACTATCGAAAACGGGCATAAGGCTGGTATTTGGGTAGGCATTTGCGGTGAATTAGGCGCTGATCTGACGCTTACGGAAACGTTCCTGCGTATGGGCGTCGATGAACTGTCCGTCAGCCCGCCTTTGGTCTTGCCGTTGAGAGAAAAGATTCGGTCTATTGACTTGAGCAAATAATAAAAAAGTAATTCCCGATTTACGATTGGGAATTACTTTTTTTTATTTATGCTATTGCATTTTTAATAAATTATGATGTATAATCTTTCTTAATTATTAATATAAACAATCATCATTATGCATACTGACAGGAGGAATAAGCACATGAAATTGAAAAAGTATATTGCCATGATGATCGCCGGGGCTGCAGCAGCAGCTCTGATTGCTGGATGCGGAGGCCAGAACAAGGCTGAGAGTGAAGAAAAAGAACCGCTCCGTATTGCGACGAACGCAACATTCGTGCCGTTTGAGTTTAAAGATAATGAAAACACGGAAGACTATAAAGGATTTGAAATTGATGTCATTAAACTGGTGGCTCGTGAAATGGGGCGGGATATAGAATTTAATAATATTCCTTTTTCCGGTATTATTCCGATTATTCAGCAAGGTGATATGGACATTGCTGTTGCCGGAATGACCATGACGCCGGAACGGGCGGAAAAAGTATTATTTGCCGCGCCGTTTTATGAATCGAAACTGATTATTTTAGCGCCGGTAAACAGTAATATTCATTCTGTCGATGATTTGCAGGGAAAGACAGTAGCCGTGCAGATGGGAACGACCGGAGCCGATTATGCCGGACAAAAAGGATTTACCATCAAGCAGTTTGACAATAATTCAGAATTGATTATGGATCTGCAGGTTGGCGGGGCGCAGGCCGGCATTTTGGATAAACCGGTAGCAGAGTATTTTCTGACGCAGGAAGGCAAGGGAAATTATGATATTATCGATATTCCTGATACGAAATCGGAATACCTTGCCTTTGCTATGAATAAGAATAATACGGAATTGCAGAAACAAGTGAACGAAGCGATTGCCAAAATTAAAGAAACTGGAGAATTCCAAAAATTATATAAACAATGGTTCAGCGTAGATGCTCCTGATCTTCCGGCAACGGCAGAAGAAGCGCTGCAATAATTTACTTACACCAAAACATAAGGGAAAAATGATAAAAGCGGCGCAGTGAAAATCTGAACCGCTGACTGTCAAGCAAATAAAAACTGCCGTCAGACAAAGTTCTGACGGCAGTTTTTATGCTGCTATTTATCTATTTGGTGTTAACACATCATAGTACCTTTGAAACTGATTTATTATACGGTATTCTCCGCTTATTTATATAAAAGCTTCTCTTTTGTCCTTGACGGGATTTATTCAGATATTCCGGAACGATGTTAGTATTAGTCTTTGTTTTCAACATAGATCCTCCTGTAAACGGAGTATCCGTATTTGTTTATCCGATATTCAGCAAGTGTCCG
>CAZDQW010000001.1:142055-163437 GCA_964507845.1 uncultured Megasphaera sp.
TCCTCCTGTAAACGGAGTATCCGTATTTGTTTATCCGATATTCAGCAAGTGTCCGTGTTCAGGCAGGAGGCTGTTGGTTTAAGTTGAAGGAAAGAAAAAAACAAACAGTCAGGGAAAGGCTGACTGTTTGTCAATGGATGTATTAGTTTTGGCAAACTTTATGGTATGCTACATCGCGCCGCGGTTCCGGTTCTTTGACTGCCGGCAGGGTAATTGGTTGTTTGTCGACGACGCGGACGATGAGAAGCGTTATGATGCAGATAATCCATTCAAAATAAATAACGTGGGGCAATATGCGGATTTCCGGGAATAGCTGCCAGGCAAACAAGCCGATAATACCGACGAGAGTTGTCCAGAAAGCCGTATTTTTGCGGCACAGGGACGGGCAGAACATGGTGCAGAGAAATACAAGCGTAAACGCTGTCGTAAGGCTTAACCCGATGAGCATGACTTTCACGATGCCGACAGCGTTGAAGGCCAGCCACAACGTACTGACGCCGATAACCACAATAATAAGACGATTGGCGCGGACGTATGATTTTTCGGAAATATCCGGCTTGAAGAAACGTTTGAAAATATCTTGGGCGACGAGCGTCCCCGCGCCGAGGAGTATGGTACAGGCCGTCGATACGTCAGCAGCCCACAGGGCGGCCAGCGTCATGCCGGACGAAAAAGGATCCAGGCTCATGATAATTTGCGGCAGAGCCATCGTCGGGTTTAAATCGGGAAATTGAGCTTTTGCCGCCAGTCCCAGAACGGCGCAAAGAAAACCGACAGGGAAAATAAGAAGCCCCCCTAAGATATAGCCGCGCCGTGCCGATTTTACATCTTTTGCACCGCAGGCGATTTGAACCGGGCCTTGCGCCGTAATGGCCTGCGTCGTCATGACGATGATCCAGCCGATTAGTACGGCAAAGGACAAGCCCCCCATCGGCGTGAACCAGCCGAAATCTGCCTGCGGCAAAGCTGCGTTGATGCTGCTGATGCCGCCGTCGCGTATGAGAATGCGGATCATGGAATAAATGATGCCCAGGTAAATGACCGAAACGCTGAGAATATTGGATAAGCCGGACGACCAAAGGCCTCCGATGGCGGTAATGCCGATAAATACGACGGCGCTGGTAATCATGCCGGTACGCATGGAAAAAATGTCCGGCATAAGGGCATGCAGGATGGAGCCGCCGGCAACATACTGCAAAGAGGTGATGCAGATCATAATAAGAGATAAGCCGATGACGCTGATAATGCGGGCTTTTTTGTCATAGCTTCTTTCAAAAAGTTCCGGAATGGTCGTACAGTTCAGCGCGCGGTATTTGCCGGCAGCGATAAAACCCATGATGACAGCGCCGATAGCCCAGGCGCCATTATACCATCCGGCGGCAAGGCCAATAGTCGTAGCGCTTTCAGCTACGCCGACTGTAGAAGCCGCCCCTACTGCCATGCCGGTAATGCTGACAGCAACAAGTCCGGTGGAAAAACGGCGCCCGGCAAATAAGTATTCTGTCGGATTTTGACTGGCCCGTTTTTTGACGTAAAAAGAAATAGCGAACAGCAAAGCAATATATAAAATGACAATACCTAATTGAATAGACATATTCTATTCATCTCCCTTATAAAAAATAATTTTCGCAATTAAAGTTTTGCACAACGCAACAATAGTAACAGAATATGTTTATATTGTAATCTAAACGTAAATAAAATACAAGTAGTTATATAAAAAATAATATCTTTTTTAAATGATAATATATTGCCTAGGTTGTTTTTACTGGAAAATAAATGGTTTTACAGGTATTTTATCTAGTTTATATCAAATCTTTTCAATCTTTATTTATACTGAAACAAGTGTAAGCAGTTATTCCAGAATAATCCTGATTAAGAAAGGTGAATGTCCTCATGAAACACATATCCGTAATGACAAAGCGTGCTGCGCTGGCAGCGGTGGTTTCCGTTTATGGCCTCATAGGCGGCGTTGCCGTAAATCCTGTATCAGCATCAGAATTTACTGTGCCGAATTCGTTCGTAAAAACAGGATATACTATTCCTGAAAAAACGAATGTTACTATTTTGCCTATTGATAAGGCGAAATTTCTTGCCGGCCAAAAATTTGATTTTGCAGTTGAAATAGCAAACGCATCAAGTGCCGACGTGAAAGTTGCAATTAATGGCCAAGATGCAGAAACTTTTTTCGGCAAAAAGGCAGCGTCCGTTCTTGACGGGACAACGGCTCGGTATCGCATAGACAATGTCAGCCTTGATGCAGCCGGGCAGTATACGGTTAGTGTAAAAGCTGGGAAGGATAGCCGGACAGTTACGTACAACGTTGTCAAAACAGGAAAACAGAAGGCAAAAAATGTTATTCTCATGGTAGGAGACGGCATGAGTCTCCAGGCCCGCGATATGGCTCGTATTATCGGAAAAGGGATACAAGAAGGCAAATACAATGATTTGCTGGAAATGGAAAAAATGCCGAATATGGCTCTTGTCACAACGTCGGGATACGATTCTTTGGTTACCGATTCGGCGAACAGCGCGTCTGCCTATGCGACCGGGCATAAGGCTGCCGTTAATTCTCTCGGCGTATACAGCGATTCCACACCGAGTCCGTTGGATGATCCGAAAGTGGAAAATATCATTGAACTGGCAAAACGAACGCGCAATATGGCGACAGGCCTTGTTACTACGGCAGATTTAACCGATGCGACGCCGGCTGCAATGATGGCGCATACGCGGCGGAGATCCGAAATGAATTTTATTGCCGAATCCATGCTTAATCCGGCACAGCGGCCCGACGTGATTATGGGCGGGGGATCCAAGCATTTTTATCCGCAGTCAGACGCTGTATCTGCCCGTAAAGATGACAAAAACTTGGTGGAAGAATTTAAAAGATTAGGGTATGCTTTTTCATCGACAGGCGCCGAATTAGCTGCTGTGCCTGCTTCGGCAGATAAGATTCTTGGACTTTACCATAATGACAACATGAACGTATACATTGACCGGGAAATTACAAAAAATCCCGCTGTGCTGGGCGATTACCCGGACCAGCCCGGCCTTGTTGACATGACGAAAAAGGCCGTATCGGCGCTGGAAAAAAATCCGAACGGCTTTTTCCTTCTGGTTGAAGGCGCATCGATAGATAAGCAGCTTCACGCCATGGATTGGCAGCGATCCGCTTACGATACGATTGAATTTGACCAAGCTGTTAAATTTGCCCGCGACTATACGGAAAAGAACAGAGATACGCTGGTTATTGTCGTAGCAGACCATGCTCACGGTGCCAGCATATCCGGCACGTATCACGAATTGGATGGAAAGACTGGGCGAGAAGCTGTGCGTCAGGGTGCTGCGTCCGTTTTTCCCACGTTTGAAGACCGCGACGGCGATGGATTCCCTGACAACCCCAATCCGGACGTGACGCTTGCCGTACAGTATGCCAACCATCCGAACGCTATGGTTTCTTATACGTTTAAAGCCGTGCCCACATCGGTGAACCGTAAAACTGAAGAGGGAAAAGTTATCGGCAATTCGGAAATTCAAGGAGAATACGAAGTCGGAAATGTTCCCTCAAACGTTACGAATGAAGAACATTCTGCCGATGACGTCATTCTTAATGCAGAAGGACCTGGGTCGGAATATTTCCATGGCGTTATGGATAATACGGAAGTATTCTACGGCATCGTCGAAGCTCTTGGCTTAGATGGCACTAAAAATGCTCAATAATATAATTTTCGCTTATAATGCATAACAAAACTCCCTTTATGGTGTGTACATAAAGGGAGTTTCTATTATTTAGCATTCCGCGTTAATCTATTTGATTGCTGAAAATCAGCCCTGTCCATAGTAGGCGTTTTTTCCGTGTTTTCTGTAATAGTGTTTATCCTGCAGTTCCTGCGGCGCCGGTTTTACGGACGGGTTCAGCCATTCGCATCTGGCTGCCATTTTTGCTACTTCTTCTGCGACTACGGCGTTATGCACGGCTTCATGGGCATCTTTGCCCCAGGTGAATACACCATGATTTTTGCACAGGACTGCCGGAACGGCAACATAATCTATCTGATTTTTGTCAAATTCATCGGCAATTATTATACCGGTGTTTTTTTCATACGCTTCTTCAATTTCTTCTTTTGTCAGATTGCGCACGCACGGAATATCTCCATATATATAGTCGGCATGAGTTGTTCCGTAGCACGGAATATTCCGGCCGGCTTGCGCCCAGCTCGTTGCCCATGGGGAGTGGGTATGTACTACGCCGCCGATTTTCGGAAATCTGTTATATAAAACCGTATGGGTCGGAGTATCTGATGAAGGTCTATATTTTCCTTCTACTGTATTTCCGTTTAAATCGACTACTACCATGTCTTCCGGTTTCAGTTTATCATATTCTACGCCGCTGGGTTTGATTACGAACAGCCCTTTTTCACGATCGATGCCGCTTACATTACCCCAAGTGAAAGTTATCAGTTTATATTTCGGCAGGAGCATGTTGGCTTCATATACGGCTTGTTTAAGTTCTTCTAACATAAAGGCCTCCGTTATTCTTCAAAAGCATACAAAGCTACTTCATTGATTTCCCTGTTTGTGGAAACGAGAATTTCTTTTCCATTATATTCGTATTTAAAGACGTTTGCCGGTCCGCAATCCTTATCGATGACCGTTATTTCATATTCTTTTTTCTGCGCATCGAAAGTGAATAACAGCAAATCTCTGGTTCCTTTGCGATGACCTATGATTACGGCCGGTTTTCCGAGCACAGACCCTCCATAAATGGCGTGAGCAAAGTCGGCCTTATCGTAGGTGAAAACTTTTTCAAACTTTCCGTCGATTTCTTTATATACATAGATATGTTCGCCGTGAAACGGTGAAATTGTAAATAATTCTTTTTTGCCGTCTCCATCCATATCGACCATTACGCCGTCGCTTGCGGCTTCTTCTATGAGCTGTTCAATTGTCCAGCCGGCATCGGCGCTTTCCGGAGGAATAAATTTATATACACCGTCATTGCAGGAAATAAGACATATATCGATTCCGTTATCGTTAATTTTATAATATCCGTGATTTTTCAGCATATTATCTTTGAGAACGGTCATCGGCAGCTGGTTATTTTCATTAAAGCCGCTTAAATCGTCAGGCAGGACAGCTGCAAATACTTTACCGGGCATAGACCAGTCTTCTTTGTATTCATGACCGGATTTTAAGCAGCAGGCGATAAGGTAGTTTACATTGTTTCTTGTAACGATGTCGAAACGGTGTACGAACGGAAGTTCAACCAGCGTGCGTATTTCCCAACCGCCTTCCGCTTTCGGTGAAGCAATGACGATCTTTGCTTCTTTGGAATCGTTCGGCGAATAAAATTTATGAGTCGATAAAAATACGCCGTTGCTGCCCGGAATTTGAACCATGCTCATGACGCCGCCCGGTTCGGTCCATATGGTATCCTCTCTGTTTCCGTCTAAATCAAATAAATAGCACGGATCCTGTTTTTCCGCCGCTACCAAGAAGTGACTGCTTCCATTGTACGTAAGCGGCGCGATGGCATAACATTTGTTCAAATCAGAAATTACTTTTTTTGTTATTTTCATAACAATTAGCTCCCTTACTTTTGTTTATCTAAAATAGACGTCATTTTTTTCACGGCAAAATCCAAATCATTTTTCCAATTCGGATTTCCTGTATACCAAAATTCAGTTACAAAACGGCGTACACCGAGTTCCCATGCTTTCTTGATACCTTCTTGAAAGTTGACATGGCCCGTGCCGAACGGTATTTCTCTGAATTTTCCCGGAACGGTTTCCTTCAGGTGCATGGCCACCAAACGGCCTCTGCCTGTTTCTAAATCGTTATTGACATCCGTTTTATAGCTGACAGCGGCATTCGTAATATTGCCTAAATCGGGATAGACATTTAAGTATACGGAATTTACTTTTTTCACGTATTCCATGGCTTTTTCCACCGTATTCATAAATTCTGTTTCCATGGTTTCAAATCCCATTAAAATGCCCTTTGCAGCCGCCATTTCCGCAGCTTTGGTCAGATTTTCCAGGAAATGTTTTTTCGTTTCTTCGCTGCCTTGTTCATAATATACGTCATATCCTGCCAGCTGAATAATTCTGACGCCTAAATCATCGGCCAGTATCAATGCCTTTTCCATAATTTCCATACTGCGCTGCCTGATTTTCGGGTCACTGCTGCCGAAAGGATATTTACGGTGACCGCTTAGACACATCGTTCTGATCGGTATGCCGATTTCCTGCATGAGAGAAACCAGTTCCGACCTTTCGTGGCTACTCATGTCAAGGCGGCTTAATTTTTCGTCCGTTTCATCTATGCTTATTTCAACAAAGTCATATCCGGCATTTTTTGCCGCCAGAAGTTTTTCTCTCCATTCCAATTCATTAGGCATTGCCTTCTCGTATAAACCTATTGTATATGCCTTCATGTTTCAAAATCTCCTCTATGCACTAAATGCACTTGCACACCTAAGTCTCTTAATTCGTCCAGTACATTTTTCGGAGCTTTTTCATCCGTAATAAGATGTTTTATTTTTTCAATAGGCGCGCTGGTAAAACTGCTGTTTTTGCCGACTTTTGTATGATCCGCCATTATGTAAACATCTTTAGTCACGTTTTGAATCATTAGTTCGTTGATTTTCACTTCTCCGAAAATCTCTGTAGTCATTCCGGAAACGGGAGAAATACCCGAGCAGCCAATAAACGCTTTCTTGGGAAAAATGTTCTGTACATTTCTGATGGCAAAATCTCCTACCATAGCTTCCTTCGGATGACGAATTTCTCCGCCTGTCAATATAATATTTATTCCTTCCGGATAATCTTTGTAGATGATTTTTCCGTGATTGGTAATAACTGTTATATTTTCACACGATACATAATCCAGCAGCTGTAAGGCATTGCTGCTCGTATTAATAAATAGAGAATCTCCTTCTTCCACCAATGAAGCCGCATATTGAGCAATAAGCCGTCTGTACATATTTAATTCATCTTCCGGTTTTACATAGGCAGTATTAAAAGCCGCACCGCCGTAAAAACGAACAAGTAAATGTTTATCTTCCAGATATTGTAAATCTCTGCGTATTGTAACTAGCGATACGTTAAATTTCTTTGCTAATTCATCGACTCTGACTTCGGGAGTTTTTTTCATCACTTCCAAAATTTGCTTGCGTCTATTGTCCACATATGCACGTTCCCGTTTCATCAATATCACCTTTGTATCCATTGATTGAGTGATTGTAATATACGGCGGAATCAGCTCCTGAATGGAACTATAATAAATTCCGCCGTACTCTGGTTTCCCTTACTCAATGATATTGTTTTCTGTTAGTTTGCTTGTAAATCCGATTAAATAATGCCGTTTTCCTTTAACTTTTCTTCTATTTCCGGAGAGGACATTACGTTTTTAAGAGCGATAACTTTAACGCCTTTCTTTTCTGCATCGCTGAACATTTTGGCAAAATTCTGTACGCATAACACTACATCATACTGAGCGGCGCTGCTTTTGCCTTCGGACAACGGGCAATGATGAACTTTAGCTGCTTTGACATCGTTTTTCTTCAAAACTTTTTCCAGTGCCAACTGAGCCATTAAGGAAGAACCGGCTCCATTTGCACAACACACCAAGAATTTTAAGTTAGAGTTAGCCATTTTCTGTTTCTCCTTTTATTCGTTTTTTTGATACAGCTTTATACTTTAATTATAAAGTAGTCTGTAAAAAATAAGCAAGCAGAATATTACGTCAGCGCTTAACCTTTACTGGCTTTCAATTCTTTATAGGCTTCGTAGTCTTCCGTAATCAGGAAGTAGCCTTCTTTGTCTCTTCTGTATTCCAACTGAGGGATCAGAATCATGATCAGCAAAATCAATGCTATGCCGATATAGCTTAAATAGGTCATTGCCGCCGTGAATACAGGCCAGATAATTGCCCAGTCCCACATACCTAAGTATCCGCCATATGCAGCAATGCCGACCCAGCCGGCAATAATTGCGCTGCCGAATACCTGGCAGATGCCGGAGAAGAAGGGAAGTATCAGCGTAGCTTTTAAGCCGCCGCGTTTGTTTACGAACAAACCGATAGAACCATTATCAAAGAATACCGGTACGAATCCGGCTATTACCAATACGGGACTCTGCAGCAATACCAGGGCTGCGATAGCCAGCATCTGGCCGAAGAAACCGGCGAGGAAACCTAAGGTTACGGCATTCTGGGAACCGAAACCGAAGATAACGGCGCAGTCTACACCGGGAATTGCACCGTGCAGGAGTTTGTTGGCAATACCCTGGAATGAATTTGTAAGTTCAGCAACGAATGTACGAACGCCGAGCTGAAGTATGGCCAAGTTTACAGCAAAGTATAAAGATGTTTCGATTACATAAAACAACATGCTTTCGCCTTGCTTCATGAAACCGCCTTGAATCAGGTAGTCTTCGCCGAGAATATACAAGATTGCGCCGAAGAATACGATCATGAGGATTGACGCCGATACCATGTTATCATTGAACATGGACATAAATCCGGGCATTTCGATTTCATCAATATCTTTTGTCAGCGTGGATTTTTTCTTTTCTTTGCCGCCGAACAGCTTGCCTGCCAGCCAGTAGTTGATAGCGATGCCGAACATCTGCTGATGGGCGATACAGAAACCGGCGCCGTCAGTGATTTCCTGACATGGCTTTACGGTCATATTGGAGCCTACGGACCAATATGCACCGAGCAGAAGTGCCATTACGATCAGCAGCCCAAGTCTGTTGTCGGAAAGCATCGGCAGCGCAAACAGGATAAGCCAGTATGCCGTAGCCGCCTGCTGTACCTGAATATGGCCGGTCGTGAACAGCGCGCGCATTTTAGTATATTTGGAAAATCTTACTAGAATAATATTTACGATGAATGCGAATAACAGCAGGATCATGACGTCGCCGAAGCCTTTGCCGAACACTTCTTCAACGCCGGCGGTAACTGCATTCTGTCCGAAATACGGGTCGATAACCATGGCGTCCATCTGGAAGCGGTCCTTCAGGCCGACCAGTACCGGTCTGAAGTTTGACGTCAGGCCGACGGAGCCGACCATCAAGATCAAGTAGCCGACAATTGCCTTCAACGTTCCGCCCAGTGTTTCATACCAGGGTTTTCCAAGCAGAAGGTAGCCTACCATTACGATAGCACCTATCATGAATTCAGGCTTCTGCAGAATGTTGCTGGCAAAATATGTCCATATTGTCATTAATATGTCCATTCAGTCTCACCTCTTTTAATGTACGTAAAGAAAATCAATCCAGATATTTTTTCTGCAGTGCAAGAAGATCGTCGGCATTCTGCGCATCGGCCAGTTCCTTGACCAGGTCTTCATTGGACAGCATTTCTACCAATTTCTGCATATTGCTTAAATGCTGTTCCGGATCACACGAAGCTAACGTAAAGAATAGCTGCGCATCCAAATCCGGATTGCCCGGTTCAAAGCTTACAGGAGTATTCAGATGCATAAACGCGATAGCCGTTTTATGCACACCGCTTGCACCTTCCTGAGAGTGAGGCATGGCAATATTAGGAGCGATTACGATATACGGGCCATATTTTTCAATACATGCAATAATATCTTCTTTATAGTTTGCTTCTACCGTACCGTCGGCTTCCAATACTTCGCAGCTCATGCGGACTGCATCCTGCCAGTCCTTTGCCTGTTCCGCGAATTTTGCGTGATTTTGTTCAACAAACTCTCTTAGCATAACAGCGTTTCCTCCTTGATATTACAACAGCGAACGGAACGGGATATTCTGCGGAGCTTCAAAGCAGTCTTCAAAACCTCTTCTGTGATGGTAAGCTTTCTTGTCCTTATCTGTAGGATATACATATTTACCGCCGACTTCCCAGAAGAAGGGATGAAAGTTATAGCCTAAACGATCTTTTTTCATATCATAGAGAACCTTGATTTCGTTCAAATCAGCCATAAAGTTTGTCCAGACATCGTAATGAATAGGGATAACTACTTTGCATTTTAATGCTTCCGCCATGCGGAGAATATCAACGGAAGTCATTTTATCCTGCATACCGATCGGATTTTCACCATAGGAGCCAAATGCCACATCAATATCATAATCTTTGCCGTGTTTAGCGTAATAGATGGAATAATGGGAATCGCCGCTGTGATAAATATTGCCTCCCGGTGTTTTGATTAAGTAGTTTACGGCCTTATCATCCATGTCCGTTGGGCATTTGCCGGTTAATTCTTCTCTGTCGGCGCTCTGTGAATCGGTTGTTACGATACAAGTGCGGTCAAAAGAATCTAAAGCAATGATTTCAAGGTCTTTTATCTTAATGCAGTCGCCGGGTTTTACGGTAATGCATCTGTCGGCGGGAACACCCCATTTTTGCCATAATTCCACCGATTTTTTCGGGCCGATGAAAGGAACCGGAATTTCCTTGCCGTTTTCATCAACTGTCGTCATATTGCTTTTAATTACGTGAGAAGCATATTCTGCGCTCATATGATCCTGATGATAATGCGTGGCTAAAACAGCATCGACGCTTTTTATGGCAAAGGGATCAATGACGAAAGGAACGGCTCTCAGGTTCGGCTGCATTGCTCTGGCGCCGCACATATTGGCCATCTGATGGCCTACTTTCATTTTGCCGTCGCCATGCGTTCTCTTGCCGTTACCGCACCAGAGATCGACAGTAATATTGCAGCCTCCCGGAGTTTTAAACCATATTCCCGTGCATCCGAGCCACCACATCGCTACCGTTCCTGGCTTTACTTCTTCATTTTCAATTTCTTCGTTCAGCCAGGTTCCCCATTCAGGAAACGTGCTCATAATCCAACTTTCTCTTGTGATTTCATCAATTTTGCTCATTTTGCCTGCTCCTTTATGAACATTTTATTGCTTATGATTTTATTTTATCGTTTTTTTGAACTTTGTCAATGTGTTTTTATGTACACTTATGTTTTTTATGATTGTTTTGCGTTTTAGTTTATTAGTATTTCCGGATCAGGTAAAATCTTTTCTGCGGCGATGCGAGGAAAGGAGCTTCTGCGAAAAAAACGCTGCATACGTTGTATTGCAAAAAATGCTTTATTTTACAGCGCAAAATATTTTTCTTTATAATAGGTTACTTTGAATTTTCTGCGGAAAATACTGACGGAAACTTACTGTTTATGCCAGTTTGCGCAGCGTAAGTAATGATAGGGGAAGATGGTATGCCGGTATACAATTATCGCAGAATATGCAAACTTTTGCTGTATACGATACAATGCGAGGTATCTTTGTGAGGAGATAAAAGTTCATTTTGGCGGTCATACGGTCTAAGCGGAGTATTGTTAAATAATTTTTACAGCCGGATGTTGATTTGAGAAAATCAGTAAAATTATTGTACCTTTAATGAGGATAAAGCTATTTGTTTTTATGAACTTTTAAATGAATTTTTTTATTTTACATAAGTGAATTTTTTCACGAGAAATACCGAAGTATTCTTCGCTCAACCGGATGAATTTTTGCAGCCGGAGATACTGAGGCAAAATCGGGGAGACCGATGCTGGGATCGAGGCAGGAAGGAGGGGACAGCGGCTCGATGCAGGGAAAGTGCTCTTCTGTAATACGTTTCGGCAAAATAGAAATACCTAGGATTGCTGACCATAGAAATAGCGGCATAATCATCTTTATCATTTTTTGCCGTAGAGCTCACAGCAGACTGGAGGCATTGCTGCTTGTGAGTATACGGTTAATGTCGTAGTCAGGCGATTTCAGATAAAATGAACGGCAGATCTTTAAAGTCTTATAAGGGAAAGGATAAGGATTTTCTTCCGGCAGACACTTTTGAGGGTGTACGGCGACTAAGGATCGTATTTTAAGTGAATAGTCGGAGTAGTAGATATTTGATATTCTGCGATGTAGGCTTGTAATATACTGTGACTAAGCTAAGAGTTTGAGGCTGGATATTATAAAGACTGGAGATATGCGGAGGGAACAATGTATTAGCCGTCACAGAGTAAGCTGGGCAGCAATATTTTCTCTGGCGTTGATGGCATCGTAAAGGCTGTGGCGGATGAAACCGTTGCCATTGCGCCGAAAGGAAAAGGGAAAGAGTTTCTGCCTTTAACGTGCCGGCGGAATATGGCCGGATTGCTGAGAACTTATTATGGGCGGATCTTTTATGGAAAAACGAACGGCTGCTGCGGCGCTGGCCGTAAAGACGACAGGTGGTTTATTTGCGGCAGAATGGTTTCCTAAGGGACAGGAAATGCTGAGGATATTTATTTGTTCCTGCGGCACTAGGGCGGATCGGCTGTGGTTCATCCCTCGTCGGCATTGCATATTGCAAGCAGATCCATGAAGTAAATGGCAATTTAAAGTGCAATAATCCAGGCAACAGTTCCGGACAGGTGCAAAACATTGTGGAGTGTCAGCACGAATAGGCGTGCCAATTGTTCGTTCTAAGTTTTATTGCAGACCATGGTGTGTTGGTTATGCATATGGTTCTTAATTATGGTCTTGAGAATTACGGAAGGTGTGAACCGTTTATTTATCCTAAAGGTGCTCAACGTAATTCTATGATAGACAAAAAGATGATAGTATTCTTCACAATTTCTTCATATTTTCTCCATAATTTTTTCATATGCTTGCGATATACTACATATATAAAGAAACAGACTATTTCCGGAGGAAACTTATTTTAAGGAGGGCTGCATTATGAATTTCACTGCTTTTACTGCGATGAAAAAAATTTCCTATGTATTTGTTGTTTTTGCATTTCTCGGATCTGCGGCCGCGTTTGCTGCCGATTCCATTAGCTCAGTCCAAGGAAAAAGTTACGGCTATAGTTTTTGCGGTGATTGGGGACGGAATCATCACCGCAGATAAATTAATTTATAAAATACCAACGGCCTTCTTTTGCATGGATGCAAGGAAGGCCGTTGGTGTTTTCAACACTGATTTAGATAAATAGTAAAAAGAGCATCAGTAAATAATTTTTGATGAAATCGCCTGTTTTTGCAGTTTTTACGAACTGCAGTAATGAAGGTATCATGTATGGTATAATTGTTATATAAGCATTTTGAAATTTAGAGGTGAAATGACTATGCTGCCCGGTTCCATTCTTATTGTAGATGACGATGTGAAATTATGTGCATTATTGCGGTCGTATTTTGAACAGGAACAATTTATCGTATACGTGGCTAATGACGGCGCAACAGCATTATCTATTATTCGCCGCCATGAACCGCAGATTATGGTGCTGGATTTAATGCTGCCGGCTATGGACGGCTTTGAGGTTTGCCGCCGCGTCAGGCAATTCAGTGATATTCCGATTATTTTTCTGACGGCGAAAGATGATGAAACAGATCGGCTGGTCGGCTTGAATATTGGAGCTGACGATTATGTAACAAAACCATTCAATGTCAAGGAACTCATTGCCCGTGTGCAGAGCCTTCTTCGCCGCGCTCATGGTGAAGTTATTCAGCATCACTCCTGTTATACGGTTCGTGATTTGCTGATTGATCGGAAAAAATTCATGGTTTTCCGCAATAATGAACCGATTTCGCTGACTCCTACTGAATTTAATATTTTAGATATTCTGGCGTCATCGCCGGATCGTGTTTTCAGCCGTATGCAGATTATGGAAAAAACGCAGGGCGGATATTTTGAAGGATATGAACGGACGATTGATACGCATATACGCAATATTCGAAAAAAATTGGAGCCGAAGTCAATAAAACCGCAGTATATCTTAACTGTATACGGCATAGGGTATAAATTTGCCGGAGGAAATTATGAAACAATTTGATCGTCTGGCTGTCCGTTTGACCGGGATGATATTTATCCTTTTGGTTTTAACAATCACAGTTTTGCTTCTTTTGGTCAATGACCAGATGAGTCATCACTTTTCTCAATATCTGCAAATGTATCCGCGAAATGGCGTGGGCGGACATCATATGATGCGCGGATTTGCGGAGCAGCAGTACATATCTTCCATTCATGAGTCGTTGATCGCTGTGGGGATAGGGATGGTAGTGGTTAGCGTAGTTTTCAGTTTTTTTATTATCCAGAAGGCCGTGCAGCCGCTGGTTACGTTGACGGAAGCTGTAAAAACTGTTGAAAAAGGAAAATTCGGCCAAACTGTAGTTGTAGACCGGCACGATGAAGTTGGCGTTTTAGCGCAGACTTTTAATGCGATGTCTATTCAGCTGGCCCAAAACGAAGAAATGCGTCAGCATCTTTTTGCCAGTATTGCTCATGAATTACGAACGCCTTTGGCGATTATTCAGGGTAATTTAGAAGGCATGATAGATGACGTTATTCCGGTCAATAAAAAAATGTTTTTATCTATGGAAGACGAGGTGCTGCGTCTGGGCAGGCTGGTGCAGGATTTGAATGACTTGTCGCTGGCAGAAATTGGTCAGTTGACGCTGCATAAAAAAGAGGCTCAAGTAAATGTCATGCTTGAACATGCCGTCAGTATGCTTCAGCCGTTATGTGATGAAAAACATCTAACCATTACAATGGATCTTTGTCCGGATTTACCGGTAATTTGTATTGATACGGACAGGATAAATCAAGTTATTTACAATATTTTGAATAATGCTATTCGATACATCAGAAACGATGATCAGATTATTATTACAACGGCGGCGGAAGTACGCGGAAATACGAATTGCATCAGTATGTCTTTTGCTGATACGGGAAACGGTATTGCACCGGAAGACCTGCCTTATATTTTCCAATATTTTTATCGCGGAGAAAAATCTCGGAGCCGCCAAGGAGGTGGCAGCGGAATTGGTTTAGCTCTGGCCCAGCAATTTGTTCATTGTCACGGCGGGACCATTGATGTGAAAAGCGTTGTTGGTGAGGGTACGGTGTTTACGGTGTACTTACCGATCCTACCACAATAAATATATTCAAAATAAAAATGCTTTAGTGTTTCACGTGAAACAATTATACTGATAAAGGAGTTTAACAAACAATATGCACGTATTGCCGGAAAAAGAAGGGCTTTGCCGGTGAGAGGGAGAAGGACAGTACAGGCTTATCTTTGGAAGGAAGCAATAAACAGAATATGTGGAAAAGTATTGGTGGTTTTTTGCTGGATATTTCATAAAGAGATTTGTATGTATTATTTTTCTGATTTTTATAGGAATATATCGATAAAGAAGGTCAGGATACATAAAAAATTAAACGTTTCGGCAGTGACGTAAAGAAGTAAGACAGAAAACATCATAGAGGGTTTCTGTCTTACTTTTCTGTGAAACAGAACAACTTAGCTGATTTTTATCGGTGAATAAAAAAAGAAGGCTTAAAAAAGCCTTCTTTTTTTACGATACCTATTTTACCAGTTCATATCCGGCATCGACAATGACTTTGGCAAATTCGTCGTTCGTAATATCTCTTGAAGCCGTTACGTCGGCAGTTTTGCCTTCTAAGTCGACAATTACGTCTGTTACGCCGTCCATTGCGGCTAAAGCATCGTGAACGTGTTTTTGGCAGTGCTGGCACATCATGCCTTCGATGTGTAATGTGGTTTTCATTGCAGCGTCACCTCCTTTGCCTTTGGAAATAGCTGATGTATGGTTCGCTTCCTGCTGCTGTAATACTACAGTGCTTGAAACGGATCCGGCAGCGTGGATAGGTTTAAAAAAGCGCAGACGCAATGCGTTCATGACGACGCAGATACTGCTCATGCTCATGGCCGCGGCGCCGATCATAGGACTTAATTTTAAGCCGTATATGGGATATAAAATGCCGGCTGCCAAGGGGATAGCAATAATGTTATAAAAAAATGCCCAGAATAAGTTTTCTTTGATGTTTTTAATGACTGCTTTGCTGAGCCGGACTGCGCTGACGGCATCAAGAAGGTCGCTGCGCATGAGAACGGCGTCGGCACTTTCCATTGCCACATCTGTTCCCGCGCCGATAGCCATGCCTAAATCCGCTTTGGCCAATGCAGGGGCATCATTAATGCCGTCGCCGATCATGGCGACTTTATGGCCTTGTGCCTGCAAGGCGGCGACATGTTTTTCTTTATCCTGCGGCAAGACACCGGCGATAACTGCTGGAATATGGAGTCGTTTTCGGATGGCTTCTGCCGTCCGTTCGTTATCGCCGGTCAACATGACGACATGAATTCCCATTCGTTTGAATAAGGAAATTGCTTCCGCACTGCTTGGTTTTTCCCTGTCTGCGGCGGCAATAATACCGATGATGCCGGAGGCATCTGCAAAGATAAGCGGAGTTTTTCCCTCATCGGCCAGCGTATTTAAATAATCCGTATATCGGGATACATCAATGCCTTGTTCAGTCATAAGCACGGTATTGCCGGCATAATATGTTTTGCCGTTTATTTTTGCCTCAATGCCTTTGCCGAAGAGGGCTTTGAAACCAGAAACAGTTGCCGGAGTAATTCCTTTTTCTTTGCTGTACGTCATAACGGCCTCGGCCAGCGGATGTTCGCTGCCTTGTTCCATAGCTGCGGCAAGGGATATGAGTTCATTTTCGCTGCATACGGGAGATAGAACGTCTGTAACCTGCGGTTTGCCTTCCGTAATAGTACCTGTTTTGTCCATGATGACGGTATCAATGGCATGGGCCGTTTCCAGAGCTTCTCCGGATTTAATCAGGATGCCGTTTTCGGCGCCTTTTCCCGTTCCTACCATGATAGCGACAGGCGTAGCCAGGCCGAGTGCGCAGGGGCATGAAATGACGAGAATAGAGATGCCGATGGAGAAGGCAAATTCTAAATCGGCCTGAAGGAGGAAATACCATACGGCTGCGGCAAGTACTGCTAAGGCGATAACGGCAGGGACGAAGATGCCTGCGACGGTATCGGCAATTTTGGCTATGGGCGCCTTGCTGGCACTGGCTTCATCGACGAGTTTGATGATTTGGCTGATGGTCGTGTCGTCGCCGACGCGGCGGGCCGTGAAGCGGATAAAGCCGCCTTTATTCATGGTGGCCGACGTTACTTTGTCGCCGGGCTGCTTTTCAACAGGGATACTTTCGCCTGTAATTGCCGATTCATCAATACTGGTAGTGCCTTGCAATATGATGCCGTCGGCAGGAATGCGCTCGCCGGGCCGTACGAGGATTTCGTCTCCGACGGCCAATTGTTCAATAGGAACGACAATTTCCCTGCCGTTTCGCAGTACCGTAGCTTGGTTAGGTGCAAGCTTCATCAGTTTTTCAATAGCCGCACTGGTTTTTCCTTTTGCCCGTGTTTCCAGGTATTTGCCGACGGTAATCAAAGTGACGATCATGCCGGCTGATTCGAAATACAAATTTGTGCTGTAGGTTGCTACTAATGCAAGATCACCGTGTCCCAGACCCCAGCTCATTCGAAAAATGGCGAAGGCTCCGAAAACAGCCGAGGCCATGGAGCCCATGGCGACAAGACTGTCCATATTAGGGGCGCCATGAAATAAATTAGAAAAACCGTTAATATAGTATTTCCGGTTTACATACATGATTGGCAAGATGAGAAGAAATTGGGAAAACGCAAAGGTAATGGCATTTTCCGGCCCGTCCAATACAGCGGCTATGGCGGAAGGGACAGGGAGACCGAACCAGGATTCAAACATGCGGTGCATGGCGATGTATATCGTTGGTACGAGAAAAATAACGGACCAGATCAGCCGATGCTTCATTTCAATGATTTCCGTTTTTGCAGTGTTTCCGGCAGCTTTATTTCCGGCATCGGCATTTTTTGTCGGCGTATCTGCCAAAGACGCCCCGTACCCTGCATTGACGACGGCTTCTATAATGGCATGGCTGGTCAGTATTTTTTCGTCGTAATCGATTTGCATGCTGTTGGTCAGTAAATTTACGCTGGCTTTTTCTATGCCGGTCAGCTTTGAAACGGCTTTTTCCACACGGGACGAACAGGCTGAACAAGTCATTCCGGTGACATAATATTTTTCATGCTTCATGGTCTCATCTCCCTTGGCGCTACTTCATTAATTTCTGCAAGGTATAAACCAATTCATCGACGACTTCGTCGTTTCCTTTGCGGATATCCCGAACAACACAGCTTTTAATATGCTGGCTCAGCAATTCTTTATTAAATGAGTTCAGCGCCGATTGAATGGCTGTGACTTGTATTAAAATATCGACGCAGTATCGGTCTGTTTCAACCATGCGCTTAATTCCCCGAACCTGGCCTTCGATTCGGTTTAAGCGGGAAATAAGATTTCGATACTCTTGTCCCGTCTTATCCCGAGTCTTTCTTTTTACTTCAGCTTCATTTGCGGCAGTACTTGATTTCATAAGCAGCCTCCTGGTAGCAATATATTGCCATTAGGTTGTATAGACACATGATATACCCCGTATGGGTATATGTCAAGAAAAAAACTATAATATTGAAAATATATATCATAATAATCGATTCAGACAAAAAAAATACTCTCCTAGGAGAGTATTTTAAATTATGCTTATTTTTTTAAAATGTTGATAACTTCTTGTGTTTCATCTGTTGCATTTTCGAAACCGGCAATAATTGAACCCTGTACGACAATGCAGTCTAAGCCTTTATTCTGACGGACTTGGTCAACGGCCTGAACGACATCTCGTTCCATTGGAACCACCAATTTATTTTCTAATTCAGCAATATTTTGATTCAGCTGTCTGGCCAAATCGCGTTTTTCCTGATCGCTCTGCAGTTTTGCAGATTTTTTTGCAAATTCTTCATCCGCTTTTTTGATAGCTTCCTGCATCTGTGCGCTGACCTTCGGATAATCTTTATGGGATGTAATCAGCGAATCAAAATTTACATAACCGATGCCGGCAGCGAATGAAGATGCAGCCGTTGTAGCACTCAGCAGACCCATGACGGCGAGAGATGCGAATTGTTTTTTTAACTTCATTATGAAAAGCCTCCTATGAGATAACTAACCTAAGTTTTACTCGTTTTTCTATTATAGCAGACTGGCTGAAAAACTACAACTCTTGTAAATGAACTGTGACCAAATCAGTGTCATGCCTTATTTTTTCCCGAAAGAATCCGCCTGGTCTTCTTCTTCGTCTTTAATATAGATATATTTATCTTTTTTCATTTTTTCAATGATTTCCGGCGCCATGGCGATAAGTTTTTCAAAAGCGGACGCTTGATATCCATCTTTTTTGATGGAAAACATTTCTACTCTATCGCCTTTGATTACCAATACTGCTGCCGGTTCAAGCTTGGCTCCTCCTCCCCCTCCGGCCCGCTGACGGTCTGTTTCGGTTCTGCCGTCTGCCGAGCCGGAGCCGAAGCCGAAAGTAACATCCACAAAAGGGATGATAATTGTTTCACCGATATGGACGGCTTCGCCGACAACGGTTTCGACTTTTATCATTTCCCTGAAATTAGTAAAAATTGTTTCCAAATTGGCTTTTATGCTATGATCCATGATGTGCTCCTCTTTTTGCCGTGTGCCAACGGATTAACAGCCGGCGAACCGGGCGAGATGTAATGAATGCTGCAGAATAAATCAGAAAAACAGCCGGATACAGACGGCCGGCGCCGCGGATCGTGCAGTCATATTCTTCCTTTGTATAGGAAAAACGAAGGCTGCCGACAGCTTCCGGAACGGCTGCATACAATGCGCCGGCTAACATGCCTGTCTCGTGAGGTGTCTTGAGGCCGATGACGCCGCTGGCCGTCAGGACGCAAGGGCGGGAATGGCTTAAGATCTGCACTATCCAGCGAAAACAAGCGGCTGTAAACGGCAGATTTAAGACGTACCGTTTCCATGGAAAAGGAGGTACTTCTGTGTTTTTCAGGTCTTCATATGTGACGGCGTTTTCCAACGAACCGTCTTCTTCCACTTGCTGTGCCGCTTTGTCGATAATGGCTGGCGGAGTATCCGGTGCGGAACGGCGGCGTTTTCCCATGATGGACAGGGATGCAGAAGGCCGGTTCCCATACGTATACTCCCACGTATAACAAAATACCCGGCCAAGCCAATGTACCGTGCCGGTGATGTGCGCAGGATCCCCAAGGTACAGGCGGATATTGTATGACAGAGGTATGCACAGTAAGACTGCGATCCATGAAGCAAGTATGGTCAATACGGCGGTGATGGCCATGAATATGATCCCCCTTTGCCGACAGGACAACGGCTCCCATACATCAATAACATTCGAGGCAGAAGATGAAAAATCCTTTTTATCAGGTTAGTTTTTTTCCTGCTTATTGAAAATACAGTCGACGTCTTCTGCACCGAAGCACCGGGAGCAGGAAATGCATGTAGCCGGTTCCGTGCTGCCGTTTTTCCATTGATTAGGCAGATCCGGCTGGCGCAGCAGCGGACGGCTCATGGAAATAAAGGCGATGTCTGTTGTGCTGAGGCATTCTTCCATTTCCTGGGCTTTTCGGAAACCGCCGACGACGCCGACGTCGATGCGCCCTTTCAGCCGGGATGCGGCCATAGACGCACATCCGGCAAAGTACATCGGTTCTTTCGTGCGGCGGATGGCCCGCAGCGGGCCTTGGCGCGGCAATGACGACATATTGCCGCCGCTTACTTCAATGGCGCTGGCTTTTTCGTCGGCAAGCCAGTCCATGACAAACAGGCTTTCATCAAAAGTCATGCCGCCTTCTTGCATATAATCGGCGCTGTTGATTTTCACCCATACGGGATAGTCCGGACCGGTTTGCCGGCGGATGTCCGCTATGCATTCCAGTAAAAAACGGGCTCGGTTCCGCAGTGATCCGCCGTACTCGTCGCTGCGGCGGTTAAAATAGGGTGTAAGGAATTTGCTGGCCAAATACCCATGAGCGCCGTGAAATTGAACGCCGTCAAATCCCGCCTCTTTGGCCCGCCGTGCGGCCAGTCCGGCATCTTGGACTAATTGGTGAATTTCGTCTATTGTCAATGCATGGGATAGTTGTTCCAGCTTGCCCAATTTTTCCGGAACGCCGCTGGGGCTGACGATAATCCGGCCTTCGCCTTGAGGCATCATGATGGATGAACCCATGATGACAATTTGGGCAATTATTTTGCCGCCGCGGTCATGGACCTGCTGTACCATTTGCCGCAACGGCGCAATGCAGCTGTCGTCGTCGATGCGGATCTGGCGGTGCTGCCGCGGTTCCAGTTTGCTGACAGCCATCATTCCCGTGATCATGATGCCGATGCCGCCGTCGGCTAAGTGTCTATACATCGCGGCTAATTTGTCGGTCGGGAAGCCGTCTTCGTCAGCCATTCCTTCAAAGGTAGCTGAGCGGACAAGGCGGCATGCTGCGTCAATACTGCCGATGCGGCATATATCAAATAACATTTGCAATCTCTCCTTGGTAATTAAAAAATGTATGAAGTTTTTACACATTATTATAAACTAGAATGCCGTAAAAAGCTAATCTGTTTCGATTGTAAATAATATGCATTTACAATTTAATTATAAAAGAATTATTCTCACTG
>CAZDQW010000002.1:0-90320 GCA_964507845.1 uncultured Megasphaera sp.
TAATATTCATCACTTTTGGCATTTGACACAAAATAAAACGAATGATATTATAATCAATAAATTGGTTTTTGATATATAAACGATGTTTCATAATAAAAAACACAAAAGAATCATAGTGAATTCAGTCAAGAGCCTGGTTATTAACTTTGCTCTGCATCCACAAAAATCGCATATTTTGAGGATGAAACCGGCGTTTTGAGAGAGCCTCTCTCACCCGGTAGAAGAAATCAAAGCCTGTGAGACAGTGAACGATCAGCATGATCTCAGAAAGACAGTAATCCGTTCGTTCATGGAAACGCATGGATTGATGCTGGAAGAGATGGATTCCATCACGACCTGCGGAGGACAGACTGAACCGATCAGAGGAGGCACTTATCGGAGCGATGAGGCGATGGTGGAGTCGGTGCTTTCCGGAGAATAGGGTCATCATGTCTGCGGAGTGGGCGTGCTGGTGGCTTATGATTGGTGCAAAGAAAGCGGACATGCGGTTCCGCTGACGACCGACACGCCGACGACGGACGAGATGGACCCGATCGCCCGTTATTCCGGATTAAAGGAGATTCGCCAGGTATCCTGCGTCCAGGTGTTGAATACTAAGGCAATGGCAAGGTACTATGCGGAACAGAATGGAAAGGACTTTGAAAAGGTTCGTGTGGTCACGGTCATGCTGGGGGGAGGGATTGGAATCTGTTCGATTCGGGACGGCCGGATAGTGGACGCTCCTGACGCGCTGGAAGGGGAAGGACCTTTTTCAAACAACAGGTGCGGCACCGTGCCGATCGGCTGTCTGGTAAAATTCTGCTATTCAGGGAAATACGACCTGGACGTATGATACGGCATATCAGCGGTGAAGCAGGGCTCATAGCCTATCTGGGGACGACGGATATCGCGCGATTATGAAACGCATCGAAGAGGGCGACGATTTTGCAAAAGACGTCATGGAGGCGATGTGCTATCAGACGGCAAAAGAGATCGGAACGATGGCGGCGGTCCTGGAGGGCAGAGTAGATGCGGTTCTTCTGATCGGCGGGATGGCGAATGTCCCGTTTATTACCGAAAATATTGAAAAAAGAGTGCATTTCATCGCTCCGGTGGTAGTGACTCCATGAGAACGGGAAATGGAAGCGCTCGCGCAGGGATCTTACCGTGCGATCAAAGGCGAGATTCCTATGCTGACATTTGTGCCGGGTAATTCGTGAAAAGTGATGAAAAATACACCAAAAACTGTAATTTATTGACGTATTGACATAATAAAACAAAGTTTATTATAAATATACAAAAATATTTTTATATACAAAACGACGTTTTAAAATAAAAAGGAGTGAGAGAAATGAAAGAAATCCGTTTACATGGGCGCGGCGGACAGGGCGTCGTAAAGGCTTCCCAGATCGTCGTACGTGCGGCAGTTGCCGGCGGCAGAAACGGGCAGTTTATCCCTTTTTTCGGTGTGGAACGAAAAGGTTCGCCGGTATTTGGATATCTTCGCATCTCCGATGAACCGATTCGGAGAAAGATGCAGGTATATGAGCCGGAGATCCTGGTCATCATGGATGATTCGCTGGTAGGGCTTCCGGCAACATATGCGGGACTGAAGGATGGCGGGATCGTGGTGATCAATTCCACCAAGACTCCGGAAGAACTGGAGGTTCCGGCGAATGCAGGAGAGGTGGCGATCGTGGACGCCGCCGGTATCGCGGAAAAATTGATCGGAAGAACCCTCCCGAATACTGCCATGCTCGGCGCATTCGTGAAAGCTTCCGGTCTTGTGGACAAGGAACTGCTTTTTGATGAGATCGAAAAGGCGTTCGGCGTCGTGAACAGGAATGCGGCGGAATGTGCCTACGATGAAACTGTAGTGATCAAACGTTAAATAAGGAGGAAGTCATGGCTGAACATTTACATATCACTCCAATCGGAAACGATGGGATTTACTGTCTGGATACGGCCAACTGGCGCATATTCAGACCGGTAATGGACAAAGAAAAATGCGTGGAATGCGGCATGTGCCTTGCTTACTGTCCGGTCAATGCGATCATTGGTACGGCGGATAAAAAGTATCAGATCACATACGACTACTGCAAGGGATGCGGCATTTGTGCAAACGAATGTAAGAAAGGTGCCATTGAGATGGTTCCGGAAGGGGGGGCGAAATAATGGGAAAGAAAGTGGTTTTAACAGGTAACTATTCCGCATCGGAAGCTGCTGCGCTCTGCCGTCTGGATCTGATCGCCGCATACCCGATCACTCCGCAATCCTCGGTCGTAGAGTATCTGGCAAGTATGGTCCACAACGGCAAGATCGATGCGAATTTGGTGCAGGTCGAGTCCGAGCATTCGGCCTGTTCTGTGGTGCAGGGAGCTGTGGCGGCAGGCGGCCGTGTATTTACGGCCACGTCCGCACAGGGACTTGCACTGATGTATGAACCCTACTTCCGCATGTCCACACTCCGTTTTCCGATGGTCATGGCGCTGGCGACCAGGGAGATGACTTCGCCGGAAACCGTATGGAGCGGACAGCAGGATGCCATGAGCGTCCGTGAAGCGGGATGGATTCAGGTATACTGCGACAGCAATCAGGAGATCGCGGACATGATTATCCAGGGATATAAAATCGCCGAGAACGAGAAAGTACTTCTTCCGGTGAACGTATGCTACGATGGATTTTACAGTTCGCACCTGACAGAGGGTGTGGATCTGCCTCTTCAGGAAGAGGTGGATCATTTCCTTCCGGCCGTACATTTCCGTCACTGTGTGCTCGATCCGGAGAATCCCTTTGCGCTTGACCCACTGACACCTGGTCCGCTGATGATGAAATACAGAAAGAGCCATCTGGACGCGATGGAAGCGGCGCTGGACGTGATCGAGGAAGTAGATAAAGAGTTCGGCGATCAGTTCGGACGTTATTACGGCGGCGCTATTTCGGAATACAGGACCGAAGATGCGGACGTAGTGATCCTCACCATAGGCGGCATGACCGGGACCGGTATGGATGCGGTGGATATTGCAAGGAAGCAAGGTATCAAAGCGGGTCTTATCAAGATCCGTTTTTCCAGACCGTTCCCGGCAAAGAGGATCGCAAAGGCGCTTGCCGGAAAGAAAGCGTTTGCGGTGATCGACCGTTCGGTATCTTTCGGCTGGTCGACAGGCCCCATGTATATGGAGACGAGAGCCGCGCTGGTGGATGCAGACGACAGATTCGCGCATTTTTCCGTAATCGGCGGACTGGGCGGCGCGGATATTTCTCTGGATATGATACTTGGGACAATTCGGAAACTGGACGAAGTAAAAGACGAACCGGGCTGGAAAGAGACCCAGTGGTATATGGTAGACTACAAGGAGGAAAAATCATGAGTTATATTGATGTTCTTAGAGAAGCGAAAGATATGGTGACTCCTGGTATGTCCGCCTGCCAAGGCTGCGGCGGTGAGCTGATTCTGAGAACGGTTCTTCAGGTGGCCGGGAAAAATACGATCGCCGTGATTCCGCCCGGATGTATGGCAGGCGCCGGAGTGGTGGGCTGGAATTATGCCAACGGTCTGAAGATTCCGGTACATATCCCTCTTCTTGATAATACGGCCTCTTTTCTCACCGGCGTAAGCCAGATGTATGAGAGAAAAGGAAGAAGCGATGTAAATATGGTAGCGGTGGCAGGCGACGGCGCGACTGCAGACTGCGGGTTTCAGAGTCTGTCTGCGGCGGCGGAGCGCAATGAGAAAATGCTGTATGTCTGTTATGATAATGAGGGATACATGAATACCGGCTACCAGAGAAGTTCCACGACCTCTCTGGGATCCAGAACTTCCACGACTCCCATCGGTTCCGTGATCAACGGGAAATCGCAGCAGCAGAAATATCTGCCGCTCATCATGAGCATGCACGGGCTGGATTACTGCGCAACCGCGTCGCCGTCCAACATGGCGGATCTTGTGGCAAAGGTACAGAAAGGACTGAAAGCATCCAAAAAAGGATTTGCGTATCTGCACGTATTCTCTCCATGTCCCACCGGATGGGCATATAAGCCGGAAAAGGCGATCGAGGTGGCCAGAAAAGCAGTGGCATCCAATGTGTTTCCGCTCTGGGAAATGGATAGGGACGGATATAAGCTGACGGAGAACAAAAAACCAATCGCAGTAGCAGAGTTTGTGCAGGGAATCGGAAAATTCAAAAATCTGACGCCGGAGATGATCGAGAGCATCCAGCGGGCGGCAGACGCCCGCTACGAGACGCTGAAGAAATTGGCGGGGAAATAAAGTCCAGCTAAGAAATGTCAAGGGGTCATACGAAAAAAGTTAAATTTATTACAATTAACCCGAATTATTCACGGATGCTTAAACACCCATAAAATTACCATGACAGCTGCAGCAGTTGCTTTTGTTATCCCTACGTATTTCAGGACGCCTGAAAAGGGCAGACTCCCCCTGTGGGAACTGGAAAAGCGCTTTGTGGCTGTCAAGGTTCCTCAACCGTTGCGCCTGTAACTATTGCCGCAACTCATAAATAGTATGCAGCGTCTCATAGAACTCTTTTTTGTAAGGACAGCTGCTGCACAGTTTAAAATATTTGTAGCGTGCAGATTTGACTACCTTCGCGGCAATCTTCATCAGATTTAACCAATGGTATAGATTTGCTGTTTTCGCATACGCAGAGCATAAGCTTCGCCAAAACGTGCGGTACTGCAGATGATATCCCCAATGTCATCTTGCTGCACCACTCCGAGGAAGGTCTTGCCGCATATTCTGCTTTCCGGACTTCGGAATCCTATGGCGGGATGTTAATGAGACGAGGATTGTCTTTGATTGCCCGATGAACCGTGCGTCCAAATTTCCAGTGGGAACAAGGTGTTTTGCAGAGCAAGTGCCTATGCTTCAGTTCATCAGAGGGCACCGGAATTTTGAGCGGTCCTTGGAAGATTCAACTCCGTCATGGCGCATTTTAAGTCCGCCCATGCAGATAGGAAGTCCATCGTGGGCAAGCCTGAAATCATTTTTTTAGGAGGGGTGTCCTGCCCTGTTTGATATTTAAGCCAACAAAGAGGACGATGTGGTTCCTGCGGCAATAGTCATAGGTAGGCATGGCATCATGAGCGGAGTCCAGCAACAGTTTGGAAACCCTGTACTCAGGTAAAAATGTCTGTATGGTAAAAAAGATGTAGACAGCAGAGGGAATCATGCCGGGAGGCAGGATGAGCATAGGGAATATCAGAATCAGCAGCCGTGAAGATATAGAGGTCATATTCATTGTAAAAGCGGCCTCTATAAGAATCCCAGCCAATATCGCAATCAGGCTGTGAGAAGCGGCTGTTGCCTGAGCAGTCGGTAACGCCGTGCTCTTTGCAGGTACGCAGCCGTTTCTTGCGTTGCTAGGCGGAAGTGTCAATAATCCACCTGTCAGCGGACTCATCCGGAAACAATTCTTTAAGAATCTTAAAAAGCAGGGAAAGGGCTGCTTGTCAGAGGGCGCATCCTTTTCAGGCTGCCGCATCAGGGCAGCAACCGTCGTCTTTTCCATGGGCGAGGTCGTTACCCCTATCTTCTCAGGCTTCATCACCTTATGTTTTGGCGGTTGTTCCTTCGGAAGTATATTGCTGAACGAAAGTTGCCGGAGGCGGGAAAGGAAGTCCGCAAAGATGCCGGCACCGGGAGAACCCTCAAATTTGAAGCCGTTCAAAAAGGCATAAGCTGGCACGACGTTCATCTGTTTGGGTGATTTCGATAAAATTAAATGTCCAATCCCTTGAAACTAAAGAGGCTGGAGATTCCAAGAGCCTATTATTATGTTAGTGTGCCGTATTATAATTACGAAGTGAAAAACAGATTCTTGACTAATGGCATTACGTACGATGAATTGAGAAGCTAAATACATTTGTGTTTAACGAGGCAACGGCAGACCTTGTTTTGCAGGATGTCATGATGCAGGGAATCAACGTCGCAGGAGGTGACCGGTTAGAAAAAACGATCATCTTTGCGCAGAACTAACGCTATGCGGAGTTTATTTTGAAACGGTTCAACAATCTCTATCCGCAGTATCGCGATTCGTTTGCCCGACAGGTGATTTGTGATGACAGCTATGCGCAGACGGTTATTGATGGTTTCAAGCAGGCAGAAAAAGAACTGCATATTGTTGTATCAGTCGATATGATGGCTACGGGGATAGATGTGCCGGAATGTGTGAATCTGGTATTTTTTAAGAAAGTGCGGTATAAGACAAAATTCTGGCAGAGGATTGGCCGCGGGGCTCGTTTGTGCAAAGGGCTTGCCTGTATGGATCGGATTGATAGAGAGCATGCGGATAAACGCCGTTTTTTGATTTTTGATTATTGCGGTAATTTTGAATATTTCCGTGTAAATACAAAAGGATATGAATCTAAAGAAAGCAAAACGCTGTCGGAAAATATTTTCGGAAAACAGATCAAAATTATGACGGCATTGCAGGAGATACCTTTATCGGAGAAGAATATCAGGCATGGCGAAATGACCTTGCGATATGCCGGCAGCGGATTGCGGCGCTTAATCCGGAATTGATTTCTGCAAAACTGCAAATACAGTATGTAAAGAAATGTAAAAGGAAAAATGCTTTTCTGCTGCTTGGCGAAAGTGAGAAAGGAGATGGAGGCGGCTTATGATTTTGAGGATTACCGTGCAAAGGTAAGTCGATATGTCAATGAGAATGGAAATGTTCTTGCTGTTTATAAATTGACGCATACCATTCCCTTGGCGAGGGGAGATTATCAGGAAATGGAACGTGTGCTGACCAGTGAGCCGGGGGGCAAAGAAGATTACGGGCGGGAATCGGGGATACGCCTTCTGGCTTGTTGCTCCGCAAGATTGACAAGGTAGATCATGATGCCGCTATGCAGGCGTTTTCTGCCTTTATGAACGATCAATCCTTGAAGCAGAAGCAAATTGCCTTCGTAAACAAGATTATCAATCACCTAGAATTGAATGGATATATGAAAAATGTTGCCGAACTTACGAAGCCGCCGGTTGACAAGCCTGTTAGTTTTATCAAATTGTTTGATGCCAGGACACGAACTGCGTTGATGGAAACGATAAATCAAATACGGGAAAATGCAGTTCAAATTTCGGCATCATGACAAGTTCAGCAAGCCGATGACGTATCGGGATGTCTGGAAGAACGACGCTTTCCGAAACGGCGTTTGAGGGAGAAATACCAGGAACGAGTATGATATTTGGCGAAAAAGGATGAGCGGCGGAAGGACATTTGTCAGCTTGACAAAATCACAGGTGTTATGGTACATTATGCCATATAAGAGGCAACAACTGCATATGTTTTTGACGGATGAACGGTTCAGGAGAGCCCGCAGCGGCGCTGCGGCACCGAAGGAGCAATGCCATACTCTCTCAGGTAAAAGGACTGGGCCGTGACGCAGATCTGAAGAGCATTTTTTAATGCACCGGCGGGGCAACCGTTTCAGCAGAAAGATTCAGGCGGGAATCTCTCAGGTTTTGAGTACAGAGGCACAACGTATTTATCACGTTGTGTCTCTGTTTTTTTATAAATCTAACAAAAATATAACAAAAGGGAGGTACATCCAAATGAGCGAGCTTAAACGGACTCAGCTCTATTCGGTTCATGTGGCGGCCGGCGCTACGATGGTGGATTTCGGCGGGTGGGAAATGCCCATCAAATATCCTACGGACATTGTAGCGGAGCATTTGTATACACGGCATTTCTGCAGCCTGTTCGACGTGTCGCATATGGGCCGGTTTCTGATAACCGGCCCCCAGGCAATAGCATTTCTTCAGCATGTTCTTACCAGTAACGTCATGGCTCTGGATATAAATAAAGCCCAGTATACCATACTGCCGAATGAACGGGGCGGAGCCTATGATGACGCATATCTTTACCGCTTTGAGGATAAAGAATACCTGCTGGTAGTTAATGCGGCCAATGCGGATAAGGACTTGGCGCATCTCCGGGAAGAAATTAAACAGTTTGATGCTGAACTTACTGTCATTACCGGACAATATGCGGCGATTGCCGTGCAGGGACCGAAATCAAAAGAGCTGCTGCAGATAGTGTCCGGCGGTGCAGCGGTTACCGAGCCGATGAAGAATGCCTTGAATACGATAGAACTGGAAGGGCGCCGGGTTCGGATAGCAAAGACCGGCTACACCGGCGAACCGATTGGCTATGAAGTTTATGTAAAGAGCGAAGACGCCGTCTGGCTGTGGAACCGCCTGGTGGAGCTGGGGGCAAAGCCGGCCGGTCTGGGCGCCCGCGATACGCTGCGCCTGGAGGCGGGAATGCCGCTGTACGGCCATGAAATGGGACTGGATCCGGAAGGAAAAGAAATGCCTGTTTTTGCCGTTTCTCTGGCGAAATTTGCAGTGAGCTTTTCTCCGCAGAAGGGAAATTTCATCGGCAGGGATGCGCTGAAACGGCAGTACGATGCGTTTCAAAAGGTCATGAACCGAAACTTTGCCGACATTGCGGCGCTGCCCAGACGCATTGTTCCTATTGCGCTGCTGGATCGGGGCGTCATGCGGGCAGGAATGCCGGTGTACCGGGGAGATGAAGCGATTGGATTTGTTACCAGCGGGACCATGGTTCCTTATTACACGACAGAAGGCGAAGGGCTGGAAACGGTAATTTTGGATAAATATGCTATGCGTTCCATAGGCTTGGCGTACTTGTCCAGCGACGTACTGACTGATGATCGGGTAGAAATTGATGTGCGGGGCCGCCGGTTATCGGCAGTGATTCCACAGTGCCACCTCCGTTCCGATGCGCCGCCGTATGCCCGGACGATTCTCTGCCGGCCGGAAGAAAAAACGGAGGCTGCCGGATCGGAAGACCGCTGCGCCAAGGCATTGGATTTGATCCGCAGAGCAGCGAGCAACCATGTATGGAGGCAGGAACAATGCATCAATCTGATCCCTTCGGAAATGACTCCGTCGCGGGCAGTACGGCTGTTGTCTGCCAGCGATCCGTCATTCCGCTATGCGGAGCATAAGAAAGTAAAGAGCTTCTATGATGCGGAAATTTTCTACTACCAGGGCACCCAGTTTATCGACGAGGTGGAACAGCTGCTGATTCGGGAGCTGCGGACGTACTTGGGATGCCGTGAAGTAGAAACAAGAGTTATCAGCGGCCAAATGTCCAATATGACCGTCTTTTCCGCCCTGATGGACTTTAAAAACCGGCTTAACCGCAAACAGACGCCGCGGCGGCTGGGATATGTGCTGAATAACCATATTATTAAAGGCGGGCATTTAAGCGCTCAGCCTATGGGTGCGCTTCATGACTATATTGCCGTAGATCCGGTAACGGAACGCTCTGCAGTGGTCAATTTCCCCGTGTGCCGGGACAACATCTATAAGATCGACGTAGAAGAAACGAAAAAATTGCTGGACGAATACCGGCCGGAACTGATTATTTTCGGCAAAAGCATGGTGCTCCACAAAGAACCGGTAGCGGAAGTACGTCGATTTGTAGAGCAGCAGAATATTCCGACTACCATTATGTATGACATGGCCCATGTATTGGGACTGATTGGGGATTATTTCCAAAAACCTTTTGAAGAAGGCGCGGAGATCGTTACCGGATCTACTCATAAGACGTTTTTCGGCCCTCAGCGGGGTCTGATCGGCGTAAACTACGATAAGAGCGATTTGAAGTACGGCCTTTGGGAAACGATTGAAAACCGCGCGTTCCCCGGAAGCGTGTCGAATCATCACCTCGGTACTATGCTGGGGCTGCTCATGGCTGCTTATGAGATGAACACCTTTAAGGACGAGTACCAGAAAGCTGTCATTGAAAATGCCAAGCATTTTGCCCAGTGCTTGAAAGCTGCCGGCCTTGATGTAGCCGGCGATCCGGCTATTGGCTATACGGAAACGCATCAGGTGATCGTTTCGGTTGGCTACGCCGCCGGCCCGGAAGTGGCTGCCCGCCTGGAACGGAACAACATCATTGCCAACTACCAGGCAACTCCGGATGAAGAAGGATTTACAGCGTCCGGTGCCTTGCGCATGGGAGTCAGTGAAATGATACGCTTTGGTTTCGGGAAAGAAGAATTCGGCCAATTAGCGGAACTGATGGCGGACTGCATTCTTCGGGGAAAAGAGGTCGGAGAAAAAATTCGTGAGCTCCGTTCCCGTTTTACTACGATGCGTTACTGCTTTGACGATGCACAGACGGCGGAAGCGCTGGAAAAACTGGCTCGGCAGACGGGGATTTAACCGTTATTTATCTTGCTGCGGCACGGCTGCAGAAAAATTCATACGTGAAGGAGGACATTTTCATGATATTTCCTGCTGAATTAAAATATACAAAGTCCCATGAATGGATCAAAATGCTGGATGATTCCACCGCTCTGGTAGGGATTACCGACTATGCCCAAAAAGAGCTGGGCGACGTGGTATTTGTCAACCTGCCTGTAGAAGGAGATCCGGTGACGAAAGAAAGCCCCATGTGCGATGTTGAATCGGTTAAAGCTGTATCGGACGTACTCTGCCCGGTTACCGGACAGGTAGCGGAAGTCAATGAAGAACTTCAGGATGCTCCGCAGCTGCTGAACGAAGATCCTTATGACGCGTGGATTGCAAAGATTGAAGGGATCAGCGATTTTGCCGAACTTCTGGATGCGGCGGCTTATGAGGCATTGATTCAGGAATAAGACGGATCCGACCCGGCCGGCAAACCGGCCGGGCTGCCATAACACTTTGGAGAAAGGATGATCTGCTATGGGGTCTTATGTGCCCAATACACAGGCTCAGCGTCAAGCCATGTGCGCTGCCGTCGGCGTCTCTTCGGCGGAAGAACTGTTTGCCGACGTTCCGAAGGAGGTGCTGGTGCGAGACGGGGAACTGAATTTACCAGACGGCTTGAGCGAGTTCGAGATGCGTCAGGCCGTATCCGGTTTGGCTGAGAAAAACCGGATTTACCGCACTGTTCTGCGCGGGGCAGGAGCGTACCGCCATTTTATCCCTGCCGTAGTAAAGAGTGTGGCCTCCCGGGAGGAATTTGTTACGGCTTATACGCCGTATCAGGCGGAAATAAGCCAGGGGATTCTCCAGTCGATCTTTGAATTTCAGACTATGATCTGCGCCCTGACCGGCATGGACGTGTCCAATGCATCGGTTTATGACGGAGCGACAGCGGCTGCCGAGGCCGTTGCTATGTGCCGGGACCGCCGCCGTACCAAGGCATATGTGTCTTCCTGTGCCCATCCTCAGGTTATTGAAACTATGCAGACCTATTGTTTCGGATCGGGCATTCCGCTGGAAATTCTTCCGGAAAAGGATGGACATACGGATCTGGAGGCGCTGGAAGAAAAAATGGGAGCTGACGCTGCCTGCGTTTACATCCAGCAGCCCAATTATTACGGCATTCTGGAAGATGCCGCGGCTATTGGAGAAGCAGTTCATCGTGCCGGTGCAAAATATATCATGGGGGTTAATCCGCTGAGCTGTGCCGTAATGGAGACGCCGGCCGCCTGCGGGGCCGATGTCGCCGTGGGAGAAGCGCAGCCTCTGGGGCTGGAGCTGTCCTTCGGCGGACCGTATTTGGGATTTATGGCCGCTGCGAAGAATATGTTCCGCAAACTGCCCGGACGAATTGTAGGACAGACCTGTGATGTAGACGGAAAAACCGGATATGTTCTGACGCTGACTGCGCGGGAACAGCATATACGCAGGGAGAAAGCCTCTTCCAATATTTGCTCCAACCAGGCTCTGTGCGCGTTTATTGCCGGGGCCTATATGAGCGCCATGGGCGCGCAGGGGATGATCCAGGCAGCTACTTTGTCCATGTCCAAAGCCCGCTATTTTGCCCGGGAACTGGAGAAGATCGGGCTGAAACGGATACACGACGGAGAATTTTTCCATGAGTTTGTCACTGTTTGCCCTGATCAGGATGCAGTTTTAAAGGCGCTGGATCAAGCAGATATTTTGGGCGGACTTCCCGTAGAAGGCGGATTGTTGTGGTGCGTTACGGAAGTGGTCTCAAAGGCAGAGCTGGACCGGGCAGTATCGATTATTAAGGAGGCGTGCAGATTATGAAGCTGATTTTTGAACAGGGAGCTCCGGGACGGCATCTGACGCTGCTTCCTCCCTGCGACGTGCCGGAAGTCACACTCTCTCATCCGCGGACAGAACCGCTGAATCTGCCGTGCTTGTCGGAAAACGAACTCAGCCGCCACTATACCCGGCTGAGCAAGCAGGTTTACGGAGTCAACGACGGTTTTTATCCTTTAGGCTCCTGCACCATGAAGTATAATCCCAAGATAAATGAAGAACTGGCGGCGCTTCCCGGATTTACGCAAATCCATCCGCTGCAGCCGCAGGAGACTGTTCAGGGATGTCTGGAAGTATATGCTCTGGCGGAAAAGATGCTGAATGAAATTACCGGCATGGACGCCATGACGTTCCAGCCTGCTGCCGGCGCTCATGGGGAACTGACGGGCCTTCTGCTGATTAAGGCTTATCTCTGCAGCCGCGGGGAAACGGGGAGGGACAAAATCATCGTCCCCGATTCGGCTCACGGAACGAATCCTGCTTCAGCCGTTATGGCCGGTTTTCAGGTAATCAACATCCCGTCCGGGGACGACGGCTGCGTTGACTTGGAAGCGCTGAAGGCGGCGGCGGGACCGGATACTGCCGGGCTGATGCTGACGAACCCTAATACGGTGGGAATTTTTGACAAAAACATTCTGGAGATTACCCGTATAGTCCATGAGGCCGGCGGACTGTGCTACTATGACGGGGCAAACCTCAATGCCGTCATGGGCGTTGTCCGTCCCGGCGATATGGGCTTTGATGTAATTCATCTTAATCTTCACAAGACATTTTCGACTCCCCATGGGGGAGGAGGTCCCGGTGCCGGCGCTGTCGGCTGCAAAGAAATGCTTCGTTCCTTTTTGCCCGGGCCGGTAGTGGCAGAGAGAGAGGGATCGTATCAACTGGTCTGCCCGGAACATTCCATAGGGCGGGTTAAAATGTTCTTCGGAAACTTTGCCGTCGTCGTGCGGGCGCTGGCGTATGTACTTACGCTGGGCCGGGAAGGAATTCCGGAAGCGGCGAAGAACGCCGTGCTCAACGCCAACTATATGATGACCCAGCTGAAGGAAAAATACCAGATGGCCTATGACGGCCCCTGCATGCATGAGTTTGTCATGTCTTTGGCCGGCTTGCTTCAGGAAACGGGCGTATCTGCTATGGATTTGGCTAAGGGGCTGCTGGACAACGGCGTCCATCCGCCGACCATGTATTTTCCCCTTATCGTCCATGAGGCGCTTATGGTAGAACCGACAGAAACAGAGAGCAAAGAAATGCTGGATGAGGTCTGCGGGATATTCCTGAAGTTGTGGGATTTAGCGCATGAAAATCCCCAGGCCCTTCATGAGGCGCCGCACACGACGCCGGTGCGCAGGCTGGACGAAGTGGCAGCAGCCCGCAAGCCTGTGCTGCGGTACAACGGATTATGATTCGCCACATTATGTTTTACCGGACTGCCTGCACCGATCCTTATGAGAACTTGGCAGTAGAACAGTATCTTCTGGAACACGTGGATCCGGGGACCTGCCTGCTGTATCTGTGGCAGAACCGCAATACCGTAGTTATCGGACGCAATCAAAATCCCTGGCAGGAGTGCCGCTGCGCTTTGCTGGAAGCGGACGGCGGTCATCTGGCCCGGCGGCTGTCCGGCGGGGGCGCTGTTTTTCATGATTTGGGCAACTTAAATTTTACTTTTTTGATGTGTCAGGAAGAGTATGATCTGGAACGGCAGCTTTCGGTAATCATGCAAGCCTGCCGCGCTCTGGGACTCCCTGCCCGGCGGTCGGGCCGAAACGATATCACTATCCAGGGCAGAAAGTTTTCCGGCAATGCCTTTTATACTCATCAGGGCAGGAGTTACCATCATGGAACTTTGCTGGTGGATGTAGATACGCAGGCTATGGGGCGGTACCTCAGCCCTTCGCCGGCGAAACTGAAGGCAAAGGGAGTTTCTTCCGTGCGCTCCCGTGTAGTTAATCTGGCGCAGCTTTGTCCCGGTCTTACTGTAGAAGTTATGGCTCTGCATATGCTGGAAGCTTTTGAACAGGTGTATGGCCGGACGGCTCAGGAACTGAATCCGGGAGCACTTCCGGCAGGATCTATTCAAACATTAACCGAACATAACCGCAGCTGGGAATGGCTTTACGGCCGGAAAATGGCATTTTCACTGGAACTGACACGGCGGTTCGAATGGGGAGAGCTGTGCCTTCGGATTCAGGCAGATCACGGAATTATGCGGGATGTGGCAGTATATTCTGACGCTATGGACTGGACGCTGGCGCCGTCCCTTCGCAAGAATCTGGCCGGATGCCGCCTTGCTCCGGATGCTCTCCGGGAAAGGCTTTGTTTTTTGCCGCCGACGGTAAAAACGGAGGTGCTTGCACTGTTGGAAGAGGCTTTATAATAGGGTTCTCTTTGGCGTGCAGCGTCTTTAAGTCGTACATCATGGCATTTTGAGGAGAAAAGTACATATGTGTAATTATGATTTAATTGTTATCGGCGCCGGTCCCGGCGGCTATACAGCGGCACTGCAGGCGGCTCAGTTTGGCCTGAAGACGGCGGTTGTGGAAAAACAAGACGTAGGCGGCACGTGCCTGAACAGAGGGTGTATCCCGACCAAGGCGCTGCTCCACTCGGCAGAGCTGGCGCAAGCTGTCCGGGAGAGTGAAACATTCGGAGTGCATGCTCAAGGCGTTTCGGTAAACTTTGCCATGGCGCATGAACGAAAACAGCAGGTGGTTCAGCAGCTGCGGCAGGGGATAGAAACGCTGTTCCAGCAGAAAAAGGTGGATTTGCTACGGGGGAACGGCTGCATCATGGCGCCGGGGCAAGTAGAGGCAGCAGGGAAACTGTATACTGCCCGGACGATTCTCATTGCTTCCGGTGCTGTGCCGGCTCGTCCGCCCATACCGGGACTGGAATATGCCGTAACGTCTGATGAGCTGCTGGAGCCTCAGGAAAACATTTATACTTCTTTGGCTATCATCGGCGGCGGCGTAATCGGCATGGAGCTGGCTTCTCTATATAGCGCCCTGAATTGCAAAGTGACTGTTCTTGAGGCCATGGATCGGATTATTCCCGGAATGGATCGTGAAATTAGTCAAAACTTGAGCATGATCCTGAAAAAACGGGGAATACAAATTTTTCCGTCTGCTCAGGTAACAGCCGTAGAATTGGATGCAAAAGGAGACCGCACCGTCCGGTTTGTCAGAAAAGGCGAAGAACATGCCGTATCTTGTCAGGCCGTGCTGTGCGCTGTCGGACGCAGTCCCAATACGCAGGGACTGTTTGGCCCGAACGTTTCAGTGGCCATGGAGCGGGGCCGCATTTTAGTGGACGAGCAGTTTCAAACCAGCGTTCCGGGAATTTATGCCATAGGAGATGCGGTTTCTCCCATCCAGCTGGCTCATGTGGCTTCTGCGCAGGGAATTGCCTGTGTGGAACGTCTGGCCGGGAAAGCGCCGTCGGCAGATATTTCCGTTATTCCCAGCTGCGTTTATACCAGTCCGGAAATTGCCTGCGTAGGGATGACGGCAGAGCAGGCTAAAGCGCAGGGAATAGATGCAGCAGCCGGGAAGTATGTCATGTTTTCCAATGGCAGAACGATAATTTGCGGCAGTCCCCGCGGGTTTATTAAAATCATTGCGCATCGGCAGACAGGAGTAGTTTTAGGCGCGCAGCTTATGTGCGAGCGGGCTACCGATATAATTTCTCAATTCACCGTAGCAGTGGCAAACAGGCAGACAGTGTCGCAGATGCTGCGGGCAGTTCGGCCGCATCCTACATTTGAAGAAGGCGTAGGTAAGGCATTGGAAGATTTGCAGGCTAAGCTGCTGGAAAATTCTTAACAAAAGATCGGCGTAAAATACATATGAAAAGAGCCCCATTGAGCAGACGCAGTACGCGGTCTGCTCAATGGAGCTTATGCGTTTATCTATGCTTGGAAACAGAAGGCGCTGCCGCATTGTTTCGGCACCTGCATATGCAGCAGGCAGCGAATGCATTTTTGTTTTCGGCAGATGGAGGAGATAAGATTCTTTGGTACGGCCGTTCCTGTCGTACTATGGAAAACTGCGGTAAGCCGGTCAGACTCATTCCTTTTCTTTTGATCATGCCCTTCATGGTTAAGGGCGGCGCTTATGCTGCTAGGAGGTTACGGCAGTATGTTTTTCGCCTGTACGAGTTCTGCCGGTTCTGCCGTGATTTCGGCGGCAAGACGGCGGATGTGCCGGAGAAAAAGGCGTGCTGCTTTGGAAAAGCGGTGAGACTCCTTCCAGATAAGGTATGGCGTCGCTTCCAGCGGCGGCGTAAGGGGACGGAAGCACAGGTTGCTGTCCGGACCTGTGGGAACAAGGTTATCGAAGGTCAGAGCGCAGCCGAGTCCTTCTTCCACGAACAGGGCGGCATTGTAGATGAGGGTGTAGACGGAGACGATGGAAAGGGTATCGGCAGGAAAGCCGAGCCAGCCGGATAATTCGTTCTGCTCCAGCGCCTGAGCCGAGCAGATAAGAGGGCGATCTGCGAGATCCTGAGGGATAATGGCTTCTTTTTCGGCAAGGGGATCGTCTCTGCGCATGAGGAGTCCCCAGTGATTTTTTCCGGGAAGGAGGAGATACTGGTACTGCCCAAAGGAGAAAGGCGCAAAGACGACGGCAAAGTCCGTCAGCCCCTTGTCGAGCATG
The DNA here is from genome assembly GCA_964507845.1 of uncultured Megasphaera sp. Lineage (GTDB taxonomy): Bacteria > Bacillota > Negativicutes > Veillonellales > Megasphaeraceae > Megasphaera. The sequence continues at coordinate 16,702 of CAZDQW010000002.1, forward strand.
TCCAGTACGGCCGGCCCATTGCCGCTGTAAATACGGCTGCGGATGAGAGGGTAAGTGCAGCTCAGTTCTTTGAATGTCCGGGCGACGATGCGGATGACCTGGCTTTCACCGCAGCCGATGCGGACTTCGCCGCTGACGGAGGCATCGTCCATGGCGGAAAATTCCGTTTTTGTCTTATCGATGAGGCTGGTAATTTCTTCGGCCCGCTGGCGCAGGAGAAGGCCTTCTTCCGTCAAGGTGACGGAACGGCTGCCGCGGATGAACAAGGTTTGCCCCAGTTCCGCTTCCAGTTCCATGAGCTGGCGCGACAGCGTAGGCTGCGTGACGTGCAGCGCCCGAGATGCTTGGGTGATGCTTCCTTCGCGGGCGACGGCGAGAAAATATCGAAGTACGCGGATTTCCATGACCTTAGCTCCTTTATGATATACCGTATATGTGCATTATAATAAAAAAACTCCCTCTGTCGCAAGGAAAAAGGGATAAGGGCCGACGCCGGAGAAGAATTTTATGGTTTTTACAACAATTTTACATTATTATGCAAAACAAAGACTCGGCGGAAATAAATTTTATTGTACTTTTTACAAATTATTGCTATACTTAAAGTGCATATATCTTGCTATTATCATCTGAAAAAAGGAGTGAAACGGCATGAAAAAAATTATCAATAATGCGGCGGCAGTAGAAGAGGAAATGATACTGGGGCTGGTCAAAGCGGCGCCGCAGAAACTGCGCAAACTGGATTATGGGACGATTGTCGTCCGGAAGTCCAAGAAGGAAGGAAAAGTCGCTCTGGTCAGCGGCGGCGGTAGCGGTCACGAACCGGCTCATGCCGGATACGTCGGCGAGGGGATGCTCGACTGCGCCGTAGCCGGCGCTGTGTTTACGTCTCCGACGCCGGATCAGGTTTTTGAAGGCATCAAAGCCGTTGCAACAGAGGAAGGCGTTCTCTGCATCGTGAAAAACTATACCGGCGATGTCATGAACTTTGAAATGGCTATCGAAATGGCGGCCGACGAAGGCATCAAAGCCGATTATGTCGTCGTCAATGATGATGTAGCCGTTAAGGACAGCTTGTATACTACGGGACGGCGCGGCGTAGCTGGAACGATTTTCGTCCATAAGATTGCCGGAGCCAAAGCGGAAGCCGGCGCGAGTCTGGAAGACGTGAAAGCGGCGGCTGAAAAAGTCATTGCCAACGTCCGCTCCATGGGCATGGCCATTACGCCGTGCACCGTGCCGGCAGCGGGAAAGCCGGGGTTTGAACTGTCTGATACGGAAATGGAAATCGGTATCGGCATTCACGGCGAACCGGGCACGCACCGCGAAGTGCTGGGCAAGGCTGACGATATTGCAAAACATCTCCTGGACGCTATTTTGGCTGACCTGGATTATACGGGATCGGACGTCGTCGTCCTCGTCAACGGCATGGGCGGCACGCCGCTGATGGAACTGTATATCGTCAATAATTTCGTACAGGATTACCTGAAGGAAAAAGGCGTCAACGTATACGATACGATGGTCGGAAACTATATGACGTCCATTGAAATGGCCGGCTTCTCCCTGACGCTCCTGCGCCTTGACGACGAAATGAAAGCGCTGTACGGCGCGCCTGCCGATACGTGCGCATGGAAGAAATAAACGGGAGGCCTCAAGGATGACTGATACGAAGAAATTAGCTGCCGTCATTGCGGCTATAGCAGCGAAGATCGAAGCGGAGAAAGAATATCTGACCGAGCTGGACAATGAAATCGGCGACGGCGACCATGGCCTGAACCTGGCGCGCGGATTTGCGGCCGTTGAAAAAAAACTGCCGGCACTTTCCGGCGGCGACATCGGCGCTTTACTGAAAGGCGTGGGGATGCAGCTCGTATCGACGGTCGGCGGCGCGTCCGGCCCGCTGTACGGCACGGCGTTCATGAAGGCCGGCGCAGCCTGCAAGGGGTTAACGGAACTTGACGGGCCTTCTTTCATCGCTGCCATGGAAGCGGCTATCGGCGGCATCCAGATGCGCGGCAAAGCCGTGGAGGGGGAAAAGACGATGCTCGACGCATTGTGCCCGGCCCTGAGAGCCGTCAAAGCCGGCATCGAAGAGGGAAAAACGCTGAAGGAAGCCCTTGCCGACGGCGCCGAAGCGGCGGCTGAAGGCGTGGAATACACGAAGACGATTATTGCTACGAAAGGCAGGGCAAGTTATCTCGGCGAACGCAGCCTGGGCTACCAGGATCCGGGCGCTACGTCGTCGTGGTACATGCTCCAGGTCATGGCAGAAGAAATAGAAGACTGAGTCTGAACCCGGACAGGACTGCCTTTTTGCAGTCGGAGAACCAGGGATGTCAACGATGCGGCTCATGGCATTTTGCAGATACGGAGGAAACGAACCATGGTAGGGATTGTACTGGTGTCTCACAGTTTAAAAGCTGCCGAAGGGGCGGCGGAACTTGCGCAGATGATGGCGCCGGGCGCGCCTGTCGCCGCTGCCGGCGGCATGGATGACGGAGGATTAGGCACGAGTTTTGAAAAAATATGCAGCGCTGTTGAAGCCGTTTATTCCGATGACGGTGTTGTCGTCATCATGGATATGGGTAGCGCCGTCATGACGGCGGAAATGGTTGTCGAAGCCATGGACGGAAGAAAGATACAGCTCCTTGACTGCCCGTTCATCGAAGGTGCCGTCATTGCCGCCGTCGAATCGGTCGGCGGCACGGTCTTGGCCGATATGCAGGAAAAGGTCGCCGCTGCGCGGGAGTCGAAATTTTAAGGAAGCGGCAAGATGAAGCATATTGTCAGGATTATTGCCGCCGCGGTGGCTGCTGCCGCGCTGCTGGCCGGCGGCGCAGGTTTGTACATTGGCGATATGGCTTTCGAACAGTTCCGCCGCGCGCCGTGGGATGAGATCCTCGGCATTGATAATCACAGCCGTGAAAACATTGACGTCATGGACGAATTGGAACGGGAGTACGGTTGGGAGCCTGTTTTCATAGAGGGCGGGGACGGGACACGTCTTCGAGGAACATATATTGAGGACGGCGGCGGCTCTGATGAGACGGTAATCCTCATTCACGGGCTGTACCATAACCGGGCCATGTCCATGACCTACGGCATGGCTTACCGCAGGCTGGGCATGAACGTCCTGCTTATCGACCAGCGCGGCCATGGGGAAAGCGGCGGCCGTACCGAATGGGGACTCCGCGAGCCCGGTGATATTGCTGCGTGGATTGCGTGGCTGAAAGAAAGAAATTCCCGTATGATGATCGGCCTGCACGGCGTATCTTTGGGGGCGGCCATGGCGCTGCTCTATGCGGGAAGCAGCGATTCGCAGGCTGCTTTTGTCATTGCCGACAGCTCTTATGGAGACCTCGTGTTGCTGGGCCGGGAGAAATTAGCCGCTCTTTCAGGCGATGGCCGGGCCGTGCAGGAGTACGACATGCTCATGCCTTTTTTCAACGCCGCCATGTGGTATCATACAGGCGCTGTGATGACGGATATCGACCCGGCTCACGCCGCAGCAGATATACGTTGTCCCGTCTTGTTTCTTCACGGGCAGGAAGACCGCCTCGTGCCGGCGGAGGCGGCATGGGAGCTGTATGAAGCGTGCGGCAGCGCCGATAAGTATGTATGCATTTTTTCCGGTTCGCCCCACGCTGCTGGCATTGAAACGGACCGGGAACTGTATGAACTGGTTGTGACGGACTTTGTCCGCCGCGCAGTACAAAAATAAGAAATCCCTTTCTGCAGATTATGCTGCAGGGAGGGATTTTTGCGTTTATTCATCGGAGTGCGGAAAAAATTTCTTCTTTTCAAAACGCTGCGCTTCAGGCTCAGCAGAAAGCGGTTTTTCTGTTTGCGTTCTGCCCGGAACGAAAGGGCTCCGCCTTGCGCGGATTGGATAGGGCTGGTATAATAAGACATACCGGAATATACTATATGCGGTATTAGCTTTTTCTTTAAATACTATATATGACAAAATGTCATCAGGAGGATGAGCCATGAACGAGCAGGAATGGCTGGGTGCGGAAAACCAGCTGGGCATGGATATTTGGAAAAATAAGTATTGCAGCAACGGAGAATCTTTTGACGCGTGGATAGACCGCGTCAGCGGACATGACGAGGAAGTGGCTGAATTGATACGGTCGCAGAAGTTTTTGTTCGGCGGCCGTATTTTGGCTAACCGGGGGCTTGAATATGAAGGGAAAAAAATTACTTTGTCCAATTGCTACGTCATGACGCCGCCGGAGGATAATATTGAAAGCATTTTCGACCGTGCCGGAAAGCTGGCCCGCACATACAGCTACGGCGGCGGCTGCGGCATCGATATTTCCAACCTTAGTCCCAAGGGGGCGCGCATCAACAACGCTGCTAAGGAAACGAGCGGTTCTATTTCCTTCATGACGCTGTATTCGCTCGTGACGGAGCTCATCGGCCAAAACGGCCGCCGCGGCGCGCTTATGATTTCCATCGATTGTTCTCATCCGGATGTCCTTGATTTCATCAAATTGAAGACGGACCTGAATAAAGTGACGAAGGCCAATATTTCCATTCGTCTGAGCGATGAATTTATGGAAGCCGTCAAGGAAAGAAAACAGTTCCGCCTTCATTATACGCGGAAAGAAACGGGGCAGGTTATTGAAAGTCTGGTAAACGCCGCCGACGTATTCCGCCTTGTCGCTGAAACGAACTGGGACTACGCGGAACCGGGCGCTTTATTTTGGGATCGCATTAGGAAATGGAATCTTTTGGCCAATACGAAAGAGTTTTCGTTTGCCGGAGTTAATCCTTGCGCTGAAGAACCACTGCCGGCCGGCGGGTCCTGTCTGCTGGGAAGTCTTAATCTGGCAAATTTCGTCCGAGCCCCTTTTACAGATAAGGCGTTGTTTGATTTTGCCGAATTCCGGCGCTGCGTTGCCGTGGCCGTTCGTGCGCTCAATGACGTCCTCGACGAAGGTCTGCCCCTACATCCCCTGCAGGAACAGCGGGACAGCGTAAGTCAGTGGCGGCAGATAGGTCTCGGCATTATGGGTCTCGGCGATATGCTCATCAAGCTGGGTATGACTTACGGCTGCGACGAAGCCGTTGCGTTCTGCGATGAAATCGGTTTTGCCATGGCCGATACGGCGATTGCCTCGTCAGCTGTGCTGGCTAAGGAACGCGGCGCCTTTGAGATGTGCCATGTCGATGAAATTGTGGAAACGCCGTTTTTTAAAGCCAATACGACAGCGAAGACGGCAGATCTCGTGAAAGCATACGGCCTGCGCAATTCCCAGCTCCTGACGATTGCTCCGACGGGAACGTTGTCGACGATGCTCGGCATTTCCGGCGGCATCGAACCGATTTACGCCAATTTCTACGAACGGAAGACGGAGTCTCTTCACGGCACGGATGTATATTACAAAGTATATACGCCGATTGTAGAACGCTACATGAGTGCTTACGGCATTAAGGATGACGGCCAGCTGCCGGAGTACTTCGTCACGGCACTGACGCTTGATTATCAGCAGCGCGTGGCGATGCAGGCTGTCTGGCAGAAACATATCGATGCGTCTATCAGTTCGACGGTCAACGTGCCGAACAACTTTACCGTGGAAGACACTGAAAAATTGTATCTTCTGGCTTATGAAAAAGGCTGCAAGGGAATGACGTTGTTCCGGGACGGCTGCAAACGCGCCGGCATTCTCACGACGCATGTCGGTCAAAAAGACGCTGTGCCCCGTGCCGGCGCAGGCCTTGAACGGGGAGAAATCGTCAGCATCGACGATAACGTCATCGGCAAGAAGCGCAAGCTCGTCACGGGCTGCGGCAGTCTTCACTGTCTGGCCTTTTTTGATCCCGAAACGGGGGCGCTTCTTGAAACGTATCTGAGCAAGGGATCGACAGGAGGCTGCAACAATTTCATGATCGGACTGTCCCGCATGATTTCCATCAGCGCCCGCGCCGGCATCGATATTTACACTATTATTGACCAGCTTAACTCGACGGGAAATTGTCCGTCTTATTCCGTGCGCCGTGCCACGCGGAGCGATACGAGCAAGGGATCGTGCTGTCCCATGGCCGTAGGCAACGCCCTTCTTGATATGTACGATGAAGTACAGGAGGACTTGCGTCGGGCTGCGGCAGTCTCGAAAGGCGATGTGCCCGTGAAAAAGACGCCGGCGCGGCCGAAAGCCGATAAACAGATTACGGCTGATGCTATTTTCTGCCCGCAATGCGGCGAGCCTCTTGTCTTTGAAGGCGGCTGCAATACCTGCAAAAACTGCGGCTGGAGTAAATGCAACTGACCGTTGCGATGACGCCAGAGTGTTGCGCGGATGTAAAATATATTTTTAAAGCGCTCTTGCAGAGCGCTTTTTTTATTGCAGAAGAATAAAGGAAAAAGCATGGAAAAAATATTTTATTCGAGGTGGTTATATTGGATTTGCGGAAAAATTGTGGTATAGTAACAAGTAAAAGGAGGTGAGCGTATGCTCTCCGGCTTAACATTACGGACAGGGAAAAACTGGCGTACTATCTCTGTTCAGACGGCTGATATTACTTTGCCCGCATGGGGGGGGTATATACAAACGAGAACGTATGACTGGTCGCAGTAGTTACGCATATACTGGATCATATGAAGTTGCTGCGCGCGGTTGCCGCAGCCTGACAATGTTGAATGAAGGGGCCGGAGCATGTATTTGGAGGAAATGAAACGAAATATACAGTGCCCGACATGCGGCACAATGTTTATGGCCGGACGGATTTCGCAGAAGTACTGCAGCGCCGCCTGCCGAAGATATGCGCACCGTCATGGCATGAACGATCATAAGGAGCCGGCGCCCGGTGAGAAAAGTCTGAGAACGTTCCGCTGCATGCGGTGCGGAGTCCGGGTGAAAGTGACGAGCCGGTATGACAAGCGGAAAAAATTCTGCTCGGCCCACTGCGAACGGCTGTACTGGAAACACTCGCCGAAAAATTCGGTTTCTCTTACAGTGCGCCGCACTTTCGTTTGCCGGAACTGCAGCACCGTTGTAAAAGTTTCCGAATCCGGCGACAAGAGATCGGTATTTTGCAGCGCCGACTGCCGGAAACAATGGTTTTCAGAGCACAGACCTGAAAAAAAGAAAGACCATACGGTGTCATAAAAGGTGCAAGAGGTTTTTTGCGCTGCCGTCAATTCATAGGGCGGCCCAAGAAGGACATCATACAAAAATAACCTATCTTTATTATCACACAGGAGTAGTAAATAGTATAAAATGCAGAAATTTCTTGCAGAGGCGTCTTATTGAAGACGTCTTTTATTTTTCCTGTTCAGTTGTTCATCTCGGTTGCTTTATATCATGCAGGGGACTTTTATCGGTACGGTTTTTATGGCACGGCACTGCTGTCTGCGGCAGCGGTGTACCCACAGAATCGGTGTGGAAATAGCATCGTCTGTCAGTTATTTGAAACGATAATGACGAAGCGAGGCAGGCATATATGACATTAGCGATGGAGTTACAGCGGCAGAAAAAAGCGGGTTTGGAAGAAGGCTGTGCAGAAGAAAAAAATTTAACAGCACTGGAAATACTGCGCAGCGGCCGTTCTATTGAAATGCTATCGAAATGTACTCTCCTTTCGATAGTATATACCATTGAGTTGGGGAAGAACCATCGTTTGGTATAAACTTTGCTTTGATACAGCAAAAGTGATTTAACTAAACAGCCGCGGCATCCGGCAGGTTGCGGTTGTTTGGCTTTGTTTTGCCAGTGCCGGTCTCTTTCGGGACAGCAGTCTGTTGCAGATATGCATGAATTGCGTTATAATCATAGTATATGACGGCACTGTGCAGTTTCCGCCGGTATGCGGCGGCAGGACAGTTGCCGTCATTGAAACTTTTTTGGTGTTCTTTGCAACAAATCAACTCATTTTGTTATGTATTATCATGCGGAAAAGCAACAAAGATCATAACAAATGCAGCGGGAGTTCAGGGGGACTTATTGGTGCGGCAGGCCGCGGCGCCAGCTGTACGGAATTGTCCGGTGAGAAGATCATGCAGGGCATAGTCACGAGGGAGGAATAACACGATGAATGTAGGGTTGTACAGCAATGTGCGCGGCGGTGCGGAACGGTTTCTGCCGCATTTGCCGGCGACGGGGGAATTGCAGATTATTACCATTCCGTATCTGCCGACCATAGACCATTTGGACGAGCTGAAAAAAACAGGCTGCGAAGCAGTGATATATCATCAAGATTATGTAGAGCCGGAATCGTTTTATCAAGCTCTTGCGGAAACGGGCGTCAAATACGTTATGGCGTCCAGTGCCGGTTACGACCAGTTCAACTTGGAGGCCATGAGAAAATACGGCCTTAAAGGCGCCAATGTGCCGAAATATTCACCTAATTCCGTGTCGGAATATACGGTTATGATCGTTTTAGCCCTGCTGCGGAAGCTGCGCGTTCAGTTCAGCCGCATTATGCAGCACCGCTATCATATTGACGGCGTCATGGGGAGGGAGCTGCGCAATATGGTTGTCGGCATCGTCGGCGCCGGCCGGATAGGTTATACGACGATGCAGTGCCTGAGCGGCTTCGGTCCGAAACAGATGTTGGCCTATGATTTATATCCCAACGAAGCTGTCCGCCGCTATGCGTCGTATGTACCGCTGGACGAGCTGTACCGGACGGCTGATATCGTCATTTTCCATTGTGCGTATACGAAAGATAATTACCACATGGTTGACGATGAAGCTATTGGAAAAATGAAGCCGGGGATTATTCTGGTAAACAGCGCGCGGGGACAGTTGTTTGACGCAGAAGCCGTTCTGCGCGGACTGGACCGGGGGATTATCGGCGCCGTCGGCATGGACGTCTTTGAAGACGAAGGGGCGCTGCGCCGGAAGACAGATAAGTCGGAAGCCGTGCAGGCTGTTTTATCAAAACTCCTTGCGCATGAAAACGTTTTGTATACGGCTCATACGGCTTTTTATACGGACCAGGCCGAGTATAACCTGACAGAAGGAACGATTGAGAATTTGCTTCAATATGCCAGGACAGGAGCGTGCGACAACGAAGTTGTTCAGCTGTAAGGGATAATGTGTGCGACGGTTTATATTGCATGGGCGCGTTTTTTTTGCTATGCTGTGATAAATGAGCGCGTTTGTGCAGCAATGCCGTCGCGCAGAGGGAGATGGAGTCATGAATTATCCTGATTTGAGGGGACTTCTGGTGTGCCGCGAGTTTTTAACCGATCCGATCGTCTCCGCCGTAAGCGAATATCTGCGCAGTTCCGATAATATTGCAAAAAGACGTGCTGCTGCATCGGCTCTGCTGAACGGGGCGGAACGGCTCGGACTTGCCGGCAACGTATGGCGCCAGTATTTGCTGTATGTGCTGGCCATGGGCGAAAATATTGCCGCAGAGTCCGTCGAGCGGTGCGGCGCTTCCGGCGGCGGCCTTGCCGTGGCGCTGGAAAAAGATATGAATATTCTGCAGCCGTATTTGGATGCCAAGCCGTCTGATTTTCTGTTTGACCGTTTTCTGGACGACTACGAACCGTCCCGGCCGTCTGACTATGAATTTCTCCAGGCGATGACGCGGGCTTTTGAGGGAGCGGCCGATGCCGGAGAAAAGGCGCAGGCTCTTCTGCGGCACTACAAAATATACGGCCGGGGCGAGCTGGCGCGGTACGTGGCTTTTTACGTGCGCCCGTCGGGGAAACTGCGGGGCATCGACTTTTTTCCGCGTCTTGAATGGGAAGACCTCATCGGGTACGAAATGCAGAAAGAAAAGCTGCTGGCCAATACAGTCAATTTTATTGAAGGCCGTCAAGCCAATAATGTCCTGCTGACGGGGGCCCGCGGCACGGGAAAATCGACGGCTGTGAAAGCGCTGGCTCACCGTTTTCACACGGAAGGACTGCGTCTCGTTCAAGTCAGGAGAGGACAGCTCGATGCGCTGCCGGTTATTATGGAGCGGCTCAGCCATCTCCGAAGTAAGAAGTTTATCTTGTTTTTCGATGATTTGTCGTTTGATGAAGATGAAAAAGAGTACAAGCACTTGAAGTCTGCCATCGACGGCGGCCTTATGCCGCAGCCGGATAACGTTCTTATCTACGCTACGTCGAACCGCCGCCATCTGCTCAAGGAAACGTGGCGCGATCGCCGCGACGACTTGGAGGAAGTATACCGCGACGACAGCACAAACGAGTCCATTTCCCTGTCGGATCGGTTCGGCCTGATTATTCATTATGCAGCGCCGACGCAGGACGAGTACCTGCAGATTATCGACCATGAACTGCGCAAGGCCGGCGTGGAGCTCGATGCCGGCAAGCTGCGGGTTTTAGGCGTACGCTGGGAAATGGAACATTCCGGGCGCAACGGGCGTATTGCCAGGCAGTTTGTCAAATGGTATCTTGGAAATCAGAAATGATAAAAACGTTTAACTTAAGTAATTTAACGTTTAACTTGTATTTTTTAAGGAATAACAAGAAATATGTATTGACAAAGGGTTGCGTATTCTGTAGAATAGGCTCAAGCTTTTGAAAAAACAGGTCTTTTCAGGAGTGATAATAGGTAAATCTGATGATGGGAAAGAGTACATGTCCCCAGCGATTTTCAGAGAACCGGCGGGCGGTGCGAGCCGGCAATGGCAGGACATAGAAAATCATCCCGGAAGAGAAGCGCTGAATATGGATTAAGCGCTGACGGTTTTTCCACGTTACAGGAAACGCGTATGTTGGTACGTTGCAGAGTGCCTGCAGTCAGCAATGACGCAGGAATGAGGGTGGTAAACGCGGAGTCAGTCCGTCCCTACGGGGACGGACTTTTTTTTATTGCTTTATGGGTGTACCGGACGGCTGCGGCAGTGCCAGCACAATGACAAACGGCAAAGGAGAGATAGGTATATGGCAAAAGTATTTTATGATCAAGATGTAAACTGGGATGTCATGCATGGGAAAAAGGTAGCCATCATCGGGTATGGCAGCCAGGGACATGCACATGCGCTGAACTTGAAGGAGAGCGGTGTCGATGTCGTCGTCGGCTTGTATGAAGGAAGCCGGTCGGCGGAAAAAGCAAAGGCCGCCGGCGTTGAAGTAAAGACCGTTGCCGATGCTGTAAGGGAAGCAGACATTACGATGATTCTTATTCCCGACGAAAAACAGGCTGACGTGTACGACGCCGAAATCGCGCCGAATTTGAAAGCCGGCAGCGCGCTGGCCTTTGCTCACGGCTTCAATATCCATTTCAGGCAGATTGTGCCGCCTGCCGATGTCGATGTATTCATGGTGGCGCCCAAAGGGCCGGGCCATCTCGTACGCCGTACTTTTGTTGAAGGCGGCGGCGTGCCGAACGTCTTTGCCGTCGGGCAGGATGCAACGGGGCAGTGCTTTGATATTGCGCTGGCTTATGCCCGCGGCATCGGCGGCACCAGAGCCGGCGTCATCCAGACGACGTTCCAGGAAGAAACGGAGACGGATCTGTTCGGCGAACAGGCCGTTCTCTGCGGCGGTATCTGCCAGCTCATTACGAACGGCTTCGAAACTCTCGTGGCTGCCGGGTACCAGCCGGAAATCGCTTATTTTGAAACGTTCCACGAAATGAAGCTTATCGTCGATCTTATGTATGAAGGCGGCATGGCCAAGATGCGCCGCTCCATCAGCGATACGGCGGAATACGGCGACTACACGGCAGGGCCGAAAGTGATTCCGCCGGAATCGAAAGCGGCCATGCAGAAAATACTCAGCGATATTCAGGACGGCACCTTTGCCAAAGAATGGCTCTTGGAAAACAAGGGCGGCGGCCGGGCTCACTTTATGGCCATGCGCCGCCGTCACGCGGAACATCCGATTGAGAAGGTCGGCGCCAAGCTCCGCGATATGATGCCGTGGCTTCACGAAAACGATAAAGACGACTAAGCGGTGCGCCGCATCAATATTTGCAGAAAAGAGGGAGTGTGTGTATGAAAATGACCGGAGCGCAAGCGATCATCGAAAGCTTGAAACGAGAACAGGTGCAGGTCGTATTCGGGTATCCCGGCGGTTCTGTCCTGACCTTGTACGATGAACTATACAAATCCCAATTTCCCCATATTTTAACGGGTCACGAACAGGGCGCTGTCCACGCTGCCGACGGCTATGCGCGGGCAACGGGAAAAGCCGGCGTATGCTTTGCTACGTCCGGGCCGGGCGTGTGCAACATGGTTACCGGCATTGCGACGGCCAATATGGACTCCATCCCTCTTGTCGTCATCAGCGGCCAGGTAGCGACGACGCTCATCGGCCGCGATTCTTTCCAGGAAGCCGATATTTCCGGCATCACGACGCCTATTACAAAACACAATTATTTGGTGAAAAACGCCAAAGACTTGCCGCGTGTTTTAAAAGAAGCGTTTTACATTGCCGAAACGGGGCGGCCCGGCCCGGTGCTGATCGACGTAGCCAAGGATGTTTTCGATGCGGTGCTTGATTACGAATATCCCGAAACAGTCAGTCTGCGCGGCTACAGCGGAACGTATACGGGACAGGCCTACGACATCGACAAGGCGGTGGCGGCGCTGGAACAGTCGCGGCGCCCGGTACTGCTGACCGGCGGCGGCATCATCCTTTCCGACATGGCGGCGCCTTTGTGGGATATCGTGCAGCGGACTCAGGTGCCTGTCATTACGTCGCTCATGGGCAAAGGCGCCGTGCCTGATTCGTACGATGCACACCTGGGCATGGTCGGGATGCACGGATCTTATGGAGCCAACATGGCCGTGACGAAGTGCGATCTCCTTCTTGCCGTAGGCACGCGGTTTGACGACCGTATTACCGGCGACGTAGAAAATTTTGCGCCGAATGCGCAGATTGTTCATTTCGATATCGACAAAGTGGAAATCAACAAAATTGTTCATGCCGACATCAGCGTCAACGGCGACTTGCGCTGGTCCCTGCCGCTGTTCAGCGAGAAAGTGCGGCAGAGCAGCACCGATTTCAAAGACCGATTCGCCCCGTGGCGGCAGGAGCTGCTGCGCATGAAGCAGGCGCATCCTTTTGCGACGAGAGACCTGCCCGATGCAGTTTCGCCGCAGAAACTGTTTGAAGCCGTCAACGGCAGACTTTCCGCCGATGATATTATCGTTACCGATGTAGGCCAGCATCAGATGTGGGCTGCGCAATTCTGCAGCGTTTCCCGGCCGCGGCATTTTATTACATCCGGCGGCCTCGGCACGATGGGCTACGGCCTTCCGGCGGCTATGGGGGCGAAATTTGGCAGTCCCGGAGGAAAAGTCGTCTTGTTTACCGGCGACGGCAGTATTATGATGAATTGTCAGGAATTTGCGACGATCCGTAAATACGGCGTTGACGTCAAAGTTATCGTTCTGCACAATAACGTCCTTGGTATGGTTAACCAGTGGCAGCGCCTGTTTTATGACCGCCGCTGTGCCGAGTCGGTCATCGCCGACAATCCCGACATTACAGCCGTATCGGCGGCGATGGGCGTGCCGGGACGGACCGTGCGCTGGCCCGGAGAGCTGGCTGAAGGGCTTGACTGGCTCTTTGCGTCGCCGGATGCGGCGCTGCTGGACGTTTATATTCCGTCTGATGAAACCGTATATCCTATGGTGCCGGGCGGCAAACGCCTGGATGAAATGGTCTTAGGAGGAGACGAATCATGATGAGACAGCACTTGGCTATTTTGGCCGACAACAAACCGGGAGTTCTTACTCATGTGGCAGGGCTCATCAGCCGCCGGGCCATTAATATTGAATGCATCAATGCCGGATATACGGAGGAAGCAGACGTGACGCGCATCAATATCGTCGTGTCCGTGGAAAACCGCTGGGAGCTGGATCAGGCCGTTAATCAGCTGGCCAAGCTTATCGACGTCATTAAAGTGGTGAACCTTGACGATGCGCCGCTGGTCAGCTACGAACTGGCCATGATCAAAGTGCGGTGCGAAACGGCTGCGGCCCGCGACGAACTGTCGAATATTGCCAATTTATTTCACGCTAAAATCGTCGATGTGCAGCGCCATTCCCTGATTCTGCGCTTAACCGGCAGGGAGGACCATATTGAAGCGCTGCTGACGATGCTCGACGATTATGAAATCATTGAGCTTGCCCGGACGGGGCAGATATCCCTGTCCCGCGGCATGATTCCCGTCAAGCAGACGACGTAATAGATGAATAAAGAGACGTAGTATATACGTGATGTTTGGCAAAACAGAGAGGAGGCTGTGCGTATGCGCAGTGATGTTGTAAAAAAAGGCACGACCCGCACGGCGCACCGGACGTTGTTTCACGCCATGGGATACAGCGACGGTGATTTGCAGAAACCCCTTATCGGCGTGGTCAATTCATTCAATGAAATTATTCCCGGACATATGCATCTGCGTGAAATTGCCGAAGCCGTCAAGCTGGGTGTAGCTGCTGCCGGCGGTACGCCTATCGAATTTCCCGCCATCGGTATCTGCGACGGCATCGCCATGGGACATGACGGCATGAAATATCCCTTGGCGAGCCGTGAATTGATTTGCGATTCCATTGAAGCTGTCGCTAACGGACATGCTTTTGACGGGCTGGTCCTAATTCCCAACTGCGATAAAATCGTGCCGGGAATGCTCATGGCTGCCGGCCGTCTGAATATTCCTTGCGTGGTCGTCAGCGGCGGCCCTATGCTGGCAGGACGGCACAAGGGACGGGATATCAGCGTCAGCACCATGTTCGAAGCTGCCGGAAAAGTCGAATCGGGGCAGATGACGCAGGAAGAAATGACGCTGATGGAACATGAAGCCTGCCCCGGCTGCGGTTCCTGCGCCGGCATTTTTACGGCCAACACGATGAACTGCATGGCCGAAGTTCTCGGCATGGCGCTGCCCGGCAACGGCACGATTCCGGCGGCTTATTTCGGTGCGCGCCGTATGCTGGCCAAACGCGCCGGCGCCGTCATCATGGATTTAGTGAAGAGGAACGTATGTCCCCGCACCATCATGACCATGAAGGCGTTTGAAAACGCCATTGCCGTTGATATGGCTATCGGCGGATCGACGAATACGGTGCTCCACCTGCCGGCAATTGCCCATGAAGCGGGACTTGAACTGCCGCTGCAGCTGTTTGATGAAATCAGCCGCAAAGCCGCTTACATCTGCAAGATGAGTCCCGGCGGCACATATCATATGCAGGATCTGAATGAAGCCGGCGGCATCAGCGCCGTCATGAAGGAATTGACGAAGCTGGGCCTTATTCACGAAGATGCGGAAACCGTCGCAGGGACGATCGGCGATCGCACCTGCCATGCTGCCATCGAACGGCCAGACGTCATCCGCAGCGTTGAAAATGCGTACATGCACCGCGGCGGCATTGCCATTCTGTCGGGAAACCTTGCGCCGGACTGCGCCGTCGTGAAAGAAAGTGCTGTTGATCCCGAACTGCTGGTCTATGAAGGAACGGCTAAATGCTATGATTCGGAAGAAGCGGCCATCGATGCGATTATCGGCGGCGAAATCAAGGAAGGAAACGTCGTCGTCATCCGCTACGAAGGTCCGAAAGGCGGGCCGGGGATGCGGGAAATGCTGAATCCGACTGCCGTCATTACCGGTATGGGACTGAAAGTTGCCCTGATTACGGACGGCCGATTCAGCGGCGCCAGCCGCGGCGCGTGCATCGGCCATATTTCGCCGGAAGCCATGGAAGGCGGTCCTATTGCACTCGTTCAAGACGGTGACGTCATTTCCATCGACATACCGAACCGCCGGCTGGAACTGAAAGTCAGCGACAGCGAACTGGCGGCGAGGAAAGCGGCGTGGCGCCGGCCGGAACCGAAAGTCAAAACGGGATACTTGTCCCGCTATGCCCGTCTCGTCACGTCGGCCAATACGGGAGCCGTACTGAAATAATCGGCGAAGAAAAGGAGCCGGCATAAAAGTACGCTGAACGAAACTATCCTTTCGGCGGCATGTTTTTTCCTGATGCGGGCAGCTGCATCGCATCTGTTTCTGAACAGAGATAAACAAACTGCCGGCCGATCTGCCGTACCGACATATGAAGCTGTGATGATGGGAGATATGTTATGGAGCTTGCTGCTTTTTTATCCTTTACCTTTGCGATGTCTTTTACGCCGGGGCCTAATAATCTCATGGCTTTGTCCGAAAGCCGGCGTCTGGGTTTCCGCGGTGCGGTGCCCTTGCTGTGGGGGCTGTTCTTCAGTTTTTTTATTTTAAATGCCGTTAGCTTTAACTGCATGTATTCTATTCGGGCAGCTATGCCGTGGCTGGAATTATCGCTGAAAGCGATGGGGTCGGCGTATATTTTATTCTTAACGTATCAGATGTTTGTCCCTGCCGAAGGCGTTTTGACAAAAAGTCGAAAAGGTCGCGTTTTTTAACTGGCGTCCTTCTCAATTTGACTAACGTCAAGGTCATGATATTCTTGATTATCGGGTATACATCCTTTATTATGCCGGTCTATAGCGATCAGCAGGCGGTTATCGCCTTGGGGCTGGTCATGTGCCTGTCCTGTTCGGCGGCCAATATTGTCTGGGCTCTGGCCGGCGCCGCGCTTGCACATTTTTTTAAGCAATATGAACGGCAGATGAACTGGGTATTGGCGGCGCTGCTTGTATTTTCCGCTGCAGAAATTTGGTTGCACTAAGATAAGAAAGGTCTTCGTGCCGTTTGGGAAAAAGAAAGCGCCTGCCGATAAGAAAGCGGTACAGAAATGCAAGAGGACTCCTGAGCATTATATGCTCAGGAGTCTTCTTGCATTTTGACGGATATTGGGAAGAACAATATCGCAATGCCAAATCTGGGGAATGGGATGCAGGTTGACGGCATTTTTAGGCTAAGAGCGGGCGCAGCAATCCGGTGTGGCCGGGCTGGACGAATAAGCTGTAAATAGGGATAGGGAAAAATAAATTAAAAATTTTTTCATGAAATAAAAATTTCCCCAAAGGAAACGATAAAGATTTTGGGGGGATTCGTTTCGACAGTGTAGCAAAAAGCAACAAGGAGCAAGTTACAGCCCGTTGTCAGCTGAGACCTCCTTCTTCAAGAAATTTCAGAGATTTGTTGTCTTCGGTTTTCCACTTTGTTCTTCCATTTGTACTTTTGCCGGTAACAATAGCAGCGGCAGCGGAAGGATTTGTAAAAATATAATCTTTTACAAACTGGAAGTTTGAATCGATGATTCCATTTTCCATCAGGGAAGAACGCAGCCGAAGATAACTGGAAGATAGGCTCGGGGTAGTGAATGCGGCGAT
This sequence comes from uncultured Megasphaera sp., assembly GCA_964507845.1. Lineage (GTDB taxonomy): Bacteria > Bacillota > Negativicutes > Veillonellales > Megasphaeraceae > Megasphaera. Next base: position 33,887 of record CAZDQW010000002.1, read on the forward strand.
GAAAGAACCTTTTAATACAGCAAATCCATCGGCTACGACAAGGCCTTTGGCATCAGCGCCGCGGACAGTTTTAATATAGAAATAAACCTGATTATTTTGCTGTTTTAGAGAGCTGTCTTCTAAGGAGTCGAAGGTTTTATATCCCCATGTATTGACCAGGAGCTTGGCATTGCAGATAAATTCTTGCAGCATGACCTCGTCATACTCTGAAACAGACGAACAGATAGGAACCGTGCTGTTTACAATGACAGCACGGCCCGCGTTTTTAGCCAACTCGTAAAATTTATTTTCGAGATATTTCGCATGAGCTTTATTCAGCAGATTATCCTTGCTGATAACAATAATACAGTCATTTCGGTCTTCTGTCTCGTTTATATGCTGTTTCAGCCGGGTAAGTATTTTCTCTGCCTTGCCAATGTAAACCGTATCTATATTGGCCTCGTCTTTGCCGAATAGAAAATATACGCCAATATACGCCGGTGTTTTCGGCATCGCAACGTTTTGCAAATCCTGCAAGCTCATTTCTTGAAATTTTATATACCCGTCCGTTCCAATTTGACAATTCGCACATAATACGCCTATTGGGATTGCCGTCGAAAATGTACATTTGAATTGTTTTGCTGAATGTCACTGTCTGAATAAGTATGACTTTTCTCAGCCGTGTTCCGCAGCAGAAATACAGTCTTGCCGGAATTACAGGGGTATAAATTAAGATTTATGAAGCAAAGATGCCGAGACGGCTATGGGGAATTGGTTGTCAATGGTTTTTGCGCCGCCTTCGGTCGTTTTAATGGTCAAGGGAGAAATACTGCCGCGAACAGCGTCGATATCTGTGGGAATGCGCTTATAGGGCAGTTTTTCCATAATTTCGCTCATCGCTTTGTTCAATATGTCGTACGGGTTGTTGAGGATAGACGCCGGTTCTCGTTTGCGGCCGCGGGAACTGTAGACTTTCAGCGTGCCGAGCTGCCGGTCGTAGGCATAGACGGATAAGTAGTATGTGCAGTCGGTAATTGTTTCGCTGTCGAAGCGGAAAAAGAGCTGGCGCTGCTGCCAGTACCACGTACGGACGACGGGAACGACGACGACATCGGCGTTGTACCGGTCTGAGAGACTGCGCATTTTTTCACTGGAAATGCTGTCGGGATGCAGCGGTTCCTGTGCTTCGATGCAGTCCCAGTAAGGAATGCGGAAAGGTTCCTTCAGGCGCTTTGCCATATACGCCGCCTCTGCGCTCTGCTGTGCCGTCGGAACGACGAGCACGGTGCGCATATTGTCGAAGTGAGGTTCGCCGGCGGCAAAAGCCGTTGCCGCCATGACGCAGAAGCAGAATGAAAGGAACAGCAGCAGGAACTTTTTCATGGGAAAGACCTCCTGTCAGAAATTTCCTGTATCGTTCAGCAGGGGCCTCGTGTCGTCGGCTGCGGGAATGTATCGGTCCAGGGCGGTCAGCATGGCTTCCTTGTCCATGGGCAGCGTGCCGCCGACGGGAACAAGGTTGGACACGTGGTTGCTGCGGAATATGCAAGGCTCTTTCATGTCGGTATTGCGTAAGATCATATCCAGTTCTTCCAAAAAACCGCGGGCTGTCAGGGGCGTAAATTTTCCCATGACGACATCTTCATACAGGGGAACATTGCCGGGAATGATGAGCGTCAAGGCGCTGAGCATCGTCGGATTGATAGCCGTAACGACTTCGGCAGTATGGAGGGCGTGCTCTTTTGTCCGTTCCTTACCGCCCAGGCCGAGGAGAATCATGGCGGACAGCTTCATGCCGGCGTCGAGTGCTTTTCTGCCGGCTTTGACGGTCAGAGCGCCTGTCGTGCCTTTTTTGACGCGGCGCAGCACTTCGTCATCGCCGCTTTCAATGCCCATGTACACGATGGCGAGCCCTGCGTCGCGCAGACGCTTTAAATCTTCCGGCGATTTGCGGTTTAAGTCGGCCGGCGTGGCATATGCGCCGATGCGGTTGATGTTGGGGAAGGTGGCATAGCATTTTTTTAAAATGTGGATTAAGGCGTCTGTCGGCAGCACCATGGCGTCGCCGTCGGCAAGGAAGACTCGTCGGACGAAAGGGTATGCTTGGGCAGCACGCTCAATGATGCCGTCGATTTCGTCGAGGGGACGAACCCGGTATTTGGAGTCTTTATACATGGCGCAGAACGTGCACATGTTATGGGAACAGCCGATGGTCACGCGGAGAATAAAGCTGCGCGCTTCACTGGGCGGACGAAATACGAGTCCTTCTGCGTTATCGATAAACATGGGTATCATCCTTTCTGGTTATATTATATCAATTATACGCAGAGGAGCGCAATTTTTACAGCGATTTTTTCCACAGTCCATGGCAGGCAATGGAAGGGTCTGGAAATCATAAAAACGAGAGGCTTTTGTATGCAATTTGTGTATGGACGGCTCTTTGAGGCGCAGGCAATATATGGTAAAATTTAACTGATAGTCCGAACCAAAGGGAGGTGACTGTTTCCTTCGGGAAACGTTGTGATTGGATTATTTTGAGATGCTGATCAACATTATTGTCATTTTTATCTTGGTTGCCCTCAACGGCTTTTTCGTGGCGTCGGAATTTTCCATCGTCAAGATGCGGCCTTCGCGGGTTGATGCGCTGCTGAAAGAAGGAAACGGAAGCGCCGTCCATGCTCGTGAAGTGACGGACCATTTGGACTCCTACCTTTCGGTGACGCAGCTGGGCATTACGCTGGCGTCGCTGGGACTTGGCTGGATCGGCGAGCCGGCTGTGGCAAAGATGTTGTCGCCGGTGTTCCGACTCGCCAGCGTGCCGGCGCAGGTAGAGCACACCGTTGCCTTCATCGTCGGCTTTTCAATCATTACGGCGCTGCATATCGTGCTGGGCGAGCTGGTGCCGAAGTCTCTTTCCATTCAAAAGACGGAAAAAGTCGTGCTCTTCGTGTCGCGGCCTTTGATTCTGTTCAACCGGCTCATGTATCCTGCCGTCTGGGTGTTGAACCATATTGCCGGCTGGGTGCTGCGCTGCCTGGGAATCCATGGGGCAAGCGAAGCGGAAGAAGCGCATAATGAAGACGAAATACGGATTTTAATGAAAGAAAGTTACAAGTACGGGTATATTAATAAGAGCGAGCTGACGTATCTTGACAACGTTTTTGAATTTTCCGAGCGCCATGCCGGAGAAATCATGGTGCCGCGCACAGATATGATTTGTTTGTATCTGGAAGACAGTTTTGAAGAAAATATGAAAACGGTGCTGGAAGAACGCATGACGCGCTACCCCATCTGCGACGGCGATAAAGATCATATTATCGGGTTTCTTCATATTAAGGATTTACTGCGCAGTTTGAAGGACGGGAATCAGCCGGATCTGAGCTCACTGGCCCGCGATGTGCTGGAAGTTCCCGTATTCATGCCTATCAGCCGATTGTTGCGGCTCCTGCAGAAAGAGCGCAAGCAGCTTGTCGTGCTGATTGACGAATACGGCGGCACGGCGGGGATGGTAACGATTGAAGATATTTTAGAAGAAATTGTCGGCGAAATTCAGGATGAGTTTGACGAAGAACGGCCTGAAGTGGAAGAAGAAAACGAAAAGACCTATTCGGTCGACGGCAAAATGCTTTTGGAAGACATTAATCATCTCTTCGGACTGGAGCTGGACGACAGCCAGTACGATACGATCGGCGGTTGGGTTTACGCCCAGTTTACGGAGCCACCTGAAGCGGGACAGACGGTGCTGCTGCCGTCGGCGGAGATTTCCGTTGAAGAAGTAGAAGCGCTCCGGGTTACGCGCGTTCAAATCCGTCTGTTCGAGTCGCTGGATGCGGTAGCGCAGGGGATGCTGGATGAGCAGCTGAAAAAAGATTGACAGAAAAGAACTGTTTCTTAGAAAGGAACGGTTCTTTTTGTAGGCGGCTGCTGCGAAATTAAAAAATATTAAGTTAAATTTTTAACTATGATTGTAAAAACAAGATAATGCGAAAAAATATATTGACATTGCCGCAGCAACACGATATAATGAAGCGCAACAAATACAAAACAGTGTTGATTGGGAATAGTATTGCTGCCGCAGAAATTACAGAGACCTGCGTGATGCTGAGAAGCAGGATGGAAGCACAGCATGAAGTCACCCAGGAGCAGCTGCCCGAACGCATTTGCCAGTAGACGCAGCCGGCAGGCGACCGTTATCCCGCCAGGCATTAAATGGATTTTCCGGAGATGCTGAAAGAGTGGCCGCACCGGCAATAAGAGTGGTACCGCAGAGCATACATGCTTTGTCTCTTTACGTAAGAGACAAAGCATTTTTTTTCGCCAATCATCTTGTTGGTATTTGTTTGGAACGATGAAAAAATACGGAAGGGGTTTTTTACATGATGAACATTATTGGCAAGATAAGCGGGCTGGTTGGAAAATATCTGACGTACATAGTTTTTTTGGTCGTCATTTGGGCGTATGTAATGCCGGAAACATTTTTGTGGTCTGTGCCTCATACGGTTACGCTCCTCGGCATCATCATGTTCGGTATGGGCATGACTTTGCACGCCAAAGATTTCAAATTGGTCATTCAGCGGCCGAAAGAAGTGTTTATCGGCTGCACGGCCCATTATACGATCATGCCGATAGTAGCTTATGCACTGGTTATGGTTTTCGACTTGACGCCGGAACTGGCTGTGGGCATGGTACTTCTCGGTTCCTGCCCGAGCGGCACGGCATCCAACGTCATGAGTTTTCTGGCTAAAGGGGATGTGCCGCTGGCCGTATCCATTACGACAGTTTCGACGCTGTTGGCGCCGGTAATGATGCCGTTTATCGTATGGGCATTGGCGGGCCAGTGGGTGGAAGTTTCGTTTCTGGCCATGGCTATGACAGTCATGAAGGTGATACTTGTGCCGCTGTGCGCCGGTCTTATAGTTCATAAATTTATGGGGGAAAAGCACATTGCATCGCTGTCTAAAATTCTGGTGCTCGTTTCTGCGTTCGGCGTGCTGACGATTGTCGGCGGCGTTATTGCCATCAACGGCGCGAAAATTTTGGAGTTAGGCGCTTTTATGGTGTTTTTGGTGCTGGCTCATAATCTCTTCGGATTCGGTATTGGTTATTTTGTTACGGGCAAACTTGGCCTGGGGCAGCGGCAGCGCCACTCTGTTACCTTGGAAGTAGGCATGCAGAACGATGCGCTGGCTATATCGCTCGCGTCCGTGTTTTTTGCTCCTGCCGTGGCTATTCCGGCCGCTATCGGCGCGGCAGTTCATCAAGTTACGGGATCTGTTTTAGCCGGCGTGTTTGCCCGCAAGATGGATAAAATAGAAGAAAGAGAAAGGAGGTCTTTGGAAGCACAGGCTGTGCCGGCGCCGACACAGCATTGAGAGCGCAGCCTGCCTGGCTGAACTGAAACAGTAAAACACCTTATTCCCACCGGCGGGAATAAGGTGTTTTACTTTGATTCTCTTTTTGCAGCAATGAGAAATACTGTGATAATGATGAAAATAAATCCGGCAATTTCCGCAGGATGGAAGGGCGTTCCCAGCCATGCCGCGGAGACGACGGCCGCCGTTACCGGTTCAAGCGTGCTGATAAGCGTTGCTTTCATGGGTCCGATGATACGGATGCCCCGCAGGAAAAACGTAAAAGAAAGGGCGGTGCCGACGAAAATAATAAAGGCGACGGCAAGCCAGCCGGCGGCGTCCAGCGCCGGCGTCAGCGTCCATACCTGAGCGGCAAGGCAGAAGATGCTGCCGCCGATAAGCATGCCTAAAGCATTGACCGGTCCGGGGTCCCATTGGATAGTCAGTCCCTGTGCTAACGTGGGATAAGAGACGGCGCCGACGGCGCTGACCAAGCCCCAGAACAATGCCTGCGGAGATAAGACCATGGTAGAGGGATTGCCGTTTGTGGCGACGAAAAAAACGCCGGTAAAAGCAAGAACGACGGAAATCAATTCGCGGCGCGACGGCTTGCGCCGGAAGCGGGCGGCGAGAAACATGGACATCAGAACGACGCTGAGTGTCTGCAGCACCGTCGCCGTGGCGGAATTGGAAAACTTAATGGCCGTCAGATAGGCATATTGACAGAGCAGAAGCCCGAAGAGTGAGAATAAAAGAAGATTGCGGATGCTGATCCCGTCACGGAAAAGCTCGTACAGCCGGCTTTGCTGCCGGGGCAGGATCAGTGCGAGCAGTACCAGACCGGATCCTGTCATGCGGATTGCCGTGATCCACGAGGAGTCAACGACGTAGTGGGTAAACAAGAACTGACTTACGACGCCGTTGATGCCCCAGGAAACGGCGCCTAAGATGCAGTACGCTATGCCCGTGCGGAGAGCGGATGCGGTCATGCGATCTTTTCCTTTCATATGCCAGAATATATTAAAATAGAGAATGGTTAATTCAGTATACCATACCTTAGGGGAATTTCAAGCAAATAAGATACCGGCAGAAAAGGCGTCTCCCGGGCTTTGGGAGAAAAGGGTTGGGCTTAGATGCCGAAGAGTGTTATAAGAAATGCTTATTTTTCATGCCAAAATGTTCGTATAATTGACATAAAGAGAGAAATAATGGTTGATTCAATTCCATTTTGTATTATAATAAATTTGTAATCCATCCAATTTCAAGAACTTAGGTAAGGAGTTGTTCATCCATGAGATTTACTGAAGATTTGAAAGCTCGCGTAACGAAAGCGCAGAAAAAAATCGTGCTTCCGGAAACGAATGACAGCCGCGTGCTGAAAGCAGCCGAACGTGTTTTGGCCGAAGGATTCGCCCGGATTATCCTCGTCGGCAAATTGGAACAGATTAAAAAAGACGCGGCTCGTTTCCAGATCGATTTGACTGGCGTTGAAGTCATCGATCCGGCAACCTATTATCGTATGGATGAGTTGTGCGCATATTTTGCCAAGCGCCGTGAAAAGAAAGGCATGACGATTGAAAAAGCGTTCGACATTATGACTCATAATAATACGTTCTTTGCCGCCGGCCTTGTTGCGTTGGGCGAAGCTGACGGTGTCGTATCCGGCGCCATGTCTACGTCTGCCGATGTTATTCGTGCCGGCCTGCAGGTTGTCGGGCCCCGTCCCGGCAACAAGACCGTATCGAGCGCCTTTATTCTGCTGACCAACACGCCTCAGTACGGCGATAATGGCGTTCTCGTTCTCGGCGACTGCGGCGTTATTCCTTACCCGACGGCGGAACAATTGGCCGATATTGCCTGCATCTGCGTAGAACGTGCGGAAAGAACAGTGCAGATGATCAAACCTCGCGTTGCCTTGCTGTCGTATTCAACGATGGGAAGCGGCTCCGGCGACTCGGTGGAAAAAGTGCGCCAGGCCGTGCAGATCTTGAAAGACCGCGGCGTAGATTTTGAATTTGACGGCGAAATGCAGGCTGACGCTGCGCTGGTGCCGGAAGTCGGCGAACACAAAGCGCCGGGTTCCAAAGTTGCCGGCCACGCCAATGTTCTTATTTTCCCGAACCTCGATGCAGCTAATATCGGCTATAAGATGGTTCAGCGCTTTGCCAATGCGACGGCTCTCGGGCCATTGGTTCAGGGGTTGGCCAAGCCGATCCTCGATTTGTCCCGCGGCTGCTCGACGGAAGATATCGTAGACGTTGTAGCCGTGTGCTGCTCCGATGCGATTACGGCGGATATTTTGAAAAGACAATCGACGGTGCATCCGTTCCAGGGATAAGCGGTACGCCGATGTGCAGAAAAAAAAGACGCTCTTACGGAGCGTCTTTTTTTTCGTAAAGCCGTTATTTTTTTCTGATGCGGATACGCTTGTTGCCGACGACCATAGAGGGACTGAGAGCCCGATACGCCATGAAGGTGAAAAACATAAAGCCGAAGAGAAAGACGAGGGCGTAGTCGTCAGTGAGCGGTTCCGTCTGCGAGTAGTATAAGGCGCAGGCCAGCGTTAAAATAAGGCTGCCGTACAGCGAGAGAACGGAACACCACGTTCTCTGGCCGCGGTCGCGGAATTTATAGAAATCTTTGTATTTTCCGTACAGCACGATGGTTGAACCGATAAGAATAACGGAAAGACTGACCGGCACAACCGGGGAGAGAGAAAGATATAATGAAACAAGCAAGGCAATCATCAGTGTAAATGTACCGAGAAAAATGTATTCTTGAAGGCGCAGCTCTTCTTTCGGATCATCAGCTGCCGGATGGGGTTGTTTTCTGTTGCGGGTCATACCAGAACCTCCTGTCTTATCTGCCGGACAGGCATATGCGCTGTCGGCATAAATACCTGATTCAGCTACAAATGTATTATATAAGATGAGCCGGACGGCGACAATAGGACAGGCCGTTGTTTTTCTGTATTGACAAGTCTTTTTTGCCGTGCTACCCTAAACAAGGATACTCAGATGAGCAGCCAGCAACCCGGTGGGAGAGTCCCATGCGGGTTATTTTTTTTGTGACGGAAAGGAGCGATAGACGTGAATGCAGTGAAAACGTATGATGTGATTATTATCGGCGCCGGACCGGCAGGTATTTTTACGGCGTTGGAATTAGCCGATAAAGGCCTGGATATTTTGATGGTGGAAAAGGGTCAGGATATCCGCGAGCGTATTGCGACGAGTCGAAATAAGCACGCGCTGCCGAAAGATAAAATGCGCAATGTTGTCTGCGGCTGGGGCGGCGCCGGCGCGTTCAGCGACGGAAAATTGACGCTGACAACGGAATACGGCGGCAATTTGGACGATTATATGTCCCAAAAGGAACTGATGGATAAAATTTCCTATGTGGACGGCGTATACTGCCGTTTTGGCGGCGCCGGGCGCAAAGTATACGGCGACGAGCACCAAGATTGCATACGGCAGATACAACGCAGAGCGGCGGCGGCTGATCTGCGCCTTGTCCCGGCCCGCATCCGCCATCTTGGCACGGACGTTAATGGCCAGATCTTAACGAATATGCGCGATTTTCTTGACGGAAAAGCCGATATTATGGCCGACACGGCGGTAGAGCATATTGTTGTTGACAATGGAGAAGCCTGCGGCGTCATTATTGACGGACAGTTCTATGCCTGCCGCTACCTTGTCTGCGCGCCGGGACGGGAAGGCTCGGAATGGCTGGTCGGCGAAGTGGCGCATTTGGGGCTTTCGCTTACGTCAAACGCCGTTGATATCGGTGTGCGCGTTGAAATGCCGGCGGAAATACTGGAGACGATTACGGATATCGTATACGAGTCGAAGCTCGTTTATTTCAGCAAATCTTTCGACGACCGCATCCGTACGTTCTGCATGAATCCTTACGGTTTCGTCGTCGAAGAAAATAACGACGGGCTGCTGACGGTCAATGGACACAGCTACGCCCATAAACGAAGCGAAAATACGAATTTTGCCATTCTTGTATCAAAGAAATTTACCGAACCGTTCCACGAACCGATCAAGTACGGAAAATACATTGCGAATTTGGCGAATATTCTCGGCGGCGGCGTTATAGTGCAGCGTCTCGGCGATCTCCTTGACGGACGGCGTTCCACGCCGGAACGGATTAAGCGGGGATTGGTGCGGCCGACGATGCCCAGCGCAACGCCGGGAGATTTGTCGCTTGTTCTGCCGTACCGCCACTTGCAGGATATTAAGGAAATGCTGGAGGCTCTCGATAAAATCGCGCCGGGAGCCAATTCCCGCCATACGCTGCTGTACGGCGTGGAAGTTAAGTTTTACTCTAATCGGCTGGAACTGAACAGCGCGTTGGAAACGAAGATTGCCAACTTTTTTGCCATCGGCGACGGGGCAGGCATTACGCGGGGACTGGTGCAGGCTTCTGCTGCCGGCGTGACCGTAGGACGGGAAATTTTACGGCGTGAAGCGGAAAAGCGGCTGTAAGGTTGGCGGCTGCTTGGCGTGCCGGGATGTTCCGTCAGGTACGGAGAAAGGATAGGTGGTATGGATGGATGAAGTGAAACTGACTCGAATGGCGTCGTGTGCCGGGTGCGGAGCGAAACTTGGCGCCGGTGAGCTGGCGCAGCTGCTGAAAGGACTTCCTGTACGGCAGGATGAGCGGCTGATTGTAGGCTATGATACCAGCGACGATGCGTCGGTATACGTTATAAACGACGAGCTGGCTTTAGTTCAGACCGTAGATTTCTTTCCGCCGATTGTAGACGATCCGTTTTTATTCGGGCAGATTGCCGCGGCCAATGCACTGAGCGATGTGTATGCCATGGGCGGCGAGCCGAAACTTGCCATGAATGTCATGTGCGTCAGCCCGCAGATGGAACGGGAAGCCGTGCAGGCTGTTCTGCAGGGAGGGTACGCGAAGGCTTTTGAAGCCGGCGTCCTTATTACGGGGGGCCATACGATTGAAGATAAAGAACCGAAATACGGATTGTCCGTAACCGGGTTTATTCATCCGAAAAAACTGCTGCGCAACTCGGCGGCCGGAGAAGGAGACGTCCTTATTTTAACGAAACCCCTCGGCGCAGGTATTCTTACGACGGCGGCGCAGGGCGATTTTGTGGCCAAGCCGCTGCTGGATAAACTGTACGGGCAAATGGCGCAGCTTAATAAGACGGCGCGGGATATTATGATTCGCTATGCCGTGCATGGCTGCACCGATGTAACCGGCTTCGGGCTGTTGGGACATGCGCTGGAAATGGCCAGAGGAAGCGGTCTTACGCTGCATATCGATTCGCAGGCCGTTCCGCACTATGAAGAAGCCTGCAGCATGGCGGCTATGGGGCTGGTGCCTGCCGGCGCATACCGCAACCGCTCCTTTGCAGACGGATATGTGCGCACCGGCGATGCAGTAAGTCTGGCCATGATGGACGTCCTCTATGATCCCCAGACGTCGGGAGGGCTGCTTATTGCCGTTGATGAAAAAGATGCGGTGCCGCTGCTGGCGGAACTGCAGGGACAGATTCCTTGTGCCGCCGTTATCGGCTATGCGGCAAAACAGGAAGATGCGGCGGTTATTGTACAATAACATCACGGTGGGTCTGTCTGCCGCAGTCCGGAACAGAATTTATATTTGGGCGGTGGTTTTGGCGGCATAAACTACTACCTTCGGCAGGGTAAATAGTGTATAATAGCAATGGTGAGTTTTAAAACCATACTCATGAAAGAAAAAGGAGAGATTCAACGTGATTGAACGGTATACGAAACCGGAAATGGGGCAGATTTGGACGGAATTTAATGAATGGGATACGCTCAAACATGTAGAAATCCTGGCCAGCGAAGCCCAGGCCGAACTTGGCAACGTGCCGAAAGAAGCGGCGAAGGAAATTCGCGAAAAAGCCGCGTTTTCTGTCGAACGCATTCATGAAATTGAAGCGGAAACTCATCATGATATTGCCGCTTTTGTGTCCACCTTGTCGGAAAATATCGGCGACGCCGGAAAATATGTCCATCTGGGACTGACTTCTACAGACGTCAAAGATACGGCTATGGGATATATGCTCAAACAGGCATCGGATATCCTTATCAAGGATTTGGAAGATTTCCGCGACGTTCTGCGCCGGCGGGCCGTTGAATTTAAATATACGCCGTGCATCGGCCGCACCCACGGCATCCATGCCGAAGCGACGACGTTCGGCCTTAAGCTGTGCAGCTGGCTGGCTGAAACGGAACGCAATATTGAACGGATGAAGCGGGCGAAAGAAACGATTGCCGTCGGAAAGATTTCCGGCGCTGTCGGTACCTATGCCGATATAGATCCCTTTGTGGAAGAGTATGTCTGCCGGCATCTGGGGATTGCGCCGTCGCCGATTTCGTCGCAGACCCTTCAGCGGGACCGCCATGCTGAATATATGACGACGTTGGCCGTTATTGCCAGCTCCATCGATAAATTTGCGACGGAAATCCGCCATCTGCAGCGCACGGAAGTACGCGAAGCGGAAGAGTATTTCAGCCCGAAACAGAAAGGGTCGTCTATTATGCCGCATAAGCGTAATCCTATTACGTGCGAACGCATGTGCGGACTGGCCCGCGTCATTCGCGGAAATGCCCAGGCGGCGCTGGAAGACGTGGCGCTCTGGCATGAACGGGACATTTCCCACTCATCGGTAGAACGGGTGATTCTGCCGGACAGCACGATTGCCCTTGATTACATGCTGCAGACATTTACGCGCGTCGTTGACCGGCTTATCGTTTATCCGGAAAAGATGATGGAAGATCTCAACCTGACGGGCGGCCTCATTTACAGCCCCATTCTGCTGAATACGCTGGTTGAAAAAGGCGCCGTCCGCGAACAGGCATACCGCTGGGTACAGCGAAATGCCATGAAGCGGTGGCTGGAAGGGGAAGATTTCTTGGAAAATCTTAAAAAAGACGAAGACATTGCCGGCTATATGACGAATGAAGAAATCGAAGCATGTTTTGACGTTCATAAAATGCTCAGCCACGTAGACACGATTTTTGCACGTTTCGGTCTTTAATAATTGATGATCTAGGGAAAAAGCAGCTCGTTTCGGGCTGCTTTTCTGACAACAGGACAGGGTCGGGAGGTGGCAGGCTTGTATTATTTTGATAACGCGGCAACGACGGTGCAGAAACCCCCGGCAGTGGCCAAAGCCGTATACGGCGCTCTTTCCGGAGGATTGCTGGGAAATCCGTCCCGCGGCGCTCACGGCTATTCTCTGGCGGCGTATAAGCTGGTCCTGCGCGCGAAGTCGCTGATTAAAATGCTGTTCCATGCCGGTGATGAGTATGAGGTCGCTTTTACGCATAATTCGACGGCAGCTTTGAATATGGTGCTGAAAGGATTGCTGCGCCCGGGAGATCATGTGCTGACGACAGCGTGGGAACATAATGCCGTTCTGCGGCCGCTGTACCAGCTGGAAAAGGAAGGCGTGGCTATAGATATCATTGGCTGCGATACCGGGACGGCGGCGCTTCGCTACGGGGAGCTGGAAGAAAAAGCTCGGCCTGAAACAAAAGCCGTCGTCTGCAATCATGCGTCCAATGTGACAGGAAATGTTGCGGATTTGGACCGCCTGAAAGCGTTCTGCCGCGCCCGCTCCTTATTTCTTATTGTTGATGCATCCCAGTCTGCCGGGGCTTATCCCATCGATTTATCAGACGGTATTGCGACGGCGGTCTGCTTTACGGGACATAAATCCCTGTACGGGCCAGGAGGTACCGGCGGCGTATGCATCCGCTCTGATGTGCCGGTCCGCCCGTATATTACCGGCGGCGACGGCGTGCATTCTTTTGAGCGCGAGCAGCCGACGCAGATTCCGGACGTATTTGAAGCTGGCACGGCCAACGTGGCCGGCATTGCCGGTCTGGCTGCTGCTGTGGAGGATGTGCTGGATAAAGGCGTCGAAAACGCTTGCCGGCATCAGGAGACGTTGGGAAAGCTGTTTGTCCAGGGAGTGAGTTTCCTGCCGAATGTCGTGCTGTACGGTGATTTTTCCGGGCCCCGCGTAGGCGTATATGCCCTTAACATAGGGGATGCCGATTCAGCGCTGGTAAGCGATATATTGTGGGAAAAATACGGTATGGCTACGCGGCCGGCGTTTCATTGCGCTCCGCTCATACACAAAGCGTTCCGTACGGAACGGCGCGGCGCCGTGCGGTTCTCATTTTCCCAGTTCACGACGGAAGCCGATGTAAGAGACGCCGTAAGGGCGCTGCGGGAAATTTCATTGATGCAGTAAAGTGAAAACGGAAATTATTCTGCGGATAAGGAATATGGATTAAGGAGGAAAGCCTGATGATTACGATTGATATGACCGGCAAGGCGTGTCCGCTGCCGGTTATTGAAACACATAAAGCGCTGAAGGAACACGATGCAGTTAAAACGATAGTCGATAATCGAATTGCCACGGAAAATTTAAAACGCCTGGCTGGACAAATGGGATGTACGTATACGATGAAGGAAGAATCGCCGGAACGGTTTGTCGTCGTAATTTCTAAAGGAGAAACGGCTGAAACGGAAGAATCTGCCGCAGCTGCACCTAAGGCGGATGATTCGTATATCGTCGTTGTCAATTCGCCGTATATGGGCGTCGGAGATGAGACTTTCGGCAGAAGTTTGCTGAAAACATTTTTATATACCTTGACCGAGCAGGATGTCCTGCCGCAATGCGTCATTTTTTATAATGGCGGCGTGCCGCTGGTGACGGAAGGATCGGAATCGCTGGAAGATTTGCAGAAGCTGGCATCCCTGGGCGTAGCTGTTTACGCCTGCGGCGCCTGCCTTAATTTTTACGGGCTGACGGAAAAAGTCGCTGTCGGCGAAATTACCAACATGTACCGCATCATCGAACTGATGAGGACGGCGGACCGCATTGTGCGGCCTTAGAAAATATGGTGGAACAGTACGGCATTGCGTTATTTTTCAATACGCGCGATGCCATGAAAGCGGAAGAAAAAGCAAAAGACGCAGCGCTTCAGGTACGGATCATTCCTACGCCGGGAAAGATTTATGCCGGCTGCGGCTTTTCCCTGAAATACAATTTATCGGAGGAGGCGCAGCTGGTTACGCTGCTGCGGCAGTGCGGACTGTCGTGGGAAGCACTGTATCATGCCCGGAGGGACGGCCTTGCCGCAGCGTATGAACAGATACGGGACGCGAGAGACTAAATACTGCAGCAGGCTGGAAACGATGCTGGCCGCAGCACGCGCTTCTCCATAAAAAAACAGATTCAGCAATACTGCTGAATCTGTTTTTTTGACGCAGTTGAGGAACCCCGGCTGACGGGCAGAAAAAACTCCGTCATGATGGGAAAGAGCTGCGCATCGCTGTTAAAGCATGAAAGGTGCCCGGATTACTCTTCCCGTTCCTCGCCGGCAGGGCAGAGGGCGAAGCAGCGGCTTGTAAATCCGGAACCGTCTTTTACCTTGGGGAAGGTGCAGAAGATGATGGCGCCTGTCGGCGGACATAAGTCCAAATTCACCATCAATTCAATTTGATAACAGTCTTGGCTCAGAATGTAAGGTTCAGACTGGAAACCGTTTGCAGCAGACAGGGCGGCAGCGTCCGTATCGCTTGTTTCATGGCCGATTGCGGCAACGTGCCGTTCTTCGACTAAATAGCGCAGCGCATCTACGCCCCAGCCGGGATAATGTCTTGCTCCGTGTTCATCTTCGTTGTTCAGTTCTTCGTCTTTTCGCTTAGACCAGTCGGACCGGAACGCAACGAAAGATTTTTCCGGAATGATGCCGTAAACAGACTCCCATTGCCGAATGTCTTCTGCCGTTACGGCATAATCGGGATTTTCCGCTACCTTTTGCGACAGATTGATGACGCAGAGGGGGAGAACCATTTCAGAAATTTTGATGGCATCCAGTGTTCGTGTTTCAGGTATAAAATGAATCGGTGCATCGGCATGGGTGCCGTATTGACTGACTAAGGTGTACTGCGTTACAAAAAATCCGTCTTTTTCTATGGAAAACATCGGTTCGGCTGTCATGGCAGGGAAACCGTGCCAGTGAGCTGTATTTTCACTGACTTCACGGCTTAGATCTACCCATTTGCAATATTTCTGCCATTGACGGTATTGAGCCCAAAGGTCAATCGGATATTTTTCGTTCATAAGAATCTCCTTTCCGGCATGAGCCGCAGAAATGATGAGGTATGGCGCAGTTAGTTTTTACACCGTATTTCTGTTACGCAGACAGGTGCGTCTGCGCCTGCTTCGACAAAAAAATTAAAACAATGTTTTTCGAAATTAATAAAAATAAAGCGAATTTATTAAAAATATCAATAAAATACTTTTAACCTTATTATATCAAATATTTTTTATCATTCAATTCCGGCAAAAGAAAATACATCTCGTTTACAGATAAGATACGGACGGTAAGTGATTCTCTTTATGCAAACAGACGAAGGGAATGGCTGCAAAAGAATAAATAAGAGGGACAGCGATGGTTTGCTGTCCCTCTTATTTATATCTAATTGCTGTTTTATGCGGATTTTATGGATGCGGCATTGGCTGCGGCTGATGAGGTTTCTTTTCCCGCTTCGGTTTCTGCGGTTTTGGCTGCGGCGGTGGCGGCGGAGCCTTTTTCAGTTCGACAGCCTGAGAGCTGCTGAAATTGGATACAATCTTTTTATCCGGTTTCTGCGGCTGCTGCGGCTGTTTGGGCTGCTGCGGTTTCTGCGGCTGCGGAGCCGGGGCCGGAGCAGGCGCTTTCATGGCAGTTGCATAGGAACTGCTGCTAAGTGACACCCCCTGTGCTCCAGCGGCAAATACAGGTACGCATAATGCGCCGATAATGGCGGCAATGATGATGGAACGTTTTGCCAACATATATAATCCCCTCCTTTGAAATGGGTATTTCTTCTTCAGTTTTATTATAGCACTGCGGCTTAAAATATCAATAGGCGGTATGAAATGTACAAAGATTTGCAACCATATTGTAATACATAAAATAAATTATGTTTATGATGTTGAGGTTTTCTTTCTATGCAGGGCTGCCGAAGTACGCTGTCTTGTACGGAAAATAGTTTTTTACTATAATATAAATACGTAATTTCGTATTGCTGCCGTCTTTTGCCGGCGGAAACAAGACGGCAGCAATGATAAAAACGCCGAAACCGTTCTGTATTCTTTCTGAAACGGAATTTCGAGCACGGTGCGCTTCCGCAGAGGTTAGGATATACATAATTGTTGAAAACATGCCGGCATCGGCCTGAATCGGAATAAGCCGGAGGTGCGGACAGGTATCGGAGAAATATTGCAGATACAGCGAGGAGGGACGTCCATGACGCAAGAAGGTACGGATTGGATGAATATTGCGCAGCAGTTTTACTGGAACAATAACAGGCTGCTGCATTTTTCCCAATGTTTTGCGGCGGCCATTGCCGATGCACTGGCTGGGAAACCGTCATCTTTGATGGCGGTTAAGTCTTATTTAGGATTGCCCAGCGGCAGTGAACAGGGAGTGTATATTGCCCTTGATTTCGGCGGTACGAATGTGCGTGTATCCCGCATCCGCCTGCTTGGAAATCATTGCTTTATTGTGGAAAAGAAAATTTCCCGTCCGTTAAAATCGGATGGGGTGTATAATTATACGTCTTCTCATACGACGGCAGAGGAATTGTTCGATTTTATTGCCGATATGGTGGGAGAAGCTGCCGGAAGCTGCCGTGAATGCTGTCTGGGGCAGACTTTTTCTTTCGGCGTTGAGCAAAGAGATGTGAGCGACGGCCGTCTCATCCGGTGGTCAAAGGAAATATCCGTTTCCGGCGCAGAAGGGAGATGGGTCAATGAAATGCTGTCGCAGGCGCTGGTCCGGAAAGGTCTCGGCGGCATTAAGCCGGTTGCGCTGCTCAACGACACAACGGCGCTGCTGCTGGCGGCAGGATACCAGCACGGCCGTTCTCAAGTGGGGATCATTTGCGGTACGGGATTTAATATTTGTTACTATGAACCGGCGTGGAACATGATCGTTATTTTGGAAGCCGGAGGGTACGAAGGCATGGAGCGCACAGGCTGGGATAATGCGGTTGATGCAGAGTCCCGGCAGCCGGGGAGCCATCAGCTGGAAAAGATGGTGAGCGGCGCGTATTTAAGCCAAATATACCGGCACATCCTCATGGATTACCTGAAGACGCCGCATATGCCGGTCTTTACGACAGAAGAGATGAACCGTATTGTTGCCAATGACGATCCGAAAGAAAGCCGGCTTCTCATGGGAATGCTGTGGAAACGGATTATTGCCTTGCAGGACGTAAAACCCCTGCGCAGCATCGGCGCGGCGGTTTTCGTGCGGTCGGCGCAGCTTACCGGCGCCGCTTGCTACGGCGTGCTGCGCCATTTATATCCGCACGGCATTATTCCGCCTCAGACGATTGCTGTCGAGGGCAGCGTGCTGGAACATGTACGGGGCAGCATATTTATGATGGAAGATGCGCTGCAGATATGTCAGGCCGGGTTCGCCGGCGGAAAGGAGATAAACGTTTCTGCGGCGCTGGTCAAAGACGGGCCGTCTGTCGGCGCGGCTATTGCGGCGGCAATGGCGGCTCACCGCTGACGGCGGAGGCGAGCCGGGCGGCGGTTCAGATCGCGGAGCATGGCCATGTCGGCTGATACGGCATTTCCCGGTGTTGTCAAGTAACCGCCTATCATCAGTCCGTCGGCGCCGCCGGTCAGGGCGAAAGCCTGAAGAGAGCGTAAGTTTGCTTCCCGACCGCCTGCTGTGCGGATCTGCGCCTCCGGCAGGATAAACCGGAACACGGCGAACGTCCGCAGAATATCCCACGGCGGCAAGGGCGCCATGGAAGCGAGGGGCGTGCCGGCGACAGGCGTCAGGATATTGAGGGGAACGGAGGAAATGCCCAGCCGCTTCAGCGTAAACGCCATTTCGATCCGCTGAGCCGGCGATTCGCCGAGTCCGATGATGCCGCCGGAACAGACCGTTAATCCGGCTTGCTGAAGTCTTTTGATCAGCGTAATTTTATCGGCAATCGTATGGGTGGAACAGATGGAAGGAAAATAGGACGGCGCTGTTTCTATATTTGCGTGGTACCGCGACAGGCCTGCGTCTTTGAGTGCGCAGGCCTGTTCGGCGTCAATCAGTCCCAGAGAACAGCAGGTTTCCAGTCCCGTTTCCCGGCGGATACGCCGCAGGGCGCGGAGTATGGCTGTAAATTCCCGGCCCTTTTCTACGGAACGGCCGCTCGTGACGATGGAAAAACGGACGGCGCCGTTGGCGCAGGCCTTTTCCGCGGCAGCCGCAAGTTTTTCTTCGGACAGCAGGCCGTAGCAGGAAGTGTCTGTAGGGTAATGGGATGATTGGGCGCAGAACCGGCAATTTTCGCTGCATCGTCCGCTCCGGCCATTGACGATGGCGCAGCAGTCTACGTCGTCGCCGCGAAAGTGGCGGCGTATTTTGTCGGCAAGAGCGAGCAGAAGCGGCGTATCGGCGTCGGGAAGAGATAAAAGCGCTAAAGCTTCATCGGGAGAAACGGATTGTCCTGATATGACTGATTCAGCACAGTGTACTAATTCCAAGGTGTTCATAACAGCATCTCCTTTCAGATATTGTCGTTAGTATACCGAAAAAAGCACAGAAAAGTCAAC
The DNA here is from genome assembly GCA_964507845.1 of uncultured Megasphaera sp. Lineage (GTDB taxonomy): Bacteria > Bacillota > Negativicutes > Veillonellales > Megasphaeraceae > Megasphaera. Next base: position 52,850 of record CAZDQW010000002.1, read on the forward strand.
CATGCAAAGACAAAAAAGTTTACAATTAAAAAGATGCGGTACGGATGTATACAGATATTTTGTTATTTCACTCTTTTCACTAGGCCAGTTTTTCGATACAATATAAGTATTAATAAAGTAAAGCAGGGTGCCTATGCTTCAGATCATTAAAGACGGTAAAACGCCGTATTATGTACAAATTTATACGTATTACCGCCGCGAAATCGAAGAACAGCGCATGATTGCCGGAATGCGGCTGCCATCAGTGCGCGAATTGGCGCAGTCGGTCAATGTCAGCAAGATGACGGTGGAAAAAGCCTATTATCAGCTGGCCAGCGAAGGGTATATTATCCGCCGCAACAAGGCGCGCTATGAAATCGCCTTTGTGGGGCGGCGGGAATTTACTGCCGGAAGCGGCGGGAATGAACCGGCAGTGCCGCCGAGGTCTGCATATTTATACGATTTCGGCAGCGGCGACATGGACATGGAACGGTTTCCCCTGGATATTTGGAGAAAATACATGAACAAGGTATTGTCGGAACCGGCATATCTGACGGCGTGCAATGACGAACAGGGCGTTCCGGATCTGCGGGAAGCGCTGAGCCGGTATGTATATGAAACGAGAGGCGTCCATGCGCCGGCGGAACGCATCATAATCGGCGCCGGAACGGCGTCACTGCTGGGCGTGCTGACGACGCTCCTGCAGGACGGCCATTCGCGCATTGCTGTTGAAGATCCCGGTTTCCGGCTGGGGCGGGAGATGTTCCGCCATATGGGATACGGTATTGTTCCCGTTTCTATCCGGCAGGGAATCCTTGATATGGAAGCCTTGAGGCGCAGCGGCGCGTCATTAGTCTACGTCAGTCCTTCCCATCAGTTTCCGACAGGAACGGTCATGCCCATTGGAATGCGGCAGCAGCTGCTTCAATGGGCCGAAGAACACGACGGCCTTATCATTGAAGACGATTATGACAGCGAGCTTAGATATTACGGCCGGCCTGTGCCGGCCCTTCAGGGGCTGGATAAGAGCGAACGCGTCGTGTACATGGGGGCCTTATCAAAGGTACTGCCTTTTTTCGTGCGGATCAGCTACATGGTACTGCCGCCGCATCTGATGAAACAGTACGCCGCCAAACAGGAACTGTTCCGCCAGGGAGCGTCCGTGCCGGAGCAGTGCGTGCTTGCCTTGTATATTCAAAGCGGCGAATTATCCCGGCAGATTCGGCGCCTGCGGAAGGATTATCAGGAGAAGGGCTCTCTCATGGAACGGCTGCTACTGGATGCGTTCGGTGAAGCGATTACGGTCAGCCGGGTCGTATCGGGCGTATACTGCCACGTGTCTTTGCACAGCACTTGGACGGAGCAGGAACTGCGCCGCCGTGCCGAAGCCTGCGGCTGCCGCGTGCTGGCGATGCAGTCATTTTATGAATCGCCGGGACAGGCGGACAGGAGAGAATTTCTCCTGTCTTTTTCCAAAATACCGACTCACATGCTGAAACAAGCCGTTGCTGCGCTGCGGCAGGCTTGGACGGAGAAAGAAGGATAGACATGGCCCAAAGTTTGCGATTTATTCATTGCGGCGATCTTCATTTAGGAAGTCCGTTCCGCGATATTGCCGCTCTTGGCAGCCGGTGGCAGCGCATGGTTGGCAAAGCGCCGATAAAAGCTTTTCAAAAAATCGTTCAGCTGGCGATTGACAAAAAAGTGCATGCCGTGCTCATCAGCGGCGACGTGTATACGAGCGCCAACCATAACTTGACGGCGCAGCTCGATTACGTGCGGATGCTTTACCGGCTGGCGCAGCATCATATACAGGTTTTTGCCGTTACGGGAAATCATGACCCGATAGATGCGTGGAAGGCCAATGTACCTTTTCCGCCGAACGTGCATGTGTTCGGCGCCGAAGAAGCGGGGCGGATGCCTCTTATCATCGGCGGCGAAGAAGTTGCCGCCGTATACGGGCAGAGCTATGCCCATGCGGAGCAGAGGGACAATCTGGCCTGGAAATTTACCCGCGCCGAAGGAGACCGCTATGCGATTGCGCTGCTTCATACGCAAATAGGAGGACCGTCGCCGTACGCGCCGTGTACTCTTGCTGACTTAAAAGAAAGCGGCATGGATTACTGGGCCCTCGGCCATGTCCATGCGCATCAGATAATATGCGAAAAGCCTTACGTCGTTTACGCCGGAAGTCCGCAGGGCCTGGACTGCACGGAAACGGGCCCCCACGGCTGCTATTACGTGGAAGTCGGGCCGTACGGGACAACGAAAACCGAATTTATCGACACGAGCATTGTCCGCTGGGAATGCACGGACGTGGCTATCGACCGCATCGAATCCGTATCCGGACTTCGCGAAACCGTGCGGTTCGCCAAGGAAAAGATTCGCAGGGACATTGGGAAACCGACGTTTTTAACGGTCAATTTTACCGGCGCCGGCAGCATGTACCACGTTATTAATAATGCCGAAGCGGTACAGTATTGGCTGGACAGCTGGCGGGAAGAAGAAGAAGGAAAGTACGCTTTTGTCATGGTCGAACGGCTGCGGAACATGGCGCGGCCAAACATAAACTTGACGGAACGGAGCAAATTGCCGGATACGGTGGGAGATTATCTGAATATTGCCGATAAGCTGGAGGCATTGGCCAAAGACGAAAAAATAAAGGCATTGCGCGGCATCTTGGAAGAGCGTCCCGAATTTGCCCGTCTCGGCGCATATGGAAAAACTATTTCCGATGACAGGCTGATAGAAGCCTTTGAAAAAGCAAAATGGCTGGGAATGCAGAAACTGCTGGACGATAGAAAAGGATAACGCTCATGAAGATTATACAGATGAATTTAGATGATTTCGGCATTTATCACAATGTCGAATGGAATCCGCCGGAAACAGGCCTTATCGTCATGTACGGCCGCAACGAAAGCGGCAAGACGACGTTGATGAAATATGTGCGGTCCATGTTTTTCGGTTATCTGCGCGGCGATTGGAAAGGCTTTTTCGGACATATGGATATACGCCGGGCAAACGGGCAAGAATACCGCATATACCGCAATGAAAAAGAGTCGTATATGACGGACGGCAGTCTTACCTTTCACGAAGAACCGGCTGAACTGTGGTGGCACGGCCTTGACCGGCAGACGTACGATAAAATATTCGCTATTGGATTGGAGGACCTGCAGGGATTTAAGATACTGTCCAATGAAAAAGTGCGGAGCCAGTTTTTCAGCATTGAAGGCGGCGTGCGCATGGGTGTGGCGCGCCGCGACTTGGTACGCTTGATGAACGAGCTGTTTGTTGCATCGCCGCAGGGGAAAAAGCCGGTCAACGTGCTTTTGCAGGAACAAAAAGAATTTGACGGGCGCATCAGGGCTATGGCTTATGATGAAGATGAGTTTGCGCAGCTGCAGAGGCAGGAACAGGCGACGCATGAAGAAGAAAACCGTATCCGCCTCGGTATAGAAGAAACGAAGCAGCAAATCGAAAAAATATCCATGCCTATCGCTGCCTGGGAGGTGTACAAACGGGGGCAAGAGGCGCTGAAGCATATGCAGGAACTAGCGGACGTGTCTCAATTTCCCGGCGACGGAGCACAAAAATGGTCCGAACTGGAACAAAAACTGAAGGATATAGACGAACAGATCAGCAAACTGGAAAGCGTGACCAGAAACGGACCGGCTTTTCAGGAACCGTGGAACCGGTGGATTTCCTGCGGCGAACGGATTGATAATTTATACAGCCGTGTCGGCGAATGGAAACAAGGACTGGCGGAAATTGCCGGCCATGCCGATGATGAAACGGACTGGCAGTTTGCCGTCAATCAATACGCGGAGACATTGAAACAGTGGACCGGAACGGCTCTCCCGGAACAGGTAGATTGGATATACGGGCAGTCTGCTGCGGCCGAATTGCTTCGCTGCGGACAGGAACAGGAAAAATGGCAGGCTGCCGAGCCGAAAAATGTCGCCGTCCAGCAGGACGGCGAAGCGGAAAACGGCAGTCAGACTTGTGAAGACTGGGACAAGTTGGGAAAAGTTGTATCGGCGATTCAGGAAAACCTTATGGAGAGAAGGAAACTGCAGGAACAACTGCAGTGGCTGCAAGCGGAACCGAGAGAGTCGGCACGGTCCGCTGCCGTACTGTCCCTGCTGTTCCTGATTGCCGCTGCGGGATTTGCTGCAGGAGTGTATTTGTATGATATGGGAACGTCCCTGATTTATGCAGCCGCAGGCTGCCTGATATTGTCAGCGGCATCATGGCTGAGAAAACGGTCGCTAGCAGGCCGCCGTCCCCGTAAAATTGCGGAACTGGAAGGAAAGCTGCGCCTTGTAGAGACGGAAATGGAAACACTTTCTGCCGGCGCCGGCCTGGGAATATCGTTGCAGGATGATAATGCCGTGTGGAGTCGAACACTTGACGATATACGGCAGCGCTACATGGACTGGAAAACAAAAGAATCAAAGACGGAATGGGAAAAAGAACAAAAAGTCATGTATGACGCTATTTATGAAAAATGGCGCCGGCAAGGCGAGGCGTGGAAAAACAAACTGGACAACAGCAGAAATAGATGGGAACGGTGGCGGGCATCCAGCGGATTTACACATCTTGCCGTCGATCAGTTTCAGCAGGCCAAGGAGATCTGGGAAAAATGGCATGCCGCCGCATCGGCATCGGCGGCGTGGCAGGCTAGGAAAGGTGAATTAATACGGCGCATGGCTCAGTGGCGCAGCGAAGCGGAACAATTGCTCCGCGAAATTGATCTTGCCGGAGACGGGACGCCGGAACGAGTGGAAGAAGCATATAAGCGATGGCAGCATATCCGCGTTCAAGCAGAAGTGGCCCGGGAACAAGACCGGCAGCAGCAGGAACGGAAGGAGCAGGTTGCCCAGCTTAAGAAAGAACGGGACGCACGCCGGTACCAGCAAAAAGAACTGCTGAACATGGCCGGAGCCCGAACGGCCGGAGAATTTCGAAGCAAAGTGCTGAAATACCGGCAATTTCAGCAGTATAAAGAAGTATACGAACAATCGGAAGCCCATATCCGTCTTATTGCTAAAACGCCAAAGCAGCTGGCGGAACTGCGCCATGAATTGAAGTCCCATACGCTGAAAAACTGGACCGATGAGCGGGCTTATTACGAAAAGAAAATTGCCGATGCCGAAAAAAAGCTTGCCGAAGCGGCGGAAAAACGGGGCAGCATTGTCGAACGCATCAGCCAAATGGCAAAAAGCAATGCGTATAATCAATTGCTGCAGGAAAAGCAAAACCGCAAATTTGAACTGGACAGCAAGGTAAATGACTGGCTTACGTATGTGTTCGCGCAGCACATGCTCGGCGAAGCGCAGGCTTATTACGAACGGGTCCGGCAGCCGCTGGTTATTCGTCAGGCCGGAGATTACCTGCATCTTATGACGCAGGGCCGGTATACGCTGCAGGCCAGCTTTGACGGACACCAGCTTTATGCTGTTGACGGCACGCAGCGCCGTATTCCGGAAAAACAGTGGAGCAGCGGGTTAGGCGATCAAATTTATCTTGCCATCCGGATCAGCCTGGCCATGGCCTTTTCTAAACAAATTGAGCCGATGCCCCTGATTCTGGACGATATTCTCGTTCGTTTCGATGAACAGCGGCAGCAGGAAGCGGTTCGGTTTTTGGCGGATTTAGGCAAGAAGGAACAAATTTTCTTGTTTACTTGTTCACGGGCTACTCGGGATATTGCCGGCAGCGTGCAGCGTGAACTGGCCGGAGAGACCGATACGATTCATATTTTTGAAATTGAGCAGGGAGTTATCTGTGCGAACGGATAGGAAAGGTGCAGCAGAAAGGCAGGTGAACCATCGTGGATGCGGAAAACATGCAGGTTCCGCCGCCGATGATGCTGGCGGCTATGAACGCCGTAAGCGACGGCATTGTTATCGTAGACGGCGAGTCGCGCATCATTTACATTAATGATGCGTATACCCGCATATTGGACGTTCCCCGTCAAAAGGTGATGTACAAGCAGATCAGCGTCATTGAGCCGGGCGCTGTCATTTTAGACGTTCTGCGCGACAAAAAGCCGCGTTACCGCTGCCCTGTCGAAGTAAAGACGCGGGGCAAACGTATTTTGGTAAACATTATGCCGATTATGAAAAACGGAAGTTTTGCCGGCGCCGTATCGGTATTTGAAGATATTACGGAACTTTCTTTAAGCCATGAAGAGCTGAAGAAAGCCCAGCGCCTGAACCGTTCGATTTTTAAAGCGGCGGCGCAGGAAAACGCCGGCATTTCACCGGCTTTTTCCCACGTCATCGGAAATCACCCCGGTTTTCTGCAATGTCTGCGGCTTGCCGAACTTGTGGCGCCGACGGAAGCGACCGTTCTTGTCGAAGGCGAAAGCGGAACAGGGAAAGAAGTCATCGTCAACGCCATTCTCCGCATCAGCGGAAAACGGCAGAAACCTTTTGTCAATATTAACTGCTCGGCTATTCCGGAAAACTTATTGGAAAGCGAGTTGTTCGGCTATGCACCCGGTTCTTTTACAGGCGCTGCCAGAAGCGGCAAGGCCGGCAAATTCGAGCTGGCTCACGGCGGAACGATTTTTCTCGATGAAGTCGGCGAATTGCCTCTGTTTATGCAGGCCAAACTCTTGCGTGTCCTTCAGTCGGGAGAAATTCAAAAAATCGGCTCGCAGACCATGGAAAAAGTCGATGTCCGCGTCATTGCCGCGACAAACCGCAGTTTGAAAGAGATGGTGCGGGCCGGTACGTTCCGCGAAGATTTGTATTTTCGCCTGAACACATTTACCATCGTCATTCCGCCGCTTCGCGAGCGGGGGCGGGACGTAGCGGAACTGGCCAAGTATTTTCTGCGGAAATTTTCCGGGAAATACGGAAAAGACGTTTTATTGTCGCCGGAAGCGTCGGCGCTGCTTCTCCGTTATGATTGGCCGGGGAACGTGCGGCAGCTCGAAAGCTGCATGGAATATGCCGTCATTGTCTGCCGGGACGGCGTTATTACGCCGGAATGCCTGCCCAAGGATATGAGGGAGTACGGCGGTTTGTCTCGCAGTCAGGAAACGGAGGCGGCAGGAGGGCTCAAGGCGGACATCGAAGCGATGGAACGGGAAACCATGATCCGGATCCTGCGGGAGACGGGCGGAAATAAAACAAAAGCGATGCAGCGCTTGGGAATCAGCCGGCGTACTTTTTATAAAAAATGGAAACAGTATCGACTGGACAAAGAAGTGTTTACAAAGTAAATAGCCGATGTAAACAGTCGTATACTTAATAAATAATACGTCCCTTCAGATATACACTTTTTGTGTATGCCTGAAGGGAATTTTTATCATGACGGGAACTAGAACAGCAACGTATACGGCGCAAATACAGGATATTTTTGTGAATTTGCCGAAGCGCTTCTTCTCTCCCCTGCATTTGGCATGAAAGTTTCATACATATTTGCGACACCATATATCAGCATCAGGAATTTATATTACATACGGAAAAGAGGTCCTGTCTATGAAAACAATCCGAATCGGCGGCGGCCAGGGATTTTGGGGCGATTTGACAGACGCTCCGATTATCATGGCAAAAGAAGACAACGTCGATTATATTTGCTGCGATTATTTAGCGGAACTTACACTGTCCATCATGCGGCGGCAGCAGGAAAAACGGCCCGAAGCCGGGTATGCCCGTGATTTCATTACATCCCTTAAAGGCATGCTGCCGTACATTGCTGAAAAGGGAACGAAAGTCATTACGAACGCCGGCGGCATGAATGTAAAGGCTTGCGTGGAAAAAGTAAAAGAAGTCGTGAAAGCCGGCGGGTATTCTCTGAAAGTAGGGTATGTTCTCGGCGATGACATCAGGGATATGATTTCCAGTCTCCGCGCACAGGGGATTACGATGAACCACATGGATACGGGCGAAGCGATTGACGGCGTCCTGCCTAAAATGGTGAATGCTAACGTATATTACGGCGTCGAGCCGATACTCCAATGTTTGCAAGACGGTGCAGATATTATTATTTTAGGACGTTCAACCGATACGGCTATGTTTGAAGCGCCCCTTCTTTATGAGTTCGGATGGAGCCTTGACGATTGGGACGCCAAAGCAACGGGGATTCTGGCAGGTCATCTCTGTGAATGCGGCGCTCAGGTGACCGGCGGCAACTACGATTACGATTGGGAACATGTGCCGCGGCCGGAACTGCTGGGGTATCCCATCGCGGAAATCAGCGAAAAAGGCAGCCTCATCCTGACAAAGACGAAAAACACGGGAGGGGTTGTGACGACGCAGTCCGTCAAAGAACAACTCATGTATGAAATACATGACCCGGCCCAGTATATTACGCCGGACGTCGTCGCCGATTTCAGCAAGATTACTGTCAAAGAAATTGAACGAGACCGCATCGCCGTCTGCGGCGTAACGGGAAAACCGGCGCCGGACACGCTCAAGCTCTGCGTAGGATATCTTGAAGGGTACCGTAATGTTGCTTATTTGCCGTACAGCTGGCCCCGCGCTCTTGATAAGGCGAAAATGGCCGCAGCTATTTTGGACAAGCGCATGGCCATGAAAGGACTGAAAGCCATCCGCACGCATATCAGTTATCTTGGCGTCAACGCTCTTCACGGCCCGCTTGCGCCGGAGATGAACGCTGATCTGAACGAAGTCGTTCTCCGCTACGCCATCATGACGGAAACGAAAGAGGAAGGTCTGAAGCTGACGCCGGAAATTGCTGCCGTCAGCAATTTGAACGGCCCGGCTCAGGGATGTTTCTTCGGCGGCCGCACGCGGCCCAGCGAAGTTTTTGCTTTATGGCCTACGCTTATTCCCAGAGACGCCATTACGATTACGGCGCATGTAGAGGAGGTGTGACGATATGAAAGTGCAGTTGAAAGAGATAGCTCACGGCCGCTGCGGCGATAAAAGCGATACGTCGAATATCTGCATTTATGCCCGTAAGCCCCAGTATTATGCAGCTATGGAACGGCAATTGACCGCCGATGCCGTGCGCCGCCACTTTGAAGGGCTCGTTTTTGGCGACGTCGTTCGCTACGATCTTCCCCAGCTCGACGGATTCAACTTCGTCATGCACCATGCCTTGGACGGCGGCGCGACCCGTTCCCTGCGCCTTGATACGCTGGGAAAATGCATGGAGGCAGCTTTGCTGCGCATATATATTGAAGTCGATGATGAGTAATGCCGATAAAATAAAATTTTGGTGACAAGAAAAGGAGAGAGACCATGAAAACGAATAATTATTCCGGATTTCATAAGCTTACTGTTGAACAACGGGCGGCAGAAGTCGCCGAATTTGCCGGCCTTACGCCGGAAGAACTGCGCCTTGTTACGGAACCGGGAGCGCTCAGCAACGACGTAGCCGATAAAGTAATTGAAAATGTTATCGGAACGTATCAGCTGCCTATGGGCATAGCAATGAATTTTATTATTAACGGCAGGGAAATGCTGATTCCCATGGTGGTTGAAGAAGCTTCGATTGTTGCGGCTGCGTCCAACGCCGCTAAAATGGCCCGTCCGGGCGGAGGGTTTACGACAAGTTATACAGGAAATATCATGATTGCCCAGATCCAGGCTCTTAATATTCCCAACCCGTATTTTGCCAAACAAGTAATTCTGCATCATAAAAAAGAAATCTTGGCTATTGCTAACGAAAAAGATCCGATCCTCGTCAGTATCACAGGCGGAGCGCAGGACGTGGAAGTACGTATTATTGACTCCCTTATCGGTCCAATGGTCGTTGTCCATCTTCTTGTCGATACGGGAGATGCTATGGGCGCCAACGCAGTAAATACAATGGCTGAAGCCGTAGCTCCGTTTATCGAAGAAATTACGGGCGGAACTGTCAAGCTGCGCATATTGTCTAATCTTGCAGCGTACCGGCTGGCGCGGGCGACGGCGACGTTTACGAAAGACGCTATCGGCGGCGAAGATGTTGTCGACGGTGTGCTGGCGGCATACGCTTTTGCCGAAGCAGATCCTTTCCGGGCGGCGACGAGCAATAAAGGCATTATGAATGGCATCGACCCCGTTATTGTTGCGACGGGCAACGACTGGCGCGGTATCGAAGCGGCATGCCATGCGTATTGTTCATATAAAGGAAAATATACGTCCATGACGCGGTGGGAAAAGAATGCTGACGGCGATTTGACCGGTTCTATCGAATTGCCGGCGTTGTGCGGTCTTGTGGGCGGCGGTACGAAAATACTTCCTGCGGCAAAAGTTGGTGTAAAAATTCTCGGCGTGCAGACGGCAGCTGAATTGGCGCAAGTGATTGCCGCTGTCGGTTTGGCGCAGAATTTTGCGGCCATGAGAGCGTTGGCAACAGACGGCATTCAGAAAGGACATATGAAGCTCCATGCCCGCAATATTGCGACAGTTGCAGGGGCATCCGGCGCTGCGCTGGATAAAGTTGTAGCGGCCATGATTGCGGAAAAGAATATTTCCGTCGAACGGGCTAAAGAATTATTGACGACATTATAAAGAGGAGGGTTCCATATGAAACGGACCGTATTAGCAGATATATGGGGTGATACGGTTGATCTCCGCCATTTAGGCAGCGGTATTCTAATCGGGATTATTCTCAGCTTATCCTGTTATTTAGCGGCCAATACAGTGATTGCGTCCCAAAGTCCCGATTTAGAGGCAAATCTTTTGTCTGCCTATTCGCTGCTGTTCGGTATCGGCGGCTGCGTCCTGTCTGCCGTGGTGACGGCGAACCTCTTTAAGCCGAAACGGACATTGAACGAATCTGAATTTTCCGAAAACGACCGGGATCGAGTGCTGCAGGAGCTGAAAATTGATTTGGCCCGGGAACGGGAGGAATTAAAATATGTTGATGATAAAGTGTTGCAGGAAATGAAAGATTTGAAGCTGTATGAGTTATTTGCCGGGACAGATACTTCCCGGGAAAATAAAGACAGAAAGGACGGTACAGGGTGATGGATGGAATGATTCTTCACGACTTGCTTTGGGCGATTGGGATGGCACTGGCCGGCGGCATCATATTTTCCGGCATCGGGCTTATTTCCGGAACAGATGAGACGTCGACGATAGCGCCGCTTACGCTGCTTATTGTCCTTCTCGGCGTCCCGCCTGTGGCTGTTTTTTCATGGTTTATGGCAGCGGCTATTTCAAAGCACATGATTCACGCTATTCCGACGGCTCTCATGGGGGTACCCGGCGACACGATGGCGGTGCCTATGCTGGAGGACGCTGCTGTACTGCGCAATCTCGGCGTGCCGCATATGGCTCTTCGCAAGATGATTTCCGGCGGCATTATCGCCGCGTTTATTGCCCTGCCGGTCAGCGTCGGGTTTGCTTCTCTCCTCGCACCTTTTGCCGACGTTGTAAAAGCATGGGCTCCTGTAGTCTTTACGATTGCCGCGATTATCATTGCCTACACGTCGGGCGGCAAATGGGCCAGTTTGTTTGCGCTGCTGCCGTTTGCGTTTTTTATTCAGGGATTGAATAAAATGGCAATTGCCGGCATCGGACACGGCGTATTTATCAGTATGTTCCTGGGCATTGCCATAGGGCCGATGTTTGCCGACTTGATGACATTGCTGGCGCCGCGGTCCCGTCATTTGCTCAGACGCGATGCGGCGCGGGAATTTTGGCTGGCGCCGGAAGTAAAAACGTGGAAAGGATATTTTCCCAATCCGATCCGTATTTTGTCGAAACACCAAATTCTGTATAATGCCATGACGGCCTGTGTATCGGCGCTGACGTTTACGTTCAGTCCTGTAGGCATGACGGTCATGATGGGAGAGTTTGTCGGTGCACGTGTTAAAAGCCTGTACCAGCGAATGACGTCCACATTGGCGGTCATGAACGGAACGACGGAAGCAACCTATATTGCAGAAACCATTATTCCGCTGCTGGCTTTCGGGATTCCACTCAGTCCGGTAGGCTTGGGCCCGGCGGCGCCGTTATTCAATGCCCCGCCTGTATTTACGGCTCAGCCGGTTCACAATCTTCATACATTCATGACAGCGTCTGACTTTCTTCTCTACGGCTATATCGGGTTGTTCGTTGCGTTTTTAATATCCTACCCGTTTTCCATGAATTATGCCCGCACCGCCAGCGCGTGGGTATTGCGGAACGTCAGTCAGGAAGCAATTATCAGCATGTTTTCCGGACTTATCGTTGTTATATCCTTCTTTGAAGCCGGTGTCGTCGGCATTGCCATTGCTGTTACGATTGCCATTTTCGGCGGCATTTTGAATCGATATTTCGGTGTCCATACGGGCGTGCAGTACATGGTATATTATGCCTCGCCGTGGCTTATGGCATCGTTATTGGGAATTTCATAGAACGGCAAATCTCCCGCGGGCCTTGGATGCGGGAGATTTGTGCTGATAAAATTTGACAGAACTACGTTCATGTGATAAACTAAAAAAAGTTAGGCGATAGGAAGCCTAGCTTTTTTAAATTGCAGTAAAATTTTCTTGACTTAGCCTGATAGGTATGATATCTTATAAAGGCAGTCTTGCGCAGGCATGAGCCTGCCGGCATGGTTAGACTATTTAAGCGAGGTGTAAGGAATGCGTATAGCGATCACATTGGCATGCACAGAATGCAAACAGCGTAATTACCGGACGAACAAAAATAAGAAAAATAACCCGGACCGGTTAGAACTCAAAAAATACTGCCCGTTCTGCAAAAAACAAACCGTACATAAAGAAACGAAATAATGTGGTTGGAATAAGATGTGATTAATCTTATTTTGGTGTGAGAGGGTATATGGCACTTTCGAAGAAAACGGCACAAAAGAATAAGAGAAATCCGGGCAAATCATTTTTCCAAGGCGTTAAGGTGGAATTAAAAAAGGTTATCTGGCCGACGAGAAGGGAACTCATAAACTATACGATTATGGTCGTCGTTGCAACGATTGTCGTCATGCTGATAATCGGCATAGCCGACGGCGTATTTTCGCAGCTGTTTAACTTACTTCGTGCCGTTGTCGGATAGGGAGGCCTGCGCTTAGATGGAATCTGAAAAAAAATGGTATGTCATCCATACGTATTCCGGTTATGAAAATAAAGTAATGGCTACGCTGGAACGGAAAGTTAAATCCATGGGACTGGAAAATGTCATAAACCGCATTTTAGTCCCTATGGAAGATGAAGTCGACGTCAAGGACGGGAAAAAGCGCACGGTGAAACGGAAAATTTTTCCCGGATATGTTCTCGTCGAAATGGAAGTCAACGACCGTTCCTGGTATGTTGTCCGCAATACTCCCGGCGTTACGGGCTTCGTCGGCTCGGCGACCAAACCGATTCCGTTGGAACCGGAGGAAGTGAAAAGCATCCTGAAGTCCCAAGGCATTGTGACGGAACAGAAACCGCATATTTCCGCAGAAGTAGGCGAACAGGTACGCATTATATCCGGCCCGTTTGAAAACTTCATTGCCACGATTACGGAAATTAACGAAGAAAAAGGTACCTTAAAAGGCCTTATCGACATGTTTGGCCGGGAAACAAGCGTAGAAGTCGACTATTCTCAAATAGAGAAAAGTCTGGAATAAATACTTCTAAATGCGGCGTATGCCGCGAGTGGGAGAATCGTCATGATTCGACGAACCACATCTTGTAATGTTAGGAGGTGTAATTCACCATGGCAAAAAAAGTAGCGAGAATGGTAAAACTTCAATGCGAAGCTGGCAAGGCGACTCCGGCGCCTCCGATTGGTCCGGCATTAGGCCAGGCTGGCGTAAACATTATGGCCTTCGTAAAAGAATTCAACGAACGCACGGCTAAACAGGTCGGCTATATTATTCCTGTTGAAATTACGGTATACGAAGACAGATCCTTTACCTTCATTACAAAAACACCGCCTGCTGCCGTATTGCTGAAAAAAGCAGCCGGCCTTGAAAAAGCTTCGGGCGAACCGAACAAGAAAAAGGTTGCGAAACTGGGCCGCGATAAAGTCCGCGAAATTGCAGCGACCAAGATGCCTGACCTCAACGCCAACGATGTAGAACAGGCAATGAAGATGATTGAAGGCACAGCCCGCAGCATGGGTATTGAAATCGTTGACTGAACTGCGATTTCAATGCTCGTGGAAGGGGCAGACGCCCCGCTAAACCACTAAGGAGGAAACAACATGGCAAAAGTAAGCAAGAAATATGCTGAAGCCGCAAAAACGTACGATAAATACAAATTGTACGAACCGGCTGAAGCCATTGACATCTTGAAAAAGATGGATACTGCCAAATTTGATGAAACTGTCGAATTGGCTGTAAACTTAAACGTAAACCCGAAATACGCCGACCAGCAGGTTCGCGGTGCCTTGGTTCTGCCGCACGGTATCGGCAAGACTAAGAGCGTCCTCGTATTTGCGCAGGGCGATAAAGAAAAAGAAGCGTTAGAGGCCGGCGCTGATTTTGTAGGCGCTGACGACCTTATTGAAAAGATTAAAGGCGGATGGCTGGATTTTGATGTTGCCATTGCGACGCCGAACATGATGGGTAAAGTCGGCCGGTTAGGTAAAATCCTCGGGCCGAAAGGCTTAATGCCGAACCCGAAAGTCGGCACGGTAACGATGGACGTTGCAAGAGCCGTTGCCGAAAGCAAGGCAGGGAAAGTGGAATACCGCACGGATAAAGCCGGCAATATTCATTCCCCTATCGGCAAAAAATCTTTCGATGCTAATAAATTAATCGAAAACTTGACAACCCTTGTTGATACGCTGATTAAGGTAAAACCGTCGGGAGCCAAAGGCCAGTACATCAAATCGATTACGGTCAGCTCAACGATGAGTCCCGGCGTTCATATCAATCCGTTCAGCGTAAAGGGTATTGTAAAAGCTGACGAATAATAATATCACTCTTAGCTGTAGACTGAAGGTATGTATAATGGACGCAAGTCCGCCATCTGAGGCTAAGACTAGCAGCATGCCGCTTATGGCGGCATAGAAATGCGACTAGTCCGGCCTCATGAAAATGAGGCCGTTTTTATTGCTAAGACGATATAAATCCCATGTCAAGGAGGTGTATCGAAGAAATGTCTATGTATGCGAAACATGAAGTGTCTCCGGCTAAAGTTGCTGTTGTTGAAGAAATGAAAGCAGTGCTTCAGGAATCTCAGGGCGCCGTATTTGTCGGTTTCTCCGGATTGACGGTAGCTGCCGTTACGAAGCTGCGCCGGAAATTCCGCGAAGGCGGCGTTGAATACAAAGTTATCAAAAATACGCTGACCCGCATTGCCGCTAATGAAGTCGGATATGAAGGCCTTTCCGCACATCTGGAAGGTCCGACGGCAGTTGCTTATTCTAAAGAAGACGCCGTAGCTCCGGCCAAAATTCTCAAGGAATTCATTAAGGAAACAAAGAGCGAAGCATTGACTGTAAAAGTCGGCATTGCTGACGGCCAAATCATCGACGCAGCCGCTGTCGAAGCATTGGCAAACCTGCCGAGCCGCGACGAACTTCTCGCCAAGGTTGTCGGCAGCATGCAGGCTCCGATTTCCGGCCTGGTCAACGTACTTCAGGGCAATATCCGCAATATGGTATATGTGCTTGACGCTGTACGTGCTAAAAAAGCAGAACAGGAAAGCGCTTAATCTCGATTTTTGAAAAACAAACATTGATACTACGGAGGTATTTTAAAATGACTAAAGAAGAAATCATGCAAGCCATTGAAAACATGACTGTTTTGGAACTTTCCGAACTCGTAAAAGCTATGGAAGAAAAATTCGGCGTATCCGCAGCTGCTCCTGTAGCTGTTGCTGCTGCCGCTCCGGCTGCTGCCGCTGTTGAAGAAAAAACGGAATTCGACGTTATTCTCGCTTCTGCCGGCGAAAAGAAAATCGGCGTAATCAAAGTTGTTCGTGAAGTAACGGGTCTCGGCCTGAAAGAAGCGAAAGCTCTTGTTGACGGCGCTCCCAACCCTGTTAAAGAAGGCATTTCCAAAGCTGACGCTGAAGCTCTTAAAGCTAAATTGGAAGAAGCCGGCGCTACGGTTGAACTGAAATAAGATCGCTGGAAATTTAATAATTTTCAAGCCTTATTCACATGATACACAAACACCCTCCCTGCGGTAATTCCGCAGGGAGGGTGTTTGTTATGCTTTGCATAAGTTATATCATCATTGGCTTGTGCAATTTTTTCAGGCATAGGTTGGTTTTGTCATGAAGGGATATCGCTATATTTTATCAGAATTTGCAGAGGCTGTCTTTGCATATTTTTCAATTTTCAAATGTTCTGCCTTATTCCGTATAAAAAAACATAAAGGCTTCCTGTGCAGTGCACAGGAAGCCTTTATAAGTTAAAATGCAATGGGATCGTTCGGAATTCGGAGCGCCTGCCGATGAATTGTTAATGTGACGATGCTGCTTGCTTTTTCTTGCCGTATTTCTTTTCAAAAGCAAGCAGGTGAGCTTCGGCATCGTTCAGCCCTTCTGCTTTGGCCTGCTCAATGAGCGTAATCATTTCTTCATATGCTTCAGGAATTACCTTCGTTATGCGGGTTACCGTATCCTCCCAGTTTTCCAGGAGAATATGACCTAGATTGCTGTCTGTGTAGGCGGTATGTTTTTCCAGAAGAGATCTGACGAATTGCTGTTCATCCGGATCGGAAAGATTTTCCAATTTAACTAAGCCTGTGTTGCATTTCCCTTCTTCCAAATCATAGACGTAGGCGATGCCTCCGGACATACCGGCGGCAAAATTCCGGCCTGTGGGGCCTAAGATAAGGACTCGGCCGCCGGTCATATATTCGCAGCCGTGATTTCCGATGCCTTCAACGACAGCGGTCGCGCCGCTGTTTCGAACGCAGAACCGTTCGCCGGCTCTGCCGTTAATGTAGGCTTCGCCGCTGGTAGCGCCGTAAAACGCAACGTTGCCGATAATGATGTTGTCTTCCGGCGGGAAGATCGATTCACGAGGCGGCGAAACGATGATTTTGCCGCCGGATAAACCCTTGCCGACATAATCATTTGCGTCGCCTTCCAGAGACAAGGTCAGGCCGCGGGGAATAAAGGCGCCGAAACTTTGCCCGGCAGAACCGACGAAAGACAGTTTTATCGTATCTTCCGGAAGTCCTTGCTCGCCGTACCGTTTCGTGATTTCGCTGCCGAGAAGAGTGCCTGTGACGCGATCTGTATTTTTGATGCGCAGGCGGGCGCGGATATGTTTTTGTTCCTCCAGCGCCGGCCGGCACATGCGGATCAGCTTGGACATATCGAGTGTTGAAGCCAGTTCATGATCTTGCGGCGTCGTGAAATGGTGTCCTATGGAAACATCTGTGTAAGGACGGAAGAGAAGATTTTTCAAGTTGACCGATGCGGCTTTCCAGTTGCGGTGATTGGCAGTCTGCGTCAGGCAGTCGTAGCGGCCTACCATTTCTTCAATCGTGTGGAACCCGAGGCGGGCCATGATCTCCCGCAGGTCCTGGGCGACAAACCGCATGAAGTTGATGATATATTCCGGTTTTCCTTTAAAACGTTTGCGCAGCTTTTCGTCTTGCGTGCATACGCCGTAAGGGCATGTATTGAGGTGGCAGACGCGGAGCATGTGGCAACCTATGGCCAGCAGCGGCGCTGTGCCGAAACCGAAAATCTCTGCGCCGAATAAGGCGGCGACGGCGATGTCGCGGCCCGTCAGCAGTTTGCCGTCAACTTCGATGGTTACGCGGTCACGGAGCTTATTGAGCAATAAGGTTTGCTGGACTTCGGACAGACCGATTTCCCAGGGAAGTCCTGCGTGGCGCAGGCTTGTCCGAGGCGACGCTCCCGTACCGCCGTCGTAGCCACTGACGACAATGTCATCGGCCTTGGCTTTAACGACGCCGGCTGCGATAGTGCCGATGCCGGCTCCTGCCGTGAGTTTGACGCCGACCCGGGCGTTGGGATTGGCGTTTTTCAAATCAAAGATCAGTTCGGCCAAGTCTTCTATGGAGTATACGTCATGGTGAGGCGGCGGTGAAATGAGCGCAACGCCGGTCGTTGAATGACGGGTTTTGGCAATGTCCGGATAGACTTTGCTGCCCGGCAGATGGCCGCCTTCGCCGGGTTTTGCACCCTGGGAGCATTTGATCTGCAGTTCTTCGGCGTTGATGAGGTAATTGCTGGTAACACCGAAACGTGCGGAAGCGACTTGTTTAATCTTGTCGTTCGTTTCCGTTGCGAAACGAGAAGAAACCTCGCCGCCTTCGCCGGTATTGCTCATGCCGCCGAGTCGGTTCATAGCCACAGCGACGCATTCATGAGCTTCTTTGCTGAGCGCGCCGTAACTCATCGCGCCTGTGCGAAATCGCTTGACGATAGATTCGACTGGCTCCACTTCTTCGATGGGGATGCTGCATCCGGCAGGATATTCAAAGTCCAGCAGATCGCGCAGCCGGAAGACGGAGGACGTATTGACGCGGGCTGCGTATTCTTTATAGGCTGCGTAATCGTTGTTCGTGCAGGCTTTCTGCAGGAGCCGTACCGTTTCCGGATCAATAATATGGGGCTGCCCGCCTTTGTGGTATTGGTAGAAATCACCCCGTTCGAGTTTGTCGTCGGAGCTGTAGGCTTGCTGATGGCGCAGCGCCGTCTCTTTTGCGATTTCCGAAATGCCGAGACCTTCGATGCGCGACGGCGTGTTGCAGAAATATTTGTTTATTACATCCAGCTTAATACCGACGGCTTCAAAAATCTGTGCGCCGTGATAGCTGTGAACGGTGGAAATGCCCATCTTGGACATAACGGACAGGATGCCGTTGACGGCGGCGTTCAGATAATTGTTTTTCGCCGTTTCGTAATCCATGGGACCGAGTTTCTTTTTGAGCACCAGCTCTTTGACTGCCTCCAGGGCGACATACGGATTAACCGCCGTAATGCCATAGCCGATGAGGGTGCAGAAATGATGGACTTCCCTCGGCTCGCCGGACTCGAGAATCAGGCCTACGTCGGAACGGACCGTCTGCTTAATGAGATAATGATGAAGAGCTGCCGAAGCTAAAAGCGCCGGAATGGCGGCCATGCGCGAGTTGACGCCGCGGTCGGAAAGCACGAGAATATTGGCGCCGTTGCGGATTGCCTTCAAGGCGTCGATGCATAGTGATTCGATGGCCGTTTCCATGCCTTCGGCGCCGCTGTTGACGGGGTAAAGCATGGACAGTGTTGCAGCCCGCAGCTTTTTTGTCATAAGCGATTTGATAACGCCCATCTGTTCATTTGTCAGGATCGGCGTTTTCAGGTACAGTGCGGCAGTCGTCGCTTCGTTGGGATCCATGATATTGGCGACGTTGCCGGCCATAACGGCCGTAGACATGACGATATTTTCACGGACGCCGTCGATTGCCGGGTTTGTGACCTGGGCAAAGTTTTCCTTGAAATAATCGTATAAGAGCTGCGGTTTGTCGTTGAGGACGGCCAGCGGTACGTCGATGCCCATAGAGTCGATGGCATGCTTGCCGTCGCGGGCCATGGGGAGGATTACTTTATCCAGGTCTTCCAGGGTGTAGCCGAAGACTTTTTCCTGTTCCTTCAGATCGTAAGGAATTATCGTGTCGATTCCGAATGACGGACTGGTCGTCATGAGATCATCCAGGTGGATGATGTGTTCTTTATACCATTCGTGATAGGGGTGTTCCGTGGCGATTTTATGCTTGATTTCGTCATCGGCGATGATCCGTTGGGAGGATGTATCGACAAGGAGCATTTTTCCCGGTTCAAGACGGCCTTTATACAGAATATTTTCGGGAGGGATCGTGACGACGCCGACTTCGGAGCTGGCAATAACCTTATCGTCGCAGGTGACGCAGTATCGTGCCGGACGGAGGCCGTTGCGGTCGAGCATGCCGCCGATGACGATGCCGTCGCAGAAACCGATGGCTGCGGGACCGTCCCACGGTTCTAGCATGAAATTATGATACCGGTAAAAATCGCGTTTTTCTTCGCTCATAAGCGGATCGCGTTCCCAGGGTTCGGGAATCATCATCATCATGGCATGAGGCAGGGAGTGGCCGGTCATATATAAGTATTCGAGACAGTTGTCGAACATAGACGAGTCGCTTCCCGTTGCGTCGACGACGGGGAATACTTTTTCCATATCCGGGAAAAATTCTGATTTTGACTTGCTTTCACGAGCATTCAGCCAGTTTATATTTCCCTGAATTGTGTTGATTTCGCCGTTGTGGACGATATAGCGGTTCGGATGCGCCCGAGCCCAGCTGGGGAACGTATTGGTACTGAACCGGGAATGGACGAGAGCCATAGCTGTCGTTACGTCCAAATCGGACAGGTCAAGGAAGAAATGGCGAAGCTGCATGGACGTCAGCATGCCTTTGTAGACGATAGTCCGCGATGATAGACTGGCGATGTAAAAATCCGTGCCTTGTTCCTGGCTGATGGGGACGATAGCTTTTTCGGCAATTTTTCGAATGATGTAAAGTTTTCGTTCAAAATCCATCTGCGTGGCCAGATCGGCGCTTCGCTTGATAAATACCTGAAGAAAGTGCGGTTTCGTCGTCTTGGCAATGCTGCCGATAAGGCTTTCATCGACAGGTACGTCGCGCCAGCCGAGGATGGACAATCCTTCGCTGCGGACAATTTGTTCAAAAGCTTCTATCTGTTTTTGACGGAACGTTTCGTAGCGGTGGGCGAAAACCATGCCGACACCATACTCGCCTTCATCGGGCAAGGAAAATCCGAGCACTTCACATTCCCGGCAGAAAAACTGATGCGGAATTTGGATAAGGATGCCGGCGCCGTCGCCGCTCTGGGCGTCAGCGCCTTCGGCGCCGCGGTGCTTTAAATTCTCCAAGATCGTTAAGGCATCGTCGATGATGTCATACGATTTTTTCCCTTTTATGTTGACGACAAAGCCGATGCCGCAGGCATCATGCTCAAACGAAGGATCGTACAGTCCCTGGGGCTTGGGCAAGTCGCGAAGTGTGTTGTACATAATAAATCCTCCTTGGATATAAAACGAGCCAGGGACCCCGCCTGGGCTGGATTTCTGGCTCGTTTACAGGTTTGTACGTCCCATTATAACTAATTCATTATGGGAATGCAATGGATTTTATAAAGAAAATAAAATAAAAATAAGAAAAATATTAAAAACTTCGCACGATGTTCGTTATAATTTATTGAAAAATGAAAAGTACGAAAGCGTATAACGGAAACAGATGATTTTTACACATGGGGATCATACGCGTTCTTTTCTTCTATCCACTGAGCAAATTGGCGCCGAAATAAACCGGCGCCGCCGTTTGCCGGATGACGCATGACTGCGGCGGTCAGCCCGCTGTTCTTCAGCATGAAAGCGGCCTTTTTTCCTATGGCGCCGATACGGATGCCGGGGCGGCATAACGTGAGCAGTCGCTGCGTATATATAAGTCCTGCCTGCAGTTCATTGTCGGAAGGCGTACGGTTCGTAAACGGAGAATCTTTATGAGGATGGAAAGGAAAAATGTTCCACAGGATGACGTCGTCGGGAGATAAACCGCTGTCAAGAAGAGCGCCCCATACATACGTATCCGTCGGTTCGTTCATGCCGTTTCGGCGCTGCGGCTCATTGGTCATAAACGGGCAGTCTGTCCGGCTTGTCCGCCGGCCATCATAACCGAGAATCATGGAGCTGTTTACTTGTTTATGGGCGTTTAGAATCATGCGTTCGCACGTAATCGCGATTCCGGTGAAACGGCATCCCTGGTAGCCGGCGGCTTCGGCGATGAAAAGATACGATGCCGTGCCGAGGCGGCGCCGCAGGTAGTCTGTCAGATGGCGGCGGCGTATTGCCGGCGCATCGGCGCCGATATCACAGCGTTCGTCATAATCCTGCCAGGGATTAAACGAATGTCTGCCGGCATATTGCCGCAGTGAGGCAATAAATTCGTCAAGCGTTGTCATAATATGCTCCTAAAGGGTGGTGAATACTGTATAAGTGCCGAACGTGCCGAGAAGGCGAGTCCGGGGAAAGAAGGCCGATCGAATATAATCATTATAGCGGCTTTTCGGAACGATAATGGAGACTGGTTCGCGGCGGTGCAGCTTATTCAGCACGGAATCCTCGCTTTCCGTCGGGAAAAGATGTTTCTTTGACCATACGGCATCGCGCTGAAGCCGTTCGTTTTCGTCGAAATCGGCCGGAGCAGTCCAGACAGCCGGCAGACTCGTATAATACACGAAAGATGTACGGTATTCTTCAAAAAAATACAGCTGTCCGGGAAATTGACCGGCAGCGGAAAGAAGAGGGGCCGACGAACGGTATTCGTAAAACGGCGTCAGTACCTGATGCGTCAGCAGACCGTATATCGCCATCGTTCCAATGGAGATGATCACGGGAATGGCCGGAAACGCTTTATTCCATTGGGCAAATAAGACGGCGGCTACCACCGGCGGAATGAGGGCGATGAGCCAGAACAGGCTGCCTAATGTAAAATTTCCCGGCTTGACGAATAAGGCGGCGCTGAAAAACAGCAGCCAGAAGAAACATGCCGGTCCTGTAAGGATCGTCCATGCGCGGCGGCTTGGACCGTCAGCCCAATTGAGGATGGTCAAGGCGCCTAGGTAGAGAAGCGGCATATTGGCAATGTATGAATACGTCGGATATTTTGTTGCCATGGCGGTATAGAACAGCACGGTCCCCAAAGCCCATACAGTCATGAATACATACTCGTCATACCAGCCCCGGCGTTTCCACAAGGCGTAGAGGCAGGGCCCTGTCCAGGGGAGGAGGCTCACGGGAACGAGACAGAGGTAGTAGTACCATACGTTGGCTTCCGGATGTTCCGATACAGTAGCGCGGATGACGTTGTTGAAGCCCAGGAAGCCGTCGATAAATTCCATGCCATGGCGGACGTACATCGTACCGTACCAGGATAGAATGACGGCGAGGAATAAGGCAATGCCCAGAGGCGGGAAGAGGCGGCAGATATATTGCCTGTTTTTCCGCAGTACCGCAAAGACAAGAAGAAATGTGCCGGGAAGGATGATGCCGACAGGTCCCTTGGTCAGAACGGCAAGACCGGCCATGACGTAGGCAGTAATAACGAATCCCTTTTTATTTTCCGTTATGCCGATATAGGCGAAAAACATCGCGGCTGCCGTGAAGAAAAATAATATGTGATCTGTCAGGATAGAATGGCTGACAGCCCATACTTCCAACGATGTTGCCGTCATGGCGGCCAAAAGAACGGCGGCTGCCGCGCGGCCCGTGCGGCGCAGCATAAACCAGGCAGCCAGAACGACTGCGGCAGTGCCGAAAACTGCGCCGGGCAGGCGGGCCGCAAAATCCGTAAAGCCGCAAATCGTGTAGGAAAGACACAGCATCCAGTAAATAAAAATCGGTTTATCGAACCAGTACGTCCCGTAAATCCGTGGCGAAATCCAGTCGCCGGACAATACCATTTCTTTTGCCGTCAGCGCGTAGTTTGACTCGACAGGATCCGTCACGGTGAGAGTACTGTTGCCGGTTATGTAGAACAGAAAGCAGCATAAGGCTAAAAGACCGAGCATAACGTGTGGTTTCATAATAACCTCCCTAGGGATGATTGGTGAGGATAACTTGTGCCGGCAGTTCGCCGGCTATGCCGTACTGCTGCAGTTCCGGAATGGTTTCCCGCAATTTGCGGAAAGACATCTTTGTCATGACGACGTATGCTTTTTCCGGAGAATGCAGAATGGCAGCAAAATCAGGCAGATCACGGTTATCCCAGGGCCTGCCGTATAATAGGCCGTAAAAGGCAATGCCGGGCTGGAGAAATTTTTTTTTTTTTTATGCCGACCGGCCGTCGTAGGCAGCGCGGAGTCTGTAAGCGGCTTCGCATGACGTCGTGTAACCGGCGATCAGGGGCATGACCTTGCCGAAAAAAATGCCTGAAAACAGGAGCATTACGGCAAGAACAGAGACGAAGGCGTATTTCCAGTGATTGCGGTACAAAAACATTGCCGGCGCAAAAAGTGCGGCACTGAGTAAAAGGGAACTCGTAAGAACAGCAGGCTCAAAGAATGCAGCGCTTTCATGAAGGGGAATGGCGCTGCAGAGCAGCAGGATGAAGGCCAGCGCATACGCCATGGCCGCCATGGTGCGTCGCTGTTTTTTTTCGCAGTAGCAGCGGTATAGATGCCAGGCAATGATATACGCCGCCGGCGGAAATGCCGGAGCAATATACGTAATAAGCTGTGTGCTCGAAAAGGAGAAAAAGACAAAAATAAACGCGGCCCAAATAAAACAATACTGCACGGCATCCTTAAAAGGATCCCGCTTTTTAAAAAGGCGCCGGACTGCCGGGAAGAAAACGGCAGTCCAGGGCAGCATGGCGCCGGCAAAGACGGGAATAAAGTAAAAAAGACTGTTTTGCCCGGCGTGTTCCGGTTCCAGAAACCGAATAATATTGTGAAAGCCGATAAACGTTTGCAGGAATATGCCGCCGTGTAGGTGATACATGGCGGCATACCACGGCAGTCCGATGATGCCGGCAATGAAGATTCCCTGGGGGATCTTCATTTTTCGTAACAGCTGCCAGCGTTTTCCCGATATGATGTAGATTGCCGTAATCGCAGCGGGAAACAGCCATCCTACGGGGCCTTTTGCCAGCAGCGCCAGTCCGCAGAAAACGTACGCCCGATAGTATTTCTCCTGGTAAAACGACAAAAGCGCGGCTGTCAGCGTAAACATGAGCGTCATATCCGTGACGGCAGCTTTGCCGATATACATGAAGCCTACGCTTGTCAGCAAGATAAGAGCCGATAAAAAAGCGATAGGCTTGTTGAATATATCTTTCCCCTGCACGTATACGAATCCCGCCGCTGCCATGGCGGTTAAGGCGCTGGGCAGGCGCGACGACCAGTCGGAAATGCCGAAGAGACTGTATGATATCATTTCCAGCCAGTAAAACAGCGGCGGTTTGTCGTACCAGTACTGGCCGTATATGCGGGGCGACAGCCAATCGCCGGCAAGCAGCATTTCCCGGGCTGTTTGCCCGTAAACAGGTTCGTCCGGATCCAGTAAGGGAACGAGGCCTAAAAAAGGCAGCAAGACAACAGATGCCAGCAGAAAAACGGTCAAACCGCAGCAGTTTTCATACAGCCATTTCCTCATTTGGGCATGCTCCGGCGACGCCGCTTCCAGAAAAACAAAGCTGCGACAGCGGCGCAGAAAAGGACGAGGGCAATAAGAAAAATGTGATTATACTGGATCAGATCTTTCCAGTGGCTGCCGAGAACGGAACCGGCCCAGACAAGAAGCAGCGTCCAGGGAATCGTACCGATAATGGTAAAGACGACGAATTTGCCGAAGGGATAGCGGGCAACGCCGGCGGGAAAAGAAATAAACGTCCGCACGCCGGGAAGACAGCGGCAGATCAGGACGGCAGCGCCGCCGTATTTGTTGAACATTTTTTCGGCCATGGAAAATTTCTTTTCGTTAAAGAAAATGTATTTTCCATATTTCAGCAGCAGCGGCCGGCCCCCGTAGGAACCGAGCCAGTAGCTGAGAACAGAGCCGACGATGCCGGCTGCGCAGGCGATGACGATGGTTGTCCAAAAGGAAAAAATATTTTGGGAAACTAAAAAACCGGCAAATCCCAGTACGACTTCACTGGGAATAGGGATATTTGCGTTTTCCAGGACCATGGCAATAAACATGGCAAGGTAGCCGTATGATTCCATCAGCTGTAGTAACGTATCCATTTGCGTGCTCCTTACAGGTAAAGTAGTTGGAAACAATAAATAACTAAAAACAAGCGCAGTACATTAATCATAGCATAAAACGGAAAAATTGCCAAAAAGAGGGGGAAGAGCGAACAATCAAAACCGGGGCTTAATGCAGAAATTATGAAACAATACGTATGTGCAGATCATATAGTAGTACATTACCGATTAAGATCAGCGTCAGGAAATATTTCGGCGCGCTCCGGCCTGCAGGGGCCGGAGAACATACAGCGTGTTCTGTACGAGCGTATCGTTGAGAAAATATAGGGGATAGGCCAGCGATGCGGCATATCTCGTCTTTTTCCCCTGACGTTGCTTTCTGAAAACCAGTGATGCCGGAATGGGCAGAACTTCAAACCGAAATAAGGGCTTAAAAAGAAAATGACCGGCGCGGTGGTGTACAGCACGTCGAATCCGAACCGGCAGGCGTTTGATTCTGCCGGCACATAGGCGCGCAGCGTATCCAGATAATATATACGTTTATCCATGAGTAAACCACCTTTCCTGTACAGGCTGCGTCTATTTTCCGGACACTGTCATATATTTTAATATACACATATAAATATTTGCTAAATAGCCGCTAAACTATGAAAAATTTTTACGTTAATCAGCCGGTCATCGCGTGTGACTTATGGCAGTTCCATTTGTTAAGCAGCAATTCAACATAGTGTATGGGCATTCCTTTGTCAATAAAGGAGTTCTTTTTTGTTTTAGCAGAAGGAATTTTCTGTTGAAAAAACGGATATCTGAAACTAGCTGCGCGAGAGAAAAAGGAAAGGGCCAAAAAGGGAGAAAGCAGTCGTAAGGATAAGGCACAAAGAGGCCAGTGCGCGGGAAAAATTGCAAAAGCAGACAGCAAATGCAAGGCCTGCGGCGAACAACAGACTATTCGGCAGCGAGCCGAATCGTTATCAACATCAGAAAGAACGCGTCGGGAAAACTGCTAGGTACGGGCGAGTTATGAGAGACATATGAAAACGGCAAAAGCCCAGGGGATGGCCTTCCCTTGGGCTTTTGTGTTACTCTATAGCCTATGTTGTCCAGTCATGTATGGATTCATGTCGGACAAGCGTCAACTGATTGCTGTTGGTCCGGTGGGATATGTTGTTTCAGCCGGTTCTTTTGGGCGGAACATATTCCGGCTTTGCTCCGCCGTTCCAGCGTTTTTCTTTTATTGCACAGCTTGATTTCTATTCATCCTAAAATTATGCCGGCAGGCTTGTCCGGCCGGTAATCGAATATATGGAAATTTTCATAACGTTGTGAGAATACAATGGCATGGCGCAGCTTTCGCCGGATGACTACAAAATGTCGTATTCTGAAATATTGCCAGATGTCTCAGCAGACAAACTATTGGCGGCAGAGCAGGGAGCGCGCCGGAATTTCCCGTTTCTTATTTGCGTTGGGACTTTTCGTATTTTTTCCGCTTGCGGACGAATGTAGATGGCGTCATGTTCAGCGCTTTTGCGGCAGCCCGTACGTTGCCGTATTCTTTATAGGATTTGGTCAGATACCGGTATTCGATTTCGGCAAGGACGCTGTTTAAATCAAGAGGCAGCGGTTTTTCCCTGTCCGGATCCGTATGAGAGTGTATTTCCGGTTCTTGTTTTTCAACGATGACGATGGGGTTGGACGGCCGCAGCAAATGGAGGTCTTCCGGTTTGATTTCGTTACCGGAACTGATGATGACGGCGCGTTCAACGATGTTTTTCAGTTCGCGGATATTTCCGGGCCAGGTATATTCATTCAGGAGCAAAATCGATGTGTCGGAAAAAAATTTTTTGAAATTATATTTTTTGTTTAACGTGCGCAGGAATGTCTGTGCCAACGGCGTAATATCGTTTTTGCGCTGCCGCAGCGGCGGTATGGAAATGGGAAATACGGTGAGGCGGTAATATAAGTCTTCGCGGAACTCGCCGGTTTTGACCATCTCTTCCAAGTTCCGATTGGTGGCGGCAATAATGCGCACGTCGATTTTGATCGGCTTTGTACCTCCGACGCGCATAATTTCTTGTTCCTGCAGCGCCCGCAGCAGCTTTACCTGCATATTTTTCGGCAGCTCGCCGACTTCATCGAGAAATAACGTGCCTTTATCAGCCAATTCAAAGAGTCCGATCTTGCCGCTGCGGCTTGCTCCGGTAAAAGCGCCGCTTTCATAGCCGAATAATTCGCTTTCTATAAGGCTGGGCGGGATGGCTCCGCAATTTACCTGGATAAAGCTGTTTTTTGACCGCTGACTGTGCTGGTAAATATAACGGGCCATTACTTCTTTGCCGACGCCGGTTTCGCCGAATAAGATGACGGCAGTATCCAGCGGGGAGACGCGGTTGGCCAGCACCATGGCGGCTAACGTCGCATCGTCCCGGATGATGATATCTTGTTCGGCAAGCGGTGTTTGGATATGCTCCAGTTCAAGGCGCAGCCGTTCGATTGCTTCGGATTTTTCTTGGATAGATTCTTTTAAGTTGTAAATTTCCGACATATCCCGGACATTTGTGACAATCATCAGCAGTTCGCCGTCTTTGTCGAAAATCGGCGAACTGGTCACCAACGCTTCTTTTCCTGAACGGAAGCGCTGCTGAAGCGTTACGGGTCGCTTCGTTCGGGAAACGATAAGGGAGCCTGATTCGGAGATAAGCTTATTGTTGACCAGTTCCCGCATATTTTTTCCCAAAACTTCATCCTTTGTCAAGCCTGTAATTTCTTCATAGGAATGATTGGTGCGCAGGACATTGCAGTCCTTGTCAGTAATGAAAATGCCGTCGAAAGAATACTCGATAATAGTGTTTAAGTATTCTGCTGCTTCGGCGACTGTTGAAAAGATTTTTCGAGTGCCCATAAGCGGCTCCTTTCAAAAATCCGGTATTTTTCAGTATCTTGTAAAGTACGAAACTGTCAGGGCGCAGGTCTGCGCTTGTACGAGTTGGGAATATGCAGCAGATTTCTGTACTTTTGGATGACGCGGCGGGATATGGATGTGCCGAAGTGTTCCGATAGGAGCGCCGTGAGCTGGGCGTCGCTGTACGGATTTTCCTTGTCTTCGGCGGCGATAAGCTCTGTCAGGCTGCGTTTTACGGCATCTTTGGAAACAGGCCGGCCTTTTTGGCGCAGCGGACCTTGGAATAATGCTTTAAAGGGCAGAGTTTCCCACGGCGTCTGAATATACTTATCCTTGACGGCCCGGCTGACCGTCGATATGTGAAAACCGGATGCCTGGGCGATGTCTTTTAAGGTCATGGGTCGTAAGGACTGATGACGGCGGATATAGCCGTATTGCCAAAGACAAACAGCCTGGGCCAGGGAGGCCAAGGTCTGCCGGCGCCGTTCCACATGATGCAGCAGCAGGGAACAACGGGCGTATTTTTGCTGGAAATACGTTTTTATGTCGGCGTCGTTTGTTTGGCGCATCATGGCCATATAGTAACTGCTCATGGAATATGAATTTGTCCATGAATCATTCAGGATAATTTCGTAACTCGTTTCATTCCGGCGAATGATTATATCGGGAACGGCATATGCGGCTTTAGGATCGAAAAATCCTTTAAGAGGAAAGGGATCGAGGGATTTAATGATCCGTATTGCCAGCTGGATTTGCGCTTTGGATAGTCCCAGCGCTGCGGCGATAGCGGATATGCGGTTTTTTCCTACGTCATCCAGATAATTGTCAATGATGGTTTCTGTCAGAGGCGAGAGGGCATGGCGGCGGCGCAGCTGTATTTTGAGACAGTCTGCCGGTGATAGGGCGCAGATTCCGGGCGGATTCAGGCTCTGCAATACGCCGATCATCTCGGTACATACCCTTTTGGGGAATGGTAAGCGCCGGATAGTTCGTTCGTCTATCTGTAAATACCCATGGGTGTCTACGCATTGGGCCAAATAGGTCAGGAGTGCCCAGCGGGATTTATCAAACTGGGCTGGATTCAGCTGATCTAAAATAAAGTGCTTGATCCGGTCATTTTCCGGCGCTGCGACAAAGCGGAGAAACTCAGCGGCGCCGCCGCGTGATGAAACGGGGTGATAGTCAAGAAAAGGGTTTTCCTCCGATTCTTTCTGCAGTAAGCTGCGCAGGTCTTCCGAAGACATAGCTAGGATTTGCAGCGATTGGAACTGTGCTGCTGATAGTTTTTGTACTTGTTCTTGTGTAAAGGTAAGTTCCGTATTCATGGGAATACACTTTCTTATGAAATATCTGGAAGCTCGGTATACTGTGTTTTTCCTGAGGAGTTTTTGGGAATTACGTCGATGTGGATCAACTGGAAGCACCGTGGGTGCAGGGCCGTCTTTTCTGTCAAAAATGTTTCCAGTTCCGAAAGTTCGGATACTGCAGCCGTCGTAAATATGCGCAGGGCGTCGTCGCTGCCGGTGCAGGCAAAATCGTCAGCCGGCGCGGTATTTTTTAATAATTGTTCTATTTCATCCATATTGATGCGTTTGCCGAGTAATTTAACGAATCGTTTTTTCCGTCCTGTAATATAATAAAATCCCTCCTCGTCACGATAGGCCATGTCACCGGTAAACAACCGGCCGTTCTTGTCGTCGCCGCGTTTTAAATCGGCAGCATTGCGGGCGTAGCCCAAGGACACGTTCGGACCGTCGTAACAGAGTTCTCCGATGCAGTTCGGTTCTGTCAGTTCCGTATGATTTTCGTCCATGATGCGGAAGGTTCCGCCGGGGATGGCGATGCCGATGCTGCCGATTTTTCTGAGGCAGTCCTTGACCGGCAGGTAGGACATGCGCGCCGTAGCTTCCGTCTGACCGTACATAATAATAAACCGCTTGTCTGAAGAGGCGGCAAATTCTCCGAATTCTTTGTGCAGTTGGAGGGAAAGTTTTCCGCCGGCTTGTATCATCAGTGCCAGATCCGACAGGGACATGGCCGTGAATTTTAAACGTTTCAGGCATTCATAGGTAAAGGGGATGCCGGCGATGGACGTAATCTTCTTTTCCCGGCAGAATTGCCAAAAAGACAGGTCGAAGATGGTGTCGGCCGTTATGTATTCCGCTGCGCCGCACAGCACGTGGCTGTTGATGACGGACAGGCCGAACGTATAATGCATAGGCAGTGAAGAAACGGGACGGTCGTTTTCCGTTAATTCAAGATACTGGGCGATGGCGGCGGCGTTGGATTGAATGTTTTCGTAACTGAGCCGGACAAGTTTCGGGCTGCCCGTGCTTCCGGACGTAGTCAGCAGCAGCGCCAGTTTTTCGTACAGGGAAGGCGAGCTGCCGGCATGGCGATATACGGCGTAATCCTCCAATGTATGCAAAGGCGTGCCCGCTGTTCCGGCGGCGGGACAGAAAATAAATTCCGGCGCATAGGCAGCGAGAAGACGGTCTTTCAGGTTCTTATCCATGGCGTCGTCGATAAGCAGGGGAACAATGCGGTTCTGCAGGCAGCACAGGTAGGATAACGCGGAGCCTATGGTAGTGCGGCAGAAAATGACGGCCAATGCACGGGGAGAAACGACGTTTTTCAACGCATCGGCATGACTGTACCATTGGCCGTACGTAAGCGAACGGCCGTAATTATCGGCAAAGAGGAGATTATTGCGGAACCGCGGGTTTTTATCGAAGAAATACATGACTAACACTCCTAACCGATAATGCGGGAAAGGGCTTCCAGCATATGATGCCCATCCCAGATGACGTTCATGTCCAATGCCTGGCCGACGGGAACGATGCGGTCGGCTCCCATGACGCCGGAGCTGATAATGGCGTCCCGCAGCGGTTCCGCCGGAATGCCGATAGTTGATATTGTCTGAACCTTTTTAGATAGAAGGGGAAGGATTTCGCAGATAGAGCGGACGGAATATTGGAAAAACTGTCCGCATGTGCCGGATAAGGCCGTAATATCGTCAGGCAGGGCCGACAAGGAATAGACATATAACGCATTGGTGAACTGCTGGACCGACTGGATGAAAGGATAGGTCATGGCGAAAGTCCAGGCGTCCGTGTATTTTGCGCTGACTTTGATGGGAAGCAAGTTGTACGCCGATGCTTCAGCCGCGACGGCGTTCCACCACCGCTGCCGGTCTTTTTCATAGGTCCGGCCGGAACTGTCAAGCCAGAAAATGAAACGGGGACTGGAGCAGGCGTTTTGATCGGCTTCATACGTATCGTTGTAAAATAGATGGGCAGTATGCCGCAGTTCGTCATCCGGCATAGCGGCAATGTGGGCGCTGTTGAATATGGACAGTGAATACCGGTCGGCAAAAACAAGTTCGATAGCCTGCGGCGGCAGCGGTATTTTCCGTATTTCCGCAATCGTTTCGTTGCCTCCCCAAATGATGCGGCCGTCGCAAGCTGCAGAAAATTCGGCCGTCGTTTCCGTGTTCCTGTCGTAGGCGACAAGGGCGTTCTGACATTTGAGCCGGTTGAACTGCGGTTCGTCCAGCAAGCTGCGGAATATGTCGAACACGGGGGCAGTCTGAGCCGCAAGATGCGGAGAGATGCGGACGATGTTTCCGTTTCCGGCCAGTAAGGAAATGCAGAAACTATAAGCAAACATGGCGGGCATATTAGACGGAGCGATATGAAAAACAAGCCCGCGTCCCAACCGGCGGCTGGCTAGGGGAAGTAAAGATTCCATTGTTTTTAACCGGCTGGGACGGAGCCAGAAGCTCAGTGCGGCCCATGATTGGTCCCGGGACGCTAAGGGAGAGCGGAGCAGCCGGCGGGACAACAGTTGCAGGAAATCGATGGCTATAGGGGAAAATGGCGGCAGAGGCTGCGCTGTTTTCGGAATAGAACCGGCTAAAACCGTATAGTTGGCATTATTCATGAGTGTCGCTGCACCCCCTTATTTCAGCGCTGGGAATACGTCCGTCGATGCGGAAATATTTTCCTTTCCTGCCGCAGGGACAATCGTCTATGCCTAAGAGCGTCCCCATGTCTTCCGTCAGAATGGAATGGCCGGGATAGGAAAATGCCATGGGAGAAAGAACTTGCAATATGCCCGTTTCGCCTATGGCGCAGGGCGAAAAATCACGGACGTTTCTGACGAGGATATCGGAAAAAATACTGGCATGGAGATGGCCTTTCTCGCATTCCATGTAGATGCAGCCGGTTTGTTCGGCCATGCCGTAATAATTGTGAACGCGGCGGATGCCGAATTGACTGCGCAGCCGCTGTTTATACGCTGCGGCAGACACGGCCTGGTCCTGCATCTTTTTCCAGCCGCCGCCGTGGATGACGATGGCGTTGGAAAAATCGAAGGAAAGATCTTCCCGGGCAAGAGCCTGGCAGAAATATTTCCATATCATGAAGGTAAAGCCGAAAATCAAGACAGGCCCTTTGTTTTCGGTGAAGGCGCGCAGCGAATCGGTATTAACGGATAAATCATCCGTCAGGGCATACCATTTTTTCTTGGCAAAGATGGAAAAACCCAAGATAGCCGCGCCGCGGGCGTTGAAAGCCGTTTTGTCTGTAAACACGGACGGGGAATCGACAATCAGCATAGGCAGGCGGCCTGCGCCGAGAAAATTCTTTACGATGGCGCATAATGTCAGCTGCTGATTTTGCGCAGTATCTGCGTCTAAGTAAATGCGGGAACGGGCCTGGCCGGTAGTTCCGGAAGAAGTGAGGATTTTAAATACATCGCTGTCGGAAATGCTTTTTAAATCCATTAACTTGAACAAGCGAATCGGGAGCATCGGAATCTGCGCAAGAGAGAACGGATCTTTCTGTGAGCGGCTGAAGGCTGAAAGGGCTCGCGCGTAAGGAGGGCACTGCCGGCGGTGATGTTCCGTGAGGCGGCGGAAAAAAGGCAGATAGCGCCGTTCTTTTTCGTCCTGCGTCCAGCTGTACGGCCCGCAGGAAAGCCATGATCTATAATCCATACGTTTTCTTCACCTCCTGCGTCAGCGTAAAAGGTTGTCCATGACCGGGGTATGTTTGCATCGGCGTCGGCAGCGACCGCAGCGCGGCTTTCCCGATGCGCTGATACGCTTCGTCGTCGCCGCCGGGAAGACGCGTAATAACTTCTTCGCCGGGAATAAAATAGTCTCCGGAAAACAGGAGTGCGTGATCCCAGATGATGCAGATGCTGCCCGGTGTATGGCCCGGAACGGCAATGCAGCGGATATGGTGCTGCCGCCATGTCCAATCGCAGGCCGCCGTGTCAAAAGTCAAGTCGGCGGCGCGGCAGGTAAATTTGGGATAGGAAACGCGTAGCTTTCCCTGACTTTTAAAGTATAAATAGGATTCCATGATGCGCGTCATATTCATTTTTGTGCTTTGAATGCCGCTGCTGCATAATTTGCTGGCCGCAACGGATAGGGTCCAGCGGCGGCGCAGCGCGTTGAGCCCGCAAATGTGGTCGCAGTGTTCGTGCGTAAGGAGCACGAGTTCCGGAATTAACGAATGATCGGCTAAATAGGACATGAGCTGGTCTTCGTCGTTCGGGTCGATGATAAGCGCGCTGTTTCCGGATGTAAAGATATAGCAGTTGCTTTGTGTAAGAGGATCGACCAGGCAAATAGGCTCCTGCCGTTCCCTATATGTTGACGCCATATTTCCGGAGGATATCCAGCCCCTTTTCATAGGAACTGAAAGCGAGCACGTCCGGCGTGTCAATGGAAATATCGAAGGTGTCTTCCATGTCTTCCATCAAGGTCATGTGTCCCATGGAGTCCCATAATTTGATGGAGCGGTATTTCAATCCGGGAAGCTGGTCTTTCGTTAATTTAAAGTTTGTCATGAAAAGCTTGTCGTATTTTTCCAAATTTGTCATCAGTATCACCTTTTTATGAATTATTTATCAACAGCAAACAAATCCGTGCGCAATGCCAGATAGTACGAACCTTCAGCGATCAGCAAGCCGTTTTGATTGACACAGGTGCCTCGTATTTTTACGATAAGCCGGGAATTGCGGGCCGAGGCATTCGTTAAAACAGCGGAAGCCGTAATACTGTCGCCGATGAAAGCAGGCGCCGCAAAGCGTATATGCTGATCCAGAAGAATTGCGCCGTCGCCGGGCAGACGGGTTTCTATGAGGGTATGTAAAAGACTCCCTACCAAAGCGGTGTGAACGGCAGGCCTGCCGAATCCGTATTGAGCGGCAAAGGCCGGATCCGTATAAAGTTTTCCGTAATTTCCCGTAAGAACGGAAAAGGCGCGCACGTCCGTATCTGTAAATGTTTTACTCAGCGATGCCGAATCACCGATATGCAGCATGCAGATGGTCGGTTTGAGAGATTGTTCTGGTTCAGCTGCCAGCGCTGATGCAAACTGAGCAAATTGAGCGGGCGTACAGAGCTGCTCAAATCGCTTGGCCGCCGTATCATCCGGGGCGGCGCAGGCTGTCATGCAGCCGCAGACGAGAAGACAGATATCGCAGACCGTTTGTTCTGCGGCATAAGTAAATTCGTGCTGCGGAAATTTTTTTTTCAGTTTGGATACTTCCTTGGTGCGGTCGTACCGGCTGTTGCATCCGCCGCAGTATTTAATGCCTATTTTCATGGCGGCCTCCTAAAGGCGGCCGTGCCGCAGGAAGTTTCTGGCCTGTGCGATTAATTCATCGCTGACGCCGCTGACTAAAATAACGTCTTTTACCTGCGGCAACTGTTCTTTAACCGTTGCGGCAATGAGTTCTTCCGTTGTCAGCTGCGCCGATGGACAGCCGCTGCATTTTCCCGTCAGCCGGATGCGCAGGATGTTGTCGGAATAATCAACAATGACGACATCGCCGTGATGCGCCGCCAATGACGGGCGCACATAGGCGGTCAGGACATGGTCGATTTTTTTCTTATCAATTTCAGGTACGGGCATTGCAGTCACGCTCCTTGCTTACATAGTTTACTATAAATATAGCAAAAAAAATGCCAAAATAAAAGAATTCCATTGACCTGGGAAAGAATTTAACCGGATGGCAGGAAGCGTGTCAAAAAATGATAAAGGAGAGACGGTAAACGCATATTGGAGACGGGGGGAACAATAGAGTCAAAGAAGCTCCGGAATTTCGAAAATGATAAAAATATCGGCTTGTATATAGGTATTTTCAATGTTTTTGAGAAATAATATTGTGCCAAAACCAAAACAGGCGCGACGGCTGTTTTATTTATGACACAACAACTACCACGGAGTGATGCAAATATGAAACAGAAGAAAGGATGCTGACGTTAGAGAGGATAAAGAAAAATGACTGTGTGAAAAATTCACCAGAAAAGTTTGCCGTAAATATGCGGCAGCAACGATGTTTTTTATGACAGAGGAGATATTTTACTCTATAGATGGAGATGTTGGCATGATTTTTGCTAATCTAATGATTATAGATGAAACTCGCATGGTGCGTGTGAGGTCGTCAGTTAGTATCGCTTTAAGTCTAGTAGTATTTTTTAGGAAGGGTGATTTGTTATGGCATTAATGACAGGCGAACAGTATATTGAAAGCATGAGAAAATTAAATTTACAGGTGTATATGTTTGGCAAGAAAGTGGAATGTCCTGTAGACG
Source organism: uncultured Megasphaera sp. (assembly GCA_964507845.1). Taxonomy (GTDB): domain Bacteria; phylum Bacillota; class Negativicutes; order Veillonellales; family Megasphaeraceae; genus Megasphaera. Next base: position 88,918 of record CAZDQW010000002.1, read on the forward strand.
ATCCGATTCTCCGGCCGTCGTTGAATTCCGTCCGCATGACCTACGATTTGGCGCAGCTTCCGGAATACCAGGAATTGATGACTGTCGTGTCGCCGTACACGGGAGAACGGATCAACCGTTTTACGCATATTCATCAAAGCACGACAGATTTGATGAATAAAGTAAAAATGCAGCGTCTTCTCGGACAAAAGACGGCGTCCTGCTTCCAGCGCTGCGTAGGCATGGATGCGTTTAACGCCGTATTCTCCACGACGTATGATATCGACCAGAAATATGGGACGACATATCATGAAAACTTTATGAATTTCCTGAAATACGTGCAGGAACAAGACCTTACGGTTGACGGGGCCATGACGGACCCGAAAGGCGACCGCGGCCTGGCTCCCCATGCGCAGGAAGATCCCGATCTGTACCTCCATGTGGTAGAACGCCGTCCTGACGGCGTTGTCGTCCGCGGAGCCAAGGCGCACCAGACAGGCTTCATCAATTCCCATGAAGTTATCGTCATGCCGACGATTGCTATGGGTGAAGATGATAAGGATTATGCGATTTCTTTCTCCTGTCCGACGGATACGGAAGGTATTTTCATGATCGTAGGCCGCCAGTCCTGCGATACGCGCAAACTGGAAGGTGCTGAAATGGATACGGGCAATCCTGAATTCGGCGGCACGGAAGCTTTGGTTATTTTTGATAACGTATTTATTCCCAACGACCATATTTACCTTAACGGCGAATATGAATTTGCCGGCGTTCTTGTCGAACGGTTCGCGGGATATCACCGCCAGTCTTACGGCGGCTGCAAAGTCGGCGTAGGCGACGTCCTCATCGGCGCCGCGGCGCTGGCTGCCGATTACAACGGCTGCCCCAAAGCTTCTCATATTAAAGATAAGATCATTGAAATGCAGCATTTGAATGAAACGCTCTATGCCTGCGGTATTGCCTGCTCGGCGTTGGGAACGAAGACGGCTTCCGGCAACTATCTTATCGACTTGCTGCTGGCCAATGTCTGCAAGCAGAACGTTACCCGGTTCCCGTATGAAATCGTCCGTCTTGCCGAAGATATTGCCGGCGGACTCATGGTTACGGCGCCGTCTGAAAAAGACCTGCGTGATCCCAAAATTGGGCCTTATGTGGAAAAATACCTCCGCGGCGTAAGCTCTGTTTCTACGGAAAACCGCTTGAAAGTGCTGCGCCTTATTGAAAATCTCAGCCTTGGCACAGCCGCCGTCGGTTATCGTACGGAATCTATGCATGGTGCCGGTTCCCCGCAGGCGCAGCGCATCATGATTTCCCGTCAAGGAAACCTGCGTATGAAGAAAGAATTGGCGAAGGCGATTGCCCATATTGAAGAATAATACGCAGCAGACCTGTCTGCGTGTATGTTGTGACGGTTAATGGGACAG
>CAZDQW010000002.1:90330-95185 GCA_964507845.1 uncultured Megasphaera sp.
CCGCAGCTTCGATCTCGTTTCCTCCCGAGGCTGCAGCTGCGGTCTGCACTATAAAAAAAACAGAAAGTAGGTGGGAAGATTGGAAGATTGGAGAACAGAATATGCCGGTAAAATCGTTTCGGCGGCGGAAGCAGTCAGCCATGTAAAATCGGGCGATAAAGTCGTGTTTGCCCACGCCTGCGGAGAAGCCCAGTATTTGACCGAGGAATTGGTTCGCCAGGCAGATCGGCTGGAAAACGTGGAAATCATGCACATGGTAGCCATGGGAACGTCGCCGTACTGCCAGCCCGGCATGGAAAAACATTTCCGGCACAACGCGCTTTTTGTAGGCGGTTCAACACGAAAAGCCGTGGAAGAAGGCCGCGCTGATTATACGCCTTGCTTTTTCCATGAAGCTCCCAAGCTTTTTAAGACAGGCATGCTGACTGTCGACGTTGCCTTCCTGCAGCTGAGCGAACCTGATGAAAACGGAAACTGTTCGTTCGGCATTTCTGTCGATTACACCCAGCCGGCAGCGGAAGCGGCAAAAATAAAAATTGCCCAGATTAACAAAAACATGCCCTATACGTACGGAAACGGCATTAACTTAAAAGATATCGACTATATTGTCGAAAAGGACGAGCCGCTTATTGAACTGCAGCCGCCGCATATCGGCGAAATAGAAAAAGAAATCGGAGGATATGTGGCCTCGCTTATTCATGACGGCGATACGTTGCAGCTGGGGATCGGAGCGATTCCTGATGCCGTCCTGTCCTTCCTGGGAGATAAGAAGGATTTGGGCATTCATTCCGAAATGTTTTCCGACGGCGTTGTCGATTTGGCGAATAAAGGCGTCATTACCAATAAGAAAAAAACGCTGGATCCGGGAAAATTTGTATCGTGCTTCCTCATGGGGACGAAGAAATTGTATGATTTTGTCAACCATAACCCCGATGTATTGATGAAGCCTGTCGACTATACGAATGATCCGTTCGTCATCTCGCAGATTGATCATATTATTTCCATCAATTCGGCCATGCAGGTCGACTTGATGGGGCAAGTCAACGCGGAAATGATTGGGTACCGTCAGTTCAGCGGCGTCGGCGGCCAGGTCGATTTTGTCCGCGGCGCGTCACGTGCTAAAGGCGGAAAAGCCATTATTGCCATGCCGTCGACGACGGGCAAAACAAAGAAAATTTCCAAGATAGTCGCGCTTCTCGATGAAGGAGCGGCTGTCACCACTTCACGCAACGATGTCGATTATGTTGTTACGGAATACGGTATTGCGGCACTGAAAGGAAAGACGCGGCAGCGGGCTGCTGCGTTAATTCACATAGCTCATCCTGATTTCCGGCCCGGATTGATGGAGGAATTTGAAAAACGGTTCCGCTGCAAACTTGAAAAAACGTAATGAGTAATATGTTTTAGTTACATATTTATACCATAGCGCTGGCCAGCGTTGCCGGAAAACTATGTATATATATGCCGCTGACAGCTGCTATGGTATTTGTGGTTCCCATAGGAGAATAATCATGGCGAATTTAAGTATATTTACGCAGCCACACCGCAGAAAGAACTGACCTTAAGAAAGACGGGCTTGACGGAAAATGAGCTTCTTGCTGAATGGGAACCAGATAAGGAATATTTCAACAGGCTGGCAGATATAAGCCGCAATAAGGATGGAATTCTTCAGGTTTTTGCTGAATTAAATCAGGTTTGTCACGATAAACTGAACGGCGGTGAGGAAGGCAATCTTCCGTGCAGTGAGGAAAATCGCGATCGCCTTATGTACCGTGTCGGTGAAGACGTATATATCTTACTTTGCCGGCTGAACGAAATGCCGGATACAGCATAGGCCGGCAGATAGTGCATGTAAAATCTCCCATATCAAGTGCCAAAGGCTGTTTGTTGATAAGGGAGATTTTTCATATAGAAAAATACAGAAAATTTTAATTGAAAAATAAGAAAGGCGGAATGTATATGACCATTGGATTAAAAGCACCTTCATACTATATCCAGGGAGAAGGTGAACTGGATAAGCTGGGAAGATATGTAAAAAAGCTGGGCACCTCTTTTCTCGTTCTCCTGTCGCCGAATAACAAAAAGCGTGTGGGCGATCGGATTGCCGCGGCATTGGAAAGTGCGGAAAAGAAAATGACGTACTGTGAGTTCGGCGGCAAATGTACAAAGAAGGCGATTGAAGAGGCGATGGCGGCGGCAAAAGCCAACGGCTGCGACGTCATCGTCGGTGTCGGCGGCGGAACAGCTCTCGATACAGCTAAAGCGGCTGCCACTAATCTGGGAGGTCTGCCGACGGTTATCATTCCGACCATTGCGTCCAATGACGCGCCGTGCAGCAGCGTCGCCGTTATTTATAATGACGCCGGCGTTGTCGTGAAAGCGCTTCTGATGCACCGCAATCCCGACATCGTTCTTGTCGACACGGGGCTTATTGCCAACGCACCGAAACAGTACCTTGTTTCCGGTATGGGGGATGCACTGTCTACGTATTTCGAAGCACGCGCCTGCTACCGCAGCGGTGCCAAGACTATGTCCCGCGGCAAATGCTCCATGACGGCGCTGGCTTTGTCCGAATTGTGCTACAAGACGCTGCTTAAAGATTCGGTAAAGGCGTTGGAAGCTGTTGAACAGCATATCGTGACGCCGGAGCTGGAAGCAGTCGTCGAAGCGTGCGTATATTTGAGCGGTGTCGGTTTTGAAGACGGCGGCTTGGCGGCGGCCCATGCCGTAAACGATGGATTTGCTTACGTTTCCCAGGCGCACGGCATGTCGCACGGGGAAAAAGTCGCATTCGGCGTATTAGTGCAGCTCAAGCTGGAAAATGCTCCGCAGGAAGAATGGGATACGGTGCTTCAATATATCCGTACCGTTGGTCTGCCGTCGTGCTTGGCCGATTTGGGCATTACAGATGTGAAAGAAGAAGAAATCCGGCAAGTGGCCGCAGCGGCTACTGTTCCGACGCAGTTTACGAAGAACGTCCGCGCCGATATTACGGCCGATGAAGTATATGAGGCTATCATGGCGGCCGATGCAGACGGAGCACATTCGTAAGCGGTACGGGCCTGTTTACTGTATCGCCGAAAGCTTGCCGGCATATTCAACAACATGGCGGACATATCGTTGTGCCGGTAACGTTTGAACCGTTTCTCTGCGGTACGTGCAAAGGAGTCCGGATCTGGGGAAGTTATGTTCCGGAACTTGAAGCCGGCCGGAAATTCGAATAAGACGCAAGAAAAGCCCAAGCCGCCGGCAGCGGCTTGGGCTGATTTATTTGTGAAGAGCGTAAACTAGGGATGGTCGATGACGTCGATCTGGCAGGACGCCATAGCGGCTAAGGCGCGGTTGTGGCTTTCCGGCGTAACGCCGGCGCAGCATGAGGCGGCAACGCAGATCTGTTTTTCAGGATAAAACGCTTTCAATAACAAAGCGTTTGAAATGACGCAGATATCCGTGCATAATCCCATCAGCACGATGCGGTCGTAATCAGCCGTTTCCGGAACGAGGGCAGGACAGCCGAAAGTCGGTTTTTCCAGCACTGCCGCATAAAGCGTATACGGCAGAAGCTGCCGGCAAATATTCCAGCCCCGCGTATTTTTAATGCAGTGAGGGATAGGAAGTTTTTTCCCTTCCTGCGTATCAAGATAATTTTCGCCGTGCGTGTCCTGCGTAAAGATAATATCCGTATGAACGGCATCATTTTTTTTGCTGGCGACGATGGCGGCTTCTACGAGCGGTACGATAGCCTGCGCTTCTTTCGTGCCTAAAGCGCCGTCGATAAAATCGTTCTGCATGTCGACGATGATATATGCTTGGTTCACGGTAATGCACCTTCTTTGTGGTAAAAACTATTTCTTAAATTGCGGACGTAAGAAGAAACGTTGTTGCTTGTCATGAAGCCGGACATGAGGGCAATGCCGGAAACAGGGATGTGCCGAAGGGCTGTGACCGTTTGAAGATTAATGCCGCCTAAGGCGTACACTGGAATGGAAACGGAGCTGCAAATGTCCTGTACAGTCTGCGGACCGATGGGCGGCAGGCCTTTTTTGCAGTCTGTAGGAAAAACATGGCTGGCCATGATATACGTGGCGCCCAATTTTTCAGCGCGGACAGCTTCTTCCGGCGTATGAACGGAAACACCCAGCGTTGTGATATAATAAAGCAGCGATGAATGGGTTTCCAAATATTCAAGAGAACATTGAAAACAGGGAACGTGGAACCTGACGGCAACTTTTCCGAAGTGATGGAGAATGCAGGTTTTATTATGTAAATTACAGAGACGCAGTGCTTTTTTTGCGTAATCAGCGTATTCTTCTTCCGACAGCGTTTTCTCGCGCAGAATAATTGTATCGACGTCGGATGCAGCAATCTGCTCCAGCTGATCCCAATAGTTTGCCCTAGCGAGCTCTCTGTTGGTTATGGCGGCTATTTTCAACACCCAATATCACCTGATTGTCATAAAAGTTATAATATTCCAGAAAATGCTTTTAATTTACTATACATGAATCTCATAACCTCGTCAACGGCCATGGAATAGGAATAAATGTCAAATGCAAAGTGCGCAATATAAGGGCTTACATTGTATAATATATGACAAAAATGAAAAAATTACAAGAAAAAGATGGAACTGGCAATAACAGAAAAACATATTGTCCTAATTAAAACTGCATACGAAAACAGCCTTGACGGGGGATGAGTCCGGAAGGCTGTTTTCGTATTTCTATATCAGCGTAACGGCAAGAGGTATCGTATTATACGTAAATGTAGTCGCTGGCTATGGGCTGAAGCCCCATTTGTTTAATAGCGACGTACGTTTCATCAAAAGAACGACTGTCGGTGATTTCCAATTGTTCATCGC
>CAZDQW010000002.1:95285-118059 GCA_964507845.1 uncultured Megasphaera sp.
AACGGGCGCTTTCACGGCTCGATACGACAATTTGGGCGTACGGGAGGAAGAGACGGCAGGCACAGATAATTTGCGTCAACTTGCGCTCGTCGACATCTTTCGGATTGATTTTACCCTTGTTGAAATAGGACATAGGCGAGGACAAGAAAGGGAATTTTCGGCATGGGGATACTTTTTCTATAAGAGATAGGCATGCATTCCCGTTGCGGCAGCGTCTTTTTGGCAGTCGGCCAGCCCCGGGAGTGCGGCAAATCCGGCGCCGCGCATGCCGCCGAGGAGTCCGTTCCTGAGAGTAAAAACGGTACGGGAAAATACGTTTGTTCCCGGCCAAATGAAGTGAGGCGTATTTTGCGGAGTCGTACGTTTCCTGGAAAACCGTGACGTAATCGGCGCCGCATTGATGAAGATACCGATAGTCGTCGGTGCTGACGGGGGAAATTTCCATGCCGGTTATGCGGAAATAACGGCGGGATATGGAAACGGCGTTGCCGATGTATTTTATGTCGGACATTTTCGTGCTTTCATCGGTGACCATGAGGACTTCCTCAATGCCGGTCTTGGCGATATTCCGGCATTCCCCGTGCAGTTTGTCATCGTTAAGGCGGGTCCGTTTGATGTTGTTGTGCGAGTTAAAACCGCAGTAAATACAGTAATTGTTACAGTAATTAGCAAAATAAATAGGCGTAATGGCGGAAATATTGGTGCCGAAGTGACAGCGTGTGAGCATCTGGGCTTTTTGCGCCATTTCTTCCGGATACGGCGCGGCCTGCCTTGATAGCTTTTTGGAACGCGCCGGCCATGAGGGGAAGGCTTCCTGCTGTGGCCAGCGCTGTATTGGCCATGACGGCGGCGGCTCCGGCAGATATGAGATCGCGGGCCGTGTATAAATCAGGATACCTATACAGCAGTACGACGAACCCTTCATTGGCTAAGATGTCCGTAGCTTTTATTGTTTCGGAGGTATCCGGCAGGAGATATTTGGAATCGCGCATAATTTTGATTTTGATGAAATTGCCGCATCCGACTTCACGGGACAGCCTGGCAATGCGCACTGCTTCGTCGGCGCTGCGGGTTCCCGATGTATTGGGCAGGAGCGTGACTCCTTGGGGAATGAAATCAAGAATATTATCTTTTTCGCCTGTTTCGACGTGGCGCAGCGCCATCGTGACGATTTGCGCTCCTGCCTGTTCGACGGCGATACATTCCGGCCGAATGCCTTCATGAGCCAATATTCGGCAAGGTCCATTCTGGCTGCATCGACATCTTTGCCGGTAATTCGTACCATCACATTCTTCTTTCAACAAAAATAGGCCGCATGAAGAAGTTACACCGAAGGTGGTGTATCCCTTCATGCGGCCTTATCGGTCACACTCTGATGCTATTATACGTAATATAAATAAATTGTCAAGAGAACGTAACGCTCAAGGGCGATGCTGCTGCCGGCAGCAGTTTTATTACGATTCCGGCGAAGACTGGCCGATGATTTTGATGCCTTCCGCATAGAGGACTGTCGGATTTGGTTTCTTTTTCTCGATAAGGTCAACGAGCAGGTGCAGGCACTGTTCGCCGATTTCATGCATAGGTATGTCGATACGTGATAAAGACGGAATGGCGTAATCGTTCAGTTCGGCCATGTTGATTCCGATAGTAAAGACTTCCACGTCCCGGGGAATGGAGATATTCAGCTCGTGGCAGGCAAAAAGCATGCCGTGCGCCAAGACGTCGGACTCGCAGAACATTGCCTTGGGAAGACGGTGTTCTGCATGAAGCTTTTTCGTTGCATCGATGGCGCTGGACGATGAGGTGCTGCAGAGAATGATATTTTCGTCAGGAACAGGATGCCCGGCGGCAGCAAAGGTATCGAGAAATCCCTTCATCCACATGCGCATAATCGGAAAGGTAGTGTCATGGGTCAGCACGCCGGCGTCGTAAATTTGTTTGGCGAGAAAATGATTAGCTACGCTGCATCCGATTTTGTAGTTGTCCATCGTCACGCTGCTGTATTTCGGCGATTCGCGGTTGAACAGTACAACGGGATAAGAAATATCGCAGTCATTGAGGTAGTCCATATCAGCGTCGGACATATTTGCAATAATAATGCCGTTGAAAAATTCGTTCTGCGTTGATTCCATCTGCTTTTGCAGGTGATCGACTTCGTACGGAACGACCGTGAGATGAACGACTTTGGACTGATGCATGATTTCATGCTGAATGCCGAGCGTGATGCGGGCCAGATAATTGATGCGGAAGTCTGTTGCCCAGTAAAAAGCAATGGCGTATCTGTCTTTTTGGATAGACCGCAGTTTTTTAGCCGATTGATTCGGCACGTATTGCAATTGCTGTGCGATTCGGTGAATGCGGGCCTGGGTTTCTTGTGAGATTTTCCGTTCCTGTCCCTTTCCGTTGAGGACGATAGAAACCGTGGCGATGGATACTCCGGCTTCGCGCGCAATATCTTTGATGGTAGACATACAAAACCTCCTCTGCTTGTATCTTAATTGTGACATAAAAAGAATGAATTTTCAAGACTTTACACGGCAGAAGTATTTATCATCTTTAGGGGGGTATGGTAAAATAAATACATTATATTGTACATTGCGGCAAGGGGGAATGACAAATGGCGGAACGAGACGACAACATTGTTACGGCGCATATGGTTCTGGGCAGGGATTTAAATCACCATGATACGCTGTTTGCCGGCCAGGCGTCGGCGTATATGATTGAATGCGCCTTTTTGGCTGTCCAGAGTTTTTTGCAAAGCCCGCATATCGTTTGCCGGGGGCTGGATGGGCTGCGGTTTTTCCGTCCCGTTCACAAAGGGGATACGGTGGGCCTTTCCAGCCGCATTGTCTATGCCGGAGAGACGAGCGCCGGCGCGTATATCTGCATGAACCGCCGTTCGGACGGACAGCAGGCTGCATCATGTTTTGTATCGTTTGTACATATTGACGAAGAGACGGGAAGAGCCGTGCGCCATCACGCCGAACTGCCGGAACTGGATGAAGAAGGATGTCGTCTCCGTGCTCTTTATTTATCCTATAAGGAGTTGTCTCGGTCATGACGTTTGCTGAACAAGTAGACGAACGGCTGCGAAATCTGGCCAAGCCGCCGGGAAGTTTGGGTCTGCTGGAACAGCAGGCAAAACAGGTATTTCTGGCATGGGGCACACTGGACTGTGAGATTCGTCCGCGTCACATTATTTTTGCTGCGGACAACGGGGTTGTCCGTTCCGGCGCGGCGGCGCAGCTGCCGGATATTACGTATATGCAGAGCCGCCATATGGTGGAAGGCACGGCGGCTGTTTCCTGTTTCTGCCGCTGTCACGGCATTCCTTATGAAGTTGTCGATGTAGGGATTGATAGTGAAGATTCTGTAGGACTTAACAGAAAAATTGGCAGAGGCACCGCCGATTTTTCAACATCGCCGGCGATGACGGCACAGCAATATCAATGTGCGCTGGCTGTCGGCAGGGAACGGGTGATGGCCGCGAAAATGCAGGGAGCCAACTTGTTGTCTTTCGGCGAAATGGGCATTGGCAATACGACGACGTCGGCTGCTGTTTTATCGGCTTTGATGCCGAAAGAACGGGAACTGCTGACAGGGCATGGAGCGGCAAAGGGAAACTACGCCCTCTTATTTCGAAAAAAGAAACTTATTGCCGACGCAATGCGGCGCTGGGGCCGGCATATTCATTCGGCCGAAGATGCGCTGCATTATGTCGGCGGATTTGACCTTGCGGCATTGTGCGGAGCCATGACGGCCTGCGCCGACGCTGCCGTGCCTTTTTATATTGACGGCTTTATTACGGCGGCGGCGCTGGCCTGCGCCGTACAGATGAATCCGTCTGTGCGGGCCTATGCGCTGCCGTCGCACTTGTCAAGGGAGCCGGGCATGAGTGCGGCGCTGCGGTTGTGCGGCATTGACGAATACGCTGTGCCTATCCATGCCGATATGGCTCTTGGTGAAGGGACCGGAGCTGTTTTGGCGGTAGTTCTGCTGAAAACGATGATGTATGCCGTTCAGCACATGGCGACGCTGGATGATATTAACGACGAAGCAAAAACACACCATCAAAATCGCAGGAGTGACGGGAGGGGAACTTTGCATGGATGAACACATACGTCAAGAAGCGGCAGCTATTTTCGCCCGCATGGGATTAAGCGAACAAGAAGCTGTCGAACTGTTTTACAAACGGACGGTCGCAGCCGGGAAAATGCCTTTTGCGGCCGCGAAGGAGGACGGATCTGGCAGAGGAAAACAAAAGAAAAAACGAATGAATGAACGATTTGCCGAGTGGGATGCTTTTTAGAATAAAAAGTGCCTTTGGTTATCAAGCGTAAGCAGGTGCAATATACGGAGGGGCCAGTGAAAAAGTTATATTCCATTGGAGAAACAGCAAAACTGTTGGGTATAACAACAACGACGCTGCGGCATTATGAAAAAATTGGGCTTCTAATTATATATCTGTTTACAAAGAAAACGGTGAATGCTTAACTTACAAATACGCTTCCATTCTTAAATCAATATATTGTTACCGCCTCAAATACAACATTGGGGATGAAATTTATCCAAAACTTTGTGTAAATCTCCTGTGTGGTGTAGAACAAACACTGCATAGGAGATTTTGTATATAACCGGGAAGAATCGCACCCCAAAAGAAAAGGCATGGAGAGAAAAAAGGATAAGGCAGAATAAGTTTTGCAACTTGAAAAAGAAGATAGAACGAAGCAGGGGTTGCAGCACTCTGGTAGGATGAAGCGGCAACACTCTGTTCTGGAGAAGACAACAAACCATACCGGAAAGGTTTACAATTAAATGAAGAAATTATCAAGGGAAAAGAGGTGGTACGAGGTAGCGTAGAGGAATCCACAAATGAACTGATGGAGGAGGCGGAGAAACTTATGCGAAGCTTTTCGGTACGAGTGCAGAGAATCTCCTTTGAAACTGCCCTTATTGAGCGGTACTGCCGCCCCGTGTGATTGGCAGTTTCCCAGACGGAAATCCTGCTCGTATGCTGCTCTGTGCCCAGCTGCGCTATGGGGCCGGCACACAGTTCAATGGGGTAACAAGAAGTACATGAACATGAAACACTTGGGGGCGTGCTTGCCATGGCTGATTGGTTTCATTCGTGTCAGCGTTTGCAGACTAATTTGTGAAAAATACTTGGCGCGACAGCGGTAAAGCATAACAGTTAATTCACGCATAATTTTATTTATGATTGATTTTAGCGTATCATGGACGCTAACGCTGGGACGGCGGTAAAAATTTATTCAAATACAAAAAGTATACAGGCGGCAGGACAATGTTTATCCGTCGGCAGGAAAAAAACAACAAACATACCTAAAAGGCATGGAATGATATATATTGAGAGTATTTGCTATTTTTATCGGGCCATTGTATGATACAATTAGCGCAAAAACAAAAAAACGCCGTATAATGCCCTCTGTTCAGGAGCGGATGCGGTGCTTATAAAAGACAATGATGTGCTGGCAGGAGGTATGTATATGTTAGGAAATTTTAGTTACTGCAATCCTACGCGGTTATATTTCGGTGAAAACGTTCTGAATCGTCTGGGCGGCGAATTAAAAAAGTATGGCCCGAAAGTCATGCTTATTTACGGCGGCGGTTCGATTAAAAAATTCGGCCTGTACCAGGAAATTGTCGATATTTTAGAAGACAGCGGCAAGGAAATTGTGGAACTGTCCGGCGTCATGCCTAACCCGACAGTGGAAAAGCTGTATGAAGGGGCAAAAGCTGCCAAAGAAAATAATGTAGATCTGTTGCTGGCTGTCGGCGGCGGCTCCGTCTGCGATTACGCCAAAGCCGTTTCCGTATCGGCATGGTGCGACGAAGATCCGTGGGAGAAATACTATTTGCAGATGAAGCGGGTTGATAATCGGATTATTCCTGTCGGCTGCATTTTAACCATGGCAGGCACGGGGTCGGAAATGAACGGCGGTTCGGTTATTACGAATCATGGGCAGAAACGAAAAATCGGACGGGTTTTTAAAGACGACGTCATGCCGAAATTTACGCTGCTTAATCCGGCCTATACGTTTACGGTTCCCATGAATCAAATGGCTGCCGGGATATACGATGCGTTCAATCATATTTGCGAACAGTATTTTTCCGGAGAGGACGACAACACGAGCGATTATATCAGTGAAGGGCTGATGAAATCGCTGATTGCCAGTTCCCGCATTGCCGTCAGGGAACCGGAAAATTATGAAGCCCGCAGCAATATTATGTGGGCTTCAACGTGGGCGCTGAATACGCTTATTGCCATGGGAAAATCGACGGACTGGGAAGTTCATATGATCGGTCAGTCTATCGGCGCTTATACGGACGCAACGCACGGCATGACATTATCTGCCGTATCTATGGCGTACTACCGGTACATCATGAAAGAGGGACTGCAGAAATTCCGCCGTTTTGCCGTCAATGTCTGGAATGTTGATCCGAAGGATAAGAGCGATGAAGAAATTGCAGACGAAGGCTTGTCGGCAATGGAACAATGGATGAACGAACTGGGGCTGGTCATGAATATCCGCGATTTGGGCGTTACGGAAGATATGCTTGACGGTATCGTAGAAGGAACTTTCCTGCTCCGCGGCGGATATAAGCAGCTGACGCCGGATGACGTGCGGTATATTTTAAAGGCCAGCATGTAAGTGGGTTACCGTAGTATGGCTGTCAGCAAACTGCCGAAATAATCAAAAATAAATCGGGCCGAGCAAACAGGGAAGTGCTCGGCCCGATTTATTTTTCCGCGGGAAATATATCTGACGACAAATGACATAAATACGCCGATATAGTACAATAAGCCTGTACAAGCGCGTGACATGCAGTTATTTTTCTGCGGCGGAAAGGGAGGTGAGCCGCTATGGCGGCATTTCATCGTATTGACTGGAAAACGTGGTCTCGGAGTGAACATTTTGTATACTATTATAATCAAATAAAGTGCAGGTATACGCTGACGGCGCATATTGATATTGCACCGCTGCTGCGTTTTCAGAAAACGCAGGGGCTAAAATTTTTCCCGCTTATGCTGTATGCCGTCATGCGGGCGGTTAATGAAAACCGGGAGTTTCGCATGAGTTTTGACGGCGGCGGCAATCTTGGATGGTGGGATGACGTCGTTCCGTGTTACACTGTATTTCACGAAAGAGATAAGACGTTTTCCGATGTGTGGAGCCGCTATGACAGTGATCTCCGTTTATTTTACCGCAGCGTGAGGGACGACATGGAGCAGTATAAGAATCATTCCGGATATGTCAGGGCAAAACCGGGACAGCCTCCTAATTTCTGCCCCGTGTCCAATGTGCCGTGGCTTCATTTCACATCATTTTCTCAAGATACGTATGCGGAAAATTCGCTGCTGTTTCCGCTTATCCGGTTCGGCAGGTATCAGGCTGAAGGCGATGCAGTGCGGCTGCCTCTGGCTGTATCGGTACACCATGCCGCTGCCGACGGCTATCATACGTGCAAGCTCATTAATGATATTGAACGAATTGCCGGAGAAATAGACAGATATTGGCAATAGACGTCTTTTAAATGTCTCTGCCGCATATATAGCGGGCTTTTTGCTTATCGTGTACAATAATATGTAGGGAAAAGACACGATTTGAGTGAAAAGGAGTGAGCGTTATGAAATTGAAGCTGGACGAAATGCTTGTCGGCAAGAAGATGGAACCGCGGTACCTGGAGTATAATTGGCGCGATGTCGTGCTGTATGCGCTGGCAGTCGGAGCCAAGCGCGATGATTTGCTGTACACGTATGAAAAATATTTGAAAGCAATTCCGACATATGGGACCGTTCCGTATTGGGGGACGATAAACGTGCGTCCCTATCAGTGGATGCCGCTTCCGGCATCTATGCTGGCCAACGAAATCATCAAACCGACGATTTCATTTTTGAATATGGACCATGAAATTATCATGCATCGGCCTATTGACCCGATTAAAGGAACTTTCCAGTACCAGGACGTTATTACTGACGTATATGACCGCGGCGAAGGGAAGGGCGCCGTCGTGCGGACGAGAATCGACGTGCGCGATGAAGCGGGCAACGACGTATGCACGAATTATTCGACGACATTTTTCCATGAAGCAGGCGGATTCGGCGGCGTTCCGATGCCGAAAAGCCCCGTCGTGATTCCTGACCGCCGCCCTGACGCCGAAATTGACGATTATATCAGTCCCGTGCAAAATTTGTTGTACCGTTTGACAGGAGATACGAATTTAATTCATGTAGATCCGCAGTATGCGAAGAAGATGGGGCTGGAAACGTCGATCATGCAGGGGTTGTGCTCCTTTGGATTTGCCTGCCGCATGGCTATCGGCGCGCTGATTCCCGGCGAACCGGAACGCATGACTCGCATGGCTGCGCAGATGTCGGCGATGCTGCTGCCGGATACGCCGATTGCGCTGCATTTATGGAAAATAGGCGGTGGAACGGCGTATTTCCGTCTTATTGACGAGAAGACGGGGAACGTCGTTTTGAATCGCGGCGTCTTTGAATGGCGAAGCTGATGCGCTGAGGAAAATAAAACGATAAGATAATACTGTTGGAAGATTTATATTTATGCACGAATCGTTTAAAAATACTTAACAGAAATGGGGGTGAATTTGTAGGAATTTTTTCGTTGAAATGGCAAAAAAATTCCACAGATTGACAAATTTACAAGTTATGTATTATAATGGGGCATAAATATACTTTGTTGAGCAAAGGCGCTGGTATGTTTAATACACAGCGCCTTTTTGCATAACCCGTGAGTGTACAGAGGAGGAATTTTATATGGTGAAAATCGATTTAAACAGCGACTTAGGAGAAAGTTTCGGCTTGTATACTATTGGGAATGATAAAGAAGTGCTGAAATATGTCAGTTCAGCGAATATTGCCTGCGGCATGCATGCCGGAGATCCTTTCGTCATGCATAAGACTGTCCGGTTGGCGCTGGAGCAGGGCGTTGCTGTCGGCGCGCATCCCGGGTTTATGGATTTGAATGGTTTCGGCCGCCGCAACATTATCATGAAGCCGGAGGAAATATATGATTTGATTGTTTATCAGGTCGGCGCGCTGGCGGCGTTTGTCAAAGCTGAGGGGGGCATGCTGCAGCATGTAAAGCCCCACGGGGCGCTGTATAACATGGCGGCGAAGGATAAAGCCATGGCGGAGGCGATTGCCAGGGCCGTGCATGATGTCGATCCATCCTTGGTGCTGTTCGGTCTGGCCGGCAGCCGGCTCGTTGAAGCCGGCCAGGCGGCAGGTCTTGCAACGGCAAGTGAAGTTTTTGCCGACAGGACGTATCAGGATGACGGTTCGCTGACGCCGCGGACGCAGGCCGGTGCGATGATTACCGATGATGATGCCGCAATCCGGCAGGTCTTGAAAATGATACGAACCGGTAGCGTCTGCGCATTGTCCGGGAAGGATGTGCCCGTACAGGCGGACACGGTCTGTATCCACGGCGACAGTCTGAAAGCGCTGGCCTTTGCCAAACGCATCCGTGAGGTGCTGCAGCAGGAAGATATTGACGTGATTTCCTTTATACATAGAGAATAAAACGCAGACAGTGCACAGAAAAGAGGGAAAAACCATGAACGGAAAGAAAAAATTTGATTGGAGTATTTTGATGGGAGCGGCCTTTTTGATGGCGACTTCTTCCATCGGGCCGGGCTTCTTAACGCAGACGACCGTATTTACGGGACAGCTGATGGCCAGCTTTGGATTTGTCATTTTAACATCTATTATTTTGGATATAGGTTCGCAGCTTAACGTATGGCGGGTTATCGGCATTTCGGGAAAACGCGGTCAGGACATAGCGAATATGGTTTGCCCGGGATTGGGATATTTCGTTGCGGCGCTTATCGTTATGGGCGGTCTTGGCTTTAATATCGGCAATATTGCCGGAGCCGGCATGGGTTTTAATGTTCTTTTTGGTATTGATATCGTTACAGGCGCAGTGATCAGCGCTGTTATCGCCATATCGATATTCGTGTTTAAAGAAGCGGGCCTGCTGATGGATAAATTTACGCAGGCCGCAGGTTTTGTCATGATTTTTCTGACGCTGTATGTCGCAATTTCATCAGCGCCTCCCGTCGGCGAAGCTGTGGCGAAGACTTTTGTGCCGGATCAAATTGATCCGATGGCAATTGTCACATTGGTAGGAGGTACTGTCGGTGGGTACATTACCTTTTCCGGCGGTCATCGTCTCGTCGATGCCGGCGTCGTCGGCAAAGAGGCGCTGCCCCAAATTACGCGCAGTTCCGTTACCGGCGTATGCCTGACCGGCGTCATGCGCGTCCTCTTGTTCCTGGCAACATTAGGTGTTATCAGCAGTGGTTTGCAGCTTGATCCTTCCAATCCGCCGGCATCCGTGTTCAGACTGGCCGTAGGTGATGTCGGATATAAAGTGTTCGGTGTCGTCATGTGGGCGGCAGCCATTTCTTCCGTTGTCGGCGCGGCGTATACGTCCGTATCGTTTATCCGCACGTTCAGCGCTAAAATCGAAAACAACTATCGATGGTACGTTATTGCCTTCATCATTTTTTCGACAGTCGTATTCGCTTTTGTCGGACAGCCCGTTAAGACGCTGATTCTCGTCGGCACGTTGAACGGCCTCATACTGCCGATTACGCTGCTGGTCATGATCGTTGCCGCTCACAAACAATCGATCGTCGGCGATTACAGACATCCGAAATGGATGAGCATTTTCGGCGGCATTGTCGTTGTAATGACAGCGTACATGGGTGTGCTGACTGTTGTAAGACAGCTGCCCAAGTTATTTATGTAACAGGAGGCGGACATACTTGAACCGTGAATTTATGATTATGCCGTTAGGGGAAGCCGGTATTCTCGTGCGCTTCGGCGACGCTATCAATCCGGAAGTCCACTGCCGCGTCAAGACGCTGGCAGATTATCTCGATAGGCATCCGTTTTCAGGCATGGTGGAGTCAGTTATTTCCTATACGAGCCTGGCAGTTTACTACAACCCTTTTATTGTCAGGCGCAGCGGCAGGAACCGGAATAAATCGGCATTTCAAATCGTTTCCGAATATATTGAGGAAGAGTGTATAACGAAGGCGAAGAATATGCAGCGCGAAGCGGCAAAGGTTGTGGAAATACCGGTGTGCTACGGCGGCGAATACGGACCTGATTTAGATTATGTCGCCAATTATCACGGCTTATCGCCGCAGGAAGTAGTGAAAATCCACACGTCAGCAGAGTATTTGGTATATATGATCGGTTTTTGTCCGGGATTTCCTTATTTGGGCGGCATGGATAAGCGCATTGCTACGCCGCGGCGCACGGTGCCGCGGGTAGAAATTCCGGCTCGGAGCATCGGGATTGCCGGGGAACAGACCGGGGGATATCCCTTGAAAACGCCGGGAGGATGGCAGATTATCGGCAGAACGCCGATGGAAATGTTTAATTTGCAGAATGAACAACAGCCCAGTCTGCTCCATTCCGGCG
The DNA here is from genome assembly GCA_964507845.1 of uncultured Megasphaera sp. Lineage (GTDB taxonomy): Bacteria > Bacillota > Negativicutes > Veillonellales > Megasphaeraceae > Megasphaera. The sequence goes on from CAZDQW010000002.1 coordinate 106,762, forward strand.
ATATTGTAAAATTTTTCGCCATTTCCGAAGAAGAATATAAAGCGCTGAAGGAGGAAGACGGCCATGAGTCTTAATATTATCCGGCCGGGCCTGATGACGACGCTTCAGGATACGGGTCGGCACGGTTATCAGAAAATAGGCGTCATTCCTTCGGGAGCGATGGATCTGTATTCCCTGCGGCTGGCAAATATTCTTGTCGGTAATGATGAGAACGAAGCGGCTCTGGAGATTACGCTGACCGGGCCGACGATTGAATTTACGGCAGACGTGCTTATTGCTATTACGGGCGGCGATTTCCAGCCCGTTATCGACGGACAGAAAGTGCCCATGCTGCGCCCTGTGGCAGTCAAGGCCGGCGCTATCCTGCGGTTTGGTTCGAGCCGTATCGGATGCCGGGCGTATCTGGCCGTTGCCGGAGGATACGACGTGCCGCCGGTTATGGGCAGCAAGAGCACGTATCTGCGCGCAGGGTTCGGCGGCATGGACGGGCGGGCGCTGCGGAGCGGCGATATGCTGAATACGAAGGAACCGGGTGAATACGGCACAAAAATGATGTTTAATTTATTGTCGCGGGGCGCTCATTCCTTTGCTCATGCAAAATGGGGAATCAGCATGGTTCATACGACGAAGGACCGGCTGCGCCGGCCCATACGGGTTACGGCTGGGCTGCAGTATGATGCGTTTACGGAAAAAGCAAAATATGATTTCTTCGGCACGGACTTTCTGATTACAACGCAATCGGACCGCATGGGATATCGTTTGAACGGGCCGAAGCTTGAATTAAAAGCGCCGCTTGAAATGATTTCCGAGGTGGCAGGCCTGGGTACGATACAGGTGCCGCCGAACGGCATGCCGATTATCCTGATGGCCGATCATCAGACGACGGCAGGATATCCCGTTATCGGACAAGTCGCCTTAGTCGATGTAGCGCGCGTGGCGCAGCTGAAGCCGGGCGACAGGATGTATTTCCGATTTATCAGCAATGAAGAGGGCGAGCGCTTGTTCATTGAAATGGAACAGTGCATGGAAAATATAAAGATTGCCGTGGCCGGCATGTTGTAACTGGGAGGGATCATATTGTTATCCTTGGATGAAATAAAAGAGCTGATAAAGCTGCTCGAAGCTTCGCCGCTTCAAAAAATTGAATTAATCTATGATGATGGAAAAGTGGTGCTGGAAAAAGGTCTTTCCGCAGCAGCAGTGCCTGCAGTAGCGCCGGCGGCGGCTGTTCCGGATACGGTGCCGGAAAGCAGCGGCCAAGTCGTTGAAATTACGGCGCCTATGGTAGGGACGTTTTACAGCGCGCCGGATCCGAAAGCGCCGCCGTTCGTAAAAATCGGTTCGGCAGTCATGCCCAATACGGTCGTCTGCGTACTGGAAGCCATGAAGCTCTTTTCCGAAGTAGAGGCTACCGTCGAAGGGGAAATAGTGGAAATATTGGTAAAAGACGGCGACTTTGTCGAATTCGGCCAGCCTTTGTTCAAAGTGAAAAAAGGCCACGCCGCCATGTAAGAAGGGAAGCGGCTTATGTTGAAAAAAGTGTTGATTGCCAATCGCGGTGAAATTGCTGTCCGAATCATCAAGGCTTGTCATGAAATGGGCATCAGTACCGTTGCCGTGTATTCGGAAGCCGACAGAGACTCGCTGCCGGTGCGTCTTGCCGATGAAGCATACTGCATCGGGCCGTCTCAAGCAAAGAAAAGCTATCTTGATATTGCGCGCATCATTGAAACGGCTAAGGCGGCTAACGCCGACGCCATTCATCCGGGATACGGATTTTTATCGGAAAACGCCGACTTTGCAGACGTCTGCGCCAATTATCACATTACGTACATCGGCGCCGGCGGCGAGGCCATCCGCCATATGGGGGACAAGGCGATGGCGCGCAGTACGATGCAGCGCGCCGGCGTGCCTGTCATTCCCGGCACGGACAATATAATCTCCGATGAAGACGAAGCGCGCCGCACGGCCGAACGCATCGGCTATCCCGTCCTGATAAAAGCAACGGCCGGCGGCGGCGGAAAAGGCATGCGTGTTGTCGGAGACAGTACGGAGTTGGTAAAAGCCCTGCGGCAGGCCTCTCAGGAAGCGAAACGTTCTTTCGGCAATGCCGGCGTGTATTTGGAAAAATATCTGACGCAGTCGCGGCATGTGGAAATACAAATCATGGCGGACAATTACGGAAACGTTGTGTATCTCGGAGAACGGGATTGTTCGACGCAGCGCCGACACCAAAAGGTGATTGAAGAAGCGCCGTCTCCGGCAGTCACGGCGGAAATACGGGAAAAAATGGGACAGGCTGCCGTAAAAGCGGCTAAAGCTGTTTCCTACAGCGGCGCTGGAACGGTAGAATTTATCGTCGATTCAAAAGGGAATTTCTATTTTATGGAAATGAATACGCGCATCCAGGTAGAACATCCCGTCACGGAAATGGTAACGGGAACTGATCTGATTAAGGCGCAGATTGCCGTGGCGGCAGGCGAGAAGCTTCCTTGGCGTCAGCAGGATATCCGCCTGAACGGCTGGGCTATTCAGTGCCGCATCAACGCCGAAGACCCGCTGCATAATTTTATGCCCTGCCCGGGGAAAATTACGCGGTATACGCCGCCTTTCGGCCGCGGCATCCGCGTGGACAGCGCCATGTACCGGGGATGTGTTGTGACGCCTTTTTACGATTCTATGATTGCAAAACTTATCGTATGGGCGCCGACGAGGCAGGAAGCGATTGAGAAGATGGAAAAAGCCCTGGCCGATTTTAAAATCGAAGGCGTGCTGACGACGATTCCGCTGCAGCGGAAAATCCTGCAGAATGAAGTTTTCCGGCGCGGAGTCATGCATACCAGTTATTTGGAAGAACACTTAGTCGAAATAATCAATACGTAGTTGACGGAGGTGGATATGATGAATTTGGCAACTGCAGCGCCGCAGGAAGTGCGCCAACTCATCCGAAGGGGAGAGCTGGACCGGCCGACGAGCGGAATGTGCGCCGGATATGCCCAGGCTAATATGGCTGTCTTGCCGAAAGATCTGGCGTTTGATTTTCTGTTGTTTACGCAGCGGAACAGAAAACCGTGCCCCGTACTGGACGTGACGGAAGCCGGCTCGCCGGTGCCGCGGCTGGTAGCGCCGGCGGCAGATCTTCGATACGACATACCGCGGTACCGCATTTACCGCCGCGGAGAACTGACGGATGAAGTGACGGATATAGAATCGTATTGGCGGGATGATCTGGTTGCTTTTTTGCTTGGCTGCAGCTTTTCCTTTGAAAGTCCGATGATGGAGGCAGGTTTGGAAATCCGTCATATTACGGATAATCATAACGTGCCCATGTACAAAACGAATATCGAATGCGTTCCAGCCGGTGTTTTTCACGGTCCCATGGTGGTTTCCATGCGGCCCATGAAACCGTCCGATGCCATACGGGCCGTGCAAATTACGACGAGAATGCCTTTTGTGCACGGCGCTCCCGTCCATATCGGCGACCCGGAAGCCATCGGCATTGCCGATTTGGATAAGCCTGATTTCGGCGAACCGTCAGTAATAAAACCGGGAGAGGTTCCTGTTTTCTGGGCGTGCGGCGTGACGCCTCAGGCAGTGGCTATGGCAGTGAAGCCGGAATTTATGATTACTCATTCACCGGGTCATATGTTCATTACGGACATACCGAATTCCCGACTGTCGATTATGTGACGCCGCATGCCGATGGCGCGTAAAAAATACCGCTGCTCCTGAAACTGAAAATGTTTCGGAGCAGCGGTATTTTTTATATATATGAAAATATGCAGTACGTTCAGCTGCGAGATGTTTCATCTAAATCCACTGTTTCCGATGGCGTTATTGGAAACAGTGCGGCGGCATTGCGATGAGGACGATAGTGCTTGGCCGCCGCGTCAGGAACAGGGGCTTTGCGGGGATGCGGCGCCGGCCAAATCATTGTCGCGGCATACCGGGAAAAATCAACGTTAGTACGCTCTTTTTCCTGATAGCGGTGAAGATAGTACAGCGTCAGCAGGAGACATAGAATGAAAAACGGCAGAAGCCACGCTTGGATGCGGCGTGCAAGACGATCATATTTTTTCCGCCTTTCTTTGTTGCGGCAGGTACTTTCCGGAGATGGCCGATGAAGGACGCCGGCCATGATAGCCGACAGGGGAATGCCGTAGTTTTCGATAGGATACATTCGTTCCAGCCGGCGGATGCACAAAGAACACGCCATGGCCCTGCTGAGGGAGTTGTCCAAATCGACGGGAATTTTTAAGCGGTACATAATGGATGCGAAAGAGGTATTTCCCAAGCCGGCAATATAGGCGGAGGCGAGAAACTTCACGTCGCGGACATATGCGTCGTTCATGGAAAAAGAACGGCCGCTGGCTTCATAACTGTTTTTGATGGCAGTAAACAGGTTTTCCGCAGAATATGCCGCAAGGATTGCGTCCTGCAGCAAAGGAGAGACTTCCTTATCCCATAAGTCGGCAAAAGACAGGCTGTCTTCCACCATTTCGGCAGTTATTTTGCGATTTGTAAAGTCATCGTCCGGCGGTTTGGCAAAGTAGGAAACGCCGTGAATCTTTCCGCCGCTGCTCCAGGCAAGAGACAGCCGGCAAATGCTGTTTAAATTATCGTTCGCCAAATCGGCGGCCATGGAAATGGGTGTATTCGGTTTTCGCTGCGATAAGGACGCCAATACGTCTCGTTCATGGTCGGCAGACATGGGCAGGAGACTCCTTTTCAATCCCGGAACCGGCAGGCAGGAACAGGAAAAACGAGGTGCATCGCTGTTGCACGGCACAATGCGGCGTACCTCGCTTGGGTCAGCGGAAGTAATGTTTATGGTACGAATGGGACGACCGGGACGGCCGATAGGATGACTGTGATTTCAGACGAAAGTAATTATGCTTGACGGTTTTGTTTTTATCGTCCGTAATTGTATTTACATCAAAAATTTTCAAAGACTCGATAAAGGGCACGAATTTCTTGTATCCGAAATTCCGTACGTCAAAATCGGAGAACTGCTTATTCAGCAAGTTCCCCAAGGTGCCGGAAAATATCCAGCCGTTATCGTCGGAGTTTTCTTCCGCAAGTTTCACCAAGGTCTGCTTGATGATGTCAAAGTCTTTTCCGGACGTCGTTTCATGCGCCGGCAGATAAGAGGATTGAACCGATGGGGCGCTTCCGGATGATGCGGCGGACTTGGTCTGACTGGCGGCGGATTCATTTTCTTCGGCAGATTCTAAGAGCAAATCCAGGTATAAAAATTTATTGCATGCCGAAATAAACGAACGAGGCGTCTTGCTTTCCCCCATGCCGAGAACATATTTCTGCGATTCCCGCAGCCGCGACGCCAACCGCGTAAAATCGCTGTCTGAAGATACGATGCAGAACCCGTCGAGATTGCTTTGATACAGCAGATCCATCGTATCGATAATCAGCGCTGAGTCGGATGAATTTTTCCGCATCGTGTTGTTATACTGCTGTATCGGCTGGATCGCGTTGTCCAAAATCGTATTGCGCCACGACGCCATCTGCGGCGTTGTCCAGTTTCCGTAAATGCGTTTATAAATAACGTCGCCTAAGTTATTTGCTTCTGATAAAATAACGTCGATATATTTATTGGAAATATTTTCCGCGTCAATAAGCACGGCCAGTTTCATCTCATGGTTCATAATATACAAGCCCCTCCCCCGCTATTATTGTATCATTCAGGATGAGAATTGAAAAGAGAACGCCTGGTTTTGGCTATAACAAGGATTGGAGGCGGCTGACAATGTCGTCGCGGTTCGGTTCGTGAGAAAGCTCGGCAATGGGCTGGTTGCCGACGTACAGCATGGAACCCTGCGTATAAACGGTTTCCGAAGGCTTTTTATTTTGATGGTAAACGGCAGCTAAATTGCCGGCCGTAAGGAAGGCTTGTTCGCAGCCGCTTGCAGATGCCGTATCAGAAGGGGCGTACCATTCCTTGCCCCGGATGGAGATCATGCCTGTATCGGCATCAACGCTGACGATGCCGTTGCTCCATTTCGTAAGTGTCTTGCTGTATGTATCGCGGCGGCCCACATTGGTCGGGTGGTCGTTAAACAGCTCCATGACGCCGCTGGTTGTGACGGAATCGCTTTTTTCCAGCATCCGCTGCCACAAGGCTGCGCCGGCGCCGGGATTATATCCGGCGTTGACGGCATAGGTAAAAGCTAGGGCGTCCGCTTCCTTTTCCATTGGTTTGGTGACGAATTTGGCCGTGCCGATTTGCGATAAGATGGCAGATCCCAGCTGGGCGGCACTGCTGCCTGCGCCGGCAACGGACGCCAGAATATCTAAAGGCAGGGCCTTTTTGATGCCGGAAACGGGGTGATTTTTCTGGCCGTGGCCCATTTCATGGGCCAAAACGAAAGCGACTTCATTTTCGTTGTAGTTCAACGGTTCGAAAAGTCCGATGTTGACGCTCATGTTGCGGCCGATGGTGCAGAACGCGTTGAAGCTTGTTTCGTTATTGACGAAATAATTGTAAGGTTTATCTAGAATCGATGGGTCGAAGACGGCGACAGCGTCGCTGAGACGGGCCATGATGCGGGCAGTCATGCTGTTGGCGGCAGGGTCGTCGTTGACGCCGTATTTTTCTTTAACCTGGGCCATAAATTCATCGCGGCCTTCGTTATCTAAATAATTGAGCTGTTTATTTAAACTGGCGTATTGGACGCCGGCGCCGATGAGGGTGCCGATTGTTCCCAAGCTGACTGCCTGCGCAGGCAGAGCCGGAATAGCCGTGCCGATGCACAAGCAGGCGGCGCCGCAGAGGAGACGGTGTCTCAAGGAGGAAGGAAGCATACGGCATATCTCCTTTCGTGTGCAGGTTTATATTATCATTATAACACATTTCTTTCCTGGACAACGGATCAAGATGCAATGCCCTTCTTGTTGACAAAGTACAGGAAGTCTTTTACTATGGGAGTACAATCATACATGACAGAATAGATGGAAGTGGTATAGCATGCATATGGAAGTAAACGGCAAAACGGCGCCGTTTTTTATTATTGCCGCCGGCATTTGCTGGGGCATCATCGGATTGTTTTCCCGGCAACTGGCGGAATTTGGTTTTTCACCGGTTCAAATTACTTTTGGACGGTCGCTGGTGACGGCTGCTGCCATGATTGCCGGCATGGCGGCAGCAGGCAGGCGGCAGGAACTGGCTATTGACAAAAAAGATATCTGGATGTTTCTGGGTACGGGATGGTGCAGCATTGTATTCTTCAACATTTGCTATTTTACGGCTATTGAATTGACAACCTTGTCCATGGCTGCCATTTTGTTGTATACGGCGCCGAGTATCGTTATGGTATTATCGGTGATTCTGTTTAAAGAACGGTTTACGGCGATGAAAGCCGTATGCCTGGTGCTGGCTTTTGCCGGCTGCGTTTTGGTCAGCGGCCTTGGCGTGGGACAAGTCAATGTGCCGGGCATACTGGCCGGGTTGGGCGCCGGTTTCGGTTACGCGTTGTATTCGATTTTTGCACGGTACGCACTGGTAAAATATACGCCCTTTACGGTGACGACATGGACGTTCATCGTTGCATCGGCAGGACTTGCCGGTTTCTGCGGGCTTCCCTCCATGGTACATCATGCCGTTTCCGCATCGTCGGTGGTCATATTGTTTGTCCTGCTGGGATTGGTATCGACGGCGCTTCCTTTTATGCTCTACACACTGGGTCTCGGTAAGATGGACGCAGGAAAAGCGTCGATCTTGGCGTCTGTCGAACCGCTTACATCGACCATTGTAGGTACTGCCGTATTCAGCGAATCCCTTACAGCCGTAGGCGTTATCGGCATGGCCTGCATATTGGGCGCCGTCGTCCTGCTGAACCGCAAGGCTTAACGGACGATCTCGAATCGGAAAGGCCGCCCCGGCGTAATATACGAAAGGAGGAAATGTTCTTCCGGCAGAATTTCCGCGACAATATTCGTTCTGGTTTCTTCCGGAAGATCGGTCAGGATGATAGCTGTTTCACCCATGTAGCGGAGGAAACCGTCATTGTCGATAGTGATGTCGCCGCGCCGCAGGGATCGGTTCGGACCGTCGGCGGAAACGATGCGGCCCGACAGCCGGGAGCGGCCCTCTGCGGCTCTGATAACATCGCGCGCCGGATCGGGACGTGCCGTAAAGGGTTGGGACAGGAAATCATAGACCCACGGACTGTTGCTGCAAAGCCGGACGTTGAGTACGACGGTGCTGCGTTTTTCACGGCCGGCGCGTGCCAGCGCGTACAGTTCGCAGTCCGTCGGAAAAGGATCGCCGATGAAAACGGACTGTATATTTAAAGCGGCCAAGTGGCGCGCTGCCAAATCGACGGAAGCACGGCGGTGCGCTTCAAGCGTCGGCAGGCCCTCGTAAAGCGGGCCTCGCCGGTTTGCCTGACTGGGGATGAATGCGCCGACGGACAGCCCTTCGCGTTGAAGCCAAGCTGTTTGGCGGATGAAATAATCTTCGCTGAGGCCGGTATGGGGGCGGGGATAAAAATTGTGCAGGCAGTCGATGCGGGAAAAGTCGGCGCCGGCACGGCGCAATTCATCGACATAGGCTGAGCGGATTGTCGAGGCATTGAGCTGGACGTTCATCATGCGGCTGAATAAAGCGGCTCGGGCGGCGTCAATGCCGGCGTCGAGACGAGCTGTCGTGATGCCGGCGCCGAGCAGTGATTGGGGGCGAAGGTCGTCGGTGCCGAAAATGGCGGCGGAAGCAGGAGAAACGTCGGCGGCAACGTCCATGCCGTACCGGCGGGCTTGCTGTAGCAGACAGCGCAGCTCGCGGCGCAGCAGCGAGACATTTGTTTCCGGTATGTGCAGCGACGTAAATATTCGGGTTATGCCCAATTCGGCAGCTCGTTTGAGCAGTGATTTGCGTTCTCCTTCCGTACCGTCTAAGCCTAGGTAAAGGGAAATACCTGTTTTCATCATAAACCTCCTTACGGTTTCGGATCGTCGAAGCCAAGAAACCAGGCGGCGGCGAATCCGCCGCTGTACGCCGCGGCGAGGCCGAGCAGGTAGGGGACGATATGGTCGGTGGCGGCGGCCAGAGGAAGTCCCGAAATACCTAATGCCGATGAACCTACCATGTAATAGGCCTGTACGGCGCCTCCGCAGGCGCCGCCGATACATGCGCCGGCAAATGGTTTTCCCAGCGGCAGCGTTACGCCGTAAATAAGCGGTTCACCGACTCCCATGATGCCGACGGGAAGGGCAGAGATAATCGTTTTCCTCAGTGCCGGATTTTTTGTCTTTGCATATACGGCCAGCGATGCGCCGACTTGACCGCCGCCGGCCATGGCGAGGATAGGAAGAAGAATGGTGACGCCGTATCGGGATAAAAGTTCGGCATGGATCGGCGTCAATCCCTGGTGAACGCCGGTCATGACCATAGGCAGAAATAGACCGCCGAGGATAAAACCGGCTGCTGCGCCGCCGGTGCGGATGGCTTCTGTCGCCGCGGTGCCGACGGCGGCAGAAATGTATCCGCCTAAAGGCTGGCATATACCGAGCGCAGCAGCTGTTGAGATAAGGACCGTCAGGAGCGGCGTGAGAAACAGACCGAACATATCGGGAATCACGGCATGGAGTTTCCGTTCAACGGCGGCGGCAAAGGCTGCAATGAGAAGGATCGCAACAATACCGCCTTGACCAGGGACGAAGTGTATTGAACCGATGGCAAGGGATTCCAGATCAGGGTGATTCATAATGACGGCCAGTATGCCTCCTAGTACGGGCGAGCCGCCGAATTCTTTCATGGCGTTGATCCCGACAAAGATGTGCAGGCCCAGAAAAACAGCGCTGCCGATGATGAGGGCCATTCGGCAGATCGGCAGTGATGCTGCCGCCGGATCGGCTTTTACGGCAATGTTGACAATGCCTGTCAGGAGACCGCAGGCGATAAACGCGGGGATAATAGGCGCAAAAACAGAAGCAATTTTTTTCAGTATCAGTTTGGCCGGCGGGGTGTTTTTTTTGCAGACGGCTTCGTGCAGCGCGTCGCCGCGTCCGATAAAATCCGCCGGTTTTTCTTTATGCCCGTCGGCAAGCAGCGACGTGAATTCTTTTGTTACTTTCGCCGCCTTTCCCGGTCCGAGGACGATTTGCCATTCGCTGCCGGATTTATTGATGCCGAGAACGCCGGGAAGTTTTTTTACTTCATCGGCGGAAAAATGTTCGTCAACGACGTGGAGGCGCAGACGGGTCATGCAGTTATACGCCTTGGTGATATTTTCGGCAGGGCCGACGATATTATAAATGCGCAGGGCGAGTTCTTTATCGGTCATCATGGGTCTCCTCTAGAATTTTTCTGATATGGCCGCCGGCTTCTGCAAGGCGTTTATCTGCTTCAGCACGAGATATGCCGAGGCGAGTCATGACGACGGCGGTTTTTACTTTCCCGCCGCATTGCGCCAAAGCCTCTTCTGCCGTTTTGCGGCTGCATTGCGATACGGTCATGACGATGCGCCGCGCCCGCTCACGCAGTTTTTCGTTCGAAGCCGTGACGTCGACCATGAGATTGCCGTAAACTTTGCCCAGCTTGATCATTGCGCCTGTCGACAACATGTTCAATATCATCTTTTGCGCCGTTCCCGCCTTCATCCGCGTTGAGCCGGCAATGACCTCGGGTCCGGAAAGAACGCAGAGGTCGATGTCGGCGTAGGAAGAAATAACGGATCCTGGCGAGCAGTCGACAGAAATCGTCGCGGCGCCGACAGAGGCGGCGTAGGCCAGCGCTCCGGCAACGTAAGGCGTTCGCCCGGATGCGCTGAGGCCGACGACGACGTCGCAGGCCGTGAGATTTTTGGCAGATAAATCGGCTTTCCCAAGTTCCGGGTCGTCCTCGACGCCTTCGTGTGCCTTAAAGACGGCGCTGCGTCCGCCTGCGATCAGTCCTTGAACAAGATCCGGGGCCGTACCGAATGTCGGAGGGCATTCAGCTGCGTCCAGTATGCCGATCCGGCCCGATGTTCCTGCGCCGATGTAAAATAAACGACCGCCTTTTTGGAGCCTTTCGGCAATGACGTCGACGGCGGCGGCGATACTGGGAGCGATCGCACCGACTGCTTCGGCGACTTTTTTGTCTTCTTCGTTTATGAGACGGATCACTTCTGTTGTAGGCAATGCGTCTATATGGGACGTTTTGTTGTTTGATTGTTCCGTAGCTAATGTATCCAATGAAATCATGGGCCAGACCTTCTTTTACAGAGATTTACTTCATTATAAAAAAGAAGGCGCTGTTATGCAATGCCGGCATGGCTGTTTATATACGAGGAAATAGCAAAC
>CAZDQW010000003.1:0-97951 GCA_964507845.1 uncultured Megasphaera sp.
TAAAAGAAACGGCCGATAAAAGGAAGTTTTGACGCATCTTCTGCTGTTACGCCGCCGGTTAATCCCATCATGCCCATGTAGATCGCAGCACCGGCGGAACATGTGAGAAACAAACTAACGAATAATCCTGCATGGAGTATAATAAAATGATACAAAAAATACATAGCAATACCCATGATTGCTGCCGATGCAATATTTTTGGCGAGGATGTTGATGTGAATCATATATCCTGTGTGGCGATAAATAAAAACAAGATTTAATACAGCCGCTGCGCCGATATCAATGATTGTTGCATAAGCCGCACCGGTAATCCCGAATGTTGGAATCGCTACTAAAAACCAATTGCATAATACTTTAGCAATGCCGGCTATTCCCATATTGATAACCGGGATTTTAGGTTTTTTTAATCCTTGGAGAATAGCGGTTGTAATCTGATGGAGCCCAAGAAAGCAGATAGCAACGGATACGGCGCGCGTAGCTTCTGCAGCAGCAGGAGCATTATAAATAAACGTGACGACCGGTTCGGCCATAACATAAAGCATAACACTGAAAGGAATCGTGACAAGGAAAGAAATCCGCATGGCAGTGGCAGTGCGGTCGTAAATTTCTTTATTACGATGGAGCGTAAAGCTGTGGCTGATAGCCGGAACGAGACTCATGGCCATTGCCGCTGTTAAAATAGTTGCTAAGTTGATGAGCGGCACAGACATGCCGGTGAGATAGCCGAACAATTCCGTGGCCTGTGCTGTTGAATAACCGGCTGTTTCCAAACGTCGAGGAACGATGAGTAAATCTAAATTAGAAATGATAGGAAGCATGATGCTCGATAAAGAAATCGGCACCGCTAAGGCGATTAGTCGTTTTAAGACCTGTTTTATGCTTTCCTGCGGGAAAACGGGACCGTCAGCAGGTATTGAACGTTTCAATTTATAATAAAAGTAAATAAGAACGAGCCATGCGGCAAGTCCGCCGGCTCCTGCACCGAGACTGGCGCCGCCGGCAGCATAATCCAGTCCGTACGGGAGCAGAAGCGCGGCAAATCCAAGCATGACCACGACACGGATAAGTTGTTCAACAATTTGAGATAAAGCAGTCGGCAGCATCTGCTGCCATCCCTGCAAATATCCTCTATATCCGGCAATAATAGTAGTAAAGAAAATAGCCGGAGCCAAAGCAATAAGAGAATAATAGGCACGGCTTTCGCGGATGATTTGTTCATCGATAAGAAACCGAGCTCCGAAAAACATGAGAAAACTTAAAATAAGTGCTGTTGTGCATAGGACGGACAGAGAAATTCGAAAAATGCGCTGAGCCCCTGCATAGTCTTGTTTTGCAATTTTTTCAGCTGTAATAATGGAAATGGCAATAGGCAGACCTGCGCTGGATATGTCCAGTGCTAAAAGATAGATGGGAAAGGCCATTTGATAGATGCCGATCCCTTCACCGCCTAGAATACGAGATAAAATAATCCAGTTGATACTGCCGATTGCTTTAACCACAAATCCTGAAAGCGTTAAAATAAGCGTTCCGGATATAAACTTGTTAGCCATGATTACCCTCTTTTATCTTCTTTATTTAGAAGAATTTTAATTTTAAACAATTTATTTTATCATATTTGTTTTATTGTGACCAGTTTTGCGTTATCTATCTATTCCGAAAATTTCTGGGATTACAATACATATTGAACAGGTTCCGTTTCCTCTTGTACTTGCGGCAGAAATTTTGTACAATAATTGATGGAGAGTGATATAACGTATGCATATTGTAATGGTTGAGCCGGAAATTCCCGGCAACACAGGCAATGTTGCCCGATTATGCGCAGCTAATCACATGACGCTGCATCTAGTGAAGCCTCTAGGTTTTTCCATTGATGATAAACATTTAAAACGAGCAGGTTTGGATTATTGGCATCTTGTAGATGTACATATTCATGAAAATTTTGAAGAAATCCAAAAAATATATAGTGGACACCGCTTTTTTTATTTAACAACGAAGGCAAGTCGGTGCTATACTGATATAAAATTTCAAAAAGATGACGTGCTTGTTTTCGGAAAAGAAACTAAGGGATTGCCTGAAACGCTTTTAAAGGAAAATGCAGAAAATTGTTTTCGCGTACCGATGGCGGAAGAAGCGCGAAGCCTAAATTTATCCAATACTGTTGCGATTGTGTCGTATGAAGCTTTGCGGCAGCTCGGTTTTCCCGGCATGGCGAAAAAAGGTATAGGCATTGAGCAATTGAAATAAGAAAAAGGCGGTAATACCGAATGGAAATATATGATAAAGCGAATGAATTAGCTGCAGCGATACAGCAATGCAGTGAATACAAAGCACTGGTTGAAGAGGGGAAACGTTTGGCACAGGATGAAAAAACTCTTCAGCTGGTGAAGGAATTTTTGATTACCCAGGCCCAGTTGGCCTACGCGCAGTCTATGGGCGGCAAACCGATTCGAAAGAAAACCGAGCAGCTGAATCGGCTGGCGGAACAGATTCAGAAGAATCCACATGCGACAGCGTATCTGCAAACGTATAATCGCTGGCAGTCCATGGCTGGCGGCGTCTATCAGATTATACAAAATTCAATGGCAGAAGGAATGAGTATTCTTGATCAATAAATATGCGTTGACAAGTTTTGTTGCACAGGTAAGTAAATATCTTCCCGCCAGCCGTATACTGCCGGATGAACCGATGAGCAGACATACGACGTTTGCTGTCGGAGGACCGGCGGACATTTTGATATTGCCTGTCTCGGTCAAAGAATTGTCCTTGACCATTCGTGCAGCGCGGAAATTTGATTTACCTATAACTGTATTGGGTGGCGGTTCCAATATTCTTGTCAGAGACGGAGGCGTCCGAGGCATTGTTGTTCAGTTAAATAAAATAAAAAAGGTGTTAGTTTGTCATGAAACCAAAATATTGGCTAGTGCAGGATATATGCTGGCCGATATCTGCCGGTTTGCCCAGGAACATAACTTATCAGGTATTGAATTTGCCTGCGGTATTCCCGGAACTTTGGGAGGCGCTGTATTTATGAATGCCGGGGCATACGGCGGTGAAATGAGCCACATTGTATCCCGAGTACGTACTGTCAATGGATCTGGCGGCGTTCAGACGTATAGTGCACCTGACTTTGGATTTGGATACAGGCAGAGCCGCTTCCAAAAATCACAAGAATTTGTAGTAGAAGCGGAATTGTCTTTGCGGCACGGCGATAAAACAGAGATTCAGCAAAAAATGGATGAGCTGATGAAACGGCGGCGCAGTAAGCAGCCGTTGGATATGCATAGTGCGGGCAGTACATTCAAACGGCCGCCGGGATATTTTGCCGGCACGCTGATTGATCAGACAGGCTTAAAAGGATTGGCTTGCGGCGATGCGCAAGTATCTATGAAACATGCCGGTTTTGTCGTCAATACAGGACATGCGTCGGCTCGAGATGTTTTACAGGTGATTTCTGAAGTGCAAAAACGTGTTGAAATGGTTCACGGCGTTCGGCTGGAGCCAGAAATCCGCATTATTGGAGAAGATTGAATTTATTTGCTAGCCCCTGTGCAAACGATTTTCTCTTGGCGTATTGATGAAAAGACATAAGGCGGCGGATGCGGTATGTTTTTTTGCTGATTTCAGAATAAAAATCGTGAAAATCATAAAAAACACTTGCAATAACATTTTTCCTGTGATAGAATTTTTCTTGTTAATTTAGGCAGTCCTCTGTTCGATAGACGATTGCCGCATATGCAGCGGCAGCGGGGAACATGAAAGTCTTTAGGAGGAAAAAGAAATGAATATTATCAGCATACTTGAACAAGAACAACTTCGCAGTGACATTCCTGTGTTCCGTCCCGGCGACACCGTCAAGGTTCATGCAAAAGTCGTTGAAGGAAACCGCGAACGTATTCAGGTGTTTGAAGGCGTTGTAATCGGACGTCAGAACGGCGGCGTTCGCGAAACGTTTACTGTTCGCCGCATTTCTTATGGCGTAGGCGTAGAACGTACATTCTTGGTACATTCTCCGCGTATTGCAAAAATCGAAGTTGTCCGTCGCGGTATCGTCCGTCGGGCGAAACTGAATTATCTCCGCGGACTTACCGGTAAAGCTGCGCGTATTCGTGAACGTCGGTAATTCCTTAACAAGAACACGTAAAACAAGGATTGGATTTAATTCCAGTCCTTGTTTTTTTACTAGCTAGCTACTATGGTATATGCTATAATACTATAAGTATGAATATTTTCATGTAAAAATCGTAATGAGGTGAGATAAAGTGGCAAAACAGATTTTTGTTATAGGACATAAAAGTCCCGACACAGATTCTATTTGTTCAGCTCTTGCATTAGCTAAACTTCAGCAAGCAAAGGGAATTGATGCGGTGGCTGTTCGTGCCGGTGACATCAATAAAGAAACGGCGTATGCCCTGTCGTATTTTCATATCGATCTTCAGCCATTGGTAACTGATTTCTACGTAAAAGTTGGCGAAGTTGTCCGTACGGAGATAGAATCACTTCCTGTCAATGCCAGCTTAAAAGACGCGGCAAAATGGTTTGATCAATATGGCGGGGATGTTGCGCCTGTAACAGAAAACGGCGTTTTCATCGGCGTATTGGAGAAAAACTGTCTGGCAGAAGAATTTATTAAAACCGTACTTGGCCAGGAACTCAGTACGGTAAAACAGCTGGCAAAAGAGGGGATACCTGTATTCAGTTTAACCGATAAGGGGCATGATGTTCCTGCCGAAGGCCGGTATCCGGTTGTTAACAGCGGGAAATATGTGGGAATGGTCTGTGCTGAATGCGTAGCTTCGGCAGAAAAAAGAAAAGTTATACTTGTCGATCATAATGAAAAGAAGCAGATTGTTGACGGTATAGAAGAAGCGGAAATTATAAGTGTTGTTGATCATCATCGCATCGGCGGCACACTGGATACGGAAAGCCCAATTTTTATTTTGTTTAAACCGGTAGGATGTACGGCTACGATTATTACGGAATTGTATGCACAAGAGGGCATTGAAATTCCGAAAGACATTGCCGGGCTTCTTTTGTCTGCTATTGTTTCTGACACGGTGCTGTTCCGATCGCCGACATGCACGGATCAAGATAAAGCAGCAGCAGAAAAATTATCCGCCATTGCCGGTGTCGATATGGAAAAATACGGCATGGAAATGCTCAAAGCTGGTGCGAATGTTTCTGATCTTTCGCCGGAAGAAATTGCTCAATCTGATATGAAAGAATTTTCGGGCGGCGGAAAAACTTTTACGATTTCCCAAGTACAAGTCATGGATACAAGCGATTTGCTGGCACAAAAGACGGTACTGCTGGGAGCGTTGGAAAAATTCCGCGCTGCTCACGCATATGATGCGTCGTTCCTGATGATCACAAGCATTATTGATGAATCAACGAATTTCATCTTTGCAGGAAATATGGAAGATGTGGTTGACAAAGCTTTCGGCAAAGATATTCTTGATAAAGAAGTATATTTACCCGGGGTTATGAGCCGCAAAAAGCAAATTGTTCCGCCGATACTGGCTGCATTAAAATAAGTAAATTATAAAAAAAGCCTCATCGTGCCGGTGAGGCTTTTTTAGTAAATGGACCAGCAGAGGGAAGTGTACATGGAATCTATATTAGAGACATTAAACGACATGCAGAAAGAAGCGGTTCGGCATACGGAAGGTCCGCTTCTTATAACGGCCGGCGCCGGTTCGGGAAAAACAAAAGTACTGACAAGCCGTATCGCTTACTTGTTGGAGCAAGGTGTGCCGCCGTATCAGATTTTAGCAATTACGTTTACCAATAAAGCTGCAAAAGAAATGAAAGAGCGCGTAGCGAAACTTGTCGGTCCGAAGGCGGAAAGCATGTGGATCAGTACTTTTCATTCGTTTTGTGCAAAAGTACTTCGTTTTGACGTTGACGGCCGGCTTGGCTATACACGCAATTTTACGATTTACGATACGACGGACCAATTAACGCTTATCAAAGACTGCTTGAAGACCATTAACTTGGATGACAAACAATTTCCGCCGCGGTCTGTTTTGGGAAGCATTTCATCGGCAAAAAACGCACTGCTGGGTGCAGCCGATTTTGTCAGTCAATCTTATGATTTTTATTCGCAAAAAGTAGCTGAAGTATATACGCTGTATGAAAAAAGATTAAAAGAAAATAATGCCGTAGATTTTGATGACCTGCTTCGTCTAACCGTATTACTCTTGCAGCAGTATGATGATATTCGGGAAAAGTATCAAGAGCGATTTCGGTATATTCTCATCGATGAATATCAGGATACAAATCATGCTCAATATACGCTGGCAAAGCTGTTATCGCAGAAGTGGCGCAATCTCTGCGTAGTAGGCGATGCCGATCAGAGTATTTATGCGTGGCGCGGCGCCGATATCCGTAATATTATAGATTTCACGCATGATTATCCGGAAGCGTTTTCTATTAAGTTGGAGCAAAATTATCGTTCGACAAAAACAATACTGCATGCTGCCAATGCCGTGATTGAGCATAATGAACAGCGGCCGAAAAAGGTTTTGTGGACGGAAAATCCGTTAGGGGATAAAATTATTCATTATCATGCACAAACAGAGCATGACGAAGCTGATTATGTTGCCGGCGTCATTTATAACCGTCATGAAATCAGAAAAGAACCATATGGCGATATGGCAGTTTTATTCCGCACCAATTCCCAATCGCGTGTATTAGAAGAAAAGCTTATCCGGTACGCTATTCCCTATACCATGGTGGGCGGAACGAAATTTTATGACCGCAAAGAAATAAAAGATGTTATTGCGTATTTACGGCTCTTATATAATCCGGAAGATAGTCTTAGTCTTATGCGCATTATCAATGTGCCGAAGCGAAATATCGGTGCAGCAACGCTGGAACGGTTAACTGATTATGCTGAGCAAAAGGGCATATCCTTGTTTGAGGCCTTATCTTCTACAGATGAAATACCGGATATTACAAAACGGGCAAAAACTGCGCTGGAAGAATTTTCCGTCATGATTTTTGAACTTCTTAATCATGTTGATGAGTGGAACATATTGAAACTGATTGAAGAAACATTAAGACAATCTGGATACGGAGCAATGATCGCCAAAGAAGCGGAACAGGATATACAGGGAGAAAGCCGAAAAGAAAATATCGGCGAATTTCTATCTGTAGCCAAAGATTACATGGATTCTAATCCTGATGGTACATTGCAGGATTTTTTGGAAAATATTGCCCTTGTCAGTGATGTAGACGAATTTGATGGAAATGATTCAAAAGTAACTCTCATGACGCTTCATGCCGCTAAGGGATTGGAGTTTCCCGTTGTTTTCCTTGTCGGTCTTGATGAAGGGCTGTTTCCGCATAGCCGGACACTTATGGATAACGTTCAGATCGAAGAAGAACGGCGTCTTGCATATGTAGGCATTACGAGAGCAGAGAGGCAGCTCTATGTGACAAACGCCTCGGCAAGAACCATGTATGGCCATGTTGCAGCTTATTTGCCAAGCCGTTTTTTGAAAGAAATACCATCAGAGTTTGTCGAAGAGTACCACCGCAGAACAGCAATGCCGCAGCAGGCAGCAACCGTTCCGGGGCGGCAGCGCATATCCGTACTGTCAAAACCTGTTGGGACTAATTTACCGCAGCCGCGTGCTGTTGATGCGACTTTTGCTGCCGGCGACAAGGTCCGCCATAAAATATGGGGAACCGGTACCGTTTTGGAAGTAATCGGCCAAGGACAAAATATGCAGATGAAAATTCAATTTCCCTCCAAAGGGATTCGGCAAGTTGTCGCTAAATACGCGCCATTGGAAAAGGTATAATGTTAATTGTTGTTATGCCATATGTAAAGACAATGTTTCAAATAAACGGGGAGTGACAGCAGGAGGCTTTTTATGGATGAGTCGAAACAGAAAGCACGATTGACGGAATTACGGCATATCATCAATGAATTGAGTTATCAGTACTATACACTGGATAAGCCTACAATGACGGATTATGAATATGATATGCTTTACCGCGAATTAGAGATGATCGAGAAAGAACATCCGGAATGGGTTACGGCAGATTCGCCGACACAGCGCGTCGGTTCAAAAATTTCCGGAGGGTTTGAAAAATATACTCACGATCAGCCCATGTTAAGCTTAGGCGATGTCTTTAATGATGCCGAACTGATGGAGTTTGATCACCGTATCCGTAACGATTTGGATGGAGAAAATGTGGAATATATTGTTGAATTGAAAATCGACGGACTGGCGGTTAATTTGATTTATGAAAACGGGCAATTCGTTCGAGGCGTGACGCGAGGCGACGGGCGAGTCGGCGAGGACATTACCAATAATGTCCGCACTATTAAGACGATTCCTTTGCGCATTCCCGGAAATTCTCCCCATGTTGAAATCCGCGGTGAAGTATATATGCCAATGGAATCGTTTATTCTGCTAAATGCTCAACGCCGCGACGATGAGCTGGAGCCCTTTGCGAATCCCCGCAATGCCGCGGCAGGATCATTGCGGCAACTAGACCCACGCATTACGGCACAGCGTAAATTAGCTTTTTTTGCCTATGCGCTGGGTGGGAGTGTTGGATTAGAAATTTCCGCTCAAGATGAGCTGCTGAAAACACTGTCGGATTTTCATTTCCAAGTAAATTCGGAATATGGCAAATTTAAGTCCATGACGGAGGCAATAAACTATATTCATAGTTGGGAAGACCGTCGCGATACGCTTCCTTATGCAACTGACGGAATGGTAGTAAAAGTTAATTCTTTTGCACAGCAGCAGCGTCTTGGAAATACCGTAAAAATTCCTCGATGGGCTATTGCGTATAAATTTCCGCCTGAACAAGCAAAAACGAAAGTACTTGACATATCCTTATCCTTAGGAAGAACCGGAGTATTGACACCGGCGGCAGATTTGAAACCCGTTCGCTTGGCAGGCACAACGGTAAAACGGGCGACGTTGCATAACGAGGACTATATTAAGGAAAAAGACATCCGCATCGGAGACACCGTTATTATTCAAAAAGCTGGAGAAATTATACCGGAAGTAGTTCGCGCTGTCACATCGGAACGAAATGGTTCGGAACAGGTATTTACTATGCCAAAACTGTGTCCGTGCTGCGGCGGTCCGATCATACGAAAGGACGGAGAGGCTGCGACTCGGTGCATAAATCCTGATTGTCCGGCTGTTATCAGTGAAAAAATTGCTCATTTCGTATCGCGTGATGCAATGAATATTGATGGATTGGGAACAGCCATTGTCCAGCAATTGTTGCAACATCAATTGATTCATGATGTTTCAGACATTTATGGCCTTCAAAAAAATGTTCTCGTTGCATTGGATGGATTCGGCGATAAATCGGCGGATAATCTTTTAAAGGCTGTTGACTCCAGTAAATCTGCTGGATTGGCTCGGGTTCTGTTCGCTTTGGGAATCCGATTTGTCGGTGCGAAAGCCGGGCGCATTCTTGCCGAACATTTCGCTTCCATCGATGCAGTTATGTCGGCGACTGCTGAGGAACTAACTGGAATTTCTGAAATTGGGCCGCGTATTGCGGAAAGTGTCACTGCTTATTTTAGTGACGAAAAAAATCGGATGCTTGTAAAAAAGCTTGCTTCCCATGGTATCAATATGACTGCGGAAAAACGACAACTGGTCAATCTATCTTTTGACGGCGAAGTCGTTGTATTGACAGGAAAACTCCAGATGATGACGCGGAAAGAAGCGGAACGGGCTGTTGAACTGCGAGGAGGTAAATGTACATCAGCAGTTACTAAAAAAACAACGTTGGTCGTTATTGGAAACGAACCGGGCAGCAAATATGATAAAGCACGGCAATTAGGCACTCCTATCATTACGGAAGAGGAATTTCATGAATGGCTGAAAAGAGAATGAATAAATATAAGCAGGGGAAGATGCATCGGTATCCCGGTTATTTCGGCAGCCTAATATTAAATTTTCTCTACGGACAGAGTGCTGTATCCATAACAAGCATTATTCCGGCAGGATCGTATATCGTGAAAAACTGTATTGCCAATATTAAAAAAGACAGCCAGATAGGTATTTGCTGCCAATAGGGAATTACCCTTACTTGGTTTTTCCGGGAAAGAGTTTTTTTCTGCTGATTCAGTGCTAAAAATGCAGCCTGAAGAAGTTTTCTTCAGGCGGTAACTTTTAACTATTTATAAAAATCTTTTAGGGATATGAACATATAAACTGTCGTAATGCCAATATTTTTTATGTTCTCGTAGATTTTGACACAATACATGCTGTGTTTGTTCACGACGTACCAGCTGTCCCGCAAATGATTTTTCCCAAATAGGATCATTTGCAGGCATTGCTTTTATCATGCTCTGCGTAAGCGTATGCTTACACTGTATAATAAACTGTTTAATAAGGTCTTCATAACATCGCTTGTAAATAATGAGGAGATGGATATGATTAGGCATGACGGCATATTCAAGAACGAGAATTTGTTTGGATGATTCTTGTATTTGTTTCATTACTTTTTCTGCGGCGACACCCCAAGGTGATGGGTGCCAGATAAATGTTTCGCCTATTTTATCAATATGACCCAATGTCAATTGGCGATCATATGTACAAATAGTCAAAAACTGAACACGTTGTCCCGGCCAGGGAGAACATGGCTTATTTATTTTCTTTTTCATGAGGAGTGCCCCCTATAATTTTGATGATTTTAGTATAAAATAAGAACATAAAAAGAAGATTAAAAACATCTCTAATTTGATTAAAATTAAATTAAAAGTTTATATATTGGGATATAATAAAATTACTTTTTGATAGGGTTGGATTATCTAAAGATATTGTTTTTTTTCCGCGGTAATTCATAAAATATTTTTACCGTGTTTGCCGTAGAACTAAAAAGTCTGCAACTTTGATAAAAACAGCGAATGTATCGGGTTTGCGTTCGGAAAACAGAAAAAACGCAAGAGGTTATTATGGGAACAACCGGAAGTACACTGAAGTCCGGTGACAGAGCGAAGTTTAACACGGAGAACAGCTAGTTGAAAGCCATCGGTATCTCGAAACGCATTGGCATTCACGCTTATGGCAGACAGGGAATTGATAAATATCTTACCCTCCACATAGCCAGCAGGTAATTATCTGAAAAAGGAGGGAAGATAAACTCACATCGTCAACGTAAACTGGAACATCAACGCATCTTACTAATACATACGGTCTATCTCCAGTGATATTTTATGTTGAGGGATACTACTAAAACCGGCATGATATATTGGTGCACCTTAACCGCTTCGGCATTGCCGATTGTTTTAAGCTGATTCTCATAGAGTAATCTAAATTGAGAAAAAGCTACGGCTCAGGAGCTTGTATGAATAAACCTCAAATTGCGTGCATTGAACCGGCTTATTCTATCTGTACTTTGTGATGCAAAATATAGCCTTGATATGATACAATAGTTATGCTATATCAAGGCTATTTAATCACATGCCCCAAACCTCTTGCGGTCAGGAGAGCGCCAGAGAAAAACGGATTTATGTACGGCTATACAGAATCGAGGCAAATGACAGACGTATCTATTGTTCATAATTAAAATTAAAAAAGGAACTGTAGGAAAAAACTCAGAATCCGCTCGATTAAAACATTGCCTGCGCCGCTGTAAAGTGAGCATGATGGCCCTTATAGGTCGGTAAGTCAGCTTGAAATAGTTGTATGTGTTGCAATGGGAATTGGTATACGTGTCAGTCAAATTTACAGCCTCATAAACGGTGATTTAGATTTTGAAAACCGGTGAATTGGGGAGCATCAGTTTGTCCGGAAGCGAGTCGGGAAGATTTCGTTGGAAATACTAATACGGAGCGCTGCTTTTTTATTTCCATGACAGAGGCGGTCTATCAAAGTCTGAACAATCATTTTTTTGAACGCCACAAGAGGATAAAGACGGAAATCATTGCAGAACATATACAGCACTTTCTGCAGCTGGACAAGAACGGCAAGCCCAAAGCATAAACTGCGCTGGGTGATGAAAAAATACAAAAAGCTGTACCTGGACAGAGCGCTGCTGCGCATTACGTCTTATGTGCTCTGCCGCACTTTCTGTACAAATATGGCAAACGCCGGTATTGCAGTATATAAAGGGAGGTGCATGACGCGGAATGTCTAGATTATGACTAAGCGGCAGAAAAGATGTCAAAAATCATTGATTTCAAAGAAGCGAGTATGTCGGAAAAGCAGAGAAAATCAGGGTAAAACCGCGTCTTAGCGTGCAGGCATCTTCCAGTGGATGTCTTTTTACACCACGGATATTGCCCGTGCATTTGCATGGATTTACAAAAATTACGTAAGTTTGAAAATAACAAGACTTAAAAATGCGCCGGGAACCTTGCAAGGTTAAGATAATGTCTTATGAAAGGATATAAAAGATATGATAAAAATATTTTTTGTTTGCCACGGAAATATTTGCCGTTCTACAATGGCTGAATTTGTCATGAAAGAACTGGTACGTCAGCGCGGCTTGTCCGATGAATTTCTTATTGCATCGGCAGCTACGAGCCGAGAAGAGATCGGCAACGATACTCATTGGGGAACCAAAGAAAAATTACGTCAGCATGGAATTCCGTTTACGCCGCGCCGGGCTACGCAAATCGCAAAGAATGATTATCATTTATATGATTATATCATCACCTTTGATCAGGAAAACGCTACAGAAGTTCGCCGTATTTGCGGACCGGACACAGAAAAGAAAGTCCGTTCCCTGCTTTCATTTGCGCATATACACCGTGATGTTGCCGACCCATGGTACACCGGAAATTTCGATAAAACATATGAAGATGTTGATAAAGGATGCAAAGCGTTGCTGGAACACATTATACTGCTGAAGTAGAAAACTTAGTTTAGTGTTGAGTGTATCTTAACTATATAAATATAAAGTGCCTTATATGACCTGAAACAGGAACGCAATCTTTCATTTTACAGGATCTGCTCAGGATGAAATTGGCAGATGGTGAGATTACAACAGGATTAGCCTATAAAGTTCTGAGCGGGATACTTTGAAATGGATTGCATTACTGGCGATGACTATTGATCTTGCCGGGGTTTTCCTTTTTCCGGAACAAGCAGATCACGGATACTTGGCCGGCTTCCTTACCCTATATTTGCATATATGATTGCTGAAGGTGGTGTACATACAGCAATCATAAAAAGCGGTATATTTCGGCAGTTTTTTCAGTAGGGCTTATCTGCTCTTTCCTCATTTATCTGACTATGCAAAGTCTCTATCAGTCAATATTCATTACCTTTTCATTTTCGATTTTAAATGATATACTTGTAGATTATGCAGTACAACTAAAAAACAGTTGCGGTATAAAAAATTGATCGGTATTCTTGCGGCAGCAATTATGCTTTTTAAATTTATTCGCAATTTGTGTTACAGTAACCGATTCCCGAAATTTGTTATTGAAAAGGTTGATTAAGAGGCTCCTTGAACGCAGTGCATACGAAAATTGCGGTATAAAAAGCTGTCGTTGACTTTTTGAAAAACCTATATTATATTGAATGCATACTATATTCCCAATGATATAATGGAGGTTTTTATGTTTGGTTTTGATATATTAAGTATGGTTGCGGGAATCCCCGGATTACTTATTGCATTAGTAATACATGAATATGCCCATGCAGCAGTTGCAGTACGCATGGGAGATGAGACTCCTCGATTAGCCGGGCGTCTGACGCTCAACCCACTAGCACATATTGATCCAATTGGTACACTGATGCTTCTTGTAGCACGATTCGGCTGGGCAAAACCGGTTCTGATTAATCCGAATAATTTCCGCAGCTGGCGGAAAGGGGAGTTATGCGTAGCCATGGCTGGACCGGTTGCAAATTTGATTATGGCATTTATTGCATTGGTTATTCAGATTATATTCGGAAATTTCGGCTTATTTGCAGAAACCGCTCTGCAGAAGGTATTGGGACTTATTGTAATATACAATATTAACTTTGCGATTTTCAATATGTTGCCGCTGCCGCCTTTGGATGGCTCAAGGGTTCTTATGTGTTTTTTACCGTTGAAATGGAATTATCGGCTGGCCAGTATTGAACGATACAGCTTCCTGATTTTAATCGGGTTAATGATGACGCCAGTGTTTTCATATATTTTAATTCCTCTGCAGCGTTTAATTTTCAGTGTATACGGTATGCTCCTGTTACCCTTTTTATAAAGGGATGTAAAACGGGGAATATTTTGAACTCATTTGAATGCCAATTTTTCTAAAGTCCGTTGATGATTATTTCAAAACATCAGAAAAAAGTGTGACCCAAATTATATAAACGATTATTGACAGCAATTTAGACGTCATGCAGCAGCGCAGTTTTATATGGAAAAGGAACAACGTAACTATTTCATTGTATCATTACTTAAGGGCCGACATGATAAAAATGGCTTATATACTGTATAGATACGCTGTTATACTCATCATGTATTAAGGGAATGAGTTGATAAAATTGCATGTTCTATTGACATAATAGATATTCTCATATATAATGTAGAAAAATTAAACTTTTTGACTTTTGTGTTGTCTGAAAAGTGAGGAGACCCACTATGAATAGTGTTAAAACTGTGTTTTTGATGACCTTGTTAGCCTGTATTATGATGGCTATCGGCGGAGCTTTCGGCGGCCGAAGCGGAATTATGTTTATGCTGGTAATTGCGCTGGGTATGAATTTCTTTTCATACTGGTACAGCGATTCAATTGTTTTGAAAATGTATCGGGCACAGGAAGTCGGCGAAGGCCATTATTTGTACCATATCGTAGAAGATTTGGCGCAGCGGGCTGAACTGCCGATGCCGAAAGTCTATGTTATTCCGACAGATGTGCCGAATGCTTTTGCTACAGGGCGCAGCCCTTCCCATGCTGCTGTAGCCGCAACGGAAGGCATCATGGAAATGTTGGATGAAGAAGAAATCCGTGGTGTTTTAGCCCATGAAATGTCGCACATTATGCATCGAGATATATTGATCAGCACAATTGTTGCCTGCTTTGCCAGCGTTATTACTATGATTGCCCATATTGCTCAATGGGCAGCTATTTTCGGCGGCGGCCGCGACGAAAACGGCGAGAGTGCCAATCCTATTGCGCTTATCGGCACGATCATCATTGCACCGATTGCTGCGGCGCTTATTCAATTTGCTATTTCCCGTACGCGGGAATACATGGCGGATGAGGAAGGCGGACGTATGATTGATGATCCATTGGCCTTGGCCAGAGCGCTTGCGAAAATTGATAATTACGCCCGTCACCGCGTCATGCCCGGTGCATCCCAATCGACAGCTCATATGTGCATTATTAATCCGTTTTCCGGTGTAAAAGGTACGATGCTGAATTTATTCAGTACGCATCCGCCTACAGAAAAACGAATTTCCCGGCTGCAAAATTTAGACAGGGAACTGCACGGATAATAAATGTAGATAAAAGCGCTTAGTCAGTAATACCCTCCTTATCAGCAAACGATAAGGAGGGTATTTAAATTTTGAAACTCAGAATTAAATAGGCATGAAGGATACAACAGACCGGTGCGGCACATTCGAAGCGGCTTTTTATCCGTATTCAGCTGTATTCTGCAATCGGCTAATTAATTACAAGTACATTAACAGTATTTACAGTAGAAAGACACAGAAATTTATGGTAGAATGAACTATCATATACAAAGGAGAGACTTGTCCATGGACAACGAAACGACGAAAAATTTTATTGAAAATTTTATTGATGAAGATAATAAAGCCAATACCTATGGAAAACGCGTACACACCCGATTTCCTCCGGAACCGAACGGCTATCTCCATATAGGGCATGCCAAGTCAATATGTCTGAATTTCGGTATCGCTCAAAAATACGGCGGCATAACTAATCTTCGGTTTGATGACACAAATCCGACTAAAGAAAATGTGGAATACGTTAATTCTATCAAAGAAGATGTCCAATGGCTGGGATTTACCTGGGACGATCGTATGTTTTACGCATCGGATTATTTCGATATATTATATAATTATGCAGTTAAATTAATTACACTAGGAAAAGCATATGTTGATGATTTATCCGGCGATGAAATTCGGGAATATAGGGGCACTTTCAGTACGCCAGGCAAGGAAAGTCCCTATCGTACCCGCAGTATAGAAGAAAACTTGCGGCTTTTTGCCGAGATGAAAGCAGGGAAATACAACGACGGAGAAAAGGTATTGCGTGCAAAAATCGACATGGCCAGTCCGAATTTAAACATGCGTGATCCGGTTTTATATCGTATCGTTCATGCATCTCATCATCGGACAGGGGATACATGGTGCATTTATCCTATGTATGATTTCGCTCATCCGGTATCTGACGCTATTGAACGCATTACGCATTCTATTTGCACATTGGAATTTGAAGATCACCGGCCGTTGTATAATTGGGTTCTCGAAGACTGGGAAGACCCGGAGAGGCAGATACCGCGTCAAATTGAATTTGCCCGCCTGAATGTGACAACGATGATTACCAGTAAAAGAAAACTCCGCACTCTTGTAGAAAATGGAATTGTCAGCGGCTGGGACGATCCGCGAATGCCGACGATTTCCGGCATTCGCCGCCGCGGTTATACACCGGAAGCTATTCGTGATTTCTGTGAACGGATCGGCGTAGCTAAGGCTGATAGCGTAGTAGATATATCTTTGCTTGAATATTGTATTCGTGAAGACTTAAAATTAAAGGCTCCTCGTCTAATGACAGTCATTGACCCGCTGAAAGTCGTTATTACCAATTATCCCGATGGACAGACCGAAACGATGACGGCTGATAATAATCAGGAAAATGAAGCTATGGGTACGCGAAATGTAACATTCAGCAAACATCTTTATATTGAACGCAGTGATTTTATGGAAGAACCGGTAAAGAAGTTTTTCCGCCTTGCGCCGGGAAAAGAAGTTCGCCTGAAATATGCATATATTATTAAATGCGAAGATATTGTCAAAGATGATGCCGGAAATATCATTGAACTGCACTGTACGTACGATCCCGAAAGCAAAAGCAGCAGCGGAGCTAATGCCGGCCGCAAAGTTAAGGGAACGCTTCATTGGGTTAACGCCGAAGATGCGGTAGACGTCAAAGTACGTCTATATGATTATTTATTTAAGACAGAAGAAGATGATGCAGAAGGCGATAAAAAAGACTTTTTATCACAAATCAATCCGGACAGTTTACAGATTTTTTCAGGAAAAGCGGAAGCTGGCCTAGCAAATTATACGGTAGGTGATAAGTTCCAATTTTTACGTCAGGGATACTTTGTTATTGATAAGGATTCGACAACGGATACGCTCGTTATCAACCGCATTGTCGGTCTGCGTGATACATGGGCCAAAATGCAGAAGAAACAATAAGTGCTGCAAAAATATGACATTGATTAAAATTTGATAAGAAGACGGATCAGTTTTTAGGCATTCTTAAAATTTGATAAGAAAATTGATCCGTTTTCTTATTTTTGTTGCAGCGCGTGACAGAACACGCTATAATGAGGACATTGGCACCATGGAAGGGGAATGCATTTATGAAAGTGTTGGGGTCGCGCAGCGCTCTGCTGCTTGTTTTATTTTTACTTGCAGGCGCCATATTGGGCGGAATTCTTGGAGAAGTTTTATCAGGCGTACAGTTGGGAAACGTTGTCCCTCTTTTATCTCATCATTATGAAATTTTCAATATTCAAAACGTATCGTTGAACCTGTATATTCTGGACATCAATTTTGGAATCCGTTTTTCCCCGAACCTGTTAAGTATTATCGGAATTTTTCTTGCGTTATTTATATATAAACACGTTTCATAAAGGAGAATGATTTCCTTGTTAATTTTAGCGTCAGCATCGCCGCGGCGGCGTGAACTGCTTACACAGGCAGGAATTACATATATGGTAAATCCCAGTACATATCAGGAGGAATCTCCCAAAAAGAAAGATCCTGAAAAATATGTGCAGGCTCAAGCGATAGGAAAAGCGCGCGATGTAGCCGCAAAGTATCCCGGTCAATGGGTATTGGGAGCCGATACTGTTGTAGTAGCCGGCGGAGAGATATTGGGAAAACCGCGCAACAGAAAAGAAGCTGCATCTATGCTGCGCTTATTATCAAATGCAAAACATTCGGTACTGACCGGCGTTGCTTTAGTGCGTAATAATGAAGTTTACACAAAAGTGGCTGAAACTAAAGTTTGGTTCCGCCGGTTGAATGACAAGGAAATCGAGCGCTATATTTCCAGCGGAGAGCCTTTTGATAAAGCCGGAGCATATGGCATTCAAGGGGGAGCTGCTTCTTTTGTTGATAAAATAAATGGGTCGTATACGAATGTTGTAGGGCTGCCGCTGTCGCAGGTCTGCAAAATGCTCATCAAAGCTAAGGTGGATATATGAAAAGGACTTTCCATGAATTGGCTGATTGTGAGCGTCCGCGGGAAAAATTTCTCCAGCAAGGAGCAGATGCCGTAACGGATCAAGATTTACTGGCTATTTTACTGCGCACAGGCGTAAAAGGGCGTTCCGTTATGGACGTGTCGCGGGCGGTGCTTCGTTCCTTACCTGGAGAAAATGTGTACTATCTCAGTGAAACCAGTATAGGCGATCTGTGTTCCGTTCACGGCGTGGGAGCCGATAAAGCCGTAACAATCTGTGCAGCTGTAGAGTTGGGCCGGCGTATTTCGAAACAGCGAGTGAAACAGAATGCTCCAGATTTCAGTACGCCTCAGGCCATTGCCGGATACGTCATGGAGGATATGCGCTTTCTTCCGCAAGAACGTTTCTGCGCTGCGTATTTATCAACCAAAAATCAGCTTATTGCCGTACGTACATTGACGATTGGAACGTTGAATGCCAGTTTTGCCAAAGGACGCGAAGTATTTCGTTTGGCTTTGCAGTATAATGCTGCTGCCGTCGTGCTGCTCCACAATCATCCCAGCGGCGATCCATCACCTAGCAGCGAAGATATTGCTGTAACGCAGCAAATAGTCCGGGCCGGCCAAATTATGGAAATTCCGGTTTTAGACCACATCATTATCGGTGATGGTATATTTACCAGTTTATGTGAACTGGGTTATGTGTAAAAAAGCAACAGAGTAACCGTTTACCGTTTGGTCATCGGAGAGAATATTGAATTTTTTATTATAGAAGAATTTCTGTTTGCAATATCCGTACAAGTAGATTATAATAATGCATAATAATAAAAGAAGCTAGGGGCGCCGTATGGCTGAGAAAGTGTTAAATATTAATACTTGTCCCTTATTTACCTGATGCGGATAATGCCGCCGTAGGGAAGCTTTATGGGATAAAAAGCTCACCTGCGGAGGTGGGCTTTTTTATTATTCATTCTTAAACATTTCTATATCATCATGATTCAGCGTATTGCAGGAGGTTTTTAGCATGACGTACACAACGCAAATGGATGCTGCCCGGAAAGGTATAGTTACCCCCCAAATGAAAATTGTAGCGGCGAAAGAAAAAATGCCTATAGAAAAACTGATGCAGCTTATTGCCGAGGGGAAAGTAGTTATTCCGGCAAATAAACTGCATACAAGCCTTTCGCCGGAAGCTGTCGGACAGGATTGCCGTACAAAAATCAATGTAAATCTCGGCGTATCCCCGGAACATAATAACCAGGAAGAAGAATTGGAAAAAGTGCAGAACGCGATTAACATGAAGGCTGAAGCGATTATGGATCTGAGCAATTTCGGCAAAACGCGGGAGTTTCGCCGAAAACTCGTAACTATGTCAACAGCCATGATCGGTACCGTACCGATGTATGATGCAGTCGGCATGCTTGACAAAGACTTAAAAGATATTACTGTCGATGAATTCTTCTCTGTTGTTGAACAGCATGCTGAAGACGGCGTTGATTTTATGACGATCCACTGCGGCATGAATAGAAAGACCGCCGAAAGAATTAAACGCAACCCACGGTTGACGAATATTGTATCCCGCGGCGGTTCATTGCTGTTTGCCTGGATGGAAATGAATCATCAGGAAAATCCCTTTTATGAATATTACGACAGATTGCTTGATATTTGCGAAGCTTATGATGTGACGTTAAGTTTAGGTGATGCATGCCGTCCCGGCTGCACTCACGATGCTACGGATGCCGCTCAAATCGAGGAATTGATTACCTTGGGCGAATTGACGAAACAAGCTTGGGAACGTAATGTGCAGGTCATGATTGAAGGGCCGGGCCACATGGTGCTGACGGAAATTGCCGCCAATATGAAAATTGAAAAACGGCTCTGTCATGGCGCTCCATTTTACGTTTTGGGGCCATTGGTTACCGATGTGGCGCCTGGATATGATCACATTACAAGTGCTATCGGCGGCGCTATTGCCGGAGCGTCGGGCGCAGATTTTCTGTGTTATGTTACGCCGGCAGAACATCTGCGCCTTCCCGACGTCAACGATGTCAAAGAAGGCATTGTTGCCGCACGCATTGCCGCACATGCCGCAGACTTGGCCAAAGGCATTCCCGGCGCGCAGGAATGGGATGACGCTATGAGCAAAGCTCGTGCAGAAGTTGATTTTGAAACGATGATTTCACTGGCCATTGATCCGGAAAAAGCACGTCGATATTATGAATCCAGCAAACCGGAATGCGAAGGAACCTGCACCATGTGCGGAAAAATGTGCCCGGCGCGGACGATGAAAAAAATACTTGCCGGGGAAGATGTATCTATTCGATAATTTACCTAATACTATGTAACATAGGATATTTAAATGCGCAAAGCCGTCCAATCAGCCAGGAATTGCTGATCGGACGGCTTATTGCAGTTGTTCACGTTGATTATACGAAATGATAAGTACGAGTTATATATTTTCCTGAATTGTACCGGAATTGGGGAGGAGTAAACATCATTTATTTCCAAACAAGAAGCAGCGAAATGCCGAATTCTTTTTTGAATTGTTTGGCCAATAGCTTCATCTCGTAATCCGATGCGTTGTTTAGCGTGCCGGGACTCGTTGTAATGACGGCTACGGCAACGTTTTCGGCAATAGTGACGTTTAAATCTGCCACTACTTGCTCATATGTCACATCAGAAGCTTCGGCCAACGCTAAAAAAGTAGATAACTTTCTTACCATAACCCAATCTTCAGGAGAAATCATATGGGCATATCGATAGGCCCGCATAGTCTTGCGGCTGATTCCGTGATGAAATCCGGCAATGAAGCTGATAATAAGTTGTTCGCGGTGCGTTATCCCATAAAGAGGAGCATGCCCAATCATGAATGCGGAATGCCGCGAGTGATTGTAAAAATTGATAATTTTTCCGACATCATGCAGCTGCGCCGCAGCAGTGAGATAGCGCCGTTCACGTTCGCCATATCCGTGAAGAGGCCGAAATTGATCAAAAAACAAGGCGGCAGTACGGGCAACATGCTCATAATGGGAGCGGTTGATTATCGTACCTAAAGTACCGATAAAGTTATTCAAGCTGAATTCAAGAATATCATCAATACGAGGAGCAGGCAAGTGAAAATACGACGTATAATATTCAAAAAATAATCCTTCGCGAAGTCCGCATCCGCTCACGACCAGTTCTGTACTATGAGCAATGTCAATAATTGTTTTGATAATAGCAGCACCGGCCACAATAAGATCAGCACGTTCACTGGATAAACCAGGAATTTTTTTTCGGTTTGCTCCTGTCCGGCTTGTGAGCTGTTCATATAAAAAGGAAAAGTGATTAAGCGGAAGAATATAATTGTGCAGCTTGGTAAATTCATAATTCGTAGTCCGTTGATCCATTTTGGCAAAGTTACGAACCGTACCGCCGATTCCGATTAAAGGAAGATCCAAATCTTTGATCCAGTCAACAGCAGTTAATTTTTTACGCACAAATTTCAAACAGTCTTGCAAAGCCGATGCACTGATATTGTCTTGAAGGCCGAATTTTTCTGTTACCGTAACTGCGCCGATAGGTACAGAAACGGAACGGATAGCATCGCCGTTTCTTACTAATGTTAATTCTACGCTTGCTCCGCCTAAGTCAAACAGGAGAAAATCTTTCATAGCTATCGTGTTGATAACGCCTAAATAGCCGAGATATGCTTCCCGTTCACCGGTAATAACATTCATTGTAATGCCTGTTTCTGCATAAATCTGTTTCAAAAACGCATCGCCGTTTGAGGCATTGCGGACAGCGGCAGTAGCAACAGCCATGCAATTTTTAATTTCCATTACTTCCATGATATGTTTATATACGGTCAGGCATACCATGGCTCGCTGCATTCCCTCATTGCTTAGTTCACCTGTACGGTTCATTCCTTGCCCTAACCGAATAGATTCTTTTTCCTGGTATAAAAGCGAATAGGAATGATTGGCAGCAATTTGCAGAACGACGAAACGGATGGAATTAGAACCCATATCGATAATGGCTATTTTTTCCATGGTATACCTCTTTTCTTCTTTTTAACGTATGGAGTTTCTTTTTATATAGTACAAAAATTTACATGCAGCGTCAAATTTTACAAAATATCCACAAAGAAACTATCATGTATTCATGAATTTTCATGTATAATGATAGTAAAAATAATATGATGCAGCCAACAAGTACGATGATTACAATGAAGAGAGATGAAAAAGCATGGCGTATACGGACAAAAGACTATTCGGCATTATACATATCGGTACTGTCAATATGACGCTGAAAATTATTATGTATTCCGGTCTTGACGATATGGAGATTATAGAAAGTGTATTGCGGGAAGTAAAATACGGCGGCGAGGTGTTCACGCGCCGTCATGTAAGTTTTCAATCATTAAATGAAATCTGTACTATCTTAAATAAATTTAAACAATTATTAAAAGATTACGATGTTTCAGATATTCATGTTTTATCGACGACAGCTATCCGTGAAGCAGATAATTTGCTCAATGTCATTGATCAGATTTATTTCCGTACGGGATTTCGCGTATCCGTCGTACGCATGGAAAAAGAAATTTATTATAAATTTTTTGGATTATATTACTACGTATTGAAAGGTCAGTTTAACTTTTCCGATAAAGCCGTTTTGCTGCTGGATATTACATCAGGCGGCGTCGGACTGACTTGCTGGCGTTCTGATGAACTGCTGTTTCAGCAAAATGTTCATATTGGTTCACTGCGCATTTTGGGGATTTTTTCACCGGAACAGCGAGAAGAACTAACATTTCCGACGGCAGTCCGCGAATATATTTATGGTTCCCTGGCTCCTTTATGGGCCAGCGCACGGGAACATAATATTAAGTACCTCGTCCTGTCGGGACGAGCCGCAGCACTTATTGGAAAATTAATGAAGAAAGAAGAATCTAACGGCATACGGCTGATTAAAGCAGAAGAATTACGTCGGTTCGTCAATTCCTTTCATGGCATTACACCGTTTAAATTGATGCAGCAATATAAATTATCGGAAAACCTGGCGAATGTTATCATGCCGACGCTGCTTCTATATTATGAACTGCTGAAAATTATTGATGTCGATTCACTGGTAATGATGAGCACGACGTTTACGGAAGGATATTCCATGTACTACGTTGCTGAACAGACGGAAAATTCCTATGTCATCCATCAAAAAAGTCTTCTTTTAAATTTAACGCGAAGCCTGGCCGCCAAATACTTCTATTCTCCTGCCCATTCGGCAAGTGTCGGAGAATTCAGCAGCGTCCTGTTCAACGCAGTCTACAAAGAAATAGGGTTGGCTTTTCCCTGCGGATATCTTCTGCACTTGGCAGCAATTTTGCATGAAATTGGAAAATTCATCAATATTCGCAAGCATAACTTGTGTACCTATCATTTGATTATGGAAACAGACCTTTTCGGAATTACTGATGAAGAAAAAGAAATATTGGCTAATGTCGCATATTATACATACGGCGGCATTCTTCAGGGATCGATGGAATGGTACAATAAATTATCGCCGGAACAACAAATTATTACGACAAAATTAGTTGCTATTTTTAGTTTAGCCGATTCCCTTGATAAAAGCCACATGGGGAAAATTAAGCGAATTCAGGCTAAGCTTCAAGGCGGTGAACTCATCGTTACCTATCATGCTGAACTCGATATTTCTCTGGAGCGCTGGACTTTCATGAAGGCGGCAGTCAATTTTGCCGAAGTTTTCGGTATTTCTCCTAAATTAGTGAAAGGATAAGTGACAAGTTTTGAAATATGCAGAACCCAAATATTACTTGAATAGAGAACGCACTTGGCTTAAATTTAACGAACGAGTGCTTAGGGAAGCGATTGTCCCATCTAATCCGTTGCTGGAGCAATTAAATTTTGTAGCCATTTCGGCATCTAATCTGGATGAGTTTTTTATGATTCGAGTGGCCGGCGTCAAACATCTTATTGAAAGCGGCATCAAGCATATTGATATTGCCGGCATGACTCCGCATGAACAATTTGAAGCTATTCAGACGATGGCTCACGCCCTTGTGATTCAGCAATATGAATATTTCGATGTCATTAAGGCGAAGCTTCAAGACGAAGGACTATGTTTTTGTTCGGTAAATGATTTGAATGAATGTCAGCTAGTATGGCTTGAAAGTTATTTTGAACGGGAAATTTATCCTGTCGTCACGCCGATGGCTGTTGATTCAAGCCATCCGTTTCCTTTTTTATCCAGCCTGAACTTAAACTTGGCGATCATATTGAGAAAACAAGGAGATACTGCTGTTAAAACGGCTATTCTGCCTGTTCCGTCGCCGGTTCTTCCGCGTATCATTAAAGTTCCGTCAGCCAATGAACAGCATCAATTTCTATTCTTGGAAGACATTCTCGGCGCGTTTGCCAAT
Organism: uncultured Megasphaera sp.; assembly: GCA_964507845.1. Lineage (GTDB taxonomy): Bacteria > Bacillota > Negativicutes > Veillonellales > Megasphaeraceae > Megasphaera. Next base: position 24,780 of record CAZDQW010000003.1, read on the forward strand.
CGTTTCTTTCTGGGATGCGATATTTTGGAAACCGTTCCGTTCCGCATTACTCGAGATGCTGATTTAGACATTAACGATGAAGCGGAAGATTTATTAGTAGAAGTGGAAAAATCCCTGAAAAAACGAAGAAAAGGAGCGGCTGTACGCCTGGAATTAGCACAATCGACGAGCCGGATGGTCAAAGAATTCCTTCGAAATGAGCTGCAGCTCGAAGAAAAAGATATATATATCATTCCCGGACCGTTAGACTGCAAAGTTTTTTTCTCCTTTATAGGAATTGAAGGATACGATCATTTGAGATATCCGCCTGCGCCGCCGCAGCCTTCCTTTGAACTGGCCGAAGTAGAAGCGCCGGACTTGTGGTCGGCTATTTCTCAGCGCGACATTATGGTTCATCATCCCTACGAATCTTTTACGGCTGTTGAAATGTTCATTCAGCAGGCGGCGTCTGATCCGCATGTTTTGGCCATAAAGCAGACATTATACCGCGTAAGTAATCATTCTCCCATTATTGCAGCGTTAGCGGAAGCTGCGGAAAACGGTAAGCAAGTTACGGTGCTGATGGAAGTAAAGGCACGATTTGACGAAGAGAATAATATTCTCATGGCGCGAAAATTAGAACGGGCAGGATGTCATGTAATTTATGGCATTATGGGGCTGAAAACGCATTCAAAAATTACGCTTGTCGTCCGGCGGGAAGAAGAAGGCATTCGGAGATATGTTCATCTGGCGACAGGCAATTATAACGGCAAGACGGCCCGTATTTATACGGATGTCGGCATTTTTACGGCGAACGTCCGCATCGGCGTCGATGCTTCAGCGTTTTTCAATCTTCTGTCCGGATACTCCGACCCGCCGCAATGGAATAAACTTGCTGTAGCGCCTTTGAACTTGCGGCAGCGGATTTACGAGGAAATAGAACAAGAAACAAAACACGCTCAACAAGGGAAAAAAGCGGTAATTGCGGCCAAAATGAACTCGCTTCTTGATAAAGAAGTAATTGCAAAGCTCTATGAAGCCTCTGCCGCCGGCGTAAAAATACATCTTATCATTCGAGGAATTTGCGTATTGCGGCCCGGTTTACCAGGGATCAGTGAAAACATTGAAGTTCATAGCATTGTAGGACGTTTTTTGGAACATAGCCGGCTGTTTTATTTCTACAATGATGGAAAAGAAGACGTTTTTATTTCATCTGCCGATTGGATGCCGCGCAACTTAAATGACCGGGTGGAACTGATGATTCCCATCGAATATAAACCACATAAGGAACGTATTAAGGGTATTTTATCATTGTACTTTAATGATAACTGCAAAGCCTATGTAATGAATGAAGACGGTACATACCGGCATATTGCAGATGAACAGACAGATACAGCAATTCATGCACAATCCATGTTGTATCGTGAAGCAGCAGAAAAAAATACTCAGCGGAAAAAGAAAAATATAATCCGCCGTTTAGTATGAGACATCATCACTTATAAAACTGCAGACTGGGCGTACAGTTATAAAGGAAAAGCCGGCATTGTAAGAGGCCGGTTTTTCCTTTGGTTAACACACAGCAGGATAATCGTATGGCTTGCAGTAAAAGAACACAATGACAGTAAGAAGTCTTTTTATGACTAAGGACAAACATATAAAAGCAGGTATCCTCGGTAAAAAACATTATTTCTGCATAGTTTGGGCGAAATGGCGGACTATGGTATAATTATATTACAGTATATGTAGGAGGTAACTTATTATGCGCGTATATGTAAACGGAGAGGAAAGAGAGCTCCATGTCTATGATCGGATTACAGGGATAGACTATGCCAAGCAAGTTCTTTGTGCTCAGGATCGGCTTAATACGGACGAATACGGAGCATTTATGCTGACAGAAGAGGAATATGAACATTGGGTGAAACTGCTGGCAAAACAACAAGCTTCAGAGGATATACGGTTTGCTGTAAAGGACCGTGTTGATGATGAGGAATTAAGCGATTACGTGTACGAAGAAACGAAATACGGCACACAAACACATGAGATTATTGACATGGAATATATGTGTCTTGCAGATTTGCAGACTGCGTTAAATAAAGGCGATGAAACGTGGCTGAGGGAAAACGGCTTTATTAAAACATTGGACAAATAATGTCATTTTTCAGTAACCAAGACGAACCAAGGTAAACTATTGCCTGACTGATGTTTGATAATTATTTTGGCAGAAATTATTAACTGTTGTCATAAAAATATATATACATACAGGAAGCGTCCATGACTGAGAAGGAAAAAATGAAGCGGCAGATGTTGTATTTTGCCAATGATGCTGAATTGGCGGCAGAACGCTTAAAAGCAAAATCCCTATGCCATATATTCAACGGGCTGCACCCTGCCGATACAGCGCAGCAAACCCTGCTGCTGAAAAAACTTTTTGGCAAAATAAAAGGGAGCATTTCGATTATGCCTCCCTTTTGGTGCGACTATGGCTACAATATAGAAACAGGCAGTGATTTTTTTGCAAATCATGATTGCGTGATTTTGGATTGCGGAAAAGTCGTATTCGGCAGTCATGTATTTATTGGGCCGCATTGCGGGTTTTACACGGCTGGTCATCCGGTTGACGCACAGCAGCGAAATGCCGGATTAGAATATGCGCGCCCGATTACAGTCGGAGATAATGTATGGATTGGCGCCGGCGTCCATATTATGCCGGGCGTGACTGTCGGAAGCAATGTGGTCATCGGCGGCGGCAGTATTGTTATTCGCAGCATACCGGATAATGTTGTAGCTGCCGGAAATCCGTGCCGGATTATTAAAAAAATTGACGCTTTTGACAATATCCATATGGAATGAAAAAATACGCAGCTATATCTTAATGACAATAGCTGCACAGGTGTGGCCTGTTGATTTTTACAGAAACAATTATCTGCGATTATACATCATAATTTCTTTATAAAAAACGACCTTACTGAAACACTCTGTGAATCAGGAGGTCGTTTTTATGAATAAACGATAGCATTAAACGGTCGATTATTGGCTCCAATCTTTTGGTTCGACGATATATGTTGTTTGTTTTTCAAAAACGACATATCCCGGCACGGAGTGAGCCGGTTTTTTTACATTGCGGACAAGCACGGCATCTACCTCCACTTTCGATGAACTGCGGGCTTTACTATAATAGGCAGCCAGCTGCGCCGCCATTGTAAGCTGTTCCTCTGTCGGTTCGATATGATGGCAAGCTAAGATAACGTGAGACCCCGGTTGATTTTTTACGTGAAACCATAGATCGTAAGGATGAGCTTTTTTTGTGGTTAAAAAATCATTCTGCCGGTTATTCCGCCCGATCCAAATGGGAATGCCGAACGCGTCAACCGTCAATATTTGCTGAGAAAATTCCCGCTTCAGTTTATCTTTAGAAGCAGAAGGCAATAGGCCCATATGATGCATTTCTGCCTTGATGTCGGCAATTTCTGCTTTGTTTTCGGCATTTTCCAAGGCGTATTCTAATGAATAGAGATAGGTGAGCTGATCTTCGTTTTCAGCAATAAGTTCTGCCGATTTTTGTTTACGGTTGCGCATTTTTACGTATCGTTTGTAATAACGGTTCGCATTTGCCGTCATGGAATATGCCGGGTCCAACGGAATGGTAACGGGTTCTTGCTGCGCCGATAAAATATTAGCAAGCGTAACGCTTTTTTCATGAGCGTGTTTTTCATAAGCATATATCATAAGGAGGTCGCCGTATAGCTTATACGTATCCATCTTGCTCGTTTCCTGCAATTCGTCTTTAATGCGCTTAATTTTCTTCTTCTGTTTTTCTATCAGTTTTCCTACCCGTTTCTGCATAGCTTCCAATTCGCTGTTCAGCATATTATGGCAGGCAGCTTGATACTCGTTCAAATAATCTTCAATGGAAGCATAATACCGGTATGGATTGTCCCTCAGGCTTTGCAGCAAGAGAGGAAAGATAATTTCTTTTTCTTCAGCCGTATAGACGTATGCACCGGCTGTATTCTTTATTTCCCGGCCTAATGTTTCGACAGCGCGGCACCATGAAAAAATATCGGCCGGCGATAAGCTGCTGACAGATACTTTTTTATCAATACCTGTTCGGGCAGACAATTCATTAAGAACGACTGTGCTCATGCCGTTAAATCGTTTGAGCATCCACTTTCCCAGCGGTTCATCATCTCTGGAATTCATTATGTCCGATAGTTCATATGCAGAAAATTCAAAGGGATTCATGCGCATGAAATTCGGCGGAAACACATAGGGCTCTTTAGGAATAATTGTCCGCAGTGCTTGTTTATCGCGGCGCGTTTTGATAAGCGCTTCTATGATGACGCCGTCTTCCGTGAAAATAACGTTGCTGTATTTTCCCATGAGTTCAACATGGATTTTTCGCGTAACAAGTTGTCCTGCCGCGTTAAGGACGTCGACGGCTATTTCAATGAGCCTGTCCATGTGAAGCTGATTGATTGATGCGATTCGTCCGTTTTCGTAATATTTCCGCAGGAACATGCATAGTCCTGTAGGCACGTCAGGTGTTGCCGGCATTTGCTCAGATATATATAAACGCGGCGAATCATCAAGGGTTATAATGAAGTGGTGTGCTCCCAAATCGTTAAAAATACGAAAATATAATGAGCGGCCGTCAAGTTGGTATATTTTTGTAATTTGGCCGCCTGTCAGCACAGCTCTTAGCTCCTTGGAAATGCAATGAAGCGTAATACCGTCAAGATTCATCCTGTTAACCTCATTCTTTCATAAAACTTCATTTATTATCATATCATAAAGAAGACTGCATGAGTAGTTTCTCTTTAGGTCACGTTTTCGGGAACGGAAAAATGCAGTTTTCTATAAAAATAATATAGACCAACGGTATAAATTACGTTATACTAAGTTATGCTAATGTAATAGAATAGTACTGCAAAGGAGGTCCTCATCGTGCGCAGTATGACCGGATTCGGCGCGGGTACATACAGTAATGAGTCGTTGAGTGTCACCATTGAAATGCGTGCTGTCAATCAGCGTTTTTTGGAGTTAAATATACGGCTGCCCCACAGGTATCTGTTTCTGGAAGATGACCTGCGCCAAGTTATAAAAACGGTGCTGCACCGCGGGAAAGTAGATGTTTATGTAACCGTTCGGGAAACAGCACAGCAGGCACCGCAAATTTATATTGATTTTGCCTATCTGTCGGCTTGTAAAAAAGCGCTGGACGAAGTACAGACTTCGCTGTTTCATAATGAAAAGACGACGTTATCTCAGATAATCGGCTTGTCGAAAGATTGGTTTATTCAGGAAGCACCGCCTGTTGACGCCGATGCAGTCCGGCCGGTCTTTTTGAATGCCGCCGAAGAAGCGTTGCAGGATCTCCGTTTGATGAGGGAATGCGAAGGAGCTAATATACGCAGTGATTTAATAGCTCGAACGGAAAAAATGAAGGAAATAACCCAAGATGTCGATGTACGAAAAGATCTGATTATTCAGCAGTATACAGAACGATTGCAAAAAAAGATCACTGCCATATTTGATATGGCGCACGAGCTGCCGGATGAGAGCCGGGTACTCCAAGAAGTAGCCATTTATGCCGATAAAGCAGACATAACGGAAGAAATCGTCCGCTTCCAAAGTCATATCGTACAGTTAACAGAGTTGTTGACGCAAGATGGAGATGTCGGGCGTAAACTTGATTTTCTTGTGCAGGAAATGAATCGGGAAGTTAATACAATCGGTTCAAAAGCAAATGATAGGGATATTACGGAATCTGTTTTGCAGCTGAAAAACGAAATAGAGAAAATACGGGAACAGATTCAAAATATTGAATAACGGTGACGCTATGAATTTTAATCTTTTAAATGTAGGATTCGGAAACATGGTGATGGTCAATAAAGTGGTTGCCATTATTAGTCCTGAATCGGCGCCGATTAAACGAATGGTACAGGAAGCACGGGAACGCAATACGCTCATCGATGCAACGTTCGGCCGCAAAACCAGATCTGTCCTTATCATGGATAACGGCCAAATTATCTTGTCGGCATTGCAGGCCGAAACAATTTCTCATCGAATCCTGCAGGTTGGATGTGATGAGACGGATAGTGAAAAAGATATCGACATATAAGAAAGGATGTTTTAAAAACTATGAGTGATTCAGGACTGCTCATTGTCGTGTCCGGTCCGTCCGGCGCTGGGAAAGGTACGATATGCGATGCGCTGCGGGAACGATTTCCCAATATCCGTTATTCTATCTCCATGACGACCCGGCTGCCCCGTGAAGGAGAGGAAGAAGGGGTGAATTATTATTTTGCAAATAACGCCCAATTTGAAGCGCTGCTGGCGGAGGATGCGTTTTTAGAGCATGCTAAAGTTTATGATCACTATTACGGTACGCCGAAAGCCTATGTCTATAATATGCTTCGCCAAGGCAATCATGTGATGTTGGAAATAGACATTCAAGGAGCCATGCAGGTAAAAGACAAATATCCGGAAGGTGTATTTATTTACATTGTACCTCCCAATAAGGCAGTGTTGGAAAAACGACTGAGGGGGAGGCATACTGATTCAGATGACGTTATCAATGCCAGATTGGCCAAGGCGTGTACGGAACTGGAATGGATAGATAAATATGACTACATTATCGTCAACGACGATCTGGAGGCGGCCATAACTAAGGCTGAATCTATTTTACGAGCGGAAGAATGCCGGGTCCTGCGCAACACGCAGTGTATTACGGCTACAAAGAATGCCTATAAATAATTCAAGGTTTCAAATATGTTGAGTTAAAAAAGAGGAGAGATATTCATGCTGATTAAACCGACATTAGAATCGCTGATGGAAAAAGTAGATAGTAAGTATACGCTTGTTACGCTGGCTGCCAAACGTGCCAGAGAATTAACTGACGGAGACGAACCGCTCGTTGAAGCGGAAACGACTCGTGTCGTCTCCATTGCCATGGAAGAAATAGATCAGAAGATGATTGCCTACGAAATGCCCCAAGCCGGCATAAAATAGTCAGGAGGTCATGTGATGACGCTGAAAAATAAAAAAATCGTATTGGGAATCTGCGGCGGCATTGCAGCTTTTAAGTCTGCTGAAATTGCCAGTATGCTGCGCAAACGCGGTGCTGAAGTTAAGTGCATAATGACAGAACATGCAACAGAGTTTATCACGCCGCTGACAATGCGGGAAATTTCCGGAAATCCGGTAGCCGTATCCATGTTCAATGATATCCCTGAATTTAATGTGGAACACATTGCACTTGCGCAATGGGCCGATGTTTTTGTCATTGCACCGGCTACTGCAAATGTTATCGGAAAAATTGCCGTCGGCATTGCTGACGATATGCTTACAACGACAATTATGGCCACGAAAGCTACCGTTATTCTAGCGCCGGCAATGAATACGAATATGTATGAAAATCCCATTATGCAGGGAAATATAAAAAAATTGAAACAGCACGGTTATGAATTCATAGAACCGGTTTCGGGCCGATTGGCTTGCGGCACAACCGGCGTCGGCCGTCTGCCGGAACCAGCCGATATCGTTGATTACGTTGAGTTTATTGCCTGCCGGACAAATCTGCTTAAGGGGAAAAAAGTAATCGTAACTGCCGGCGGCACTCGCGAATCGATTGATCCGGTGCGTTTCATCGGAAATCATTCAAGCGGGCGCATGGGATTTGCCATTGCCAAGGCAGCGGCTAATGCCGGAGCTGAGGTCACCCTTGTTGCCGGGATAACCGATTGTCTGAAAACGCCTGCCGGCGTAGTGCGGCGCATTGATGTTGACAGCACGAATAACATGAAAACAGCTGTTGATTCCTTTTATGACGATTGCGACCTAGTCATTAAGGCGGCGGCTGTCGCCGATTATCGTCCAGCTCATCCAGCAGAAAATAAAATTAAAAAATCTGATGAGACACTCACTCTGGTAATAGAAAAAAATCCAGATATTCTTTATGAACTGGGACAGAGAAAAACTCATCAGGTGCTTATCGGATTTGCTGCCGAAACGACAAACGTGATTGAATACGGTTCGGCTAAACTCAGAAAAAAGAATCTCGATATGCTTGTTGCCAATGATGTCAGCGCCGACGGCGCCGGCTTTAAGGGAACGACCAACATCGCTACGTTTCTTTTTCCCGATGGAACCATGGAAAAATTAGATAAAATGGAAAAAGAAGAGTTAGCAGCAATGATTATCGACCGCGCTGCGGATATTTTAGCAAAAAAAACAGAAATAACCCGCTGATTTTGCGGATAGGTCTTGCATAATTTCTCCGGTTAGTATACAATAGGCGAGTAAATAATATAATTATCCATCAAGAGTTGCAGAGGGACTGGCCCTATGATGCAGCAGCAACCTTCCAGCGTGAAAGGTGCTAAATCCAGCAGTGCAGCGTGCTGAAAGATGGGCTGATTTATACCCCTCTTTAATGAAGAGGGGATTTTTTTAGATACCCTACAAGGAGGATACAATGGGGAAAAATCACGAATTTTTTACATCTGAATCTGTAACCGAAGGCCATCCCGATAAAATGGCTGACCAAATTTCCGACGGTATTTTGGATGCTATTTTGGAAAAAGATAAAAATGCCCGCGTCGCCTGCGAAACATTAGTTACAACAGGTATGGTTCATGTTGTAGGAGAAATATCAACGACGTGCTATGTTGATATTCCGCATATCGTTCGTGAAACAGTACGCAATATTGGGTATACGCGGGCAAAATACGGCTTTGACTGCGATACGTGCGGTGTTCTTGTTTCATTGGATGAACAATCACCGGATATTGCCATGGGCGTTGATGAAGCGCAGGAAAAGAAAGCCGGCCGGACAGATAAATTCGATACAATCGGTGCCGGCGATCAAGGCATGATGTTCGGTTATGCTACAAATGAAACGGATGATTACATGCCGCTGCCGATTTCCTTGGCGCACCGTCTTTCCCGCCGGCTGGCAAAGGTCCGCAAAGACGGCACGCTGCCTTATCTCCGTCCGGACGGAAAAACACAGGTAACTGTCGAATATGAAGACGGCAAGCCTGTACGTATTGACACGATTGTCATTTCGGCTCAGCACAGCCCGGAAGTAACGCGTGAACAAATTGAAAAGGATTTACTCGAACACGTAATTAAACCGGAACTTCCGGACGGATTATTTGATAATCAGACAAAATTATTCATCAATCCGACGGGACGTTTTGTTATCGGCGGTCCTCAGGGCGATTCCGGTCTGACAGGCCGGAAAATCATCGTCGATACTTACGGCGGCATGGCTCGTCATGGCGGCGGCGCCTTTTCGGGCAAAGATCCCACAAAGGTAGACCGTTCGGCTGCTTACGCGGCTCGTTACGTTGCAAAGAACGTCGTTGCCGCCGGTATTGCCGATAAATGCGAAATTCAGCTGGCTTATGCCATCGGCGTTGCTCATCCTGTATCTATCCATGTGGAAACATTCGGAACCGGAAAAATCGATACGGAAAAAGTTGTTGAACTGATCCGCAGACATTTTGATTTACGTCCGGCAGGCATCATTGAAATGCTTGATTTACAGCGCCCGATTTATAAACAGACTGCAGCATACGGTCATTTCGGCCGCAATGATTTGGATCTGCCCTGGGAACGTTTAGATAAAGTGGATATTCTTCGTAAAGAAGCGGGACTATAATCTGCAGTGGCACAAAAAAACGCTATATGATACAATAATAAGGGCTTGCGTCGTCAAGCCCTTATCTTATTCAGTGCATCTTCCGGGAGCGTTTCCATGATTGCCGAAATTATTATCAACACGACAGCAAAGCAGCTGCAGCAAACTTTTTCATATATGGTGCCGCCGGAACTGAACGTGCATATCGGAAGCCGGGTGCTGGTTCCTTTTGGTTCTCGCCGCGAAGAAGGGATTGTCGTCGCTATTACTCATAAAAAAGCCGAAGATTTCCCTTTTCCTTTAAAATATATACAGCAAGTATTATCCTCACAGACAGGTTTTCAGGAAGAAATGATACGGACATCATGGTGGATCAGTCAGTATTATCTTTGCAGTATGGCTGATGCATTGAGGCTTTTTATGATAGAAAAGAAAGCGCTTTTATATAAAACATACATTATCGCCAACGGTTCATTACCGGAACAGAACGAAATCACGGCTTACGTTCATAAAAAGGGACGTGTTGAAAAAAGAGCGCTTCTTTCTAAATTTGATGCCGGGTGCATAGAAAATTATCTGAAAACCGGGCAGCTGAGCGAGGTACAGGATTGGCAGAATAAAATAGCTGATAAAACTGAAAAATGGCTTTGTTTTCGTAAAGATGATACAGAAGGTATCCTGCGCAATCGCCCCAGGCAGGCGGCGCTGCTGGCTGAAGTGAAAAAAAAGGGAGACAGTTCCGTTACCGCGCTTATGCAGAAAGGATACAGCAGAGACGTTATTCAACGCTTATGCGGCACAGGATTGGCTTTTCTTGCTGTTCGCCCGTCTCGGACAACCTCATTGATGCCTTCCGTTTCTGATAATACATATGTCCAGCTGACAGAAGAGCAGCTGCAGGTTATTAAACAAATTCAACAAGATCAAAAAGGGAATACTTATGTACTTCACGGAGTAACCGGAAGCGGTAAAACAGAAGTATATATGCAGCTGACTGAATACGTTCTGCATCAAGGAAAGCAAGTATTGGTTCTCGTACCGGAAATTGCCTTAACAGGGCAAATAGTCAGACGATTTGTAGCGCGGTTCGGCGATGACGTCGTCGTTATGCACAGCAAATTATCGAAAGGGGAACGAAAAAACAACTGGATCCGCATGTTTCGCGGCGAAAGTCATATCTGCATCGGCGCCCGTTCCGCCGTCTTTACTGCTGCGCAACAGATCGGCCTTATTATTGTCGACGAATCTCATGACAGTTCGTACAAACAGGAAGAATCGCCGCGGTATCATGCAATAGCTGTCGCCCGCAGACGAGCCGCTTACTATGGATGTCCCGTTGTCCTAGGCAGCGCCACGCCTTCAATTAACGATTATTATCTGGCTCAAAAAGGGATATATACGCTGTTGGAATTACCGCGCCGAGTTATGCGCCGTTTACTGCCGACAGTTCAAGTCGTCGATATGCGCGATGAGTTAGCCTGCGGCAATTACGGCGTACTTTCCGATGCCATGACAGCGTTAATTGCCCGAACGCTGGAAGAAAAGCAGCAAGTTATTATTTTATTGAACCGGCGCGGTTTTTCAACATTTGTAATGTGCCGCAAATGCGGGTACGTCGTGAAATGCAATACATGCGACGTACCTATGGTATATCACAAAGAAAACGCGCACCTGCGCTGTCATTACTGCGACGCCGAAAAAATCGCACCGACAGTATGCCCGGCGTGCGGCAGTAAATATATTAAATTTTTCGGTACCGGCACGGAAAAAGTAGAAGAAGAGCTTGGCAAACTTTTCCCTCAATGCCGTGTTGTCCGCCTTGATCAAGATACTGTACGGCGCAAAAACAGCAGCGACCGCATCCTTTCCGATTTCCGCAACCATAAATACGATATTTTATTGGGAACGCAAATGGTTGCCAAAGGACACGATTTTGAACATGTCAGCGCAGTCGGCATTCTTTCGGCAGACAGTTTATTGAATTTACCGGCCTATTGGGCCGGAGAACGGACATTTCAACTGTTGACGCAGGCCGCCGGCAGAGCCGGACGAGGGACCATTCCGGGACAAGTTGTTATGCAGACCTATGCGCCGGATCACTATGTCATAAAATGTGCTCAGAAACAAGATTATACGGCGTTTTACCGACAGGAAATTGAACTTCGCCGTGCTTTTTTATATCCGCCATTCCATGATCTTGTAAAAATAATCGTTGCCGGGGAAGAAGAACAAGCTGCTTGGCAGTTGGCTTCAGATATAGCAGAAACATTACGCAAGTATTCTGCCGTTTCAGATAAAAACACGGAAATTATCGGCCCATTCAGTGATATAATCAAAAAAGTTCGCGGAAAATATCGCGTTATTATCCTGCTTAAAGGTCCCGATTTGGAAAATATGAAGTCTTTTATGCGTAAAACTTCCTTATTTTGGAGACAAGGCGTTATAATAGATGTGGATCCTATATTTTAACGAAGGTATTTTTTGAATAAGCAATAAAGTATGGTATAATAATAAAATATAAGCACTATTTATGAGGTGAAATGATGGCTATATTGAAAATAGTAAAAGCCGGCGCGCCGATTTTAAAAAAAACGGCGCAGCCTGTCGATCATATTACAAAACGCATAAAAAAATTGCTTGATGATATGGCGGAAACCATGTACGCTGCTGAAGGAGTAGGGCTTGCAGCCCCTCAGATCAATGAACCGTTTTGCCTTATCGTGCTGGACGATGGAAATGGATTGATTGAATTGATCAATCCGGAAATACTGGAGCATTCAGAAGAACTGGAAGACGGAGTGGAAGGTTGCCTCAGCGTTCCCGGATACTATGGCAGTGTAAGCCGGTACAAAAAAATCAGGGTACAAGCGCTGAACCGCCGCGGCAAAACGGTTATTTACGAACCGGAAGGATTTTTAGCCCGTATTTTTCAGCATGAAATTGATCATTTGTATGGCACCTTATTTATTGAAAAAGCAGAAGATTTACGGAAGGTGGACTAAATGAAGCCATTACGCATCGTATTTATGGGAACTCCTGATTTTTCCGTGCCTTCGTTGCAGGCTCTTTATGACGCCGGCCATGATATTGCCGCTGTATACAGCCAGCCTGACAAGCAGCGGGGGCGCGGGAAAAAAGTATCCTGTTCACCTGTTAAGGAAAAAGCAATAGAATTAGGACTTGCTGTATTTCAGCCCGATAGTTTGCGAGACAGCAACGTTATCGCACACCTGCAAGAACTGGAACCTGATGTCATTGTTGTCATCGCTTACGGTAAAATCCTGCCGAAAGCTGTTCTCGATATTCCCAAATATGGATGCATTAACGTGCACGGCTCGCTTCTTCCGAAATACAGAGGAGCCGCACCGATTCAATATGCCATAAAAAACGGCGAATCCATAAGCGGTGTAACTATTATGTTGCTGGATGAAGGCATGGATACCGGAGCAATGCTGAAAAAAGCAGAAATTCAATTGGCGTCGAAGGAGACGACGGGATCGTTGTTCGATAAATTATCGGTACTAGGTGCGGAAACGTTAATCGACGTTTTGTCCCATATCGAAAAATACGAACAAAATGCTGTCCCGCAAGATGAATTGTCAGCTACCTACTCGGCGAAGATCGGAAAAGAACTTAGCCGGATTGACTGGACACAACAGGCAGATATAATTGAACGGCTGATCAGAACATTAGATCCCCATCCCGGTGCCTATACGGTATTCAATGGAAAAAGGCTGAAAATTTGGGCCGCCGATGTCGTCCAAGGCGGAAACGCTTCGGCCGGAACAATTATTGACGTTACGAAAGACAGCTTTACTGTTCAGACGGGAAGCGGGGCGTTGCGCATTTGCGAAGTACAGCCTGAAAGCCGCAGGCGGATGACGGCAGCCCAATTCTTGCAGGGGGTAATCCTGCAAATCGGCAGCAAGATATCATGATGCTGCATTATGCATTATTTCCGTAATCCATACGGGTATTACGGCGAAAATATGAGAACAGTAAACAGGAGAAATACATGAATGTACGCGAAATAGCCTTTCATAGTTTGCTTGCAATATGCCGTGATAACGGGTACAGTAATATTGTTGTTTCGCAGGCTATACAAAAACACGTGCTGACTGACAGAGACCGGCGTTTTTATACGGAGTTAGTTTACGGCACGCTCAGATATATCAATTACCTTGATTGGATTATTTCCCGCATTAGTTCGCGGCGGCTCAACCAATTGGATATAACCTGTCTTGTGATTGTACGGTTAGGGTTATATCAACTTTTCGGCATGTCAAAAATTCCAGAATCAGCTGCCTGCAACGAATCGGTCAAACTAGCCGTGCGATTCGGCAATAAGGGAATGGCCAAGTTTGTCAATGCCCTGCTCCGAAACAGTATACGGCGCCGTGAAGAACTAAATATTCCTCCGCGTGAAAATAATATCGTTCTTTATTTGTCGCTGACGTACCACCAGCCGGAATGGCTGATCCGCCGCTGGCTTTCGCTATACGGCCCGGAAGAGACAGAAATGATGTGCCGGTATTTTGACGGTATTCCCACCTTATGTTTACGCACTAATACAACCCGTATCAGCCGCAGCGAATTGCTGAATCGGCTTAAGCGCGAAGGTATCCGGGCCGAACAGGCTCGTCTTTCTCCGGAAGGAGTATATTTGCCGGATATCCCGGATTTACGCGGTTTTTCTGTACTGCAGGAAGGCCTGGCTATCATCCAGGATGAACCTTCCCAACTCGTCGCCCATGTGCTTGATCCTCAGCCCGGCGATATTATTTTCGATGTCTGCGCGGCTCCCGGCGGCAAGACTACTCACATTGCCGCCTTGGGCGGACCTGAATGCACCGTATATGGCAGCGATATATATCAGCATAAACTGCGGCTTATTGAAAACAATGCTAAACAGCTTGGTCTGTCCAATATAAGAACGTTGCTGAAAGATGCCTGCCTGATCGGCGATTCTTTTGCCGGCAAAGCCGACCGGGTACTCGTGGATGCGCCGTGCTCGGGTCTCGGGGTCCTGCGTCATAAAATTGACTTGCGATGGCGAAAAAAGCCGGAAGACTTGAAAAGATTGCCCGTTTTGCAGCGCCGTATTTTAGACAGTGCGTCCCGCTGCGTAAAACCAGGCGGTATCCTGGTTTACAGTACTTGTACCATTAATGACGAAGAAAACACAGATATAGTTCAGCAGTTTCTGCAAACCCATAAAGATTTTTCACTAGATAATGCAGCTGATTACTGCACTGCAGAGCAAAAAGGCCCTTATATCCAGATCCTGCCGCAGCGTGACGGATTGGACGGTTTCTTTATCGCTCGCTTGAAGAGGAGAGACGCATAGGTGAATGACATATTTGATATGTCCAAGACAGAATTGCAGTCGTTTTTGACAGAACGCGGAATTAAAAAATTCCGCGCCGACCAAATTTTTCATTATCTGTATAAGAGGCACGTTTTTACTTGGAATGACATGACGCTGCTGCCTAAAAAAGAGCGCAGTTTGTTATCTGAAGAATTGCCGATCCGTTTCCCAAATATTGTATCGACGTTGAAAACGGAAGACGAACGAACTGTTAAATTGCTTCTGGAACTTGGCGATGGAAATACGGTAGAGACTGTGCTGATGAAGCATGACTACGGTAATTCTATCTGCGTATCATCTCAAGTAGGCTGCGCTGTAAACTGTGCGTTTTGCGCATCGGCAAAAAATGGTTTTGTGAGAAATCTAACTGCCGGTGAAATGATCATCCAGCTTCTGGCATTCCAAAAATACGTAACAGTCAATTTACATTCCATCGTTATTATGGGGACAGGCGAACCGCTGTTAAATTATCATAATGTCATTCATTTTCTGCGTATGGTTCATGAAAAAGACACGTTATATCTTGGCTATCGGAATATGACGTTATCAACGGCCGGCATCGTGCCGCGCATATACGATTTAGCGGATGAAGGGCTTCCTATTACGCTGGCAATATCTCTCCACGCGCCGACAGATGCCGTACGCCGCCGAATTATGCCTATTGCCGATCGATATGCGATTGCAGATATTCTCCAAGGCGCTGAATATTTTTTTAAAAAGACAGGGCGAAAAGTTACGTTTGAATACATTCTCATCAAGAATGTAAATTGCAGCAACACTTGTGCCGATCAGCTCGCAGTTCTTTTCAACGGCAAAAATATTCTGATTAATGTAATCCCCATTAATGATAATTATGATGTCGGATTATACCGGCCGGAGCCGTATGAAATTAATCAGTTTATTTCCGCCCTGCGCAGAAAAGGATTAAATGTAACGCTGCGCCGGGAAATGGGAAGCCAAATCCAGGCCGCCTGCGGGCAGCTACGTATTCAGCGAGAAAATAATTGACATTCGTAAAAAATTTTGATATGAATTATGTGTACCATGACAAAGTAGTGCGAGAGGATGTGACGATTTGAGCACATACGGGGATTCACGCATCGGCTTGGTGCGCAAGGCGAACGAAGATTCATTTTATATCAGCCAGGAATGCAACATCTTTGCCGTCGCCGACGGCATGGGCGGATATGTCGGCGGTGAAATAGCCAGCAAAACAGCTGTTCAATCTGTTGCTTACTATTTTCAAAATTATACTTTCGCCGCGCCGGTGCAACTAGAAAAAGCGATTCAATATGCTAATTCATGCATCCTCAGCAAAATAGCCGTAGACCCAACTCTGCAAGGGATGGGCACAACACTGTCTGTCGTCACTTTAGCCCGTGATTGCGCTTTTTGGGGGCATGTCGGAGACAGCCGCATTTATTTGTGCCGACAAAATGAACTAAAACAAATTTCCATCGATCATACTTTGGTCCAGACGTTATGGGAGAAAAGAAAAATTACCGATGAAGAACGAAAGTTCCACCCGCAGCGTCATGTTTTGACACGTGCAGTAGGCGTAGATAAACACATCCGTGTTGACAGCGGCGTCTTTGAAGTTCGTCAAAAAGATCGGATACTTCTTTGTTCTGACGGATTATCTTCCGTTATTCACGATGACGTATTATGTCGGATTTTAGGAGATTACAGCCGTACTGAACAAGAGATTGTCAATCTTCTTTTCGACTTAGTGTATGGCAAAGGCGCAAAAGATAATGTAACTGCTATTGTAACGACGATATAATTGAGATTACTACTGTGAAAGTGGTGGATATATCAAATGATTGGCCATATACTGGATAACAGATACAAGATATTAGAAAAAATCGGCACAGGCGGCATGGCAGTTGTCTATAAAGCACAGGATATTTTGCTTGACCGTATTGTCGCCGTGAAAATACTGTTGACAAAATACGGCAATGACCACGATTTCGTCATTCGCTTCCGTCAAGAAGCCCAAGCTGCAGCCAAATTATCTCATCCTAATATTGTCAATATATATGATGTCGGCTGCGACGATGATATCTACTATATCATTATGGAATATGTTCGCGGCGAAACGTTGAAAGAATATATCGAAAAACACGGTCATCTTCCCATTAATACGTCCATTCAAATTACCTTTGACATTGGCGATGCCTTGGAAGCTGCCCATAAAAACGGCATTGTTCATTGTGATATTAAGCCGCATAATATTCTGGTTACGGAAACAGGGCGCATCAAAGTTGCCGATTTTGGCATAGCAAGAGCAGTCAACGCCGGTTTCAGCAATGATAGCAGCAGCGCCGTATTGGGATCTGTCCATTATCTGTCGCCGGAACAAGCCAGCGGCGTCGTTGTCGATGAACGAACGGACATTTATTCGTTAGGTGTTGTAATGTATGAAATGATGACCGGAATGGTGCCGTTTAAAGGCGATACGGCAATCAGCGTAGCATTGCAGCATGTTCAAGATGAAATTACGCTGCCGACAAAATATAACCGCCGTATTCCCCGATTGGTTGAGCAATGCATTTTAAAGGCAATGGCAAAAAATCCCGATAACCGATTTCAAACAATTGCCGAAATGATGTCGGAGTTACGCCTGTCACAGGGATTTGTCAATACTAATAAAGGAGCCATGCCGATTATCAAGAATAATTTTGCAACACAAAAGTTACCATCGCTGAAGCCGGATAAAAAACAGCAGAAAAAAAATGTTCTTTCCCGTCTTATCGATTCAATCAGCAGTTATTCAAAACGATCTATCATCCTTTCAATGGCAGTCGTATTTATTGCCGCTTTTTTGTGGGCTTTCTTTTCTTTTGGCAATTTTTGGAGTACTCGTGATATTACCGTACCTGACGTAACGGGAAAACAAATTGAAATTGCCAGAGAACTTTTGTCGGATGAAAAACTTAACCTGTCAATTAACGAAGTCGAAAGTGATACTGTCCCAGTAGGGGAAGTGATTGCCCAAACGCCGTCCGGCGGTTCTGTAGTCAAAGAAAACCGAACGATTTATTTGACAATCAGCAAGGGAAATCGCGGCACGGAGGTACTCATACCTGATTTGCGCAATCTTGTATTGGATGATGCCAAAAGTAAACTGGAAGAAATTGGCCTGACTATCGGTGAAGTTCATTATGCAGAAAGCGATACGGTTGAAAACGGCAAAATCATCAGCCAAAGTCCGTCTTCACCGCGAAAAGCAGCGAAAGGAACAAGTGTAGACCTCATTATTTGCCGTAAATCACAAAAGAAAGAAGTGCCGACCGTCACGAATATGTCATTGGATGCGGCTGTAAAGACGCTGGAAAGTGCAGGTTTTTCAGTTGGAAATGTAACCAATTTGGATGCGTCAAAAAATAATTCTCAGGCGAAAGTCGTTAAACAAGCGGTTCGGGATAATCATATTGTTGATATGGTTGTTGAATATCCTGTTGCCGGAACAGCGATTCAGGATAATGGAGCCGCTCGTCATGAAACAGATGGAACGCCGCATTACGGTACTGTTAATATCAGCGTGCCTGCCGGAGCTTCCAGCCAGCATGTTCGAATCATCGTTACTGATGATACCGGCACCCATGTTGTATATGACAAAAATCAATTCGGCGGCGACAAAATTACGAAAAATGTAAGCGGTATAGGAAAAACGCGTGTTAGAGTTTATATTAATGATTCACTGGTACAAGAACAGGACATCTGATATTGGGAGGGTTATGATTACTGGCAGAATTATAAAAAATTATAACGGCTATTATTATGTTGATACAGGAACCGAGTCGTACATAGAATGCCGCCGCCGCGGCAAATTACGAGAAAAAATAATAGTCGGCGACGAAGTGGAAATACTGGAAATAGGAAGCGGAAAAGGAATTATTGAACGCCGGCTGCCGCGCCGTAACCAGCTGGATCGTCCGGCTGTAGCTAACATTGATCAAATGTTTATCGTCATGGCTGCAGCCGCTCCCGACCCGAATCGGTTTCTTATCGATAAAATGCTGCTGACTTGCGAATACGGGGGCATTCATCCCAACCTTTGTTTCAATAAATGTGATTTGGATAAACGCACGGCGGAAGTCTATCAAGAGTTCTACAAAGAATGCGGGTATAATGTATATTTGGTTTCAGCTGTAAGCGGCGAAGGCATAGACGAAATTAAAGCGCTGCTTCCGCATAAAATGACGGCCTTTGCCGGTCCCTCCGGAGTAGGAAAATCCAGTTTACTTTCACGCATATTGAACCGTACGGATTTATCTGTCGGAGCAGTCAGTGAAAAAATTAAAAGAGGGCGGCATACGACGCGCCATGCGGAAATTCTGCAGATTGATGCCGATACGTATGTCATTGATACGCCGGGTTTCAGTTTTCTCGATTTTGAACATTTGAACAAACACGATGTATTTCCTTTATTTCCTGATATGATGCCTTATGGAAAAAAATGCCGTTTTTCTTCCTGCCTTCATTTATCTGAACCGGATTGTTCCGTAAAAAAAGCAGTAGAAACCGGCATGATCAAAGCGGAACGTTACGAAACATATTGCAAAATCACCCAGTCGATTGTTGAAAGGAGCAGATAGCATGGTTATGATTTGTCCTTCTATTTTATCCGCGGATTTTTCACGGCTTGCCGATGAAATCCGCGATGTAGAAACCAGCGGCGCAGACTGTCTTCATTTAGACCTTATGGACGGACATTTTGTTCCCAATTTATCGTTCGGCGTGCCGGTTATTGCATCTTTACGAGATAAATGTACGCTTCCTTTTGACGCTCATTTGATGACGGAACATCCTGACGCATATATTGACGGACTTGCCGAGGCCGGCGTACAGAATGTCACTGTACACCAAGAAGCATGCATTCATCTGGACAGCACGCTTCATCATATACGACAGGCCGGTATGAAATGCGGTGTTGCCGTAAATCCTGCTACGCCGGTATCATCACTTTCCTGCGTGGCCCATTTGGTCGATATGATTCTGATTATGACCGTAAATCCCGGCTTTGGCGGTCAAAAATTCATTCCGTATACATTGGATAAAATTAGAAAAGCCCGAATGTTGTTATCAGATGCAGGAAATACTTCTGCCGTCATCGAAGTAGACGGCGGGATCAATGCAGAAACTGCATCAGCTGTAAAAGAAGCAGGCGCAACAATTCTCGTGGCAGGAAGCGCCATTTTCAATGCATCAGATCGAGCTGCAGCAATTGCCGCGCTTCGCTAGTCTGCGAACTCTTGTTTTCAACTGGTTTATATGTTAAAATTATACAAGATGTAATAGTCTTTGGGGCAAGGTGAGAAAGCAGGGCTTTCAATTCCTGACCGGCGGTATAGTCCGCGAACCTCGAAATGAGGTTGAACCGATGTGATTCCGGTACCGACAGTATAGTCTGGATGGAAAAAGACGATGTTTCTTTTGTTTTGTTGCGCTTTAAAAGGCTATTGGCAATTATTGCCTGTAGCCTTTTATTTTTATTCTACTCTATCCAGAAAGGAACGGTATATACATGGAACCAGTTGAATATATGAAAAAAGCCTTGGAGCTGGCAAAGCTGGCTTTAGGATATACAACACCGAATCCGGCAGTCGGCTGTGTTATCGTGAAAGATGGAACTATTGTCGGGACCGGATACCATCGCCAGGCCGGGACGCCTCATGCAGAAGTGTGGGCACTCCGTGAAGCCGGCGAACAGGCTGAAGGCGCGACAGTTTATGTTACGCTGGAACCTTGCGCTCATTACGGCAGAACCCCGCCGTGTGCAAAAGCACTGGTTGAAAGAAAAGTCGGAAAAGTTGTCATTGCCATGCTGGATCCCAATCCACTTGTCGCAGGTAAGGGCGCGGCTATTTTACGTCAAGCCGGCATTCCCGTAAAAATCGGCTTATTGTCAAAAGAAGCAGCAAAACTTAATGAAGTTTTCATAAAAAACATGATTGTCCAAAAACCGTTTATTGCAGTAAAAATAGCGCAAAGTTTAGATGGCTGCATAGCCTCTAGGACAGGAAAGTCCCAATGGATTACCAATGAATGGTCCCGTCACTACGGACATTATTTGCGGTCTATTTACGACGGCATTCTCGTCGGTATCAATACAATCCACACAGACAACCCTCTTTTAACGTGCCGGATTCGCAGAAAGGATCATGATCATCCTCATCAGCCAACCCGCATCGTTTTTGACACGCAGGGAAGAATTTCGTTAAACGCGTTGGTTCTGACGGATAAAACGGCTCCGACTATTATCGTCACAACATCGTTGTGTCCTGTTGAAAAAATGCGTGAACTCAAAAATGCAGGCGCAGCAGTCTTGCTTGCGCCGCTTCATCAAAACGGACATATAGATTTACCGGCTGCATTGAACCTTTTACATAAGCAAGGAATTCAAAGCATACTGGTTGAAGGCGGCAGCAGGATGCAAGGAAGTTTTTTTGACAGCCAGTTAGTCGATAAAATCTATGCATTTATCGGAGATAAGGTAATTGGCGGCGCCGCCGCGCTGCCGTCTGTAGGCGGCAATGGCGTTGATTCCCTGGATGAATGCATACCGCTGAAATACGAATCAGTCGAACTTCATGAAGGAAATATTTTAATAACAGCCTATAACGCAAACAGGGAGGGAGCATATGTTCACTGGCATTATTGAAGAATTAGGCACTGTAGGACAGATGGACCGGCGTCCCGACTCCATTAAACTGACAGTCCATGCACAGAAAGTATTAGAAGGAACACAGCTTGGCGACAGCATTGCTGTCAATGGTGTTTGCTTGACTGTAACAGCATTAACCGATTCATCGTTTACTGCTGACGTTATGCACGAAACGATGCGCCGTTCATCGTTAAACGATATTAAGAGCGGATCAAAAGTTAATCTGGAACGGGCTATGCAAGTCGGCGGCCGGTTAGGAGGACATATTGTCAGCGGTCATATTGACGGAACAGGACATATTTCCCGTATTGCGACAGACGGCATTGCAAGAATTATTACGATTGCCATTTCCAAAGACATGGAACCCTTTATTGTAGAAAAAGGATCTATTGCAATTGACGGCATCAGTTTGACCGTTGTTTCCGTCGGCAATAGTCAATTTTCTGTTTCTATTATTCCCCATACGATGGCTAATACGACGCTTATTGATAAACATCCGGGATCGGTCGTGAACCTGGAAACTGATATCATTGGGAAATATGTCCATAGTTTTACAGCCGTTTCCCTGCCGAAACGCAACGGCCTTACGTTGGAAACGCTGCTGGAAAACGGATTTTAAATCATATTTCAGAATAGGAGAGTGTAATTATTATGGCACACATTAAAGAAGGTAAATTAATTGGTTCAGGATTAAAATTCGGTATTGTTGTCGCACGCTTCAATGAATTTATCTGCAGCAAACTTCTCGGCGGCGCATATGATGCGCTGCATCGTCACGGCGTTAATGAAGATGATATTACGACGGCATGGGTTCCGGGATCATTTGAAATTCCGCTTGTTGCTCAAAAAATGGCGGAATCAGGAAAGTATGATGCCGTTATTTGTCTTGGCGCAGTAATCCGCGGCGCTACAAGTCACTATGATTTGGTCTGCAGTGAAGCGGCAAAAGGAATTGCTCAGGCTTCGCTGAAAACGGGGATTCCCATTATGTTCGGCGTTATTACAACAGAAAATATTGAACAAGCTATTGAACGGGCTGGAACGAAAGTTGGCAATAAAGGCTTTGACGTTGCAGTCAGTGCAATCGAAATGGTTAATCTCATTAAAAATTTATAAGATGCGGAACAAAAAAGAGTTAAGAAAACATTTTCTTAACTCTTTTTTTATTCGATCGAATTATTTGTTTGGAGAAATATCTGCTGCACCAGAAATACTTTTTGCCGCAAAGCCGATAGTACGGCGAGGTTTTTCCATATCATCCGTACGTTTTACTGCAACAAGAAGCAGGTTGAGCTGTGATAAATGCTGCACTAATTCTACATGCGAACCATCAGAAAGCTCCCCGTAAAAAACAATCATGTTCGGATCCCAAAACCCTACATCCTGGATGCTGAACGTAATATTACCAGCCGATACGAGACGCCCGCCGGCCTGCAGATCATCGGGCATATCGGCCTCAAAATTATTAATAAGCGCCACGATTCGGCGATACATATCAGATGCCAGGTATGGTGTCTCCGGATCTTCTTCATGAACAGCATCCGGCACATCCGTCGGAGAAATAATTACTACCTCACGGCTGTCGTCAGTTTCATTCTTGTCATGAACCATAATGCAAACCTCCTTCACAAGATAATTCTATATGTATTAATTCCATGGTGGTTATTCGGATTCCTGCTGCCGAAAAAAGTGTGCTTGATTTGTAAAGTTTTCATCAGGGGCGGGTCAACGAAACATAGAGAGCACATCCCTCGCTCATTTTTCTCTAATTTTTATGCAGGAATAGATAGGTTGTCCGAACATGCAAAAAGAAGATTTGTGTTTGACGATATAGTGGAAGGCATCTATAATGAATATCATACGATCATTCAGTAAAGGAGCCGATAAGGCATGCCGGAATATATTATGCTTCAGGGAACAAGTTCCCATGTAGGAAAAAGCGTCTTAGCAACGGCATTATGCCGCATTTTTCTTCAGGAAGGGCGAAGCGTCTCTCCGTTTAAAGCACAAAATATGGCGCTGAACTCTTATGTAACCCATGACGGCCGGGAAATGGGGAGAGCCCAAGTTGCGCAAGCCGAAGCAGCCGGAATTATTCCTGAATCAGATATGAATCCCGTTTTGCTGAAACCGACAGGTAATTGTCATTCTCAGGTAATTATCAATGGTCATGCAGTCGGCAATATGTCTGCAAAAGAATATCATCGGGCCTTTTCACTGAAAGCCTTCTCCGCTGTGAAGGAGGCCCTGGAACGATTAAAAAAAAGGTATGATATTCTCGTTATTGAAGGAGCAGGAAGCCCTGCTGAAGTAAATTTGAAAGATCATGATATCGTAAATATGCGCGTAGCAAAATATCTGAATGCACCGGTTCTGTTGATAGCCGACGTGGACCGCGGCGGTTCTTTGGCCGCGCTTGTCGGAACGTTGATGCTGCTGGATGAAGACGAACGTAATCTTGTACAGGGATTGATAATCAATAAGTTCCGAGGAGATCCGCGTCTATATGATTCCGCCGTCTCTTTTTTGGAAGAACGAACAGGAAAACCCGTTTTAGGCGTTATTCCATATATTGAAGATTTAGGTATTGACGATGAAGATTCCGTTTCTCTCGACAGCAAACATCGTAAAAGCGGTGATATAGATATTGCCGTTGTACGGCTGCCGAAAATTTCTAATTTTACAGATTTTGACAGTCTTGCCGGGGAAGGTGATGTATCGGTCAGATATGTTTCCGAAACATCTAAATTGGGCTGTCCTGACGTCGTTATTTTACCGGGAAGCAAAAATACAATCGCTGACATGAACTGGCTGCGATACAGCCGCATGGAATCGGCTATTCGGGAACTCGTCGAGCAGCAGGTACCTGTTGTCGGTATATGCGGCGGCTATCAAATGCTGGGCGAGCGGATCAATGACCCTTACAGGACAGAATCGGCAATGCTTAGTATAGACGGCTTATCCTTATTGCCGATCAGGACGGATTTTTTATCGAAAAAACAGTTGTCCCAAGTAAAAGGAACATGCTGCCGGCTGCCTTTTGCCGGTCAGATCATTTCTTCCGATGAATTGAAGGGATATGAAATACACATGGGACAAACAACGGATTGCCGTGAAAATCTTTCTCATCCGTTTTTGCTTACGGAACGATCCGGCATCCCGTGTCATGACGTACACGGCACGGCACGGCAGGACGGTCTTGTGTGGGGAACGTATATGCATGGTATTTTTGACAATGACGTATTTCGCAGATCCTTCATCAATGCCCTTCGTGAAAAAAAGGGACTGGCACCAATAAAAGACGTTAAAAATTTCCGTGCAGAAAAACAAAAGCATTATAACAGGCTGGCTGAAATTGTACAAACTCACCTTAATGTAAACTTACTGCATAAAATCATGTCCGGGAGGCAATACCATGACGGTGATTCTAGCCGGTATTATTGATCTGGTTATCGGGGATCCCCAATCAAAATTTCATCCTGTTTCCTTGATGGGGCGGCTCATTGCTTTGCTGGAAAGAATTTTTTATTGCCGGAAACACTCTCCGGCACGGCAATTTATCTGCGGCGCCGTTGTTTCTCTGATTACCCTTTTTTCCGTATACAGTATCGTTTATGTTTTTATGCTGGGCGTTACTTTATTGCATAATGTTTATATACGGGACATTGCTGAAGCAAGTATTTTAGCATGTATGATCTGTCCGCGTAGCTTGTCGAAAGCGGCTGAAGAAATCAGAACCTGTTTGCTGCTGGGGCACCTGGAGGAAGCGAGAAAAAAAATAGGCTGGATCGTAGGCCGTGATACAGATTCCCTCGAGGAACAGGAAATTGTGAGAGCTGCAGTAGAAACTGTGGCGGAAAATACAGTAGACGGCATCTTGTCGCCGTTATTCTTTTTTGCCATCGGAGGCGCTCCCTTAGCGGCAGTATACAGAGCTGCAAATACGCTTGATTCTATGATTGGTTATAAAAATGACCGGTATTTGTATTTCGGCCGTTTTGCTGCACGGCTTGATGATATAGCAAATTTTATTCCTGCCAGAATCAGTGTGATTTTATTTACCGCAGCGGCTTTTCTAATGGGGTATCGCTGGAAAGAATGTCTGCGAATCGTAAAACGCGATGCCGCAAAGCATCCCAGCCCGAATGGGGGATATGCCGAAGCATCTGTAGCCGGAGCTCTGGGCATCCGTTTAGGCGGATATAATTCGTATTTTGGAAAAATGTCATTTCGCGCTTATATGGGCGATGCCTGCTATGAGCATGGCGCCGCTCATATTAAACAAACTTTGAATCTTATGTATATCGTCACGATTCTGTCCATGCTATTGACAGCATGGATTTGCTGGTAGGAGCGGTTATATATGGAAATCATAGTTCGTGTTCCAGGCTCATGCGGCGAACTTGTGCAAGGCTATCTGCACGGCGCTCCTTTCCTTGTAACCTGTCCTATAAACAGATTTTCTACGGCTGTCGTGCGTGATGATGGAAAACAAATAATATCTGCCGGAGAAAAAGCACGGCAAGCTTTAAGAAAAACTCTGGATTATCTGGGAAAGGATATGTTTCCCTATTCTTTAACGATCCAGTCCGAACTCCCGGTAGGAAAGGGAATGGCTTCGAGCAGTGCCGACATAGCTGCTGCAATCATTTCCGTTTCCGCAGCGTTGGGGTATACCATAAATGAAAATGAGATTGCCTATCTGGCGGCATCTATTGAACCTACGGACGGAATATTTTGCCGCGGCGTCGTATCTATCAATTATATGACCGGAAAAATACTTCATGCGTACGGCATATTGCCGCCTTTGTCTATTGCCATATTTGACCTGGGAGGAACTATCGATACACTTCATTTTCACCGGAAATATGATAAATTTATTCAGTGCAGCTCTTCAAGAAGTGCCGCAGCACTTCATTGGCTTCATTTTCCGTATACGGCAGATAATATTGGAGCCGCTGCAACATACAGCGCCAGAGCTCAACAAACTGTTTTATATAAGCCGGTACTGGAAGAATTGCTTCATAAAGGCATGCTGCAGGGCGCCGTCGGCATTGTTGCTGCTCACAGCGGAACCGTATGCGGGCTGCTGTTTCCTCCTCAATGCAGTACGCAGTATGTAGATGAACAAATAGGGAAACCTTTGGCGCACCAGCTTGCTCTTTCCTATATAGGTGCAGCCAGTTTAATCAGCGGCGGCTGGCATATTGAAGAAAGGTAACAACAATGGAAAAGCGATTTGAACATGGCGGAAACATTTATCAAAGCGGCGCGCCCAAGGGAACATGGACGGATTTCAGCGCCAATATTAATCCCCTCGGATTAGCAAAAACAGTAAGAGATGCTATATCATCTCATATAGATACAATTATCCATTACCCGGACCCGCAGGGACGGCAGTTAAAAAAATTATTGGCGGAACACTATGCTGTACCGTATGAAAATTTAATTTTAGGAAACGGCGCAGCCGAGTTATTTTATTTATACATGCATGCTTTTCTGCCAAAAAAAGTCCTGATTCCCGTACCGTCTTTCAGTGAATATGAACGTGCCGCTGTAGCCGTACAGGCAGATATTCAATACGTGTATATGAACCCTGACGACGGATTTGCAATGCCTTGGGAAAGAATGTATCATTTATGCGGCGCTGCCGACTGCATTATCATGGGAAATCCGAACAATCCGACAGGAACTCTGATTCCGTCATCTTTATTAGAAAAATTTATTCAAGCAGCAAAAGAAGCGAAAACTGATATTATTATTGATGAATCATTTTTGGATTTTCGCAGCGACGCAGAAAAATATTCTGTGTGTTCATTGGTTTCATCATATGATAATCTTTTTGTTATTCGTTCTTTGACAAAATTTTACGCTATACCGGGCCTGCGCCTGGGATTTGCTGTCGTCCACGGGACAAAATCCAACACGCTGGAAAAACATAACGATGTATGGAACGTCAACAGCTTAGCGCAGGCTGCCGGTACAGCCGCTTTACGGGATAGTACGTATCGGTATATGTCAAGGAAGTATCTTGCTTCAACCGCTGCCTCGTTATATAACAAATTGCGTACTATCGATGGGATTTTTGTTTTTCCGCCAACAGTAAACTTTCTTCTCATTCATTCAGAACGCCGGAAATTAGATGCTGCGGCCATAGCATCACAGCTGCGTGCTTATGGCATATTAATCCGTAATTGTGCGAATTACCCGGGCCTTGACAAGTATTACTTTCGTCTCGCCGTTCGGACAAACGAAGAAAATAATAAAATTTTTCAAGCATTAAAAAAAATTTTCGAATAAAGCGTACAAAAGATGGAAAAGGACGTTATAAAGAAGATCTTGCCACAGTTAGTTCTGTTTTTCACATATTTATTAGATTAAAATTAAAACAAGATTAAAAATAGATTAAATATATATACAGAAAATAATTTTTATTTATTTTTATGTTATAATCAAATTAACTAAGGTAATTATTTACGAGACTGTAAAATATTAAGAGATAGGAGGATTCATCATGGGAGAAAAGAAAAAAAATCGAACTATCGCAATTGGGCTGATGCTCTTTGCATTGTTCTTCGGCGCCGGAAACTTAATCTTTCCGGCTTCAATGGGGCAAAATGCCGGTGAAAATGTATGGTGGGCTGTACTGGGCTTTGTCCTTACCGGTGTTAGTCTGCCGCTTCTCGGCGTATTAGCGATCGGTTATTCGGGCTGTAAAAATCTGGAAGAATTGGCAGGAAGGGTTCATCCTAAATTTGGTTTATTTTTTGCCGTTATCTCATCTTTGACGATTGGACCCTGTTTTGCAACTCCCCGAACCGGGAGCGTATCCTATGAAATTGCCGTCCGCCCCTTCCTGGCCGATGGGGGAAACGATGTAATCATGACAGTTTTTCTGGTCATTTTTTTTATCGTCTCATACTGGTTATCCGCGACGCCGAAAAAACTGGTTGATCGTATCGGAAAAATTCTGACGCCGGCACTTTTGCTGGTAATTCTTCTGCTTATCATCAAATCTTTTATTACTCCGCTGGGTACGCCTGTAGCGCCGACAGCAGCGTATGCTACGCCTATGCTTGCAACCGTACAAGGATTTATCGACGGCTACGGTACAATGGACGCGATTGCATCGCTTATCTTTGCTATTTTGGTGGTTGAATTTGTTATTGAAGACGGGGCTTCTACTCCGGAAGCCGTGACGAAAGAAGTTTTTAAAGCCGGTTTAATTGCCGTAAGCTGTCTGGCGTTTGTCTATATTTTTATTTCAAAAATCGGGGCTGATAGTGTAATGGCCTTTGGAATTCAGGACACTGGAGCGCCGGTTTTATCTAAAAGCGCAATGATACTGTTCGGCGAAGCAGGCGCATTAATCTTAGCTATTATCGTATTGTTGGCATGTCTGTCTACTGCGATCGGTTTGATTTCATCATGCGCACAGTATTTTCATACGTTGATTAACCGCATTAGTTATAAAAGCTGGGTCGCTATCTTTTCCGTATGGTCTTTCGGTGTGGCAATGTTTGGCCTCAAAACGATTATTGTAGCTGCTATTCCCGTTCTTATGTTTATATATCCGATGGTAGTTGCTATTGTTGCGCTAACATTTCTGGATAAACTTTTCGGCGGCCGCCAATGTGTATATGCATGGACTATGGGACTTACCATGATTCCCGCATTTATCAGCGGTACGCAGACCGCCGGCATACCGCTCGGTTCTGTTGATGCTTTTTTCAATACCACAGTGCCGTTTCATTCAATAGGAATGGGATGGATTTCCTTTGCTGTTGTCGGTTTTATCATTGGTCTGCTATGGAAAGTCACTGTAACACCTAAAGGAAATTAACATAAAAAAATACCCTCTTTACCGAAAAATTCGTGTAAAGAGGGTATTTTTTATACGTTATTCCTATGAATTGAGGCAAAGATAGGCATACCCACTATATATGCCCCAAGACAGAAACGTACCAGATTCGCTTTCTGCCCGTTGATTCTCACAGGCAAGTAGTTACCTGATGCATTTATTTTACTTTATTGCGCAGTGTACCTATATCAGAAACCGTAATTTCTACCACATCTCCGGAATGAAGATATTTCGGAGGATTAAAGCCGACGCCTACGCCGGACGGCGTCCCTGTTGCAATAACATCACCGGGAAGAAGTGTTGTTCCTTGAGAAATCGTATGAATAAGCTGAGGGATTGTAAAAATAAATTCTTCCGTTGACGCATCCTGACGTACTTCACCATTAACTTTAGTTTCTACAGTAAACACATCCGGTGCAGCATCGCGCAGAAGAATAACAGGTCCCATAGGACAAAAAGTATCTAAGCTTTTTCCATGAAACCACTGGACATGATTGGCTTGAAGGTCTCGTGCCGTCACATCATTGACAATAGTAAAGCCGTACACGTAATCCATTGCTTCGCTGATTGGGATATCACAGCCTTCACGGCCAATAATGACAGCCAGCTCTCCTTCATAATCAAGCGCATTTGTTACGTTGGCGTGCGGATCGATGAGTTCGTCGGGACCAATAACTGATGTTGTTGCTTTAGTAAATATGAGCGGAAACTTAGGTAAGTCCGGCAATGCGGTTTTATCGAACTCGGCAATATGCTCGGCATAGTTCTTTCCTATACAAAAAATATTCCGTTCTACTTCCGGAAAGGGTGCCATAATGCGTAATGTATCAAGCGGCTGAGGTGTAACGGCATGATTTTTTTCATTTTGTTCCAAAGCATCCACTAAAGCCAATAGTCCTTCATTTCCTTGGCAGACAAATTCTATTAGTGTTTCCGGAAGCGGTGTAAAAAATGCTTCTTCTAATGCAACAGCACTATATACTCCGCACTCCGTTTCATCAAGAACACCCCATTGAATAAGGCCCATGTCTTCATATGTTATTAATTTTTTTATTAACATGATACCGTCTCCTTTATTATCAATATCTATGTAAAAAATATATTTGTATTATAACATATATGGCAGCACGAATATAGATATATTGCTGACGCCGGTTCAGTAATCGTAAATTAGGCGTCAATTCATTATTTTTTAATGAATGAATTGAAAAAATTCGACCTCATATGTTCGAAAAAATTCCACCAGTTCCAAGAAACCATGATAGTGAACGACTATAATCCTGTATGTGCTAGCATTGAGAGGATGAAAAGGCTGGGTGACATATTTATAAGCTCTGATATCATCAATGCACTTAGTTATTAAATTTTCCTGATGAAAAATATCAGCAAGTGTAGTATAATTAAATTCAGATTTTATGCAGAAAGGACAAAGGAAAGAGATGCACATTGCAGATCAAATTATTCACTATACATCTGATGAATTAATTCGTCTTTCCATTGCTCAAACGCGACATATAACGGAGACAGCACGGCAGCGCCATAAGCTGTCTCCTGTTGCCTGCGCCGCTTTAGGCCGAGCAATGACCGGTGCTTTGTTGTTGGCTGGGGATTATAAAAATCACGAAGGCGTGTCGCTGAAATTCAGCGGCAACGGACCACTAGGAGCCATTCATGTAGATGCCTTTGATTCCAATAAAGTACGGGGATATATTGATAATCCCGGTGTGGATTTACCGTTAAAAGCAAACGGGAAATTAGATGTCGGCGCTGCGGTAGGACAGCACGGACAGCTTACTGTGACGCGCTTTACGCCGAAACAAATGACTTATACAAGTCAGGCAGACCTCGTATCCGGGGAAATCGCTGAAGATTTGGCGTATTATCTTTATACGTCAGAGCAGATTCCATCAACGATTAGTCTGGGGGTACTTGTCGACCGCGACTATACGATTGCCGCTTCAGGAGGTTTTCTCGTACAGGCGCTGCCGGGTGCATCAGAAGAAACGCTGGCACGTGTTGAAGCGAATATTACAAAAATAGGGCCGATTACGTCATATTTAAAAGAGCATCCTTCTGGAGAAGAGCTGGTAAATAGTATACTAAGCGGAATGCATTACAAAGAATTATTCCGTAAAAACGCTTATTGGCAATGCACTTGTTCCCACCGGCGAATTGAAAGCATTCTTTTGTCATTAAGGGAACAAGATAAACAAGAATTGCTGCAAGATCCGCAAGTGGAAATGACTTGTCATTACTGCGGAGAAAAATATGTAATAAGTCATGACGAATTGTCCGTGTTATATGCACAGCGGAAAGAGGAGGGTTAACAATGGGATTGATTGCCATCATCGGCGGCACAGGTGTCTGTGATGTCACCTTATTAAAACAAGCCGAAGACTGCCATATGGATACGTTTTACGGGACTATCCACTATATTCGCGGTATGTATAACGGAAAAGAATTGATCTTTTTGCCTCGACACGGGAAAAATCATTCTATTCCGCCGCACCTTATAAATTACCGAGCTAATATTCTCGGTTTAAAACGTCTCGGCGTCACAGCCATTATTTCGACGACAGCAGTCGGCTCGCTGAATACAAATTTCAAGCCCGGAGATTTTGTATTGCCAGATCAGTTTACGGATTTTACGAAATCGAGGCATACCTCCTTTTTTGACGGTGGTGAAAACGGCGTCGTTCATGTCGATATGACTGAACCGTATTGCAAAACATTGCGCAGTACGATAAAGAAAGCTGCGCAGGAAATAGGCGGTTATACTCTTCACGATAAAGGAACTTATGTCTGCACCGAGGGGCCGCGCTTTGAAACACCTGCTGAAATAAACATGTATAAAATTCTAGGCGGAGATCTGGTCGGCATGACTAATGTTCCTGAAGTTTGCCTGGCCCGCGAAGCGGAAATATGCTATGCTACGATTTCGATGATCACAAATTTTGCTGCCGGAATTTCCCGTTCACCGCTGACTCATTCGGAAGTAGTTGAGTGCATGGCCGATAATTCTCAACGCCTCCGCACATTAATTATGCGTGCCGTCGAGTTATATGCCGCAGATGACTGCATCTGCCGCCATGCGCTGCAAGAGTATGGCGGATTTACGGTGTAACATGGAAACGCTGCGCTGGCAGAACGGCCAGCTAATCCTATTGGATCAAACAAAACTTCCCCTGGAAGAGGCATATATTCATTGTACTACATGGCGCGATGTATACGAAGCCATTTCCCGTCTTGCCGTACGCGGAGCTCCTGCCATCGGAGTAGCTGCCGCATATGGCGCTGTTTTGGCCGCTAAGGAATTATCTTCTGCAAGAGAGTATAGAAACGGGGACACGTTTTTTACAGATTTTTCCGAATGCTGCTGCCGCATTGATAAAGCACGGCCGACTGCCGTTAATTTGCATTGGGCACTGGAACAAATGAAAGACACGGCATGGCGGTTAAAAAATAAATCGGTGCCGGAAATTATTGACGCCTTAGAAGATAAAGCCCTTGCCTTGCAGGAGGAAGATCTCGCCATTAACACAGCGTTGTCGGAATATGGGGCAAATGAGTTATCCTGCATGAATCACTCATTGACTATCCTGACGCACTGCAATGCCGGCGCCTTGGCGACTGCCGGTGTAGGCACAGCATTAGGCGTTGTCCGTTCGCTGCACAAACGCAGTCTTATCACTATGGTTTATGCTGACGAAACGAGACCTCTTCTGCAGGGGGCACGTTTGACTGTATCAGAATTAATGGCTGACGGTATTCCCGTCACATTAATTACAGACAACATGGCTGCTTGGGTCATGAAGACGTGGCACATTGATGCCGTTATCGTTGGTGCAGACCGTATAGCGGAAAATGGCGACACAGCGAACAAAATCGGCACATATGGCGTGTCCATTTTGGCAAAAGAACATGGAATTCCTTTTTATGTGGCAGCCCCCATTTCTACCTTTGATCTGTCAGTACCTTCAGGCATCCAAATTCCTATTGAAGAACGAAATCATGACGAAGTGCGTTTTGTGCAGGGTATTGCAACCGCTTTACCGCAAACCCCTGTATTTAATCCTGCTTTCGATGTGACGCCTCATGAAAATATTACAGCCATTTTTACTGAGAAGGGGATAATACACAAACCTGACAGAGAAAGTATCTGTTCGTTTTTCAATTCCATAAAAAAACAGAAAGGAAGTATATGATACTATGGAATCCATCATTCGCGATATCACATTAGCCAAAAGCGGTCATGAAAAGATAAGCTGGGTGGAACATTACATGCCGGCATTGAATGCGATTGCCGATACACTGAAAAAACAGCAAACATTTAAAGGAAAAACTGTCTGCATCAGCGTTCACTTAGAAGCGAAAACGGCTTATTTAGCCGAAGTCCTTCATCGTGCCGGTGCCAATGTTATCGTTACAGGCAGCAATCCTTTGTCTACGCAGGATGATGTCGCCGCAGCGCTTGTCGAAGATGGGCTTACGGTTTATGCATGGTACGGCGCAACCGAAGAAGAGTATTTTACTTTTTTAAATAAATCCCTGGACCATCATCCGCATATTATTATTGATGACGGCGGCGATCAAGTTCATTTACTTCATACAACACGCACAGACGCTTTGGAAAATCTTCTCGGAGGTACCGAAGAGACAACGACCGGCGTCATCAGACTGCATGGACTGGATAAATCAGGACAATTAAAATTCCCCATGATTGCTGCAAATGATTCGTATTGTAAATATTTATTTGATAATCGCTACGGTACGGGGCAATCAACATGGGACGGAATTATGCGCACCACCAATCTTACAGTCGTTGGAAAGAAAGTCGTTATTGCCGGCTACGGGTGGTGCGGCCGCGGCTGTGCAATGAAAGCAAAGGGATTAGGCGCTCATGTGATCGTGACAGAAGTCGATCCGATTAAGGCAATTGAAGCAGTGTTTGACGGATTTGAAGTCATGCCTATGGCTGAAGCCGCTAAAGTGGGAGATATTTTTGTTACACTGACAGGGGATAAAGACGTTATTCGCGGCGAACACATGAAAAATATGAAAGATGGCGTTATTTTAGCTAATGCCGGTCATTTCGACGTTGAAATCAATAAACCGGAATTAGAAGCATTATCAGTCCGTCATTTTGAAGCACGCCGTAATATTGAAAGTTACGAACTGGCTAACGGCCATATTATCAATTTACTTGCTGAAGGCCGGCTTGTAAATTTAGCTGCCGGCGACGGGCATCCCGCAGAAATTATGGATCTGTCTTTTGCCGTACAGGCATTGGCTGCAAAATATATTTTGGAACACCATGATGAATTGGAAAATCATGTTTACGTGCTGCCTCATGATATTGATACGGAAATCGCCAACATTAAGCTGGCTTCTATGGGATACGCCATTGATACGCTAACGGAAGAACAGCGGAAATATCTCAATCTCGATTAAGATAGGAGAGGATTAGTCATGAAAACGCTGATACGAAATGTTGCCGTATATAAAAACCACAAGGTAACAGAACACCAGCATATCGAATTGACTGATGATATAATTACCGGTTTTCCGGAAATGCCGCAAAAGGAAACATATGATGAAATCATGGACGGCCGGAATATGCTGGCATTGCCGGGATTTGTTAATGCGCATACACATATCGCCATGACTGTTTTTCGCAGCTATGGCGACGATATGCAGCTTATGGATTGGCTGGAAAAGAAAATATGGCCGGCGGAAGATAAGTTGGACAGTGACGTTGTCTATGCGCAGACAATGCTCGGCATTGCCGAAATGATCCGCAGCGGTACGACTAGTTTTGCCGATATGTATTTTTTCATGGAGGATGTAGCTCGCGCCGTTGAAAATACCGGCATTCGAGCTGCCCTCAGCCGCGGCTTGACCGGCGTCACGCCCAACGCCCAGCAAGCATTGCAGGAAAACATGGAATTTTATAAAGCTTGGAATGGAAAAGCTGACGGACGCATTACCGTTATGTTTGGCCCGCACGCGCCGTATACGTGCCCGCCTGCATATATCCGTCAAGTTGTTGAAGCTGCCGGTGAGTTAGGCGCCGAAATTCACACTCATTTATGTGAAACGAAAGGAGAAGTAGAAAATATTTTGCGGCAATATGGAAAATCACCTATTGCGCTTATGGATGAATTAGGTTTATTCGATCTCGGTTGTCTTGCGGCACATTGTGTTTGGGTTGATGACAATGATTTGGATACGATGGCAGCAAAGAATGTACGTATTGCTCATAATCCCGGCAGCAATTTAAAACTTGCCAGCGGCATTGCTCCTGTGCAAAAAATGTTGAACAAAGGAATTACTGTCGGTCTTGGTACGGACGGCGCTTCCAGCAACAACAATTTAGACATGATTGAAGAAATGCATTTAGCGGCTTTCCTTCATAAAGCAGATACATTGGATCCTTTAGCTGTTCCGGCAGAGACGGCAATTAATATGTTAACAGAATCCGGCGCGCGATGCTTAGGATATAAGAATATCGGAAAACTGGAAATAGGCTGCAAGGCGGATATTACATTAGTTGACAGAGAAGGGTTGCACTGGTATCCTCGCAATGACACCTTATCTTTAATGGCTTACTCTGCTAATAGTTTTGATGTCGATACGGTCATTGTAAACGGAAAAACACTGTTGCGCCATAAAGAATTCTCTACACTTGACATAGAAAAAATAAAAGCCGACGCAGAGCGGACAAAAGAAAAATTGTTCTCGGCTCTTTGATTTTATACCGGTCAGGTGCAGTTATTTGCAATAAAAAGATCTTATTCATTTGTCTAAAAACGAGATATGAATAAGATCTTTTTATGTAGTTCTCAAATTATTTTTTTAGATTCTATTATATCGTTTTCCATTGCATAACATTTTTTTCGAATGAAAATTCCAATTTATCCGTATCACGAAGCCATGATAAATACGAACGGATCGTACTGCCGACCAAGACATATTGTTCAATCGTCATTGTTAAATCATATCGGAAAAAAATCTGCTGAAGAATTTGTTCAAAAGTAGCCGGCGTTTTGCATATGGTTAAAATATAATCTCGTATTTCATAAATTTTTTCTCTGTTTACATGCACTAAACGGCAAATATCTTCCTTTGTACCTACTGGGGCATGGGAAGGGACAAACACAACTGCATCCATTGATGCAACGACATCTAATGTATGTAAATAAGCTGCAATATCATAAATAAATGATACTGCATATTTGTCTAAAATTTCCTTGCTGCTAAGACAGTCGGCTAAAAATACTGTATGATCCGGCATTTCAAAACCGACCATATCGAAAAAATGTCCCGGCAGGGGAATAACACGTATATCTTTTGGAAAATCAACGTCGGACAAGTCTGTAGATCGGCTTGGCGAAGCCATCAAAAATTTATGACGCAAATCCCTGCAAGGATAGCCGCCATATAAAAAAGAAGGTTCTAATATCGGGTATTCTGTAAAAGCTTTTTCTAATCCGCTGGCAAATATTTTGCACTTTTTTTGCCGCTGCAAATAGTCGTTGCCGCCAATGTGATCAGCATTAGAATGTGTATTCAAAATTCCTTTCAATATCCAACCTTTTTCATCAAACAATTTTCGTATTTTTCTGCCAGCATCCTTGTCATTACCGCTATCAATTAAATAGGCATTCGTATTATCTGCAAGATAAACGCCGATTTTTGCCGGACTTTCGATATAATATGTTTTTTCATTTACTTGAACTAATTCAAACATGCAAATACTCTCCTTATGGTAAATAGTAGTTTGAACAATTCCGCGATTCATCCTTATGTTCTGCATAGAATAACTTAATAATATATATTATACTATATAAAGTATATATATTATCAAATAAAAATATAAGTTTATAATAAGTTAATATACTTAAAAAATTTCTCGTTAGAAGTGTTTTAAGTATGAGTTTACTAAAGAAATGTAAACATTATTACTGTTCATATTTATCATCGGAGGATAACTTTGCTATGAAGGATAAAGATTGGGACAAATTGCTAAAAATTAAGACGACAGGGAGAGATGATTCTCATGCAGACTCTTATTGGTATCCTTATGAACCGACGCCATATAATGTCTTGGAAAGATTAGCTTCTACAGGATATATACGTAAAGGAAATACGGTATTGGATTATGGCTGCGGAAAGGGGCGGGTTGATTTTTTCTTGTCCTGGCAAACACGATGTCGGTCTATTGGTATCGAAAATAATAAACGCATATATGAGAAAGCGTTAGAAAACAGCTTGACAGGTGCTGCTTCTGGGCGTGTATCATTTAAGCTGGCCAACGCTGAACAGTTTTCCGTTCCAATAACAGTAGACCGTATATATTTTTTCAATCCCTTTTCATTGGAAATTTTGCGTAAAGTAATGAACCAAATTTTAATATCCTATTATGAATCACCAAGAGAATGCATTTTATTTTTTTATTATCCATCAAATGAATATATGACATTTTTATTGACACTAGATGAATTAACATTGATTGAGGAAATTGATTGCCGAGATTTGGAAGGGAACAACAGTCGTGAACAAATTGTAATCTTTACTATAAAAAATAATTGATCATTCATGAAACAATCGATAAGATCCACCAATTACTTCCGATAATTTAACGTTATCGGAAGTAATAGAATGATTAAGAACACAGTCTCTATTACAGACAAAGCGGCTACTCTCCTATTAGTGTTTATACTGGAGATAGCCGCTTTAGATGGGATTTTATCAAATACTTCGAATTACATGTGGTGAGCACGCAAATTATTTAATAATTTCTGTACCGTCGTTGATACATCGGAAATATGCACGATAATTTCTTCTCCTGTGCGCCGTGTTTTGATTTCAACAGTTTGTGTCAATGCACTTTTTTTGCCAATTGTTATTCGTAACGGATACCCAATAAGATCTGCATCATTGAATTTTACGCCGGCGCGTTCGTTTCGATCATCAAATAACACATCAATATTCATCATTTTAAGCGTCGAATATACTGTTTCGGCAATCTCCATTTGCGCTTCATCTTTACTGCTGACCGGAACGACAACTACTTCATACGGGGCGATTGCAACAGGCCACATGATGCCTTTGTCGTCATGGAACTGTTCTATTGCAGCTGCGATAGTCCGTGTCACGCCAATACCGTAACATCCCATGACATACGGCTTTGCTTTTCCGTTTTGGTCGAGGAAGGTAGCATGGAGTGCTTCTGAATATTTAGTTCCTAATTCAAATACCTGTCCTACTTCGATACCACGCACAATATCAATGGGCGCACCGCAATGCGGACATACGTCGTCTTTTGTAATCAACCGAATTGTAGATACTGTAATTTGTTTAAAATCTCGTTTGGGGTTCACGTTTTTATAATGGAAACCATGTTGGTTAGCGCCAGTAACGCCGTTAACAACATTCATAGCCGTAGGATCAACAATAACGTAAAAATTTTCATTATCAGGCGTATCGGCATTTATGGGACTCATATATCCAGGACAAAGGCCATGCTTTATTAATTCATTTTCACCGGCAGGTTCAATTGTGTTCCCTCCGACCAAATTTTGCACAGCAATATCGTTTACTTCATGGTCACCGCGAATCATGCACAATACAATCTTGTCATCAACACGAAAAGCAACGGCTTTAATCGTTTTTTCTACGGGAATTTGTAAAAATGCTGCAAGTGCTTCGATTGTTGCACAATTCGGCGTTTCGATAAGTTCGGTACTTTCTGCATCTTCCTTCGGCATATCCAATGTATTGGGGACAGCTTTTTCTATATCAGCAGCATATTGGCATTTTGAACAAGATACTACTTCCGCTTCTCCGGCTGCCGCCAGCGCCATGAATTCATGGGTGTGATTTCCCCCTATTTGACCGCTATCTGCTTCTACAGGTTTAAATTTTAATCCGCAGCGTGTAAAAATACGGCTGTAAGCATCATACATCAATTGATATGATTTATGGAGTCCTTCTTCGTCAACATCAAATGAATAAGCATCTTTCATAACAAATTCGCGGCTGCGCATAAGTCCGAAACGAGGGCGGATTTCATCGCGGTATTTATTCTGCATCTGCCATAAAATAAGGGGCATTTGTTTATAAGAACGCAACTCATTTCGTACTAAAGTAGTAATAAGTTCCTCGTGAGTCGGCCCCAAACAATAATTATTGTCATGCCGATCCTGCAGTTTAAACATTTCCGGACCATAAGCGCCCCAACGCCCTGTTTCATGCCAAATTTCAGCAGGCTGCATAATAGGCATCATAATTTCCTGCGCTCCTGCTGCATTCATTTCTTCCCTGACAATTTGTTCAACTTTCAACGCAACACGGCGTCCCAATGGCAAAAAGGTATACAACCCATTTCCGTTTTTCCGCAGCATTCCTGCTTTCAGCATGTATTGATGGCTGGCGATTTCGGCATCAGCAGGGATTTCTCGTAAAGTAGGACTATATAATTTCGATGCTAACATATTGTTATGACTCCTTTATCAATGATTTTTGAATTTCTTCCAGCAAACTGGCAACGAGTTGATCTTCCGGAACTGTCCGTAATATTTTTCCATGAGCAAAAACAATCCCCTTTCCATTGCCGCCGGCTATGCCGAAATCGGCTTCCCGTGCTTCTCCCGGGCCATTAACGACACACCCCATGACCGCGATCTTAAGGGGAACGGTAAGATGAGACACAGCTTGCTGAACTTCTTCTGCTAAATGAATTAAATTCACTTGCGTCCGTCCGCAGGTTGGGCAGGAAATTAAAACAGGCCCGTACTCCCGAAGCCCCAATGAACAGAGAATAAGTTGTCCGGTTTTAATTTCTTCAACAGGATCGCCGGTCAGCGACACACGAATCGTATCCCCAATGCCACAGTAAAGCAAATGACCGATGCCGATTGCCGACTTAATACTTCCTTCGCGAATCAATCCTGCTTCAGTGACTCCAAGATGCAGTGCATAGGGAACCTTATCGGCAAGTATTGTGTACGCTTCAATCATCAACGGCACATCAGATGCTTTTAACGAAATAACCATATTCTGGTAATTCAGTTTTTCCAATATGCGTATATGGCGCAAAGCACTTTCCACCATGCCGACAGCGGTAGGATGACCGCCTTCCTTTTCTAAAATATCTTCCGG
Source organism: uncultured Megasphaera sp. (assembly GCA_964507845.1). GTDB lineage: Bacteria > Bacillota > Negativicutes > Veillonellales > Megasphaeraceae > Megasphaera. Next base: position 65,467 of record CAZDQW010000003.1, read on the forward strand.
CAGTGAACCGGCATTTATACCGATGCGAATAGGAATTTGACGGGAACGCGCTTTTTCCACGACAGCGGCTACTTTATCATCAGAGCCGATATTGCCTGGATTAATACGCAGTCCGTGGACACCGCTGTCCACGGCAGCTAATGCCAAGCGATAATCGAAATGAATATCAGCAACAATTGGCACCGGTGACGCTTGCACTACAGCTTTTAATCCCTTGGCGGCAGCTATATCCGGCACGGCAAAACGGATAAGTTCCGCACCGTATGAAGTTAAACGGCGCACGTCGGCAACTGCCGTGTTAGTGTCGGCCGGATTGATAGTTGACATTGTTTGAACAGAAATCGGAGCCTTGCCGCCGATAATAAGTTTTCCTACTGTAACCGGAAGAGACGCTCTGCGCTTCATATCCTTGAACCTTTCTAAAAACGACTAATATCCTGAAACATGGCAAATAAGAATATGGCACCTAAAATCGCAATACCGGTTGCCTGAATATACTGTAGCGCTTTTTTAGGCATACGGCGGCCTAAAATGCCTTCTAAAACAAGCAAAATAATATGCCCGCCATCAAGCATGGGTATCGGCAATAAATTCAACACGCCTAAATTTATACTTATGAATGCCGTGAAAATGAGCAAATTCACAAACCCAGCGGACGCAACTTGGCCGGCAAGCTGAGCTACGCCGATTGGCCCAGCTAAATCAGCCTTCGTCTGACCGGTAATCATGCTGTATATTCCCGTTAACATCAAATGACACAATTGCCCGGTTCTAGTTATTGCCATACGAGCTGATTCAAAAAATCCGTGAGATTCTGATACAACAACAGGCGTAATTCCAAGAGTCGCTCTTCCCGTTTGACTGTCGAAGCGCGGGATCATGTCCAAATTCATCAGAGCTCCGCCGCGGTCTATAGTGACGGTAACCACAGATTTACTATGTTCAGCTACTGCTTTGGAAATATCATTCCACTGCGTAATCGGCGTACCGCCGATAGATACTATTTTATCTCCCGGCTGCATTTTCACTCGTTCTGCTGGCGATTGCTCCACAATGGTACCGATAATAGGTTCGGTGGATACATGCATGGTACCGGAAACGAACGTAACACCCCATAAGAGCAGAATTGCCAACAAGAAATTCATTATTCCGCCGGCAGCAATAACCAAAAGCCGAGAAAGAATTGGTTTATTTAAAAAAGATCGTTCATTTAGTTCTTCTTCATCAGTCATACCGGCAATACGGTTAAATCCGCCTAAAGGGATAGCTCTTAAAGAATAAAGTGTTTCTCCGTGCTGGCAGCTATAGACTTTCGGCCCGAAACCGATTGCAAATTCATCTACCTGCATTCCTGTTAACTTTGCAGTAATAAAATGCCCGAATTCGTGAATAAATACGATAAGACTGAAAACGAATATAGTTGCTGCAATGGTAATTGCCAATGTACAACCACCTTTCTATAACAATGACGCCACGCACTGCCTGGCCCAAGCATCAGCATGATGAATAGAATCAAGTGATATATCATGACATGGTTCATGACGCTCCATGACAGCTTGGACAATATCAAAAATGCGTGTAAAAGAAATTTCTTTATGCAAAAAAGCGTACACAGCCACTTCATTAGCCGCATTTAATACGCAAGGCATAGTTCCGCCGATTTTCCCGGCTTCATAAGCTAAAGGCAACGACGGAAATTTTTCGTTATCAGGAGCGAAAAAATCTAATTGCCGCAAAGTTTTCCAATTTATCGTTTTAGAACCAGAAACTGCATCACGTTCCGGATAAGTAAATGCATACTGAATCGGCAAACGCATATCCGGCATTCCCAGCTGGGCTAAAACAGTTCCATCAATAAATTGTACCATAGAGTGAATAATACTCTGCGGCTGAATCACGACTTCAATCCGCTCATAAGGAATTTGAAACAGCCAATGAGCTTCAATAACTTCCAACCCTTTGTTGAACATTGTTGCCGAATCTATCGTAATTTTACTGCCCATATTCCATGTCGGATGCTTTAGGCACTGTTCTACGGTAATGCCGGAAAACTCAGCGGCAGGCCGATGAAAATGAGGACCTCCTGAAGCTGTAATAAGCAGTTTTTCAACGTCCTGCTTATTTCTTCCTTCCAAACATTGGAAAATCGCACCGTGTTCGCTGTCTACCGGCAGAATGCGAACCTGATGCTTTTGTGCCTCGGCAATAACAAGTTCTCCGGCAGCAACCAAGGTCTCTTTATTCGCCAATGCAATATCCATATGATTTTTAATCGCACAAAGCGTTGGTTCAATGCCTGCTGCTCCGACAAGAGAAGTCAGGACGATATCTGCGCGGCATTCCGTAACTAATTGCAACAGTCCTTTAGCTCCGGAAAAAACAACGCAGCTATCGCCTACCCGACTGCGCAGCTTCTCGGCCGCCACTTTATCTGTCATGCAGGCCATCGTTATCCCGTGCCGGATAATTTGTGCTTCAACAAGCTGCCAATTTGATTTTGCTGCTACAGCTACTAAATCAAATTTTTCTGGATGATCCTCAATAACAGCAACAGCTTGCGTACCAATTGAACCTGTACTTCCCAGTATAATAATTTTTTTCATAAAATATGCTTCCCTCAGGAAATCAAAACCAAATAGGCATACACTGCCGGCGCCGCAAACAACAGACTATCAAACCGATCCAGAACACCGCCATGTCCTGGAATGAGGGTTCCCGAATCCTTTACCTGACAGGCTCGTTTTAATATAGACTCCGCTAAATCGCCTAAAGGCGCCGTAACTGCAACAATAAGGCCGATGACAACTCCATGGAACAGAGAAAACTGAAATACCAGCGACCACAGAACGGATACGGAAATTGTACCGATAAACCCGCCCAGCATCCCTTCTACAGTTTTTCCGGGACTAATGCTCGGGCACAATTTTGTCTTTCCTTTCAGCTTTCCGGCAGCAAAGGCAAAAGTATCGCTGGCCCAGGTGGAAAAGATAAGCAGAAACAAGAAGAAGCGAGCCGGCTCCAACATGACGCCGGAAAAAGTTTCCGGTATAGACGCTGCAATGCTTTCTGTCCGAATAGCCAGCATTGATAGAAACCCTGTACATATATATAATAAGCCATATAAATGAAACGCACTGTCTGTTGGCTTAATAATACGATGAAACAGTACAGTGCGAAGAAAGGTCCACAAGAGCATAATAACAGCTAGGAGCGTCATCAATTTTATGCTGCCGAACCAATAGGCCGTAAAAAATAGTATAATCCATATGGCGCCCAATCGCTCAGCAATGACTGCCTGTAGTTTTTCGGCTAAAACGCAATACTCTCGCCATCCCAAAAGCGCCAAAAGAAGTATCATGAAAAAAAACAGCCAATTTCCTTCGTAAATAATAAAAATTGTAAGCGCACCGCCAATAATGCCGGTTATGATTCGTTTCGCCAACATAAATACTACCTCATTTTAAACCGCCAAAACGTCGTTCCCTATTTTGGAATGCAATAATCGCTTCTATAAGCGTATCTTTTGTAAAATCTGGCCAGCACAAGTCAGTATACCAAAATTCAGCATACGCTATTTGCCAAAGAAGAAAATTACTTACGCGTTTATCTGCGCCAGGCCTGATAAGGAGATCTATGTCATTTTCCGGTGCAGTATAAAGCCGGGATGCAATAAGATTTTCCGTAATATCCATTACATTCAACCGGTTGTTTTTTACATCTTCCGCCAAAGACCGTACAGCTTGTGTCAGCTCCAGCCTGCCTCCGTAATTAACCGCGACATTTAGGATAAGTCCCGTATTTCCGCACATCTTCTTTTCCGCCTCTGCAAAAGAAGCGCGCAGCTGCTCCGGCAGGCGGTTCAAATCACCGATGAAATGAAGGCGAATATTGTGCTCATTTAATTCAAGTAAATTTTTACTTAAATAATCATTCATTAAATTCATAATATAGGAAACTTCTTCATCAGGACGTTTCCAATTTTCCGTTGAAAAGGCATAAACCGTCAATACCTGAATACCCAGTTCCCCGGCGGCAGCGACAATACGCTTGAGTGTTTCCGCACCGGCGCGGTGGCCGTAGCTGCGCGGCATATTGCGGCGTTTAGCCCACCGGCCGTTTCCATCCATGATAATAGCTATATGCCGAGGAAGTTTTGTCCGATCTATCATGGTTTCGGCAAAGATCTGTTTCGGACTGTTTTTTTTACCCAGAAAATTAATCATCCTCGAATATCTCCATTTTCAATATACGCTGCACAGATTCGCTTTTCTTCAGTGTAGCGTCCACTAATAATACAACGATACCGTTTTCCATACGAGTCCTGACAACGTATAATTCATTTTCATCGCATTGAAAAAAGCGGCTGCGAGCCCAAGTACGTTCTACGCGATAGGTTATATTTTCTTCATGTAATACAGATATGGCATACCGTAACGGCATGCCAATAAATCTTTGTATATCCATTATACTTCCATGACTTCTTTTTCTTTTTTTGTTTTGATTTCATCAATAAGCTTAATCTTTTTATCTGTTAACTTTTGGATATTCGCTTGTGTTTCCTTACTGTCATCTTCCGTAATTTCTTTTTTCTTTTCCATTTTCTTGATTGATTCATTGGCATCGCGGCGAATATTACGTATGGCGACTTTAGCGTCTTCAGCATCTTTGCTGACGCGCTTACTCAATTCTTTCCGCCGTTCTTCCGTCAATTGAGGAATTTCTAAGCGAATAGTCGTCCCATCATTATTAGGATTAAGTCCCAAATCTGATTTTAAAATAGCCCGTTCAATCTCTCCCAGCATTTTGCGTTCCCATGGGACAATCGTAATCAGGCGCGCTTCCGGAGCCGATACATTGGCTACTTGCTTTACCGGTGTCGGCGTACCGTAGTAATCAACGCTAATCCGATCTAAAAGCGTCGTGCTGGCTCGGCCCGTGCGGATAGAGGCTAAATCTCGTTTCAATGCTTCAATTGCCTTGTCCATTTTTTCTTCATTCTGTGTTAATAACGTCTGCAGATCCATGACTATCACTTCCTTATATTAAAGATTATATTTATATAATACAGCTTTTATGCCTCTTTGTCGACTAAGGTTCCCAAATCTTTTCCGCTGGCAGCTGCAACAATATTGCCTTCGATATCAATGTTAAATACGAGAATAGGAATATGATTATTCATGCACAATGTCGTAGCCGTCGCATCCATAACCTTTAACTCCTTATTGATGACATCCAGATAGGACAAACGGCGGAACATTTTTGCATCAGGATTGATTTTGGGATCGCTGTCATATACACCGTCAACGCCGTTTTTGGCCATAAGAATAGCCTCTGCTTCTATTTCAGCAGCACGCAGCGCCGCTGTTGTATCCGTCGAAAAATACGGATTTCCTGTACCGGCGCCGAAAATGACAATACGTCCTTTTTCCATATGGCGGATAGCCCTGCGCCGTATATACGGCTCAGCCACTTGCTGCATGTTTATGGCCGTTTGCACACGCGTTGCGACACCGTTATTTTCCATGGCATCCTGCAAAGCCAAAGCATTCATGACCGTCGCAAGCATTCCCATGTAATCAGCCGATACGCGATCCATCCCCTTTGCGCTTCCCGATAAACCCCGCCAAATATTGCCGCCGCCGACAACAATAGCCACTTGAATGCCCAACTTGCTGACTTCTACAACTTGTTTGGCAATAATTTCAACAGTTGCCGGGTCAATGCCATAGCCTTGCTTGCCGGCCAGTGCTTCTCCGCTTAACTTCAATACAATACGGTTATATTTTTTCGATTCCATAAATGGCCTCCTGCACGTTGAAAAATCTGATTAGAAAATAAGAGAACACAGGCAAGTGTTCTCTTATTTAATCTTATTTAGCTTGTGCCATTACTTCAGAAACGAAATCATCATTACGTTTTTCAAGGCCTTCGCCCAATTCATAGCGCGCATACCGGCGAACATCTATTTTTTCACCGATTTTCGCAATATGTTCCGTAATAACCTGCTGAATTGTCTTATCAGAATCTTTGATAAATTCCTGATCGAGCAGGCAGTTTTCTTTATAGAATTTTTCAATACGGCCGACAATCATTTTTTCAACGATCTTTTCCGGTTTTCCTTCATTTAAAGCTTGTTGACGGAGAACTTCCTTTTCATGTTCGAGAACATCTTCCGGAACATCTTCTCGTTTCAGGTAAAGCGGATTAGCTGCAGCAATCTGCATAGCAATATCTTTGCACAATTCTTTGAAACTATCCGTCTGGGCAACAAAATCCGTTTCGCAGTTTACTTCAACAAGAACGCCAATACGGCCGTTTCCGTGAATATAAGAATAAACCAAGCCTTCAGCAGCAATACGGCTGGCTTTTTTCGCCGCAGCCGCCAAGCCTTTTTCACGAAGGAAATCGATAGCTTTATCCATATCTCCATTCGTTGCAGCTAACGCCTTCTTGCAGTCCATCATACCTGCGCCAGTTTTTGTTCTTAAGTCTTTTACCATGCTTGCCGTAATAGCCATCTTACGTATTCCTCCTAAATACAGTATACCGTTTGAATAAAGGTAAGGAATGAATCACTCCTTACCTTTACATATCACAATTTTATACGAAATGTCAATAACGTCTTAATTTTCTTCAGGTGTTTCTTCCGCCTGCACTGCCTCTTCCGCAGATTCGCTTTCTTCCACTTGTTCGCCCTGATTGCCTTCAAGAACTGCATCCGCAATTTTTCCGGTCAATAATTTCACTGCACGAATAGCATCGTCATTTGCCGGAATCGGGTAATCAATAAGATCAGGATCGCAGTTTGTATCTACCGTCGCAATAATAGGAATATTAAGCTTGCGTGCTTCCGATACGGCAATTTCTTCTTTTTTAGGATCAATAACAAACAGCGCGTCAGGCAGTTTTTTCATTTCCTTAATGCCGCCGAGATATTTTTGAAGTTTTTCCATTTCATGTTTTAAAATAGTCACTTCTTTTTTCGGCAATACGTCAAACGTCCCGTCTTCCGCTTGTTTTTCCAGTGTTTTCAAACGTTTTACCCGTTTTTCAATCGTCTGGTAATTCGTAAGCATCCCGCCGAGCCACCGTTCATTAACATAAAACTGATTGCAGCGTTCCGCTTCATTTTTTATGGATTCCTGTGCTTGCTTTTTCGTTCCGACAAAAAGGATTTTACCTCCGTTTGCAGCTAAATCGCGAACAAAATTATACGCTTCATCCATTTTTTTCACAGTTTTCTGCAAGTCAATAATATAAATCCCGTTGCGTTCCGTAAAAATAAAACGAGCCATTTTCGGATTCCAGCGACGTGTCTGATGACCGAAATGTACGCCTGCTTCCAATAATTGTTTCATAGATACTACTGCCATACGATTAACTCCTCCTGTTGTTCCTCCGTCCGGTCATTGTCTGTCTTCACCGCTATACAGCACAGTTACAGACTCACCAAACGTGCGTAATAATAAATCTAAATTTTAGCCGTAGATATTATATCACATTGTCTTTATAAGTACAAGCAATTTATTCAAAACAAAGGACAGTTTGCATTACTTTGCACGCACTGCAGCCGTTGCCTGAAGCAGTTTGACTGATTTTCCCCATATTTCTGAGAAATGTTTTATTCCAAAACATATACCGGTACAGTCTGCCGGCCGAAAACCATGCACGACTCGTAATCTTCCATGTATAAGTCAATACGGTTTCCTAAAATGTCACTGCCTGTATCTTCAGCAACGGCAACGCCATATCCTGGGATATACAAATGCGATCCTAACGGAATAATATTAGGATCAACAGCAACTACGCCGTATCTGGCAGCTGTACCCATTTTCGTAATTCCGTTTCCATCTCCGTCTGCAGGCAAATAGGCCGTTGCTTCCATTGCAAACACGCCTTTAAAACGTGAAACGGCTTTACCATTGATAGAAACGGTTTCCGGCGCTCCAACATGGCGAATCAACGGCTGCATTTCTTCTATCAACGTTGATGATATATATTCTTTGCCAATAACCTGTCCATCAAGACTTACTAAATTCATGATTACACGTTTCCGTCCATTCTTGCCTTCTTGAAGCAGATGCACTTCGCCCGGAATTAGTGATTCATCAGGAACACTTTCAACTGCAAAAGGAATAATTTCGTCTTCCGTTATTTTTTGACGGGATAACGCGCCAATACGTATTACCATTTCAGCATGAACTGAAGCTGCCGCATCTCCGTACGGACGAAAATTTTTCTCATCGTAACCATACTGTACAGCAACTTCCTGCACAGTTTTTTTTCCTGACTGAACAAGTTGTTTTACTCCATAATATTCCAAATATACGGGAACAGCTCGGCGAACAGCAACAATAGTCCCTTCGCTTAATGTTTCTGTAGACATTTCGATTTCATCATACGGCCCTATCTCAAGCATATTTTCACGAAGCAGCGCGTCCTCATTAACTGCATGAGTATATACATGCCTTGTCACTCCATCAGCTTGAATCGTAACGTATTTTCCTTTATCAATAAAACCAGTCAAGGAAACGATACACAGCAATGCAATGAGCAAAATGTACATTTTTGTAACGGGCTCTTGATATCGTTTGGTCATCAAATCCCTCCCAACTGGCATTCATTCTAACAAATCATGAATACACTGTCAAATAATGATGGTTTACAATTAACGAAATAATCAGTAATTTATCGATAATTTGCCTTCATTGTAAACCAATATATTTACCGGAAGGATTCATGTATATTGCGCAATAACAGCGATTTTGAGATTAATTTATGTATTTTCCCACACAAAAGTAAATTTTTCCAAAAACTGTAATTATTTCAATATAAAAATCGCTGATTCAGAGAAAAAAAATTATTCTATCCCCCACTTTTAATAAAATTAGTCGTATTTTATGAGGCAGCAATACGTATTATCCCGATGTAAGTAAAACTGTCAGTACAATTTCAGTCTACTAATAATTACAGAAAATTGATAATACAAAAAGTTTTTCCATCGACTTTCTTTTTTAATTATGGAAAGGCATTTCTATTTTACTTCATAACCAGTATGTTTTTCTTTCTTAATAATCGGTAAACGCATAGATATAGTCAGGCCGCCGCCACTTGTCGGCACTGCCCATATTTCACCATGAAAGGCACAAATGATCTGTTTGGCAATAGCCAAGCCAAGTCCGCTTCCTTTCGTTACATCGGTACGAGCCGAATCGGTTCGATAAAAACTATCAAACAATTTTTCCAAACTTTCTTTGGGAACTCCGGCACCATGATCTATACAAGATACAACAACAGCATCTTCTTCTCCTTGTATGGAAAATTCAACATCAGCTGTTGAACTTGTTTTGTATTTGACGCAATTTGTCAGCAAATTTTCAATAACCCTGCGAAACTGAGCTCTGTCAATCATAACAGCAGTGTCGGTTTGCTCTGCGTTTAATGTTAATATTAACCCTTGTTCCGCAAACAGTGGTGTCATTTCATTTACAACGTCTTCAAAATAACGGTATATCGATACTGCCTCCATATCAAAAGGAATTCGTCCTAAATCCAGTTTGGAAAACAAAAACAAACTTTCTACAAGATGTTCCATCGTACAGGAAGTATTATATATACGCTCAATGTACTGACTTTGTTTTTCCGGCGTTTTGGCAATACCGTCGCGAATACCGCTGGCATATCCTTTTACCAATGTAATAGGCGTTGCCAAGTCATGGGAAATGCCTGCAATTAATTCCTTACGGTTTTGTTCATATTTTTGCCGTTCCTCCTTTGCATTATGAAGCTCCTGCCGCATGAGGTCAAAATCCCGGCATGTCTGCCCAATCTCATCTTGTGCTGAAACGGCTAACGAATATTCAAGGTTTCCTTTTTTTATTTCAGCCAACGCATACCTCAGCTCTGCAAGGGGTTCGATAATTTGTCGAGAAAGCAGTCGCGTCAGATACAGCCCCAACCAAATAATTACGATAATAGACAATAAAAGGACAATAAACAAAACTGCTTCCAGAATATGCTCCATGATATCATCATCGTACCCTGCCGCAGTAAACGGAACTTGTCCTGCTGCAAAAATAATATTCTCATCATACGGCGCCGAGTATATAAGAGCAAAATTCTCTTCATTCCAGGACATGGCTGATCTTGCATAACCGCATTGCTGCTGCACCTTACCTCGTATTTCATCTTCATCCGCACCATCACTGATATATATGAGCCGCCCATTTGAAAAAACAACAGATTGAACGCCGTTTTTTTCTAAAATCAAACATTCTTCAAAAACGTCCTCTAACTCCAACGTCTCATTACTTTCTGCTTTTGCCCGAAGCGAACTTACAGCATAAGAAATCGACATGGATGCCCCTTTTTCCGGCCACAGCAAGGCTAATTCACTCTGCCGCACTGTCCCGGTAAACTGCAGACCGGCAAAAATAACCATTCCGATAATTGTCAGCCAAACAACCGGAATACATACCATCAGAAAATTTGTAAACATAATACGTTTTCGAAGTGATATATCACGTAATCTGATCAATGGACACCTCTCCCTGTATATTAAAAACATTCCGACTTCGGCAGCTCTATCATCTCTTCTTCATTCCGCATGCAATCACGATATTTATCCACCTATTATTCTGGCTGCTGTACGAATGTTATTTCAAGTTTTAATGTTTATCTTTTCAATAAGATCAACTAAAATCATCTACATCAAATCTTTTTTGTATATGAGAAAAGGTTGCTGTACGTAAAAGCACAGCAACCCTTCTATTTCATATATGGTGACCCAGTAGAGATTCGAACTCTAGACCCACAGCTTAGAAGGCTGTTGCTCTATCCAGCTGAGCTACTGAGTCATAATAAATGGAGCGGGTGATGGGAATCGAACCCACGTAACCAGCTTGGAAGGCTGGCGCTCTACCATTGAGCTACACCCGCATGTCCCGTATGTGGTCGGAGCAGCAGGACTTGAACCTGCGACCCCCTGGTCCCAAGCCAGGTGCGCTACCAAACTGCGCTATGCCCCGCCAACAAAAGATATTATACTAGAAAAAAAAACTTTTGTCAAACAATTTATGAGTTAAAACAAAGGAAATTTTTTGTAGGATTACCCTATATCTTGGACAGAAAAAGAAGAATAAAATACCTACCTAAAGGCAATGTATTTAAACCATTTATTTGCCAAAAAAAATATCATTATATAATTCCGCTTTTACAGTTTTAACTGATGAAGCGGTGATAACTGCCGTTTACAGATAAGGGATTCCGTTGCTCTAATACAATATGCTCACGGCAGCTTAAGATTTTCATGCACCGCTTCATCTTGTAAATACGGGAATATTCAGCGGATAAAATTTGTCATTACCTTATTTTCCGTAACCGGAGGATATATTCCTGCTTTTCGGCCAGCTTCAATGCATCGAATCATCCAAGCCATGTTGCGGCCTAATATACGCATGATCTGAATACCTTCTTCGTCTTTGCGTACTTCTTCCGGTGTATTTCCGTGTACAATATTCCAATAATTTGATGATACAATAGGCATTTGATGATATGAAAAATATTTATTCAGTACATCAAGTGTTGCCGTTGTGCCGGCACGACGTGCTGAAGCAACTGCCGCAGCCGGTTTATGAATAAGCGACGCTCCCGCAGTTCCTGCCAATTTATCCATAAAAGATATAATTTCCCCTGACGGAGAAGCCCAATAAACAGGAGAACCTACAATGAGACCGGAAGCTTCAGTCAGTTTATCTGCTACGCTTTTTACTATATCATTTGTAGGGTTAGCATGAATAATTTCGGTTTCAATACTATTTTCATTTAACGTTTCGGAAACAACGGATAAAGCAGTATACGTGCAGCCTTTTTCACGGCGGCTTCCATTCAGTAAAATAACTTTCATAACGATCTCTCCTTTTAAGAATAAAATATATTTCGACTATAGCATATGCCGGGATTTTCGTCAATTAAATGAGTAAACGATACATTTTACATGCTGACGTCAAGTTAAATTTTTGCAGCGCAGATTGCTATTAAGAAAACGTCCAGTAAAATAAATTTATAAAGCTACAAATTAAAAAATATTTTTACCTGCCGATGTCAAGATTTTATATAAAGATAGGCTATTGTATATCTTGCTGCTTATGATAATATAAAACTAACTTGTCATACGTACTTGCCCATATAGTTAGGATGGTGAATATCGCTGTGAAAAAGGAATTAACTAATTTTTATATCGGACAAACAAATATCCTTGCCAACAACAAAAATTTAACCGAAAAATCTCGGCAAAGTATTTATATAGCTAAATCTGATAATACAATCGATGCCTATAAGTCAGATTGGAGCGATTTCTGCAGCTGGTGCGACTATCATAAAGTACCTTCTTTTCCGGCTTCCCCGGAAACAATTGTTAACTATATAAATGATTTGGCTGACAACGCTAAAGCAAATACAGTTGCAAGACGCATCAGCGCTTTATCTGAAAATTTTGATGCGGCAGGACTTAGGGAAAATCCCTGCCGTTTTCCTATCGTTAAAAGTGCCTTACGGGGCATAAAACGCATGAAGGGCACAAGGCAGCAGGGAAAAATGCCCATTTTATTTGATGATCTAAAAGAAATGTTATCCTTACTTGAGGGCGATGAATTGCAGCAGGCTCGTGACAAAGCAATTTTACTGCTTGGATTTTATGGTGCGATGCGTCGTTCTGAACTGGCTAATCTAGAAATGGCCGACTTACAGTTTACACGGCTTGGTCTCATTATTACGCTAAGGAAATCTAAGACAGACCAATTAGGCCACGGGCAAATGGTTGCTATTCCTGCTGTTAAAGACAACGACTTATGTGCGGTGCAGGCATTAAAAAATTGGCTGAAACTGAGTGGTATTACAACAGGGCCCGTTTTCAGAGGATTTACCCGCAACCATTGTATTCGAAAGTCGAAAATATCCGATAAAACAATCGCCCTTATTGTCAAGCGATATGCAAGCTTGATGGGAATGGATCCTTCTGAATACGGCGCACACAGCCTCCGGCACGGCTTCGCTACCTCGGCAGCCCAACATCACGTTGAAGAAAGGCAAATCATGCGTCAGACCCGCCATAAATCTCAAGCTATCGTTCGCCGCTATATTGATGAAGCAGATCGGTTAATTGACAATCCTGTCTTCAAAATAACAGGGGAAAAGTGAGTACTGTACTTTAAGCATTCTATTTCATATCTTTAACAATGTCCTGAATACTCCAGATGATTTTTGTTGTACAGCAAACGGCGCGCACCTGCATAGTAACGGTTTATATTTCACATATTTCTTTTTTTCTGTTGAGAAACAGCGACGTACTCAACGGGATCTGCCCGATTTATATAACAAACAAAACGCAGCTGTCCAAACGGCAGCTGCGTTAAAACGTTAATCCCAATTATAATACTTTTGACAAGAAAGCCTGGGTTCTTTCTTCCTTCGGATGAAAAAACAGTTCATCAGGTTTTCCTTCTTCACAAATAATGCCTCCGTCAATAAATAAAACACGATCAGCTACTTCGCGGGCGAAGCCCATTTCATGAGTAACAATAGCCATTGCCATGCCTTCTTTGGCCAAATCTTTAATAACATCCAGCACTTCGCGGACCATTTCCGGGTCAAGCGCCGAGGTTGGTTCATCGAAAAGCATGAATTTGGGCTTCATAGCCAATGCTCTGGCAATAGCGACTCGCTGCTGCTGGCCGCCTGAAAGAGTACCGGGATAAGCATCTTTCTTATCGGAAAGGCCAACTTTTTCCAGCAACTGAACGGCAGTCCTTTCCGCGTCTTCTTTTTTTTCACCTCGAGTTTTGATCGGCGATAAGGTAATATTCTGCAGTACAGTCATATGCGGGAATAAATTGAACCGCTGAAACACCATTCCCACTTCTTTACGGATATTGTTAATGCTTTTTGCATCGCTCATACTGATGCCGTCCACAATAATTTCTCCGGCTGTAGGCGGTTCTAAGTAATTGATGCACCGCAAAATTGTACTTTTTCCGGAACCGGACGGACCAATAATAACGACAACTTCTTTGTCGTGAATAGTCAGATCAATGCCTTTCAGTACTTCATGCTTACCGAAACTTTTTTTCAGTCCTTTAATTTCTATCATCGACGGCAAACCTCCGTTCTAAAAAGCTGACAAGTTGCGCAATGCTTAATGTCATGATCAAGTACAAAATTGCAACAGTCGTCCAGATTTCAAAAGAGCCATACGTCTTCGCAATGATAAGTTGGCCGCGGCGCGTCAATTCTTCAAAGCCAATGACCGATACCAGAGAGGTTTCTTTTGTCATGGAAATAAATTCGTTTCCCAGCGGGGGAATAACATGTTTAAAAGCCTGCGGCAAAATAACATACCGCATTGTCTGCATCCATGATAATCCCAAAGACCTTCCTGCTTCCATCTGGCCTTTATCGACAGACTGAATCCCGGCGCGAAAAATTTCCGATACATATGCGCCGCTGTTAATAGAACAAGCTGCCACCGCCGCTACAAACGGATTAATCCGCTGTCCGATAATCATGGGCAGCGCAAAATAAATAAGGAAAATTTGCACCAGCATAGGCGTACCGCGAATAATATTGACATAGCAGACGGCAATACCGTGTAATATTTTAATACCGGACAAGCGGCACACACTTGTAATAAGTCCCAAGACAAAACCAAAAGCTACGGAAATTGCTGTAATTTCAATCGTAATCGCAGCGCCGGACAGCAACAGGGGCAATGAATCCCAGATAAGTTGGAAATCAAAAGACATATAATAACACTCCTCGGCAACAACATACATAACGGATAAAAATTAATAACATGCTAAAATTTCGCTAAATGCGGAACACAGCTGCATATTCATCGGTTTATCGATAATATTCCGGCATTGGTTTATTCCCAGTCCTTATCGCCCTAGTAAATGAATCAAATGAAACATGTTATCACTGATTGGGAAATGAAGATGAGGGGCTTCAGAATAAGGGGTAGCGGAAATACGCCGGCCAATTAAGCCAATAACGCAATTATATGTTCCGGCCAGAAGCGAATCAATGGCTTTTTGCGCATATAAGCTGCCCATGGTTGCATCAAGAGCGCTGGGCGCTCCGCCGCGCTGAACATATCCGAGCACCGTTAAAGTAGGTTCAAGATAAGTATGCTCTTTTATGTAGTCAACGACATCGGAACCTTTTGCGGCGCCTTCAGCAACAACGACGATACTGCTCAATTTCTGCATACGGTGCGATTCCGTCAAATGCTGGCACAGCGCCGGTAAATTCACTTCATGTTCCGGAACAAGAACAGCTTCAGCTCCGGATGCCATGCCGGCGTATAAAGCAATGAAACCGGCATGACGTCCCATTACTTCGATAACGGCAACTCGTTCGTGAGAATATGCTGTGTCACGAATTCTGTTAATAGATTCCAGGACCGTATTTACGGCCGTATCAAACCCGATAGTATACTGCGTGCCCATCATGTCATTGTCAATCGTTCCGGGAATAACCATCGTAGGTATTCCCCAGCGGCTCAATGCCTGAGCGCCACGCATCGATCCATCGCCGCCAATGACGACAAGCGCATCAATTTCCCGGGACCGCAAATATTCAGCTGCCTTTTTCTGCACATCTTTTTGCAAAAAATCAAGGCAGCGGGCCGTGCGCAGAATCGTGCCGCCGCGATGAATAATCCCTCCAACAGAACGGCGGTCAAGCGGCATTGTTTCATGCCTTAAAAGGCCTTCGTAGCCTCGGATAATCCCCTCTACGACCAGACCTTTTTGAATTGCATACCGTGTAACGCCGCGAATAACAGCATTCATACCGGGAGCGTCTCCTCCGCTTGTCAATACGCCGATTTTATTGATCATAGTACTATCAAACTCCTTTTTTTCTTGCTATAAATTGTACTTTCTTTTCTTCTATGTTTTGAATAATTGTTTCTACTATTTGCGCTGCCCCTCCTCGTGTCGTATCAACGATACAATCACAATAAGGATATACTTCCTCCCATTGTCCCATCATTTGACAGACAAATTCGTGCAAATTTTCGTAATCGACGGTGGGCCGCTTGCCAATATGCCGGGCTACGCGTTCTTCTACTCGAAACGGCTCAGACAACAAGGCGACAATGAAACCATGCCGATGCAAAATTCGATATGTCTCTATGTTCATAGGAAAATTTCCTCCGAAAGAAATAACTGCTTCATGATACCGGCTGACTTGCTGTAAAATATTCATTTCTCTTTCCCGAAAACCTTTTTCACCGACACGAGAGAAAAATTCCGCTATCGTCAAGCCTACAGCCCTTTCAATGCGGCGGTCTGTATCAACAAACTGCCAACCCAGCCTCTGCGCCAGTTTTCGGCCGATATGACTTTTACCGCTTCCCATCATGCCTACCAGTACAATATTTCGCTTCATCATCGCACCTCCTTGTCTTTTTAATTATAAAAGCATATGCCGTTTATTATTATAGCAAAATTTTTTTATATTGCCACAATAAAACGATTAAAAACTCTGCATATGCAGTAATTTTTATCAAAAAAAATATTAAATTTTGTTTATTTTTTGGAGATATTTCCCGGTCTTTTCTTTATCGATTCAGCGATCCGCACCTTTGCTGCGGCAAAAACATAACATTACGGTATCGCGATGCGAGTTGTCATCTGTGCTCCCTTTAAACCAAATCTGATGTTATCGTACCAAATTATACAGCTTTTTGTCAAAATATACCGTACTGTTATGATATGTTGCCTGCCAAACAGACATTAAAAAAGCAGAAAACTAGCATCATCTGTTTTGCCAGCAGAAAATATCCTTTCAGCCTTCCCTTTCTTGCTGTCAGAACGCATTCCGCGTCAGCATATATATTAACGCATTGCAAATTGCCGCCGCAATATTGCTTCCTCCTTTCCGCCCTTTCGCTGCAATATAAGGCACAGTACTTTTCATAATCATTTCTTTGGCATGGACAACATTAACAAAGCCAACGGGTACCGCAATAATCAATGCCGGATGGATACGCTCATCTTTTACTAATTCATGCAGCCGCAGCAGAGCTGTCGGTGCATTTCCAACGGCAATAATAAGGGGGCCTTCTATGCGGCATGCCTTGTCCATTGCGGCAGCAGCCCGCGTCGTTCCGTAAGCCTTAGCATGGGCCGCGACATCGCTATCGGCCATAAAACATATTTTTCGGCAGCCCAGTTGATCAAGTCCGGCCTGATTTATGCCGGCGCAGGCCATATTGGTATCTGTAATAATCGTGCATCCGCTGCGCAAAGCTTGAATTCCTTTTTCTACGGCCCCGTTTCCAAAACGAAGTATCCGGACATAATCAAAATCAGCGCTCGTATGAATAACCCGTTTGATCACATATTTTTCCGGCAGCGGCAATCTGACTTCTCCCAGCTCTTCTTCAATAATTTCCATACTGCGCCGTTCAATATCTCCAGGCAATATATGTTCTATTTTCATTGCAAATTATCCTTTCTATACTGACGGCATGCGGTTATGAAACGTCGTGCCCATGCAGGATTCCCCCAAAAATGAATATGAGGATATCCTGCAACAATGTTTCCGCCGGCATGGATGCACGGCCAGGACTGCCGTCCCGATGCTTTGACTGCCGTGAATGCATTTCCATTATCGGAACTGTCGGAGTAGTGAAATTCATGAGCTCCCACAGACTCTCCGGCACGGCATAGCATCGTATCTGTTTTCGCTGTCAAGATAATATATCCGAAATGTTTCAGAGAATCAGTCATCCATGTTTCTCCAGAAAATAGCCCGATCCATGAAAACTGTTTTTTATCATATAAGCACGTTTCCATCAAATACATGAATCCGCCGCACTCGGCAATACAGGGAACCCCTTTTTGCAAAACATGAAGGACTGATTTTTTCATTGCCGTATTTTTTTCCAGTTCACGGCCGTATATTTCAGGATAACCGCCGCCGATATACAGTCCGTCGCAATCAGGCAATTCCTGATCGTGCAGGGGACTGAAATAAACAAGCTGCGCGCCCAGTCTTTCCAACAGCTGCAAACTGTCGGCGTAATAAAAACAAAAAGCACTGTCCTTGGCAACAGCAATGCGGACTTTACCGGCAGGAATGATCTCCGGAGCATCATATGAAACAGAAGGCGCTGCGCAGCTTAAAGAAATGATTCCGTCAAGATCCAATGATGTTTCTGCCTGAACGGCAAGTTTGTCCATAATCTCCTGAAGATTGTGTATCTCCCCAGCCGTTACGAGCCCTAAATGACGCTTTGGCAAAAACACGTCCGGCAAATACGGAAAATATCCGAATGACCTTAATCCCGATTCTTGTTCCCATGCTTTTTTAAAATACGCATATACGCCAGGCTTTACCCCATTCATAATAAATCCGGCAATTCGGCTTTCCCGGCGGAAAGAAGCAAAACTTTTCAGCTGAGCTGCTGCGGAAAGGCCGGCGCCGCGGCCATCTGCAACTAAAATCACCGGCGTCTCCGTCGCTGAAGCTATATCATAGGCACTGTTTTCACTCGTCGTCCCGATGCCGTCGTAATATCCCATAGCGCCTTCTATAACCGAAATACCTGACTTCCTGCTGTTTTCAGCCAATAAATACGTCATTCGGTTAATTCCTGTTTTTCCCCTTCCCAAAAGGAAAATATCCAGATTGCGCGACGGTATCTGCAGAACGTTTTCATGAAATAAGGGATCTATATAATCGGGCCCGCATTTAAATGCCGCCGGCGATAGTCCCCTGTTTTGAAAAGCTTTCAAAAGCGCGCAGACAATAGTTGTTTTTCCGCACCCGCTTCTCGGGGCAGAAATCATGATTCTTGGAATCGATTGGCTGCATTTCATACGGCATCTCCTTGAAATTTATGGTATTGCGCCGTTATGATATGTACTGGATTTTGTCCGTTCATAAGATGATGCGATGCTATTTTTTTACTTACAGCCGCTTGTATTTGTGTGACGCTGACGGAGTATTCTTGTCTTTTTTGGTAATATAACGTCGCTGCCGCCAAGGTTTCTAGAGTAACAGACGTCAGTACGACACGGCAGTACTTGTTCTTTTCATAAATTTGATCGAGAATATCTTCCAGACGGCCTTTTGTGCCGCCGATAAACGCGCAGTGCGGAACCGGCTGTTCCCTCATGGCTGCAGCCGCATCACCATAAACGATAGTCATATTTTCTGCGCCGAATTTTTCTTTATTTTTCTGCAATACGTTGATTGCTTCTTTATTGCATTCAAAGGCGTAAACATGCCCAAAAGGTACCTGCAATGACAATTCAACTGCACATGAACCTGTTCCGGCTCCAATGTCATAAACACAGTCGCTCCTTCCCGGCCGAAGCAGAGAAATGGCTGCGGAACGGACTGCCTGTTTCGTCATTGGTACAGCACCGCGAATAAAAAGCTCATCAGGCAATCCATGAACTGTTCCGAAAATACGGCATGGGTTATCGTTATATATCATCATTACAGCAAGTGCATCTATTTCCAAATCCGATACTGCTTCAGCCGTGCCGGATACAATCCGTTCATCATCATAAGATAAACGGGAGCCGACATCAATACGGACATTTCCCAAACCGGCGCGGCACAATTCTCCGCATAAAGATGACACCGTGTCTTCTCCGCCGGTAAGGCAAAATACCTTACGGTGTGCAGAAACTGCAGCAGCCAAAGATTCATACCGGCCATGTCTGCTGACAATATGGACGTCATGCCAGGAAATGCCTAGTTTGGCCGCAAAATAGGCAAGGCTGCTGATTCCGGGATATAAAACCACCTTGCAGGTTTCAGGAAATTTCAGGCTTTGCGCCAAACTGTAAAATCCGACATCGCCGGATACCAGAACGGCAGCGGAACCGCCGCCTTCCCCGATTTCTTCCGCAATGTGCCGGATAGCAGAGGGTTTATACGTTTCATACACGAGTTTCCCAGCTTTTGCATAAGGTTCGATGATGCGCCTGCTGCCGATGAGTACAGTGCTTTCTTCAACAGCCCTGCGCGCCGCTGCCGTAAGTAAATCAGGATTTCCAGGGCCGGCACCAACGATATAGATATTCATTCAAACTCCTTTCCTGTCATCAGATTCCGCAATGGAACGAATTTTTTCTTTTCCTTCCGCTAAAGATATGCCCGTTTCGCTTTTTCGGCCGACAACAATGAGTTTTGCTCCGGCCCTGCGAGCGCCTTCCGCTTTTTCATCAACTCCGCCGGGCCGGCCGGAATCTTTCGTTACGACATATGCGGCCTTCGCATGACGGAACATGGCCGCATTTAATTCTGCCGAAAACGGCCCCTGCATACAAATAATATGAGCCGGCTCGTACCCTAATGACAACGCACGGTCCAAGGAATTTTGAAACGGAAGAATCCGCGCGAATATACGCTTTTGATACATCGGGATCACCGTAAATATATCTAAAGTTTTGCTGCCTGTAGTCAAAAATATATTGCCTTGCCTATGACATAATAGTCCTGCCGCTTCTTCCATAGAAGATACGTAAGCCGCCTGACGAATGGCATTATCTTCCCGGATAATGCGTAAATACGGCACGCCGGCATCAGCACATGCGCGTTTCATGTTTTCCGTCACGCCGGCAGCATACGGATGTGTTGCATCAATTGCCAGACAAAACTGATGCGCCTCAAGAAAGTTTTTCATGCCGCCGTAGTCCATGCGTCCTTCAATCACAGTAATCGTTTTTCCTTTAGGCAGCAATGCCGCACCGTAAACCGTCGCTACGGATACATATACGGATATGTTGTACCGGCAGGCATATGCTGCCAGCAGACGCCCTTCCGACGTTCCTCCTCCAATCCAAATGGCCTTCATAGCCTATATCCCCGCGGCGTCACCATCTTGCCGCCGATGATCTTCGTCTGACTATTGCCGATAAACACCGTTGAAAACATATCGGCAGAGACGTCTTTTAAACGCTCTAATGTCGTAAGATGAGCCGTTTCTCCGCGGCGGCCAATATTTCGGACAATGCCGGCCGGGGTTTCAGGCGCTTTTGATTCCAGCAGAATCTCGCAAGCTCTGCGAAGATGATGGATTCTCGTCTTGCTCGCCGGATTATACAAGCAGATGACAAAATCTCCGTCAGCGGCGCTGCGAAGACGTTTTTCAATTATATGCCACGGCGTCAGCAGATCGCTGAGCGATATGAAACAAGCATCACTGACAAGAGGCGCCCCCAGCAGAGCCGCTCCGGAACATGCCGCCGTCACGCCGGCAACAACGGCTACTTCCACATCTCCGCATTCGGAGGCAATTTCATGCATAATGCCTGCCATGCCGTACACTCCTGCATCGCCGCCAGATATGAGAGCAACCTGCTGGCCGCGCTGCGCCAGTTCCAATGCCAGCCTGCATCGTTCAATTTCCTTTGTCATCCCTGTTGCAATCCGTTTTTTATCAGGAAAAACATCTTCAATCAGTTTAATATATGTTGTATATCCGACAATGCAGTCGCAAGCTTCCAGCGCCTGAATTGCTTCTGCCGTCATGCCGTTGTAGCCGCCGGGTCCGATGCCGACAACAAAAATCGAGGCATTCATTCCGCCTCCTCCTTTCCGCCGAAACGGACGGTATAATTTTCACAAGCAATAGCTACAGTTACGCCGTCGCAACCGGATTTTTCCAGCAGCAGCCTGCCTCCGTGACTGGCTAAGACAGCCGCTCGTCCGCATACATTATCAGTTCCTGCAATACGGCGAACAAAATGTGAAGCCATAAACCGTCCCGGCGCTTTATTAAGCTGCCGCGCCGAATAATACCGTATCGGCAGCTGACGCCGCGCGGCAAACTGCGTCAGTCCTTCTTCTCTTCGTTTAAAGTCAATGGTGCTCACATCGGCAACAGCTTCCCAGCTAAGTCCAAGACGCTGCATTTCCTCTTCGACCCGTTCTCCGATATGATCTGCCGTCATGCCTTGCCGGCAGCCTATACCAATATGCAGAATCGGCGGTCTTGCTGTTACCGTTATCGCAAAAGGACGGCATTTTTCTTTTACCGTAACGGCAATGCCCAACGGTCCCCTGTCAGCTTCAGTCAAACTAGGCGGCAGTATTTCTTCTAAAGGAAATTCACTGTATAAACCGGCCTGACCTCGTTCCAGCAGCGCAGCGGAAAAAAATTTTGCGTCGTCTAAAGACGATAACTTCAGTCCCTGCCGGGCCGTCCATTCATCAACGGCAAAAAGTCCGTTAATATCTGTCGCCGTCGTAATAACAGCTTGTCCTCCTAATTTTTCTGCAAGCCAGCGTGCCATAGAATTAGCCCCGCCCATATGTCCTGACAATATAGGAATAACATAACGGCCGTGTTCGTCAACGACCAACACGGCAGGATCCTTTTCTTTGCTCTGCAGCAGCGGCGCCGACGTCCGTACAGCAATAGCAGCAGCGCCGATGAAAATAATAACGTCGGCTGATTGAAAAGCCTGACGCGCGCTTTCCTGCAGATTCAGCGGAAAGGGACGCAGTATCCCCGGGGCTGCCGGTACAAACTTTCGTACCGTTTCGTGAACAGAGGCAATGTGCTCGTCATGAAACAATTTATATAGACGCACGCTCACCGCCGCAGCGGCGGCAGTAAAGGAAAAAACGACAATGTTCATACAACCCATGCCTCCTTACGTAAGCATTGCAGTGTCGTCGTTTCGTATTTTACCTGCACGGCGAAATTCATGGGAAAAATTCGGATGATATAATAAGCTTCGTTCATAGGCACCGTTCAAAAAGTCCCCGACGAGAATGAGCGCCGTTTTGCTGACGCGGCAGTTCCTTCCCGTTTCAGCCAGCGTACCGACAGTACACCGGCATACACGTTCGTCAGGCCATGATGCCTTATAAACGATAGCTGCCGGCGTATTTTCATCATAGCCGCCGCTCAGCAATTCCCGCTGAAGCGGCTCCAATAAACCGGCGCTTAAAAAAATAACCATCGTCGCGCCATGCGCTGCATAACCGGAAATCTGCTGCCGGTCCGGCACGGGAGTACGTCCTTCCATCCGGGTAATAATAACCGACTGACTGACGCTGGGAAGCGTATATTCAGTTTGCACGGCTGCTGCGGCGGCGCAGAAAGAACTGACGCCGGGCACAATGTCATAAGAAATGCCTAATGCGGCAAGTCTGTCCATTTGCTCGCGTATAGCGCCGTACAGCGACGGATCTCCCGTATGCAGGCGAACTGTATTTTTCCCCTCGCTTTCCGCTTCCGCCATAACTTCTATCACTTCTTCCAGCGTCATGGACGCACTGTTCCGCACAATACATCCTTTTTTCGTGTAGTTCAGCAGTTCCGGATTGACAAGTGACCCGGCATATATAACAACATCTGCCGCTTCGAGCAATTTTTTCCCGCGCACAGTAATTAAATCAGCTGCACCGGGTCCGGCGCCGACAAAATATATCATAGAAAGCAACCTCTCATTTGACAAGAATAACAGAAAAATACGGTGATTCCGCAGCATCTGCCATTGATGGATAAATTTTTTCACCGGGAAGTCCGCAGCGCTCAACCATCGAGGCATTGTTTATTTTTCCGGCGGCAGTTATATCTTTCTTCAATTCCTCGAATGGACCGGACGGCTTCATGATAACTTTGCTTCCATCCATCATCAGAAAGTCTTCTCTGTCGGAACGGCTGCCGGGAATAATAAGCAGCGGTTCATCTTTTTCACATAGCGGCGTCTGAAGCGCAGCTGCCGCCGCACAAAAGCTGGGAACACCGGGAATAATTTCCGTCTCATAACCATCTTGCGCTGCCATGCGATGGATATACATACTCGACGCATAAATAGTCGGACAGCCAAGCGTAATCAGCGCCACATCCATACCGCAGTCAAGCCGTTCTTCAATGGCTCTGGCACCAGTTGCCTGGGCACGACGGACGGTATTTTCATCCCGAACCATAGGAAAATCAATCGTTATAATTTCTTTTTCATCCAGCCTGATACCTTCCGTCACGGCAGCCGCTTCCACGACGATTTGTTTCGCCGTCCATACGCCTGGGCGGCTCTGAGGCACTGCAAGAACAGGACATTTTTTTATGCACCGCAGCGCTTTTACTGTCAAAAGTTCCGGATCGCCGGGACCGACACCAATACAATATAATTTTCCTTTCACTACGTCCCCTCCTCCTGCCGATGAAAACCGAGCAGTTCTTCCGCTCCGGCCGTCTGACCCAAAATACCGTAAGCATTTGAAAACACAAGAACGCCGGTACGCACTTCACCGTGAACACGCTGCGCCATGTAATAGTCTATTTTACGGCACATAAAATTCATCACTTCCGGCAATATGCCTTCGTGCAGCAAAATACCAATCGCTTCATCCGTCGTCGTGCAATCATATACGGACTGACCGGTACGCCGCGACGCGCCGCACAACATGGCTGCCAATGCCAAAAAAGAAGTTCTTCCATCGCCGTACCGCGAATGGGTATTCATTATGCCTTGCGCAATTTTCACTAACTTTCCGATATGCCCAATAAGAAAAACGTCGGAAAACCGGCTGTATACTGCATAATCCAGCATTTCTCCGACATAATTGCTGACAGTAACGCGGCGCGAAACATCCAGATTCAGCACGTCGCGGCTGAAAGCAACGCCATAATTGCCGAAAAAAGCCAATAAATGACGGCATCCGCTGGCTCTGAGCGCATCCATCTCTATCTGTATCGTCTCGATGACAGCATCCTCGCTCATCGGGTCCACAATTCCCGTCGTCCCTAATATGGATAATCCGCCGACAATACCCAGACGGGGATTAAATGTTTTTTCGGCAATTTTTTCTCCGCCTGGAATGGAAATGACAGCGCGAAAACCGCCGGTATACCCATATTGTGCTTTTACTTCCGTCAACGCGCTGATTATCATGCGGCGCGGAGACGGATTAATTGCCCAATCGCCGACAGCGCAGGGAAGACCGGATTTCGTCACAATTCCGATACCTTGTCCTCCGGCAATTTCTATCCCTTCAGCAGTCAGTTCAACAGAACTGTATACCCATACTCCGTTTGTTATATCCGGATCATCGCCGCTGTCTTTACTGACAGCGCAACGCGCGCTTCCCTGTTTTATCGCTATATCACATACATCCAGCGTCAGACCGATTCCGGCCGGAGTCATTACATATATTTCCGGAATCACTTTTCCCGTCACTGCCATGACGGCGGCAGCTTTGGCGGCGGCGGCAGCGCACGATCCTGTCGTATACCCCCGGCGCAGCTTTCGCCCGCCTTTTACGACAAATTCATTCATACATATTCTCCCGGCAATCAACATCAATAGGTACGAGGATCTTCCTGCCCTGCGCCGTCCGGATCATTTCCATCTCCACGCCGAATACATTTTTCATGCATGCCGGCGTAATCACCTCGCCGGCATCTCCTGCACGGATTACCGCTCCGTCTTTCATTACAACAGTACGATGAGTATAACGAAGAGCTTGATTCATATCATGAAGGACGATGACGATAGTAAGTCCCAGCTTTTTATTAATATGCTGCAAAAGTTTCATCATGTGGAGCTGATGACTCATATCCAGATAAGTCGTCGGCTCATCCAAAAACAGCACCGGCGAACGCTGAGCCAGCAGCATGGCCAGCCACGCCTGCTGCTGCTCTCCGCCGGACAGCATCTTTACGGGAATGTCACGATAAGGTTCCAAATGAACGGCCCGAATGGCTTGTTCCACAAATAGTGCGTCTTCCGGCGAAGAAGCTGTATAAAAACGCCGGTATGGAAAACGGCCCATGCTGACTAGTTCACTAACCGTGAGATCATCTGGCGCCTGATGCATCTGCGGCAGCACCGCAATATGCTGAGCCAGTTTTTTTCGGCTGAACGAACGGATAGGCCGTCCAAATACCTTGATGCTGCCTTTATCCGGAACAATCATGCGGCTTAATGCGCGCAGCAGCGTACTTTTCCCGCTGCCGTTCGGACCGATGACGGAAACCATATCGCCTTTTTTAATACGGCACGTCACATCCCGCAAAATAAGCCGCCTTCTTACAGAGACAAACAGGTGATTGGCTTCAACGGCATATGCCATATATTATACTTCCTTTCGCAGCAAAAACAAGAAAAAGGGAGCGCCGATAAACGCCATAACAAGACCGACAGGAAGTTCAGCCGGCGCAAAGATCACCCGAGCCGCCGCATCGCTCAGCGTTACAACAGCCGCTCCCAAAAAAGCCGAAGCCGGTACGATAAAACGATAATCAGTCCCTATGAGAAGATGGACTATATGCGGCACGATCAGGCCGACAAACCCCAACAGGCCGGCTACGCTGACGGAACTTGCCGCCAGCAACGCCGCAACTGCCGTCAGCAGAATACGGGTTCGTTCTACATTCAGCCCCAGACCGCGGGCCATGTCATCGCCAAGCTGAAGTATGTTAAGATAATATGAACTGCCGACTGCCAATGCCAAACCAACTGCAGCATAAGGCGTTATCATCAAAACTTCATTCCAGCTGGAAGCTGCCAAGCCGCCTACCATCCACATCAGAGCTCCATGCACTCTGTCGCTGAAAAAAATGAGAATCCCGGAAATAATAGCGCCTAAGAAAGAGGATACGGCAACGCCGGCCAGAATAATCCGCACTGGTTTAATGCCATTTTTCCAGGCAAGCAAATAAATGACGGCTGCTGCCGTCATGGCTCCGGCAAATGCAGCCGGTGTAATAACGTACATCATATCGGGAAACAGAACCAGCACGGCGATGCCCGTAAGACCGGCTCCGGCAGAGATGCCGATAATGTGCGGATCTGCCAGGGGATTTCTCATAACTGCCTGCAGTATAGCGCCGGATACGGCTAAATTCGCGCCTACCATAGCGCCCGCAAGCGCCCGGGGAAGCCGTAGATCCCATATGATTTTATGAGTAATCTCCTCGGATGGAAATATCAATATATTGATAACCTTACCAACCGGTATGAACGCCGCTCCCTGAACAATAGATATTACGATTCCGGCGGCAGCCAGGCAGAGAAATCCGAATACCGCCACGAAACGCTGCGCCGGCCGGTGCACGAACCGCTGCTTATTCATGAAAAACCTCCGGATAAGCTAACTTGGCCATATGCGCCACGGCATCGGGATATTGCAGACCTGGATTAAGCAAAAAATAGCGTTCCGGCAGCACATACACGTCGCCGCGCCGCACCGCGCCGAGAGCGTTCCACGCCGGATTATTCTGCACATCTCTGCGTATGCGGCTTTCTATTTTTTCAGTCGGTCCCATAGATGTAAAAAAGATAATATCCGGATCTTTTTCCACAAGCGCTTCCATGCTGTAAGGAATCTTTTCCGCAGAACCGTCAATCGTCCCGTCAGCGCCTACATTTTCCAGCCCCAGTATATCGGCAATGCATCCGGCAATGCTCGGCGAAAGCTGCACCGTCACCGAATTCGGCGTAGCGTGGATAATGACAGCCCGTTTATGTACTGCCGGCAGCTTTTTTGTTATAGTTTGGATCTGCCGGTCCATCGAACGGATTTCAGCTTTTGCCAATTCTTCCCGGCCGTATATCTGCCCCAATACGGTAATATTCCGCTTAACATCTTCATAGGTTTTCGTTCTCAATGCAATAACGGGAATCCCCAGCTGCTCCAACCGGGATATTAACTTCTGATGCTGTACTGTGCCGGCAACCACCAAATCCGGCGACAACGAAACAATTTTCTCCAAACTAATATTATACACCGGGCCGACATCGGGAACGGCGGCATATCTGTCGGGGAGTTCTGCTTCTTCTGCTTTGACGGCAGCCCGTCCGACGATATCGCCTTGAACTGCATCCGTAAAATTCAGCAATGATGTCGATAAGACGACGACGTGCTGAGGCTGTTTATCCAACACCACCTGCCGGCCCATATCATCAGTCACCACCGCATATACGCCGGATGTTTCCCCTGCACCGGACGGTTCCGCGCCGCACCCGGACAACAACAGGCAGAGCAGAAATACGGCCGTTATTATCTGCCGCAGCTGCTTTTTCATGCGCCTTTCCCCCTATGTATTGATGTCACTATTATACAAAAATCCTGCTAAAAAGTATACTTTGCGCCGACCAGCCAAAAACGTCCTGCAACCGGATAATTGTGATACAAATCATACCCTTCATTCGTCATGTTTTGCACTTGTGCGTACACCGTCAGCGCTTTATCGACATCATAGCTCACGGACGCATCCCATGTAACGTACGAGCCATGCCTGTAATATTCTCTATCACGGCCTGTTCCCGCATTCATCAGGATATTGGCACTCCACTTGTTTTTATGGTAGCGGATACCGGCATGATACCCGTTCGGTCGATTGAAAGTTTCATCTTTATGCAGCCCCTTTCCATCTCCTTCGTCAATTTTCGCATGGATATACGAATAGCCCAGTTCATAAGACCACGCATCATTAATTATTTTATCCATGGAAATTTCCATGCCTGTTTTTTGTTCTTTATCCAGGTTTCTTACTTCCGAATATGTAGAAGATCGTTCCCAACGAATCGCATCGGTCAAACTGCTGCGGAAAGCATTAACAGTAAACCGTGTTTTTGCATCATGCTGGTACGTGACGCCGAAATTCTGTGTATAACCCGTTTCTGCCTTTAAATCAGGATTCCCGTAAGAAACCTTGGTGGCGCTCTGCAAATAATAATATAAGTCATTCAGCTTCGGCGCGGCCAAAACACGGCTCCAATTGGCATAAATGTTCCATTTATCGTTTGCCTGATAGTTAAGTGCTATCCGCGGCGTTTTGTGATAACCGAACGCAGAGTTGTCATCAAGACGCAGGCCCGGCGTAACGTTCAGTTTGCCGAACGTCATGACGCTTTCTACATAAACAGCCCGATTGGTTCTTTCTTTATCGACATATCCGACATCTGCATTGGAGCCTTCATCTTTTGTCCATTCCACGCCGGCAGTCAGAACAGTATGATTTCCGAGTTTCCAACTATTTTCAGCCTGCACGCCTTGATAGCGGGAATGGAAACGATAGGTCCATAAATTTTTAGAATAATTGTTGAAATAGCGGATATAGCCGGGCGTCTCCCCATCTTCTCCAAAATGATATGTAATGCTGTAGTTATTATTCAGCCGTTCGATTTTTTTGTTTGCCGATACATAATACTTCTCATTCTTGCTGAACGTTGTCCCATGACCGTCAAAATTCGTATGGGACGCATACAAAGTCAGCGAAGTGCTTTCATCAAACCGCTGATCGATGCGCGCTGTAAAAGAATCTTTATTATAATCGCCGCGGCTTTTATCCGTATCATACCCGCCGTCATTGAATCGGTAATATTTCCGATGTCCGAGACTTCCCGTTACGTACCACGACGTATTATCGGCGGAACCGCTCGTCGTAATCGTATAATTATGTATGCCCCATGATCCCGTATTGACATCGAGCTTCGTCTTGTTTTCTCCGCCTTTTTTCGTAACAATATTGACGACGCCGCCGACAGCTGCGCTGCCGTACCGAACCGATCCGCTTCCTTTCACCACTTCTATGCGTTCAATATTATCCACGCTGGGAAGAGTCTGCAAATCGACAACGCCGCGCCCGTAGGCCGCGCTCTGCGTATTCGTAATAGGCTGCCCGTCAACAAGAATAAGAACCCTGTCGTCTCCATTCAGGCGGATATAGGAAGAAATTCCCGGCACCTGTTCCGTCATCGTCACGCCGTTTATCTGCTTCAACGCCTCTTGAACTGATAGATACCCGTTCTGTTCGATATCTGCCGCCGTAACAATCGTCGCGTTAGCTTGTTTTTCCTGAATCGCAGCAGCCGTAAGGACCGGTTCCTTATACGGGGATGCCGTAACAATGATAGTATCTGTATCAATGGCAGCAGTTTCCTGCCCGTAAACAGGAAATACGCTGCAAACAGATAAACAAACTAAAGAACTTAGGGCCTTGCATGTTTTCATAACGTATACGCTCCTTACTGTACATATTCACTGTATGCACCTTAATTACCTTATTACTTGATTTCAAAAGGAATATTCAGATTCCGCTCCGCCGGGACAGCCTCTCCATTCATATTACGCGCCGGATCATACCGGCATTGCCAGGCAATTTCCATTGCTGCGTCATCCATCTCGGCATATCCTGATGAAGAAGCTACAACGGCCTCTGCGACAGTACCGTCCGAACTGATAATAATCCGGATACCTACCGTTCCTGTAATCTGTTTTTTTCTTAAATTTTCAGGATAATAATCACTCACATCGGGAATATAAATCAGCACAGCTTTTGTTTCCGGCCTGATTCCTCCGCCGTCGGAAACTCCATCTTTACTGCTGCCGAAACTGTTTCCTGTCCATGTCTGCCCGCGGCCGTTTCCAAAACCGCCGAAAACAAGCGAATCAGACGATACGGTTGCAGCGCCACCTTCTTCCCATACATTTTCATTAAGCGAGGGGATTGCCTTGGCATGGCTATTTTTTTTGTGTTCTGCCGTATCTGGCATAACGACGTCAGCCACAGAATAGGACGGTGAATAATATATTTCCGCATCGCCGTGCGCTCCCGCTTTCGGCAAGTTATTAGATGAATCTTCATGGTACAACGTTACTTCGATGGACTGCGTTTGTGAAGGCTCCCTCAAAAAAGAAAAAATACCGCTTCCGGCAAGGATGAAAAAGACCAGAATATGAATAACAACGGATGTAACCGCAGCAATCCGTTTCTCCCGTCTTTCTTCTCTCACAAGCTGTCACCGCTTCCCGCTGCCAGGCCGATACGCACAATACCGGCGCCTTTCAGTTCATCCAGCAAAACCATGACCGTTCCGTAATCGAGCGCGCGATCTGCGCGAAGCACGACGGAACATCGGGGATTGCGTTCCCGTTCTATTTTTATCCGATCCAGCAGCGCCGTGCGGCTAATTTCTTTATCTTCCAGCCAGACCGTCCCGTCAGCTTTCATCGTAATCACATATTCTGTCTTTGTCTGCACATCGCTGTAAGCAGCCTGCGGCAGATTAATGCCGACTGTTTTTAAATCAACCATATACAGCGTGCTGAGCATAAAAAATACTAAGAGGAAAAACATGATATCGATCATCGGAATGATCATCACTTCCGGCTTTTCACAGTGCCTCCGGTCCCGCAATCTCATATTTCATCCCATCCTCTTTTCGTCCGGCATGAATTCTAAAACGGAAAAACACATTTCCATGTCCGTAATAATACGTTCTAGCCGCTGTGTAAAATATGCATGAACAGATAATGATAAAATCGCCACGCACAACCCGAAAGCCGTAGCAATAAGCGCTTCCCCAATACCGCCGGTAATCGCGGTCGTCTGCCGCGATTCTACATAAAAAATGCTGAACGATGTCATCATGCCGCTGATCGTCCCTAAAAGGCCCAGCAACGGTGCCATAGTAACGATGACGTTAAGATAATACAAGTGATGTCTAAATGTTGCCAGCAAAATTCCGGACTGTACTTCTATAAAAACATTTCTGTCCTTTTTATCTCGTTCAGCCGCGCCGGCCAATATCTTGGCCAATCCGCCGCGGCTTTTTTTCACAAGGTGCAGCGCCTCCTCATACTGTTCTGACTCCATGAACATATAGAATGTTTCGGCAAATACTTTTCCATCATCCATACGGCGATAATATAAGTGCCTTTCAACAGCAATATATAAAATAAAAACAGAACACGCCAGCAGCACATACATGACGAATCCGCCTTTTTGAAACAGCTGCACGCCTTCCATGATAGATTCCATATGTCCTCCTTAATCTCCTGCATATGAAAAAAGCCGCAAGGATACACCCTTGCAGCTTATACGCAATCGTAAATCTCCATTCCCATCGCTCGCAGGTCTATCGGTGATTATGAGTCAGGCAGTTCTTCTGGCTTAGACTCATAACGCGGCTGCGCCTTCCCATACAATCGTACAGTGACATTCTGCAGCTTTGCTCCTCCTTACAGCGGCGGGACCGCCCCGGAATTGCACCGGACTTCTCTATTAAGTCTTGATGACACCTGACCTGCTATATAAATTTTACTTAAACTATAGCATTGACCAATATAAGCTGTCAATACGCAGAAAGAAAATGCAAAAAAAGAAATTTCTGAATACTATTCATATATACGAGGATAGTATCGTTGCCGGAAACTTACGTATTACACATCATTTTACCTGCCTTTGAACAGACAGTATACTCCGGATTTTCCGGAAAACGCACTTTGCGGAACGTCATCGTCAGTGCATCATAGGTCAGCAAAGTCCCTGTAAGTAATTCGCCGATGCCGGTTAAATATTTAATCGCTTCCGTTGCCTGAATTGTACCGATAATTCCGGCGGCAGCGCCTAAAACGCCTACATCTTTACGGGCCGGCAAAAATCCATCCTTCGGTGCTTCTTCAAACAAACAGCGGAAGCACGGTCCTTTTCCCGGAA
>CAZDQW010000003.1:98051-113940 GCA_964507845.1 uncultured Megasphaera sp.
AAGATATTTCTGCGCCGATAAGGTTTTCTCCGTTCCTATAGTCTTTTCCGTATGGAAAATTTAACGCTGCAAGTTGGATAAACTCCACTTTATCTGAATCAATAATCCCCAATGTCCCCACACCAGCCGCCGCTGAATAACAGCGCAGCCGGAGATCCAAGGCCGCCGGCGCCGATCAGAAGCACGTTGCTCTGAAATAATCTCTCCTGTCCGTCACGACCAAATCCGGCTAATTTGATATTCCTGTCACATCGTTCAAAAATACGTTATCCATAATTGGCTTCACTTCCAGCTGCACCTTGCTGCATGATTATCTGCGGCAAGACAGTTTATTCTTTATGATCTTTTCGCCCGAAAGCCTCTTCAGCCGACGTATCCGGTTCTTTCACTTCCAACTCATCGGCTTCCTTTATTACCGGATTGTAGGGCTTCTGCCCCTCCCACGGCTCAGAGGGATTAGGCCCGTACAGATTTATTCCCGGCGTCCCTTTGGCAATAAACAAATACGCATAAAGCAATAAGGATAATACGCCGGCAAAAGCGCAACATATGTTAATCAGGACGTATTGCCATGAACGATTTAAATCATGCCAGCGCCGAACTGCAATGGAAAGTGAAATAATCGTAGTGGGAATCGCCATAATAATGGCTGCGGCAAGGCAGATACCTCCGGACAATGTCCCTAATGAGCTTCCGGCTATAGTCAGGAGGTAAGAAATTGCACCGGCTAATACCCAAGTTAAGATCGTCAAATAAATATACTGCCGGCGTGCAAGCCGTCCTTGAAACGAAAATAATTTTGTTTTTACTGATTGTTTTTCCCATGGCAAATATTCCGTAGTCTTCATGTCAACACCTCACTGTAAATACTATGCCGCAATATGTGTAACCGGCTTTCTAAACGCATCATTTCAATCTGTCACAACAAAAAAGGCGAAAGAAATCGCCGTCCGTCATTTTCTGATTTCATCGAAATAATAAAGAACTTATTTCCTGATGGCGGTTTATTTCATTCAAATCCTTCGTATGAACGGCAAAAGATAACGCCGCCTGATACATTTTCGCTACAGCTTCCAGCGTCTCCATTCTGTACAATGCTTCACTCAGTTCTTTGCCCAAAGCAACAGCGCCATGCCGCTCCAATAAAAAAACGTTTGCCTGTTTTGCATATGCTGTACATGCCTCCGCTAATTCTTTCGTTCCCGGCGCAGCATAGGGAACTGTCGGTACGGAATGTCCCAGAACCAATGCCCCTTCTGTTACGATTTGACTTGGAAAAGATAACCCGGCGACCGTAACAGCTGTTGCCGTTATCGGATGCGCATGAATAATTGCATTAACATCAGGACGTGCTTTATAAATACATAAGTGAAGTGCTGTTTCTGTCGAAGGCTTTCCTGCGCCTTTATGCACAACTCCATTTTCGTCCATCACCAGAAGCTGTGATGGTTTTAATTCTCCTTTCGGTACTCCGGACGGCGTAATAACAATCAACCCATTTGTGCTGCGGAAGCTGATATTTCCGTCGCAGGCAGCAACGAGTCCTGCGTTTTTCATCTTTTTTCCTATTTTACATAATTTCTTTTTTGTATCCATGATAAATTTCTCCTTACAGCTTAATAATCTTACTTCTTTTGCAATCTGCAGGATTTAGCTGAACACTGCCAAATATACTGCTTGCGTCTCAAATATTTTCCTGCCATGTATAGTATACCATAAGCCAAGGCGATGAAAAAGCAAACCCGCCTGCCGTCAATCCGGCAAGCGGGGAAATAAAAAAATAATCTTCAGCGCATGACAGGCATATTATGCCCATTAAAAATTTCCAACATTTCCTGATGCAGTAATTTCCGTATTTGATTCTGCTGGCGGTCCGTAAGCTGATCAGCCGTCAAGTTGAACAGGTAATTATTTAAATCAAAATCTTTCAAGAGCATTTTAGTATGAAAAATATTTTCCTGATAAACGTTTACATCAATCATGTTGTACCGGTTGCGCGTATTTTGCGATATATAATTCTGAATAGAATTAATCCGATGGTCAATGAACAGTTTTTTCCCTGCCAAATCACGCGTAAATCCGCGGACACGATAATCAAGCGTTACGATATCCGACTCAAAGCTGTCTAAAAGGTAATTCAACGCATTAAGCGGGGAAATGCGTCCGCAGGTAGATACGTCAATATCCGCCCGAAATGTCATAATCCCCTTTTGAGGGTGACTTTCAGGATACGTATGTACAGTAAGATGACTTTTATCTAAATGACAGACAACATCGGCATCAGACGGTTCAAGGGGCTCTTCTGAAATAAGAATCGTTACGCTGGCTCCCTGAGGATCATAATCCTGACTGGCAATGTTTAAAATATTTGCGCCAATAATCGACGATACGTTCTGCAGTATTTTTGTCAGCCGTTCCGCATTGTATTGTTCATCAATATACTCAATATATTGATGGCGCGACTCTTCGCTGACGGCATAACAAATATCATACATATTGAAGCTCAGTGTTTTCGTCAAATTATTAAAGCCGTAAAGTTTTAATTTGTTCGTTTTGCTTGCCATTTCCTCATACCTTTACTCTAAAATTATCTATCTGTCCGCGCATTATGCCAGCTCGCACAATTTCACATCTGTAAGTGCGTTATCCTCAATGCGGCAGATTGCATATGTACCCTTTTTTCCATCCCGCGGCAGAGATATGCTGCCAGGATTTGCAATTATTATATTGCCGAAAGTTTCGCAGAAACGCCTGTGCGTATGCCCAAAGACAACAAGGGGCGAATTATGTTTTCGTCCTAACGAAAGCAGATTTTCCAGGCGGCTGCGGCCGTACCACTGATGTCCGTGAACGGCAAGAATGGTAATGCCCCCGATGGAAATTTTCCGGCATTCCGGTGCCTTAGACAAACTCATAAAATCATTATTTCCTTTTACGGTATATACAGGAACTCCTGAATATGCCGCCAGATCTTCACCGTCTTCACAGTAATCGCCGCAATGTATCCACGCTGCTGCGTCCGGAGCTTGATGAATCATTTTTTCTAACGGCGTAAATTTGCCGTGACTGTCGCTGACAATGCCAACATAAATCGGCTTCATGACATTAATGCTCCCACCAATTTGTCCAATGCCTTGCCGCGATGGCTGATCTCGTTTTTCTCATCTAATGTCATTTCTGCCATAGTTTTTCCTTTTTCCGGCACATAGAATAACGGATCGTATCCAAATCCATTATTTCCGGCATAAAAATCACGCAGTATGCCGTCACACCGGCCTTCAACTGTAATTTGGCGGCCATCAGGAAATAATAGTGCCAAAACGCAGACGTAGTGAACCGTTCGTTCTTCCGGCGGAAATTTAGATAACTCTTCAACGAGTTTTCGATTATTGCGCTCGTCATTGCAGTCCGGCCCGGCATATCGTGCCGAATGTACGCCAGGTTGTCCGTTCAAGGCATCGGCAATAATTCCTGAATCATCGGCAAGACAGGGCCTTCCTGTGGCTTCCATATAATATGCGGCTTTTAACTCCGCATTTTCAGCAAAAGTCGTACCTGTTTCTTCCGGTTCAGATATGGCTGGACAAATGTCGTGAACTGCTGCGACGGAATAGCCAAGCGGTTCCAGCACCCGTTTAAATTCCCGTATTTTTCCGGCATTATGCGTTGCCAATATAATCGTTTCTTTCTTGCTCATAAAGGCCCCTTATTTTACAGCAGCTTTCGGCTTAACAAATTTTGCATAATTTTTGATGATAACGATCGGCGTTTTCTGAGAGGCGTTGCCGAAAGGATTATCAATCAATATCTTGGCTATTTCCTGCGGATTAAGTCCGCGGGAATGCCCAAGAACGGCAGAACGTTTCAGGTCATTGACATCGGCGACACAGGCGCCGTAACAGCCTAACCGCTGTTTAATTTTTTCGGCCACTTTATCCGGTTCAGCCGGACCGTATACAATGCATTTATCAAACGGCGGCATCGTCCCCGTCACATCATCCGTTAAAGAAGCCTGACGGCATAACCGATACCAAACACCGTTTTTACCAATTAACTTCGCCAAAAAGCCAATAATAAAGCAGACAAGCATTTTCCACTCGCCCTCTAATTCCATTGCCGCCTGCATGCCATACAAACTAGCCATGCTCCCTTCCCCGGGAACAAACCGCCGCATAAGCCGGGCCTGCCATGACGGCGTTAGTTCTTCCGGTCTTGTATACCGGCGCTGCGTGATGGCAACAACACTTTCCGCTGTGCAAACAATATCATCAGGGCCAATGATATGTTTAGTATATTCTTCGATTACATCAACAATATCGTCTTTACCCGTCAAAATTCGTGTTTTTACAGGTATGAGTTCCAGTTCAGCCATTCTTTTGTACCTCCTGCCGCAATGCCAGAGCCTGTTTTACGTCTGAAGATTTCAGCGTAATTCGGGCTTTGTGAATATACCATTCGCTTCGGGATACAATCTGATATACCAAATCAATCGGCATATCAGGAAACGTTTTCAAATCTTCAAGAATATTTCCGCTTTTGCTGACTAACGCAACTGTCACGCGGATGCGGCTTCCCTTTCCGGGATAATAAATGACGGCTTC
Source organism: uncultured Megasphaera sp. (assembly GCA_964507845.1). Lineage (GTDB taxonomy): Bacteria > Bacillota > Negativicutes > Veillonellales > Megasphaeraceae > Megasphaera. Next base: position 102,653 of record CAZDQW010000003.1, read on the forward strand.
CCAATAATTATCGTCCCGTTCAGCGGCTTTATTAGCCAGCTGCGAATGGACAATACATTTATCATACTGCTCCCGCGGCAACAGGGTTCTGGGATAGAAGTCCATGATCGTGCCTAATTGGCGGCCCGCGTTATGAAAAGGCACTTCCGTCTCAAAAACCGCCGTATCAGCAGTTATATTTTTCAGTTTAAACGGGGTACGGCGGCGGACTTCAATAACAAATCGGGCATCGCCCTGCCGCCATGCATATAAGCGGAATAACAAATAAAGCACAGCAACGATACCGATGATCGCAATGACGATATTTAGCAATACATACAATACCACGACGCAAGACTCCTTTTTTCATCTGCATGAAATAGATTTTCTATTCGCCTTTGTTCTCCGAAAAGGATATTTCTTCAACAGAAAATTCATTAACCGGAATAAGGTGTTCTGCCAATTTAGCCCCGCGCCGGGCTTCGGCGGTAAAACACAAACGAAGATATCCCGGAAGATGATCTTCATTAAAAAGACCGCTTTTTTTTAAAACCTGCACGGTCTGCAGAACCATTTCATGGGCCGGGTCGACAAACGCCATGGAATCACCGCAGAGATCTTCAAATAACGATCGTAAAAACGGGAAATGGGTGCAGCCAAAAATAGCGGTATCAGCCCCTGATGCAATGACCGGGGCTGTATAACGCCGCAACGGCGCCAAAACCTTTTCGCCGGATAAAACGCCTCTTTCGACAAGATTGGCCAATTCCGGACAAGCTTGTTCAACAATTTCAATCTGCGGATCCATAGCCGCCGCCATTTTTTTATGCCAGTGCCTGGCAATAGTAAGTTCCGTAGCAAAGACGGCTATTTTCTTTTTTATGCTGATTTCATTGGCAGTATAAATACCTTTGCTCATCCCGATAAGCGGATAAGGCACTTCGTTCTTCACTGTATCGTATGCTGCAGCTGTGACAGTATTGCAGCCGACTGCAACCAGTTTTACATTGCATTTAGTCAGAAAGTGCAAAATTTCGCGCGTAAACGTCAGTATTTCTTCCGGCGTCCGGGAACCGTACGGATTTCTTTTCGTATCACCGATATAAATGATATTTTCATGAGGCAGCAGCATACGCAGCTTGCTGACAACAGTCAATCCGCCGACACCAGAATCAAACACGCCGATAGGCTGTCGGTTCCTATCCACTGGACATTCCTCCATTATCGGAAGCTTTTTTATCTTCTGCATAGCATTCTTTTAATTTTTCGTAATACTTGCCGCCTAACCGCGCAACTGTGCCGCTGTTCTTATGCGTAAAGACATTCTGCGATGTTCCTGCAGCCAGCAGCAATCCGTCATCATGCCGTACAATACGATACGAATAGGTCATTTGCGCACGCGATAATTTAGTAAGCGTAGTTTCAATGTCAATTGTATCTCCGTAATTAATAGGGTGAAAATATTCGCAGGACACGTTTTTTATCGGAAACAAAATACCTTGCTCCATCAGTTCAAACAAATCGACGCCAGCTTGACGCAAGTATTCGCAGCGGCCGCATTCAAACCATCGGATATGGTTTGAATGATGGACAATCCCCATCATATCAGTTTCGTAAAACCGTACTTTTTCACTAATGGTAATCATTACGCCGCAGATCTCCTATCAAGAAAATACATACTTTTATCATTTTACGATGTCAGCATAGGTTTGTCAAATACTACAAAGGCAAGAACGGAAACAATTCCAACACAAAACATGTTGGAATTGTTTCCGCCGTCATAGTTTTAAAAACGGAAATACATGACGTACTTTTTCCATATGCTCCGGTTTTATGTACGTGCCGGCCAAACGGATAGCCGCCGTTACAACTGCTGCATCATCAATCCATCCCACCCCGGCAAATGCGTCAGGAACAAAATCTAAAGGCAATAAGACATAGCCGATAGCTCCCATGAGCGCCAACTTGACGATTTTTGGCGTATCCTTATCCTGCATACAGTAAAAAATCATCAGCAGCTTAGGAAGAAAATGAATCCGCCGGCCAGTCCCCTTAATAAAACGTACGAATTTTCCCGGCGTATAAAAACGAGCGAAAAGCGCCAGCATTTTCCACATAAGCGTCGCATCCTTTATTATTTATTGAAATCAATCGGAATTTTGGCGTCTTCCACTGCTGCTTTTGCCTGTTCTTCTACTGTCGCTTCCGTCGTTCCTAATGAAGGTTCAGCATCTTCCGCTTCTTGTTCCAGGCCTGCTGTCGGTTCAGCTTGCTGAGTATTCTGTTCTTCTTCATTTTTTTCTTTAAGTATTTCTTCGATTAAATCGTCTTGATGCCGGACATTATGATATAATTCCTGCCCTTTTTCTTTGACGTCTTGAAACTTATCCATTGCGGCGGCGCTCCATTTTTTTACAAAATCAATGGTTTCATCGCCAAGCGGTACGTTTTTTAACGGATGTTCGCGAAGCCGGTCTACTTGTTCACGGGCTTTTCCCTTCCATTCGGCCATCATTTCCACATACGGCCCCATATCGCTGGGCATTCCGTCTTTCATCCACCGCTGAGTTACGCGTCCCAAACTGTACGTAATTCCGACGGCAACAGGAACCTGTATGACACTGAATGGTATAAGCGTCGTAAGCAGCGTACCAACCATGCGGCTGCCGACAGCGCCGAGAAACGCAATAAGAGCCCGTTCGGTCAATTTTACATTATAAATGCGGGCAATCCGGCTGACTAAATACACTTCATTCGCCATGAGAGCGACCGTTCCCAATAAAGGAGCAACAACAATAGCCCCGGCACGGGCAGCGGCCCACCGGCAAAGCGTTTCCACCTTTACATCTGCGTCATCGGTTGACGCATCAATTGCCTGAATAACTTGCAGCGCTCTGGCGTTCTCATCGACAGAGGCATCTTGGTTTGCTGAATTGGTTTCCTGACTTGCCTTTAAATCGGCCAACTCCTGCTTTAACTTGGCAATTTCTTCCTGCAACTGCTCTACTGTCTTCATTTCTTCAGCCATGAATACCACCCCATTTATGTAAAATACTAAGTTAATTTATTTTCCCATGTTTTCACCAGCTTGTCAAACCTCCATCCACAGGTATGACGGCAGCCGTGATGAACGATGCATCATCGCCGAGAAGAAAAGCAATAACCTTCCCGACTTCTTCCGGTTTTGCCAGCCGGTATAAAGGATAATGTGCTTTTAACGCCTCCAGCGAAAGCGCAGGGTCAGCGCGCAGCTGCGCTTCCAGCAGCGGCGTTTCCACATCTCCGGGGCAAACGCAGTTCACCCGCACCCCATGAGGCGCCGCTTCCAGTGCCAGCGACTTTGTAAATCCTACAACGGCCCCTTTCGTTGCACCGTAAATAGAACAAGCCACATTTCCCTGAATTCCGGCGTCACTGCTTACCGTGACAATGCTTCCCCCATGCTGTTTTAAGTAGGGCAAAGCATGACGGCATAAAGAAATGGTGCCATATACATTGACAGAAAACATATGCGTTATCTTTGCCATGTCTTCATTTTCAAGCAGACATTCTTCGTACATACCGGCAGACGTGACTACGCCGTCAAGTCTCCCGAACTGCCGGACTACTCCATCTACTATTGCCCGGCATTCTTCATCATGGCAAACATCACCGGGCACATAGACGGCTCGGTTTCCGGCATTCAGAGTTTGCAGCGCTTTTTCCCCTTTTGTTGTACTGCGGCCGCTGACAGCAACACGCCAATGCTGCTGCAGCAGACTTTTGGCAGCAGCCAAGCCGATTCCCGATGTGCCTCCGCTGATAAGGGCTACTTTTTCTTCCGCCATTTGCCTCTCCTATACAAGTGTATTCCGCCAGACAAATAAAGTTTCGTCAGCAGCTCCTTAATGAAGGAGATCTGTTACGAAAACGATTTCTATTCCGGAACTGCGCAGCTCATCTATCATTTCTCGCAACGCAACGGCTGTGTTGGGTCTGCAATGACCGATAACAATAGCGCTGCCATTTCGTTTGGCCATTTCCCCTCCTTGCCGCAGCCGGGCTTTAATAGAGCTTACGTCTGATTCATTGTCGATAAATAAATTATTCCGGCTAGTCCGTATTCCCATAGCGGATGCTGTCTGTTCACCTACAGATGCGCTGTTTGTCCGGCTGTCTACAAAAACCATGCCCCGTTCTTTCAGTACAGACATAACGTCCTTCATAAGACGATGATCGGCCGTAGCCATAGAGCCTTGATGATTATTCATGCCAATAGCATAGGGGACTTGATCGAGCAGCTCTTTCGTTGTCACCTTGACTTTGCTGTCGCTCATGCGGCCGGCAATAAAGACTTTCTCTGAAGAAGCAGTGTTAAGCGGCTCCATCGGCAGATGAACAAATATCTTTCGTCCCGCTTGATATCCGCTGCGCGCCGATTCTGCCGTATAGTCCTTATACGGCATGACTGCGTAAGTCAGCGGAACGGGAATCTCATTAAGCTTTGTCAACGTTTTCATATCGGCTCCGCAATCATCAATAAGGATAGCCAGTTTCCCTTTTACTTCTGCGGGGCGTGTTTGTTTAGTGGACTGATTTTGAGGTCTTGCTTCAGACTGGATGGCCCTTTGCTTCTTTTCTTCCGTCTTTCCTGAATTGCCAGCAGTAAAGATATCTTTTAAATCTTCGGCCAGTCCGCTCTTTTCTTCCGGCGCCGTAACATACAATTTATCCGTGATTAAATACAATGGCACCCCATCAAGCGTATCATGGTAAGCGATATCGTATTCCACCACATCTCTGCCGTCCAGATCCGTTTGGATCACACGATAAAGGATAGCTTTTCCCTGGCTTTTATGCAGTTCCTTTTCCAGATTTTCCTTTGAAAACAGCACGTTGGGCACAACAACAGTGCTTCTTGTCGTCCAGTAAATCCTCCCGCCCGTTTTCCTTCTTATATCCGTACGGTTTTCCCGCTTTACTTCTTCAATGACAGCACCCTGCTTCTGCAGCCAAGAAGCAACGGCGCGGCTCAGGTCATCAGATACTTCCGTATAATCAGCATCTTTCCCGTCGTCACGGACATCATTAATTTGCTCTATATGCCTGTCTGCGGCTATTTCTTCATTTCCGTTTTCGCTAAGATTCCAGTATAAACCGACGCACAAGGCAATCATCAGCAGCAATACAACGATAGGTTTTGTAGAACGCTGCTGCCTGCGGCGTCCAGTGCTGCGCGTGTTTTTTTTCTTCACTACCTCTCCCCCTTGGAAGAACGACCGGGTACACTATTCATAACGCGTTTATAAGCCGATCCGGCTTACTTCCATCGTTTCATGAGAATATTCTCTGCCTTGGAACGTATCCCGGCGTTCATCCGAAAAAACAAGGCGATAAATCTGCGAAGCAATAACTCCTGCACCGTCGCAATGGCAGGAACAGCTGGCATCGGACATGGCGCAGAGCTTTTCAGGATGACGGAGCAGATCATCTACAATGCCTGCCAAATCATCCAGTCCCCTCGCCCAAGCCGCGCACCCTTTATCTTTCATATACATGGCGTTGGCTTCTTCCTGACCCGGAATCGGGGAATACAACACCATCGGCACCTGCACTGCCGCCGCTTCCGTACATGTTAAGGCGCCCGGTTTTGTAACCAGCAGCGCCGCTCCGGACATAAGATCAGGAATGCGGTTTGTATATCCCAGAACGTTGACGGGATGCCGGAATTCATGGCGGAGCTGACATATTTCATCGAATAAATCGGCGTTATACCCCGTTACCACGGTAAAACTATCTATTGCATCAAGTCTGTCTAATCTAACCAACGATTGGCGGATAGAACCCATACCCAGACCTCCGCCCATAATAAGCACATTTTTATTCCGTTCATGGCTCTCATCCCATTGCCACGCAACCTGGGAAAAGGCTTTGCGTACCGGTATGCCCGACACGATTATCTTTTTTTCATCAATGCCCTGTGCGGCAAGTAATTTTTTCAACGGCGACGCGGCAACAAAATACGCATCTATCTGAGGATACACCCATAACTGATGCACGGCAAAATCCGTAATGACGCCTATGATCGGAATATGCAGGCGATGCTGCCGTTTAAGCAACGCTGCGGCACCTGCCGGAAAGGGGTGAGTAAAAATAATCACATCCGGTTTCTTTTCCTCCAATACCCGGAGCATCCGCCGTTTCAGTCCCCAGGCAATGAGCATTTTCACTGCCAACCCTTTTTTATATCCCTGAGAGGAATAATACATCAAATCATACAATATAGGAAATACATCCAGTATCTTAATATACGTTTCTTTAACGATATTGTCGATAGATAAGAAGTCGTTGGAAAGAAAATCGATATGTTCCACATCCCAATCATCTGAGATCATTCTCATATATTCTTCTATCGCGCGCGCTGCCTGCGTATGTCCCGTTCCAATAGAAGCCGACATAAGCAGCACTTTCTTTTTCGCCATACAGATTCCTTCTTTAGTGCATAGACTGCAGTAATAATTCTCCACTATATGTTACGACAAATTACAGCAGTCCGCAAGAAAAGAAAAGGGCCGTTTTTTATGCGGCCCTGAAAATTATAACAAAACATTATTTATTATTGACCAGATCTTTCAGCTGCTTGCCGGCCTTAAATGCCGGAGTCTTAGAAGCGTCGATCTGAATAGGTTCGTTATTGCGCGGATTGCGGCCTTCCCGAGCTTTGCGCTGACGAACTTCGAAAGTGCCGAAACCGATAATCTGAACTTTATCGCCTTGAATTAAGCTTTCACTGATTGCTTCAAATACCGCTTTTACCGCCTTTTCAGCATCTTTCTTTGTCAAATCGGATTTCTGTGCGACACTGGCAATTAATTCTGTTTTGTTCATTACAAATCCTCCTTTAATTAGTCACATCTATTATGGGCGCTAACAGCAGTTCCCGATACGTGCGTATTCCGCTCCAGGCACTTCGCTTCCTGCCAAAAAGAATCCAGTTCTTCTAAAGTAAAGCTATCCCACGGACGCTTCAACTCTTTTACGCGTTTCTCCACATGGGAAAAACGACGGCGAAATTTACTGTTAGCTCGATGCAACGCGCATTCCGGCTCAATTTGAAAATGCCGGCATACGTTGGCAAAGACGAATAATACATCGCCGGCCTCTTCTTCGGCATGATTCCGGTTCTGCTCCTGTATAGCTTCCGTAAACTCCCGCCATTCTTCACGCAGCTTTGCCAGGACTTCTTCCTTCTTGTCCCAGTCAAACCCTACCTTAGCCGCTTTCTCCTGCAACTTATAGGACTGCAAAAGCGACGGAAGACCTTTGACTACGCCGTCCAGCAATTGTTCGTGGCACTGGCGTTTTTCGCCTTGCTTTAATCTATCCCAGTTTATCATACTACCCCCCTTGTTTTCAAGGCTTTTTTCAGCAAAAACATGGGGATGCCGGCGAATCATCTTTTCTGTAATGTCCCTGACGATATCTTGTGCGTTAAAAAGGCCTTTTTCTTCGCCGATACGGGCATGAATCACGACTTGATACAAAATATCTCCCAGCTCTTCACGAATGCCGGCGATATCATTCTGATCAATGGCGTCGAGCATTTCGTACACTTCTTCCACCAAATACCGGCGCAGGCTCCGATGCGTCTGCGCTTTATCCCAGGGGCAGCCGTTTTCGCCGCGAAGTCTGGCCATGACACGGACAATAGGCGCCATATCAAAAGGCATTTTCAACGTCTCTCTCCAAGCATCCTCAATCATTTGCCGTACCTTTTCCGCCATTTCCGGGCCTCCGGGGACAGTATGAACGATATCGCGCGTATATGCTTCTTCTAGTAAGTAACGGACAATAGGCCGGTATGATGCTTCAAAATCCGCCTCCCAACCTGCACAATCTTTTCCCATATAGACTATTTCAATAGTTCCCAATACAATCACCTCTCCGCCTATGATTACTTTTTAAAACGAAAGACCATCGAATACACTTTTTGTCCGATAAGCGGAATCCGGCGTATATCATCAATCACTACGGCATGAACCGCAAATAAGCCAACAATATACACGATTCCTGCTGCCGTAATTGCAGTAAGCGTTGCTCCTGTATTGCCAAGAAAAGGCGCTGTTCCCCGATACAAAAACCAGGCGGTTCCCGCCATTGCCGCTGCCGCCAGGAATAATCGCCCGACATGCATCCATTGAATCCGGTACCGGATAAACCGATAAACAAAATATAAGTTAAGCGACGTTGCTATGACTAAGTCTATATTTGTTGCCCAGGCAGCGCCTACTTCGCCAAGCCACGGCACAGCCGTCAGATGCCAGCTCAAGCCAATCTTAAACACGGCAGCCGCCGCCATAGTGAAAAGCGGTATGGTCGTATGCCCCATACCCTGCAGCAAACCGCTCGTAATTTGCTGGACACCGATAAAAAAAATCGAAATAGATAGTACGCAGATCGCCGGACCGGCAGCAGGCGTTGCATATAGCATTTGTGAAATCGGCCCGGCTAAAACAGCCAGACCGCAGCAGCTTGGCACCGTAATCGTATTAGCTATGCGCATGGCAGTATGTGTCCGCTGCACTATGGCATCAGTCTGATTTTTGGCATATGCTGCCGATACGGCAGGAACAAGGCTTGTCGCCAAGGCAATGGTTAAAATAGCGGGAAGCTGAATAAGGCCATTGGCCATTCCTGTCAAATAACCGAATAAGGTTGTCGCTTCCTGTACGGAATATCCTGCTGCTTCCAGCCGATTTGGCACGATGAACAAATCAATGCTGGCAACAGCCGGAAGCAGCATATTTGACGCTGCAACCGGCACAGCCAATACGGCAAGCCGCCGAATAATGGACGATGCTCTCATCGCTGCAAATACGGCTTTATCTGCCGGCACGGGAATGCGGCAGTGACGATAATATAAAAAAGCCATCACAGCAAGTCCTGCCAGAGCCCCCGGAACCGCCCCGAACGCCGCTCCGGCAGCCGCAATGTCCAGGCCGTACGGGAATAAAACCCACGCCAGGAACAGCATCGTACATACCCGTATAAACTGATCCGCCATTTGCGACGCAGCGGTCGGCGTCATAAGCTGAAGTCCTTGAAAATATCCACGGAAACAACAGGTAATCATCGATATCGTTAAAGCCGGAGCCAGCACGACCAGCGGAAGATAGGCCCGGCTGTCCCGCACCCAGCCGAATGCAATAAGCGCCTGTGCTCCCGCGGCCATCGCAGCGCCGCACGCCACAGCCGCAGCCGCCACGGCCAGCAGCACGACATGAAAGATTCGCTTAGCGCCGCTGTAATTTCCCTTTGCCGTTTCTTCGGCGATCATAATAGATAACGCTATCGGTATTCCTGCGCCGGCAACGCTCAGCAGCAAAATATATAGCGGATAGGCCATCTGATAAAGACCGATTCCTTCGCCTTCCAGCAAACGGGATAATAATATGCGGTTAATCCCGCCCAGCAGTTTAACAACTATGCCGGCAACGGTCAAAATCATGGCGCCTTGCAAAAAAGTCGATTTAGGCAATCCGATTCTCCTTCCTCAAAGCTGCGAAAAGGGAAAGCATATGGGAAAGGAACGTTAAAATATCCGGCGTACCGGATAAGGAAATGCGCATCATGAGCGGATTTCCCGGGACGATGCGGATTCGGCGGCGCAACGCCTGGTCAAATCCGGAAAATTGGGGCATTAATTCCGGCTTCCGCCATTTTATTTCCAAAACATCTCTTTTCTGGGAAATAAGGGAAATCTGTTGCGCCTGAGCCTGTAAACGTAATTGCGTAACGCGAAGCAGCGTCCGAACGGGAACTGTAGGAGTACCGTATCGGTCTTCCAACTCCGCTTCCAACTCATGCAGTTCCGCTTCCGTCTGCAATACAGCCATGCGTTGGTACATTTCTATTTTTTGTCCGCCGTTGCTTATATATTCGTCGTCAATAAAGGCATCAACGTGAATTTCCATAACCGTGTCGGGCTTGGGCTGTTCGGCAGCCTGCCCTGACTGCGCCTTGGCAATAGCTTCTTCCAACATGTGACAATACATCGCAAATCCTACGCTGGCAATATTGCCGTGCTGCTCCCTGCCTAAAAGATTGCCGGCGCCGCGTATTTCCAAATCCCGCATGGCGATTTTGAACCCTGAACCTAATTCCGTAAATTCTTTAATCGCCTGAAGCCGTTTTTCCGCTATTTCCGACAATATTTTATTGCGGCGATATAAAAAATACGCATAAGCCATACGGTGACTTCTGCCCACGCGCCCCCTCATCTGATAAAGCTGAGAAAGACCAAAATGATCGGCGTCGTAAACAATAATCGTATTGGCGTTTGCCACGTCCAGCCCGTTTTCAACTAAACTGGAACAGAGCAGAATATCAAATTTTCCCTCATAAAAATCCAGCATCACCTGTTCCAACAGGGATCCGGGCATTTGCCCGTGAGCAATGCCGATAGTAACGTCCGGAACGACTGCCTGCAATTCATCTTTCATCTGCTCAATAGACTCAACGCGATTATATACGAAAAATACTTGTCCGCCCCGCCTTTTTTCACGCATTACGGCGTCGCGGACAATGCGCCCGTCGTATTCTGTGACATACGTCTGCACCGGCAGGCGGTCTGTAGGCGGGGTTTCAATGATGCACATTTCCCGCAAATTAACCAGCGACATATGCAAGGTTCGCGGAATCGGCGTCGCACTCAATGTCAGCACATCGATATGAGCTGCCCATGCTTTCCATTTTTCTTTTTGAGCTACGCCGAATCGTTGTTCTTCATCGACAACTAAAAAACCTAAATCTTTAAATTTTACGCTTTTGCTTAATAAGCTATGCGTACCGATAAGTACATCTATGTCGCCGGAAGCAGTCCGGGCCAAAATATCTTTCTTTTCTTTATATGAACAAAAACGGTTCAACACATCACACTGCACGCCGAAAGGAGAAAAACGTTCCGTAAATGTCCGGAAATGCTGCTGCGCCAATACGGTCGTCGGCACGAGAACGGCAACTTGTTTGCCTCCCATAACAGCTTTAAAAATTGCCCGCATGGCTACTTCCGTTTTTCCGAAACCAACATCGCCGCATACAAGGCAGTCCATGGGAAACGGTTTTTCCATGGACTTTTTGATTGTTTCCGCTGCTTTAAGCTGATCTTCTGTCTCCTCGTACGGAAAGGCATCTTCAAATTCTTTTTGATACGCCGTGTCGGCAGGAAAAGCATATCCTGAAACAATCTCTCTCTTAGCATATAGTTCGACAAGTTTTTCCGCCAAATCTGTAATTGATTTCTGTGCTTTTTTCCGTACTTTCTGCCAGTC
>CAZDQW010000004.1:0-88281 GCA_964507845.1 uncultured Megasphaera sp.
TTTACAGCGTGGTAAGCGACCATGAGCGGGTTGATAACGGCGGCAGCGACATCCGATACGGTGTCAGGGAGCTTATAGGCGTTTTTTGCCTTGCCGGCAAAGGATTCGGCATAGGCGCCGTTGCAGACGAAGCCGATGTAGTTCGTGCCGTTTACGTCGCGGCACAGGTGTTCTTTTCCGGACAGGCACATGTCGCAGGCGCCGCAGTACAGATTGGCCCAAAAGACGACGCGGTCGCCGGCTTCAAAAGCGCTGTTTCCGGGATCGGTGACGGTGCCGCAGAACTCATGGCCCATGACCAGATTTCCGTCCAATGCGGGATTCCAGCCTTTGCCGGCTTTCCACATATGCACGTCGCTGCCGCAGACGCCGCAGGCCGACACGGCAATTTTTATCATTCCCGGCGCAGTTTCAGGCACGGGGATTTGCTTGATTTCAATTGTTCTGGGCCCCGTCAGGACGGCGGCCTTCATCGTTTCAACAGACATTGGTAATGAACCTCCTCAGGCAGGATAACAGTGAGAATTAGTGACGAACCGGCGCAAGGGGAAGCGTTTGAAGCCAGTCTTTCAGTTTTTGCGGGGCCTGTTCCATATCGCTGCGGAAAATGCCGATGGGCGACACTACTTCTGCGCCGCGGGCCGACTGGGTGATCTGCCGCACGCTGGACGAAAGTCCGCCGGTTCCGTGGGTGCAGAAGGGGATGATGGTTTTTCCGGACAAGTCGTATCCCTCCAGGAAAGAGAGGACGGCCATGGGCGCGCCGTAATCCCAGTTGGGGTAGCCGATGAAGATGATATCGTACTCATCCATGTTTCCGACGTACGTCGACAGTTCCGGCCGGAGGCCGTGCGTCGATTCATAGACGGCTCGGTCCAGGCACTGTTCGTAGTCTTCCGGATACGGTTCGCTCACATGGATGGAAAGGAGATCACCGCCGATTTCATCGTGAATGATGCCGGCAAGGACGGCGGCGTTGCCCGGCGGCAGCAAGCTGGCGCCGGTTACGGCGTCCGTATCGACGGCATTCGGGTCGGCAACGGTTGTGTTGTCGGCGCGGGAAAAATAAGCGATCAATATTTTCTGTTGCGGCTGCCGCTGTCCTGCCGCAGCATCCGCCTGTACGGACTGTTTCGGCGCCGGCGGTGTTTCTGCCGGCGCGCAGGCGGCAAAACACACTGCAGCGGCAAGCAGGACGGCGGCGAAGATTTTTTTCCGCATATTCGGAGACACCTCCTAGCGGAACGTCATGGAAACGGTGCTGTCCAGTTCGTGGAAGACCGCTAAATCATCGGTAACGCGGCCGATTCGGATGACGTCCATCGTCAGGTTCGGACGGTCCGTTTGGGCGTAGAATATGGCGATCGTATTATTCTGCGGGCAGTACGTCACGTCGCCGTCCGCAAAGGAACGCTTTCCTTCGCCTCCTTCGGATGGTCGGAACGGCAGGGGGCCGTAATATTCCCGGCCGCCGTAGCCAACCATAGATACCGTCAGGGGCATTTGCGTGCGGATTTCACGGGCAAGAGGTGTGTCGTCCCAGGCGATGGCGACGGAACGGCCGTCAATGACGACGGCAGAAGAGTCGTCCCCTTTGCGGGCCGCAGCAACGGCAGGCAGCGAATCAAGCCAGGCGTACAGCCGGTCTCGGGATTGGGGTACCTGGGTGGCTTCGACGTCGAATCCGCCCGTGACGTCCGCCCCTCCGGCAAGATCGGCAATGTCGCTGTAGCTGCGGCCGCTGCGGTATCCGTCATGGGTGCAGAAGGGAATGACCGTTTTTCCGGCAAGTTCGGCGTTGCGGATAAAAGTCGCGACCGGACGGGGGATCGTATTTGCCCATACGGGATAGCCGACGAAGACGACGTCGTATTTTGACGTATCGGGCATTTCCGTTAATTCGGGAAAATACTGTTCCGCAATTTCCCGATGGTTCTGGTCGACGAGGACGTCGAAATCGACAGGATAGGATTCCCGGCTGCGGATGAAGAACAAGTCGCCGCCGACGTGAGATTGGATATCCCGGGCGACAAGTTCTGTCGTGCCGTGTTTTCTGCCGTCCCGGACGGCGACGCTGGCCGCTGCGGACGCGTCGATGTCATCGTCGTAGGGCGTATTGCCGTAACGGGAAAAATAGGTGATCAAAATCGAACTATGGGAACTTTCCTGCGCAGGAGCAGGCGCGGCGGTGGTCTGCTGCGCCGTCGTGCCGCCGATGCCGCCGCAGGCTGAAAGGGCGATGACGGCGGCGGCCGATAAGGCGGTGAGGGCTGATTTTTTCATGAGACGAACTCCTTTCTGCCGGCACGGCGCCGGTTGATGGGTTTTCGGTACTTTTATTGTAAAATGATTTTCCAGCCATGTCGAATACTTAAACAGTTCGTTTAAAAATGCCTGAAAAGCAGAGGATAAAGAAAAACTTTGTGATATAATGAGGGAAAAAACTGTCTGTGCAGGTAAGGAAAGGAGCCGTACCGATGGAACTTCGCGTGCTGAAATATTTTTTAATGGTAGCCAGAGAAGAAAATATAACGAAAGCGGCCAAGCTGCTTCATATTACACAGCCGACGCTGTCCCGTCAGATCACCCAAATGGAAGAAGAACTGGGCGTTACTCTCTTTCACCGCAGCCGGTACAAAATCGTCCTGACGGCGGAAGGGCGCCTCCTGCGCCAGCGGGCCCAGGAAATCGTCTTGCTGACGGAGAAAACGGAACGGGAACTGCGGCAGGAAGAAGACGCGGCGGCAGGCGAGATCTCCATCGGCTGCGGCGAGACGCTGGAAAACATGGAGTGTCTGGCCAAGGTCATCGCCTCGTTTCAGCAGATCTATCCGAAGGTCACCTTCGACATCTTTACCGGCATTGCCGACGACGTCAAGGAGCGGATGGAAGACGGCGTTCTCCATTTTGGCATGCTCATCGAGCCGGTGGACCTGAGCAAATACAGCTTTATCCGCATGCCGAAAATGGAGCGGTGGACGGTGCTGATGCGTGCCGATCACCGGCTGGCAGACTCCCGGTCCGTTTCTCCTGCCGACCTGGCCGGCGAAGCCATCATCATGCCGAAGCGGCCTTCCCTGCTGACGCAGATGGAGAACTGGTTCGGCAGGCACTACGGCGATATACATCCCGTCGTGACGATGAACTTGTCGACGAACAACAAGTCCATTTTCGTCGAACAGGGCGTTGGTCTTGCCCTGGGGATGGATTTTGAAGTCGCGTCTCCCCTTCTCCGCATCAAGCCGCTGAACCCGCCGATCAACGTTCACTGCGTCCTGGCCTGGAAGAAGAACCAGTTCCTGCCGTCTATCATGGCAAAATTTATCGAACATGCCGAGCTGTTCTTCCGGAACGGCGAATCCGGGAAAGATCTGGGGAAAGAAGAAAACTTTCTGCATACATAGAAAATAAAAATGCTTATTATGTATGTTTAAAAGGACTGAACAAGTATTAGACAAGGAAAATGGAGAAAGATATACTAAAGGTGTCCCGCCGCGGGACACCTTATTTTTCTGGGAGGGAGAAAAGATGACGACAAAGAAAATAACGCAGACCTCTGACAGGGCAGAAGGAAACGGGATAAGCCGCCGCAAGTTTCTTGCATTGTCCGTTATGGCCGGCGCGTCTCTGGCAGCGCCGTCGCTGGTGGCGGACGCCAAAGCCAAAGAACCGGCGGAAAAAAGCAAAAGCCGCTGGCCCGTGCTGGAGGCGGCGCGCACGCTGGGCTCCGGCGCATACAGCCTTTCCGTATCGGCTCTCGGCTTCGGCGTCATGGGCATGACGTATAACCGCAGCCAGTCTCCGCGGGAAGACCAGTTGATACGTCTGCTTCACGAGGCCGTAGACCACGGCGTGACACTGTTTGATACGGCCATCATATACGGCCCCCTGACGAACGAACGGCTTGCAGGCAAAGCATTGTCTCCGTATCACGGGAAAATCTGCATCACGACAAAATTCGGCCACGAAGTCATCGGCGGCAATGCGACGGGCCGCCAGGACAGCCGCCCGGAAACGATTAAGCGGTACTGCGACGAATCGCTGCGCCGCCTGCGTATAGATTACATAGACATGTTTTACCAGCACCGCATGGATAAGACCGTGCCGGTAGAAGAGGTGGCCGGCGCCGTGCAGGATCTGATCCGCGCCGGGAAAGTACGCTGCTGGGGCATGTGCGAAGTCAGCGCCGATATGATCCGCCGCGCCCATGCGGTGCAGCCGCTGACGGCGATCCAAAGCGAATACCACCTCATGCACCGCAACGTGGAAAAAAACGGCGTTCTCGACGTGTGCCGGGAACTGGGCATCGGTTTCGTGCCGTACAGCCCGCTGAACCGAGGTTTTCTCGGCGGCAATATCAATGAATACACGGAGTTTGACCCGAATAACGACAACCGCCAGACGCTGCCGCGGTTTACGCCGGAAGCGATCCGCGCCAATACGCGCATCGTCGCGGCGCTGCAGCGTTTCGGCCGCGAACGGGGCATGACGTCGGCCCAAATTTCCCTGGCGTGGCTGCTGGCCAAGGCGCCATGGATCGTGCCGATCCCGGGCACGACGAAACTGTCCCATTTGGAGGAAAACATCCGCGCCGTTCAGATGCCCCTGTCTGCCGAAGAGGTGCAGGAGGTGGAAGCCCTGACGGAAGCCATTCCCGTTGTAGGCGACCGCTATCCGGCGGAACAGCAGGCCCAGGTTGCCGACTGACAATGTTTATAAAGGAAAGGAAGCTGTACAAATATATCATTGCACAGCTTCCTTTTTTATGGTACGATACGGCTAAATATCCTGATGAAGGAGGCAGATAATTATGAAATGCTATCATGTTGATGCTTTTTCCAAAGACGTGTTTAAAGGAAATCCTGCTGCCGTATGTGTCCTTGACAAGTGGCCCGACGTCGGGCTTATGGAGCACATTGCCATGGAAAACAACCTGTCGGAAACGGCCTTTACCGTAAAAGAGGGCGATACGTATCACCTGCGCTGGTTCACGCCGGGCGGTGAAATCGACCTGTGCGGCCACGCTACGCTGGCCACGGCCTACGTGCTGGCCACGTTTGTCGAACCGGAACAGACCGTGTTTCGGTTCCACACCATGGGCGGCGAACTGACGGTGACGAAGGAAGGAGAGCTCTATTCCATGGACTTTCCGGCGTATGAGATGACGGAAATCCCCGTCAGCGCCGCCATGGCCGAAGCTGCCGGCGTCCGTCCCCTTGCGGCATACATGGGACGCGATCTGGTATGCGTCCTTCCGTCGGAAGAAGACGTGCGCCGCCTGTCTCTGGATCTGGACAAGGTTGCCGCCCTTGACGGACTGTTGTTCCACGTGACGGCGAAGGGGAGCGGGTACGACTGCGTGAGCCGCACCTTTGCGCCGAAGCTCAGCGTGCCGGAAGACCCGGTCTGCGGTTCCGGGCACTGTCACATCGTCCCTGTCTGGGCAAGCCTTCTTGGCAAGAACGACGTGACGGCGTATCAGGCGTCACGCCGGGGCGGTGAACTTTATTGCCGCCTTCAGGGAGGACGGGTCACGATGGCCGGCTATGCCTGCCTCTACAGTATTGCCGAACTTTACGTGTAAAATTTTATTTATTTTTTTCGTCTTACCTATGCCGTCAAATGGCTTTATGATGTCGTTTGACGGTATTTTTGTCATGCTGTACATGGATAAAAAAGGAAAAAAGTTGGGGGAGGGTGGATATAGACTGCTGATCACCAATGATCAGTTGAAGGAAAACCACGAGAATATTCTAGCCAGTGGAGGATATATTTACGGCATTGCCGGCGGAAATTCTATGTCGATAATGTGGACGAAGAAGGAAATGCAGCTGGGGTGACAGGAACCTTTGACAAAATATCTTCCGCGATAGATACTGTTAAGGGATATGTTACTTTACCGGACGAAGTTACTAATATAGAAAATACAATTGATACAGTAAACGATTTTCTGAAGGAGAAAACTGAGGGAGCAGAGAACAGCACAGATATTACCGGCGATACCGGATTAACTCTTCAGAATTACGGAAAGCGCTGGGTACGCTATTACGGCGGTACGGCGGAAACCGCGACAGGCGATACGAACATCAATCTTACCGGTTCCGCTACGGCCGTAGGTGTTATCGGCGGCGGCAGCCCAGACCTATACATGGGAAAATGACGACGGCTCTGATGCGGATGCCAAAGGGAATATTTACAGCAGCTCCTTCAGCGGCATTACGGCCGATACGGACTTCGACGGCGTCATCGTCGGCGAGGACTTTGCCAAACACGGCAAGTTCCAGGGCGGCGTAGCCGTGCATTACGGAAACGGCGACAGTACGGGAAGCATCTCGCGCAACGACTTCGATGCCTACGGCGTGACGCTGTACGGCTCCATCAAGGACGAAGACGCGCGGACGAACCTCCTGTTTGACGCAGGCTATACGAAGACGTCGAACGATATTACCGGTATCGTAGGCGGCAAAGACATGACGGCAGACCGCGACTTGGCGGCGTGGAGCATCGGAGTCCGAGGCGAAAAGGAATTCGTCTCCGGCCATAACCAGATCGTGCCGTACGTCGGACTGCGGTACATGCATGTCGACGCGTCGTCGTACACGGCGTACTACGACGGCAAAAAAGCCTTTGAATACAACCCTGATGACCAGGACATCTGGCTCCTGCCGGTGGGCGTAAGCTTTAGGAACGAATCGAAAGCCGGCCACGGGTGGCGGATCACGCCGAAAGTAGACGTGGCGTATATCTGGGCCTTCGGTGATACAGATAACGACGTTGACATCAATTTGGGCGGAACTTCTTCTATGCCGCTGAACTACACCGTTATGGACGACGGCAGCTGGCTGGCGGCAGTAGGGCTGGAAGCGTCGCGCAACGCCTGGACGTTCGGAGCAGGGTACGCGTACCAGAAAGGCGACGACACGAAGAATAAGACGTGGTACATCAACGCCGGATTTGCATTCTAAGACAACGATACATAGAGAATATGAAAAACAGCGCCCCGGCCAGGGCGCTGTTTTGTTGTGCCGTCATTTTTACTATGCTATAATGGAATTAATCAGTCAAAGGGGGTATGAATATGGATAGATCGGATATGATGTACCGTATGTATGACAAGAAAGGGCCCGTTCTTGTCACGCGGTTTGCCGTCCGCGGATTTGAAACGTCGTACTGTCCGACGAAGGAAGAAGCCCTGGCCAAAGCCGTGTCGTATATTCCTGCCGATCATGTCGTGTCCTGGGGCGGTTCGTCGTCCATCAACGAAATCGGCCTGCGGCCTTACGTACTGGAACATTACCGAGTCATCGACCGCGACAGGGCCAAGACGCCGGAAGAACGGGTAGAAATTATGCGGCAGGCGCTTTTGTGCGATACTTTTCTCATGGGGACAAACGCCGCTGTGGAAGACGGCCGCCTCGTCAATATTGACGGCAACGGAAACCGCGTCGCCGCCTTGTCGTACGGACCGAAACAGGTCATCGTCATTGCCGGCATGAATAAATTCTGTCCGACCTTGGAAACCGCTGTGGCTCGTGTCCAGTCCACGGCGTCGGCAATTAACGTCAACCGTTTTCCCGACGCCGTGTCGCCGTGCGCCAAGACGGGCATGTGCGCCCACTGCACGACGCCGGCGAGCAACTGTGCCCAAGTGCTGTGCACCCGTGTGTGCCGCCCTGCCGGACGCATCAAAGTCATCATCGTCGGCGAAAATCTGGGATACTGACAGTGGTGCGGGAACGGAAAAACTGTAAGATACCGGTATTCCTCGCCGGCAGCATAGAAAAGGGAAAAAAACAGACGGCCGTCCTTTTTCGGGATGGCCGTCTGTTTTCGTACTGCGGAACTTTGTTATTTTGCGGCGGCAAGGGCCTGTTTCAGCGCCCGGGCAAACTGGTCGGGACAGGACGTCGGGTTTCCGCCGCACCGGATGCCTTCGAGGCGCGCAATTACGTCGCCGGCTTTCATGCCTTCGGCGAGACGGCCGACGCCCTGCGTGTTGCCGGGACAGCCGCCTATGAAGGTGACGTTTTTGACGACGCCGTCTTCCAGATCAAAAAGAATTTGCTGGGAACAAACGCCCATGGGGGTATAACTGTACACGAAGAGATTCCTCCTTAAGGCAGCATGGCCGTAATCGCGTCTTTCGGCTGGACGCCGGAGAGACGGTTTACGGCAGCGCCGTTTTTAAATACGATAAGCGTTGGAATGATGTCGATATGAAAGCGGAGTGCCAGGTCGGGCTGGTCGTCGACGTTGACTTTGCCGACGGCAATATCGGTTCGTTCGGCGGCGATTTCATCGACGACGGGAGACAGCATCCGGCAGGGGCCGCACCACACCGCCCAGAAATCGACGAGGACCGTGCCTGGATAATCGAGGACTTCCGACTGGAAGTTGTCCTTCGTAAAGGTTTTTATAGTCACACAAGTTAGCTCCTTTGCAACGGAAAATTACAGGACACGGCCATAGTATACCAAAAAAGGATTATTTTGACAATTCCTGCTCTGTTCAGGCAGAAGAAAGTGCGCTATAATAAGCTGTAAAAAGGACTGCAATGATAATGAGCGAGGCGATAAGAAATGAGAACAGGAACGGGCGTCGTAGACGCCGTATTGGCCGGCGGCACGGCCAAGGTACGGATGAACCGCAATAACCTATATATGCCGTGCAGCGGCATGATCGGCGAAAACAATGCCCTTATCGACGCGAAGAACCATGTCGGGGCCGTTAAAGGGCAGTACGTAAAACTCAACATCCCCGACGGCAAAATGGGCATCGGCGGCGCCATATGCTTCGGCGTGCCCCTGCTCATGGTGATTATCTGTGGGATCTTCGGCTACCGGCTCGGCGCAGGCCAGGGCTGGGCTCCGGAACTATCCGCTTTCGGCGGCATGATCGGCGGCGGCATAATCGGCGCGGCGCTGCTGCGACTGTACGATAAGACAGCGGGACGGGATAGTACGATGGCTGAAATCACGGAAATCCTCGTCGAACAGACTATCGAAATGGACGATACGCCGGGACAGGCAGGAAAAAAAGCCTGACCAGATCCTGGCAGCGTAAATGAAAAAAAGCATAAAAAGAGACAATAACGATCCTGCGGAAAAGCAGCGTTATTGTCTCTTTTTCGTGCGCGCTCACATCATCCGGCTGCGTCAGACGTGGTCGTCCAGATAGTTTATGGTACGGCTGACGGCATGCAAGAGCGTTTCATCAGAGATTTTTGTCAGCGCGCCGTCCTTTACCGTCGTCTCTCCGTTTACGATGACAAGTTTAATAGCAGAAGGCTGCATGGAATAAATCAGGTGAGGCAGGAACTGCCTGTTGTCCCGGCTTAAAGGCTGCATGGATAAATCACGGCAATCGACGCCGACAAAGTCTGCGGCATATCCCTTTTCCATGCGGCCTACGGGAAGGCCAAGTACTTTTCCGCCGTTTTCCATACCCATGGCATGGGCGTCATGATATGTTACACATAACGCGTTGCATGCCGCGGCTTTTTGAAGGAGCGGCGCCATGCGCATTTCTTCAAATACGCTGATGCGGTTGTTGCCGCAGGCGCCGTCACTGCCTAAGGCGATGGTGACGCCGGCAGATAAATAGGCCGGAATGTTGGTGATTCCGTCGGCCAGAAACATATTGCTGGAAGGGCAGTAAATCAGATTTCCGCCTTGCCGGCCGAGAAGGGATATTTCTTCTTGGCTCAGCCAGACGCCGTGAATAATGCATAAATTGTTGTCGACAACCCCTAAATGATGCAAATAAGACAGCGGCGTCTGGCCGTCGTGTTCCCGTTTGACCTGCTCTACTTCGAAAGGTTCTTCCGCAACATGTATGTGCATGGGCAGATCGTATTTTTTGGACAGATCATGGCCGGCCAGGATCATTTCCGGAGAAGCGGCGTGCAGGCTGTGCGGCGCCGGAATGACTTTCGTCATGGGACCGCTGTATTTTTTTATAAGTTCCTCCGTGTTCTGGTAGGCTGTATCTATGGTTTCGCAGTAACCTTCCGGCGCGCCGGTCCAGTCGTACATCGTCCGGGCCAGTACCAGCCGGATGCCGCAGTCATGAGCGGCCTGCACAACGGCTTCGTCGCTGTCGGTGCCGAAATTGTGAAGATAAAAGAAGTCGCAGACCGTCGTTGCACCGCATTTCATCATTTCCGAAAAAGCGAATAAGGCGCCGGTATATATGTCTTCCAGCCTCATGGCGTCCGAGTAGGCATACAAAGTTTTGTCGCGCCATTCCAGAAAGGGACGGTCGACGCCGATGCCCCGCAGCAGGCTTTGAAAGGAATGGTTATGAGCGTTGACGGTACCGGCAGTGAAGATAAGGCTGCTGAAGTTTTCGGAGGGAATGCCGGCATAGCGTGCGGCGGCTTCGTCTTTTGGGATAATATCCGTAATCATTCCGTATTCCGTGACGATGGACATATCGAACTGTACCGTTTCGTTTATTAGTATGCCTTTAGGCGTGAATATTTTTTTCATGAGATAGTTCCTTTTGATGATATCATACGGCAGAGCCTAGACTATGGTGAACAAAATTATATATACGAGGGTTTCCTGTATTGTTGAAGATTTCTTCCGGCGTTCCCATCGCTTCAATGTGTCCGTCTGAAAGAAAGATAATTTTGTCGGCGATCTGGCGGGCAAACTCGATTTCGTGGGTGACGATGACCATGGTCATGCCTGAATCGGCTAAGGATTTCATGACGTTCAGAACTTCTCCGACCATTTCACGGTCCAGTGCGGACGTTGGTTCGTCGAACAACATGACTTCCGGATCCATGGCAAGTGCCCGGGCAATGGCGACGCGTTGTTTTTGTCCGCCGGACAGGCTGGCCGGCATAACGTGGGCTTTATCTTCCAGTCCTACGGTTCGGAGAAGTTCCATCCCCCTGCGCTGTGCTTCTGCCGCGCTGAACCCGCGCAGATCGATCATGGCCATGGTAATATTATCCAATACTTTTTTATGGGGAAATAAATTGAAGTTTTGAAAAACCATACCGACTCTCTTGCGCAGGTTATTCAGGGCTTTTTCAGGAATTTCCATGGATTTGCCGTTTTTTACGGTGCGGCCTACAGGATCCCCATCCAGCGTGATTTGCCCTTCCTGATAGGCTTCCAAGTAATTAATACACCGCAGGAGCGTACTCTTTCCGGAACCGGAGGGGCCGATAATGACAGCCACTTCTCCTTTTTTGATTTCCAAGTTAATATCATGGAGGACTTGAAGTGTTCCGTAATACTTGTTTACGTGACTGATAGTGATCAATGTAACTCCTCCCCTGTTTTTAAATACTTTTCCAAGACAAGGCCGGCAGCGCCGATCAGATTGTTCAACAGGTAATAGAAAACAGCTACGATAATGTATACTTCAATGGTTCGGAAATTGGAAGCAATAATTGTATTCGCCTGGCGGAACAGCTCGCTGACCGTTATAGTTGATAACAGGGATGAATTTTTGGTCAGCGAAATAAATTCATTGGTCATAGGCGCAATCATTCGCCGCATTGCCTGCGGAACGATGATTTTAAACATGACGGCCCAGTAGGAGTATCCCAAGGAACGGCCCGCTTCCATTTGTCCTTTGTCAATGGAAATGATAGCGCCGCGGATGATTTGCGATACATAGGCGCCGCTGTACATTCCCAGGGCGATGATGCCGCAGACCCAGGCAATGGTGTCGATGCCCAGAAGCATAGGCAGGCCGTAGTACGCCAGCACGAGCTGCACCAATAAAGGCGTGGAGCGGAACCAGGATAAATATGCCGCTGCAATCCATTTTACCCACGTCGTGCGGGATACTTGCCCGAAAGAGACAAGAAGGCCGATGCTGATGCTGATTATAAAACCGATTACGGTGTAAAAAACGGTATTTCCCAGCCCTTGCAGCAATATAGAAATGGTATTGGTTTGAAAAACAAATGAAAAATCCACAGTATGTTCCTCCTGTTCTAAAAAGGGGGACGGCATCTTTATTTAATTATGAGTATAGTTCTATTTATCTGCAAAAGATACCGACTGCTGTTTTACTCAAAATAGGCGGCGCGAATTTTTTCATACTCGCCGTCTTCTTTGACAGCTTTTAAGGCATCGTTCAGTTTTTGCTTTAATTCGCCGTCGTCTTTACGAATGCCGTAAGCATACAGTTCTTCCGTCAACGTCTTGTCCAAGATTTTGACTCTGCCGGACTGCTTGCTGTATGCTTCGGCAGCCGGTTTTCCCGTAACGACGGCATCGACTTTTTTCGATTCGAGAGACAAAAACATTTCATTGTTTGTTTCTACTTCCAAACGCTGTACGGCAGGGTACTCTTCTTCCAGCAGTTTAGCTGACTTCGTACCGATTTGGACGGCGGCTGTCCTGCCGTACAGATCGGTAATATCGTGGATCGTATTGTTATCTTTCAATACCATGATGCAAAGCCCGCCGGGATAATAAGAGTCAGAAAAATCGATCGTTTTTTGACGTTCTTCCGTTACATACATGGCAGAGCAGATGACGTCGAATTTTTTGGCCTGTAAACCGGGAATCAGTCCTTTGAAGTCCGTGTTGATATATTCTACTTTTGCATATCCGGCTTTTTTCGCTACGGCATTCATCAGGTCGATATCAAATCCTGTGTATTCGCCGTTATCATTTAGCCATTCGAAAGGCTGGAAAGTAGCATCAGTACCGACTTTCAACACTTTTCCGTCGCTGCTGGAGCCTGAATTGGAGCCGCAGCCCGTTACGATACATAAACTGGCGGTGATGGTCAGACATAATAGAAGTTTTGCAATTACCGATTTGAACATAATTATAGATATCCCCTCTCTGAAATAAAATAATAAAACGAAGCGATGATAGCAGGTATCAGGGCTCCGTTGCCAACGTAAGTTATAAATCAATATTTATTATAAATGTAAAGCAGGAGATACGTCAATACATAATTATTAAGGGAACAAGTATGTGTTATTTACGGGCAGGCGACGGAATTTGATTTCTCTAAGTAACAGGGCCGTCTGCAGAAAAAGATTCTTACGGAAGGGAAAAAGCCGCAGTTCTGCAGTGCAGGCCGCGGCTTATCCGGTGAAGGCTGTGTTCCGGTTTAGAATGCCGGTAAAATAGAGCCCTGGAAGTGTTCGTTAATGAATTTTTTGATCGGTTCAGACTGGTAGATGGCAAGAACCTGCTGGTATGTCGGGTTATCTTTATCTTCTTCACGGACAACCATGACGTTGGCGTACGGCGAGTCTTTATCTTCAACGAGGAGCGAATCTTTCTGCGGATTCAGGCCGGCCGGAATTGCGTAATTCGTGTTGACGCAGGCCAGATCGGCATCATCGAGGGAACGAGGAATTTGGGCGGCGTCTAATTCAATGAACCGGAGATGTTTGGGATTGTCCACGACGTCCGGCACGGTAGCATCGACAGAAGTACCGTTTTTCAGGCGGATGAGCCCGACTTGCTGGAGGAGAAGAAGGCCGCGGCCGCCGTTGGTCGGGTCGTTGGGAATGGCGACAGTCGCTCCGTCGGCAATTTCGCTCATGTTCTTGTACTTATGCGAGTATACGGCCATTGGCAAGATGATTGTCTTGCCGATAGAAGTCAGCTTTAGGTTCTGGTTGCTGACGACATTGTCCAGATAAGGCTGGTGCTGCATGGAATTCATGTCCAAATCGCCGTCGGCAAGAGCTTTGTTGGGCTGTACGTAGTCGTTGAATTCGACGACTTTGAGGGTAATGCCCTGTTTCTGCGCTTCTTTTGCGACTTCTTCCATGACTTCCGCATGGGGTCCGGCAGTTACGCCGATGGCAATTTCTTTTTTCTCCGCCGCGGAATTGCTGTTAGAGGAAGAACTGCCGCATCCGGCGGCGAAAATACATGTTGCAGCAATCAGCGCTGCCGAGAGCAATGTTTTAATTGAACTGTTCATTAAATTATCCATCCTTTCTTTTTGTTCATCCTATCCCCGGCGCGACGGTTGGCGTAAAGGCCGCAGCGTTCCGGGCAAAAAGAAAAGCCGTCGGCAGATGACGGCTTGCTTGCGTGTTTATTCATCTGCCGGATATATCCGCTGGACTTGGCACCTATCCCGTACGGGGGTTGCCGCAACGTCATAGGGCCATTCCCTCGGTTGCTCTTGATGAAAATAATATATAACTATTGGTAAAAATAATAGCATTAAATAAAAATTTTGTCAACGGGCAGAGTTTCTTGGGAACAGGAAAAGAGGCGGCAGATTGATGCCGCCTCTTTAGATAGGTGGTGTCTATTGATTATGCGATGGTATCTGGGTATTAGAAATTGGCGTTCTGCAATTCGAAGAATGCCTGAGGGTGAGCGCATACAGGGCACACTTTCGGCGCTTCTTCGGCTTCGACGATGTATCCGCAGTTGCGGCAGATCCAAGTCTTGGTTTCCGGTTTTTTGAAGACCGTGTCGTTTTCGATGTTGGCGAGAAGAGCTAAATACCGTTCTTCATGGTGTTTTTCGATTTCGGCAACTTTTTCAAAGAGATAAGCGATTTGCGGGAAGCCTTCTTCACGGGCTTCTTTGGCAAAGGTCGGATACATTTCCGTCCATTCGTAATGTTCGCCGGCGGCGGCGTCTTTCAGGGCTTCAATATCGTTAGGCATACCGTCGTGGAGAAGCTTAAACCATATTTTGGCATGTTCTTTTTCATTGTTGGCCGTTTCTTCAAAGAAAGCCTTGATTTGTTCGTAGCCGGCTTTCTTAGCCACGCTGGCATAGTATGTATATTTATTTCTTGCTTCCGATTCGCCGGCAAAGGCTGCCTGTAAGTTTTTTTCTGTTTTTGTTCCTTTTAAGTTCATGATATACCTCCGCTGAAATGGTTTGCTGAGCACGACGGGTAAGTGGGCAAGTCGTGCGCCAAGCCTGTTTGCCTGGCCTTTGACTATATTATACTCTATGTGCAAAATAAAATCAATAGATAACGATTATTTTTTAATAAAAACAAAAAAATAATTTTGCAGAGAACACCAGCAAGCGAGTTATGGATTTTTGCGGAGAGGCTGCTCATCCTTATCGGCATCATCCGAGGAAAAAGAAACGCTGATTTCGTCATCGGCATCTTCATCAGGCAGGTGCTGAACCGCCTCTTCTTTGACCGTACTGATGTCAGGCGGATCGGTAAGGGTTTTTATCGTGTCCCGGAGCGTGTCTGCGAGAAAATTTTGGGTTTCCTGAGACTGATTGAGCATATCGCCGTAACGGGATTCCAGTTTTTGCTCCAAATCATCGGATTGACCTGGATAGAGGAGAATCAGCGTGTTCAGATGGCTGCGCAGGTCGTCCGGTGATATGCCGCCGCGGCTGAGCGCTTCTTCAACGACTTTATATTCCCGGTAATAGGCAAGCCATTGCTGCAGCGGCCGGTAATCGTTGGTCATGAAGGAATAGAAGCTGAGAAAGGCGAAGACGGCGGACAGAACCAGGCAGATAAGCGTTTTGATCATCAGTCGTCGCCTCCATTCGAAGATCGGGCCGTGCGGCGGCAGGCCTGGCTGGCATACGATACGGCCAGCGCGGCGAATAAGACGGAAAGGACAAAGCAGGCCATCGTCGGCACGGAAAGTTTCGGCAGAGGCAGCAAATCGGAAAAAAGATACGGCGGCAGGCTGTAAATAGCCAGCGACGCCAGCAGGGACAGCGCAAAGACAAAGAACAGGAGCGTACTGACGATGCCTAAGAGCGCGCCGAAAATATCGAGAAAAGGACTGGCAATCGCTTTAGCGGCAGCCGGGACGGACGTGCCGCTTCGGCGCCGCCGTCTGCTTCGGCGGTCGTATCCGATGTCAGACTCCTGCTGCGGCAGCCTGAAGCCGGAAGGTTCTATCCGCTCCCGAGAACGGTTCGGCGTTTTTTCTGCGGCAGGACTGCGCCGCTGTGTCCGGTCTTTTTCCCAGTCGTAAAACTGCGGCGGCCGGCGGGGCGGCGCCTCGGAAGCCGCCGGTTCGGCAGGTTGCTGAATGTTCAGGCTCAGGTTATCTTCCGGCACGATAGGCTGGCCCATATAGTAGCGGTAAATATTTTTCGGATGGCCCAGCTGGCAGCAGACGGCTTCTTCGGAAAGACCCTGCTTTTCTCCGAGGCGGAACTGTTCTTCGCAGTCGGCCAGGATTCCTTTTAGGTCGTCTTTATCGCAGTCGAGGAAATAATAATTCAGCAGATCTATGAATTCGTGTTTTCTCATAGGCGGTTCTTTCCTGGGCGGCGTTCTTTCTGCAGGGTTTCGTATTGCTGGTGGTATTTGGCGCCTTGCTGCCAGGCGGCTACGGCTGCGGCCATGACGGCGATAATGACGGCGAAAGCGGCCGGCGTAGGCATGTCAGGAAAAAAGGAGATAGCCGCCAGCGGTTCCGCTTCCATGGCGATGCATAAGGCCACCCAGGCCAGCATGGCCAGCGTCAGCAAAGTGCAGCAGGTGCCGGCAGTATATAATAATAGGTACTTATAACGTAATCGTTGTGCAGGTGATGTCACGTCGAGGCCTCCTTTGGAAGGTATAGAATAAGAAGACGCGCCGCGCCGTTCTTGTATTCATAATAGTACCACAGCGGCGGAGAAAAAGGAATAACTGCGCCGTACGGCCTGGTTCTGCCCTTTTCCCCAAGATGACGATATATTATAATATAAACGAATTGATAAGAAAGGAAGACATTACATGGCTAATTTTGTTCGTTATCATGTCGGCGACGTCGTTCAAATGAAGAAGCCTCATCCTTGCGGGTCTAACGAGTGGGAAGTGATGCGCATCGGCGTGGATTTCGTCATCCGCTGCTGCGGATGCGGCCATCGGGTTATGATACCGCGGCCGAAGTTTGAAAAAGCGGCCAGGAAAATCATTCGATCGGCAGATCAGGAGCTGTGAAAGCATAAAATTTTCCGGCAAAGGTATTTTTATTTTTTTTCATTTATGGTACAATGTACGTCAGCTATTACTTTATCACGATAAAGCGATAAAGTAATAAGACGTATCACAAGGAGGTCATACGATGAAATCGAATGCGCTTGATGGAGTTAAAATGCTTCATCATGATGAAATGCGTAATTATGACCGAATTCAAGGCAAAATTATTTCCGTTATTATGAATCACGGCTGCAAAATAGTCGAGACGCCGAGTTTTGAAGATTATGATGTGTACCAGCACTTTTTCCCCCATCTGCGTCGCCAAATGGTCAAGACGATCGATATGGACGGCCGTGTCCTCGTCCTGCGTCCTGATGTGACGCTGCCTCTTGTCGAGTCGGCGGCCAGGGAATTTCCCCGGCCGAATCAGCTGCTGAAATTCGGCTACGTGAGCACCGTTTTCCGCGAATATTTCGGCCGCAGTACATACGGCAAAGATTTTCTCCAAGGAGGCATTGAAATCCTCGGCGACGCCAGTCCGGAATGCGACGGCGAAGTTGTCGTCATGGCGGCGGAAATACTGAAAGCTGTCGGCGTGGAGAAAATCCGCATCGATATCGGCACCGTGGCCTATACGCAGGCCTTGTTTGACGGCCTGCCGCTGCAGGAGGAGGAAAAGGACTGCCTGCGGAAGTATCTTGCAGACAGAAACCTCGTAGCCTGCCGCCGTTATCTCGACGGCCTGTCCTTGCCGGCAGATGCCCGCAGAGCCTTAGAGGCGCTTCCCGTCTTATTCGGGCCTTATGCGGAAACGTTCAGCAAAGCGAAAAACTATTGCATCAACGATGGCATGCTCAACGCGTTGGCGAGGCTGGAAAAAGTGTATGACTACGTGCTGTATGCCGGCTTTGCCGACAAGGTGCAGCTTGATTTCGGCTTCGCCAGCCGTCTCGGGTATTATACCGATATGGTTTTTAAGGTTTATATTGACGGGGCGCTGTACGATGTTATCGACGGCGGCCGGTACGATACGCTGTCGGCTCAGTTCGGCATCGACCGCCCGGCGTGCGGATTCGGCATGAATATTAACTTGCTGTATGAATATATGAACGACGCCGGCCTTTTAGCCGATGCCGAACCGTCGTTTCAGCTTGCCGTATCGTATGTCGGCGCCGACCAGGCCCTTGTCCGGGATTTGATGCATTGGCGCGCCCGGGGATTCCGCGTCGCCGCGTATCCTGAATCGTCTTTTATCGACAGCAGCGATTACAGCCTTCATGCCGTGTACCGCGGCGGCTCGTACTATAAAGACGGAAGAGCCGTGACGGCGATGGAACTGGAAGATGAAATGAGGAGGCTGTAGCATGGCGATTCATATAGCCCTTGCCAAGGGGCGCATCCATAAAGCGGTCATGACATATTTGCAGGCAAGCGGCTACGAGTTTCCGGCTTATTCCGCCGGCAGCCGCAAGCTGATTTTCGAAGATGCGGGAAAATCGCTGAAAGTAACGCTCGTCAAATCGCCGGACGTAGCCGTATATGTGGAAAGAGGCGCCGCCGACGTCGGTATCGTCGGCGAAGATGTGCTTTTGGAAGAAGCGTCGGGAGCCGGCGTGTATGAAGTTTTCGATTTGGGCATCGGCCGCTGCCGCATGGCTGTCGCCGCCGTTGCCGGCGCCGGCATGGATGCGCCGAAGCGACTTACGGTAGGAACGAAATATCCGCGCATTGCCCGGCGCTATTTTGAAGAACATCATCGCAGCGTCGATATCATCAAACTCAACGGTTCCGTCGAGCTTGCACCGCTCGTCGGCTTGTCCGACGTGATTGTCGATATCGTCGAAACGGGAAATACGCTGAAAGCCAACGGCCTGGAAGTGCTGGAATATTTTATGGATTTCAGCGCCCGCATGATCTGCAATCCCGTGTCGTTTAAGATGAAATATGAAGAAATCAACGGTCTGATCGAAGCTGTCAAAGATAAAGCCGACAGGGAATAGACCGGCAGGAGGAAAGTAGCATGGAATGGATAGAAGTGCCCGAAGAAGGGCTGACGCTGCGGGATATCCGGGCGATTACAAGGCGCGGCCAGGCGGAAAGCGAGTCTATCCGCCGCGGCGTGGAAGCCGTACTGAAGTCCGTCCGGGAACGGGGCGACGAGGCTCTGCGGGAATGGACGGAACGGTTTGACGGCGTCAGGCTCGATACGTTTGCCGTATCGGAAAAGGAAATCGACGATGCCGTTGCTGCCGTCGGCGACGGTTTCATAGCTGTACTGAAAGAAGCCGCAGCAAATATCAGAGCGTATCATGAACGGCAGGTAGAAACGACGTGGATGGATACGTTCCGGCCGGGCGTGCGTCTCGGCATGAAATTTACGCCGATACAGCGGGTCGGTGTTTACGTGCCCGGCGGTACGGCGGCGTACCCGTCGACGGTGCTCATGGATGTCATTCCGGCTCATGTTGCCGGCGTGCCGTCGATTGCCGTGTTTACGCCGCCGGGAAAGGACGGATCGGTAAACCCTTATATTCTGGCGGCGGCCCGTATTGCCGGGGCGACGGAGATATACAAAGCCGGCGGCGCGCAGGGGATTGCGGCGGCGGCGTACGGTACGGAATCCATTCCGCCGGTATTTAAAATTGTCGGACCGGGAAACGCCTATGTGGCTATGGCAAAGCAGCTCGTATTCGGCACCGTCGGCATCGACATGATTGCCGGCCCAAGCGAAGTGGGCATTCTTGCCGACGGTACGGCAGATCCTGTCTGGACGGCGGCGGACCTCTTGGCGCAGGCCGAACACGACAGCCGCGCCGCCGTGTTCCTCGTTACGCCGGACGGCGAATTTGCCCGCCAGGTAGAAACGGAAGTCCTGCGTCAGCTTGAGGAATTGCCGCGCCGATCTATTGCGGCGGCGGCTATAGAACAGTATGCGAGAATCTTCGTGACAAAAGATAAGGCCCAAGCCGCAGAGATTATGAATTTGATTGCGCCGGAACATCTGGAAATCGCCTTTTCCGACGCGGAAGACTGGGTCGGGCGCATCGTCAACGCCGGGGCTGTTTTTATCGGGCCGTATACGCCGGAACCGATAGGAGACTACATTGCCGGTCCGAACCATACGCTGCCGACAATGGGGACGGCGGCATTTTCCTCGCCGTTGGGCGTATATGATTTTGTTAAGCGGAGCAGTCTGCTCCAATACGACAAGGCGGCATTCGAGGCAGCAGCCGGACATGTCATGGCGTTTGCCGGCGTGGAAGGGCTTCAGGCCCACGGGATGGCCGTCAAGAGGAGGATGGAGAATGAATAAAGAATGGCTGCGCCGGACCATACGGGACTTCGAGCCGTACAGTGTCCCGGAAATAAAAGAAAGGACCGTACTTAACGCCAACGAAAGTCCGTACAACATATTTGATTTTCCGGAAGTAAAAGAAGAGTTTCTGTCCCGGCTGGAACAGACGCCGTCGTGCTGTTATCCCGATCCCTGCGCCGGCGAACTGCGGGCAGCCTTAGCCCGATACGCCGGGTGCCGCGCCGATGAAATCCTCGTCGGCAACGGCGGCGACGAAATTATTGCTATTATCATCAATACCTTTCTCGGGGAAACGGATACGCTGTTGGTCCATGCGCCGACCTTCGACGTCTATGGCATCAATGCGGAAATAATCGGCGCGCATGTCGTGACGGTTCCCGATCTGCCCGGATTCCGCCGGGATCGGGAGGGCCTTTTGGACAAGGTCTGGGAACTTCAGCCGAAGTTGACAATTATTTGCAATCCCAATAACCCGACCGGCGAACTGCTGCCGCCGGAGTACGTGGAAGAAGTCTTAAAAGCGGCGGAAAATATCGTCGTCGTCGATGAGGCATATTTGGAATTTTCCGGACAGGAAAGCATCATTTCCCGCCTTTCGGCCTACGATAACCTTATCATCATCCGCACGCTGTCCAAAGCGTTCGGCATGGCGGGAATCCGTGTCGGCTATGCGGCGGCGCAGCGCGGAATCATCGGCGCCTTATCGATGGTAAAGCCTGTATATAACGTAGGCAGCCTGCCGCAGATTGCCGCACTGGCGGCGATGAAGCACAGCGCTGCGATATTGTCTCATAACGTACCGCCGACGATTGACGCCAGGGAATATCTTATCAGCGAACTGAGGACTATCGGCGGCGTGACCGTTTATGACAGCGTGACGAATTTTGTCCTCGTCCGCGTTCCCGACCGGCAGGCCGTACTCGACGGGCTGCGCCGCGCCGGTATCTGCGTCCGGGCGTACAGTGCGCCGGAGCTGCAGCAGTGCCTGCGCATTACGGTTACGACAAAAGACGTCATGCAGCGCGTTGCAGCTGTCATACGCGAGGAGGTGGAAGGCCGTGCGTAGCGCGCAGAAGGAAAGGGAAACGGCGGAAACGCAGATTGCCGTATCCTTGAATATTGACGGGTCGGGAACCTTTGCCGGCACGACAGGCATCGGCTTTTTTGACCACATGATGAATTTGCTTGCCTGCCACAGCGGCATGGATATTACGCTTCACGTGCACGGCGATCTCGATGTAGATACGCATCATACGATTGAAGATTTGGCCATCGTTTTCGGCGATGCCCTGACGCAGGCGCTGGGAGATAAAAAAGGGATCCGCCGGTACGGCCTTTTTTACTGCCCCATGGATGAAGCGCTGACCCGCGTCGTCGTTGATCTCAGCGGCCGTCCGTATTTGGTGTATGATGTGAAGCTGTCTGCCGAACGCATCGGCGCTTTTGAAACGGAAATGCTCCGGGAATTTCTTTATGCTTTATCTGTCCACGGCCGCATGAATCTTCACGTGACGAATTTATACGGCGAAAACGCCCACCATATTGTCGAATCTGTTTTCAAGGCCTTAGGCCATGCCCTTCGGGAAGCCGTATCGGTAAACGGTGATGAAAACAGCGTGTTGTCCACGAAGGGAGTGTTGTAATCGTGAAAATAGCCATCATAGATTATGAAGTCGGCAACCTGGCCAACGTATACAATGCCTGGCGGCGTCTCGGCGTTTCCGCCGTCATCACGCGGGATCCGGCCGTGATCGACGAAGCTGCCGCCGTCGAACTTCCCGGCGTGGGCGCCATCGGCGACGCCATGGCCAACCTGAAGGCTTTCGGACTTATTCCGGTTCTGCAGGAACAAGTAAAGAAAGGAAAGTTTCTTATGGGCGTCTGCCTGGGGATGCAGGCGCTGTTTGAAAGGGATTACGAAGGCGGCGAACACGACGGTCTCGGTTTTTTGCCTGGGGAAATCGTTCCGTTCCAAACGAAACTGAAAGTGCCGCACATGGGATGGAACGAACTGGAGTTTCGCCGGGAACACTGGCTGCAGAAGGGACTGCCGGCTCATCCGTACGTGTATTTCGTCCACTCTTATTATAAATCGCCGGCCGATTCGCCGGACGTCATTGCCACGGCAGATTACGGACAGGCCGTTCCGGCTGTCTGCGGCAGGGACAATGTCATTGGTTTTCAGTTCCACCCGGAAAAAAGCGGCGCCGTCGGCGCAAGACTCCTGCAGAATGTCATAGAATACGTACAGAAGAAAGGATGATGGAGCGTGATCGTATTTCCGGCCATTGATATACAGGGCGGCCATGTCGTCCGCCTGCGGCAGGGCGTAAAAGAAGACAGTACGACATATTATGACGATCCGGTGAAAACGGCTGTCAAATGGCGCGACGAAGGAGCGATGTTTCTCCATGTCGTCGATTTGGATGGCGCTTTTACCGGTGACCGCTGCAACGCTTCCGTCATCGAAGCAATCTGCGATGCCGTAGATATTCCCGTCCAGGTCGGCGGCGGCATCCGCAGTGAAGAAGCTGTTGAAACGTATTTGGAAGCCGGCGTCAACCGTGTCATTATCGGCTCGAAAGCCGTAGAAGACGAAGCATTTATTACGGATATGGCAAAAAAGTACGGGTCTTCCCTGGCTGTTTCCATCGATGCCAAAGGCGATATGGTGGCGACGAGGGGATGGGTCGGAGGCAGCGATAAGCAGGTACTGTCTTTTGCCGCGTTCCTGCTGCATATCGGCGTCCGCACGATTATCTATACAGATATCAGCCGGGACGGCATGCTGACGGGGCCGAATATGGACATGATGATGCTGCTTCAGCGGCTGCCTTATATCCGCCTTATTGCTTCCGGCGGCATCAGCTCCGTGGAGGATTTGAAGCAGCTCCAGGCGCTGAATGTGTACGGAGCCATTACGGGGAAAGCCCTGTACGAAGGAAAAATTACGATGGCGCAGATCCGTGCGCTGGGGGGAATATAATATGCTGGCTAAACGAATCGTGCCCTGCCTTGACGTGCGCGACGGCCGCGTCGTTAAGGGCAGGCAGTTTAAACATATCCGGGACGTAGATGATCCGGTTAAATTGGGAAAATTTTATTCAGAACAAGGCGCCGACGAACTCGTCTTTTACGACATTACGGCGACGCACGAACAACGGCACATTTTCATCGACGTCGTCCGCGCCGTCGCGGAAGCGATTGATATTCCCTTTACGATCGGCGGCGGCATAGGGAGTATTGACGATTTTCATCAAGTATTGCGGGCCGGAGCCGACAAGGTGTCGGTCAATTCGGCTGCCGTTCGCCGTCCTCAGCTGATTGGGGAAGCGGCGCGCCGTTTCGGCAGCCAGTGCGTCGTACTATCCATCGACGCGAAGCGGGACGGCAAAGGAAGCTGGCAGGTGTACGTGGAAGGAGGACGGAAAAACACGGGTATTGATGCCGTTGCCTGGGCCAAGCAGGGCGTGGCTCTCGGCGCCGGCGAAATCTGCATCAACTCCATGGATTCAGACGGGGAAAAAGGCGGGTTTGATCTGGAACTGAACCGCCGTCTGGCGGCGGAACTGCCCGTACCTATCATCGCTTCCGGCGGCGCCGGGACGATGGAAGATTTTAAGCGCGTCTTTGATGTCGGCGTCGATGCGGCGCTGGCGGCCTCGGTCTTTCATTTCGGGCAGATCGCCATTTCCGATTTAAAGCAGTACCTGCAAGACCGGGGTATTGCCATGAGAGGGGCGGAACGGTAATGGATACGGTGCGTTTGGAAGAAATACGGTTTGACAGCCGAGGACTTATCCCGGCAGTCGTTCAGGAAGGGCGCAGCGGCAAGGTGCTCATGGTAGCCTATATGAACGCCGAATCACTGCGGAAAACGCTTGAAAGCGGCGAAACCTGGTTTTACAGCCGCAGCCGGCAGGAATTGTGGCATAAAGGCGGGACGTCGGGGCATATTCAGAAGGTCCGCGATATTTTTATCGACTGCGACGCCGATGCGCTTGTCGTCGTCGTCGATCAAAGGGGTGCGGCCTGCCACACGGGAAACAAGTCATGTTTTTTCCGCCGTCTTGACGGCTGGAACGGCGCGTACACCGGCAGTTTGTCCGTAATGACTGATCTTGCCGGCGAAATCAAAGAAAAGGCCGTTCATCCGACAGAAAAATCTTATACGGCGTATTTGCTTCAAACGGGCATGGATAAAATATGCAAAAAAATCGGTGAAGAAGGAACGGAAGTCATTATTGCCGCCAAAAATGCCGACGGCGCCGGCCCGGAAGGCAGCGAACTGCGGCTGGAAGTCTGCAAAGAATCGGCGGACCTGCTGTATCACCTAGCGGTTTTATGGGAAAAAGCCGGCGTTGATATCAGCGACGTCATGGCTGTGCTGGAAGAGCGGTCCCACGTTAAGGGAAATAAAAAAACGGCCGGCCATACAGATAAAACGTTTTGAGGGAGCATATATGAATACGGTGATTTTTGATGTTGACGGCGTTCTTCTCAGTGAGAAACGGTATTTTGACGTATCGGCTCTTACGGTGTGGGAATGGTATTACAGCCCGGATTTCATGGGGCTGGGAGACGAACACGTGAAAGCGGACCTGACGGATAAAGAGATTGATGACCTGCGTGCCCGTTTTTGGCTGGACGACGAATTGCTCAGCTGGCTGAAAGGTCACGGCGTCAACAGCAACTGGGATATGGTTCATACCCATATCGTGACGGCGCTGCAGCTGCTGCTGGCGCGCTTCCGCCGCGACGGCGGAAGAACGGCTCCTATACGGCTGGATACGATGGACGACGTGCGCGCTCTCGGAAGCAAACTGCGGAAATATGACGTCCCCGATGCCCGCCAGATATGGGAGGCTCTGCAAGACGCCGTTCCCGACGGCGCCGGAAAGAATGAAGTATTCTCGTATTTGACGGAGGCCGTTGAAAAAACTCTCGGCGGGCCGGCGCCGTGGTCGCGCCTTGGATCGCCGTTGTGGCATCTCCACACCGACGCTTTTCAGGAATGGTATTTCGGGGACGAACTGTACAGGCAGACATATGGAAAAGAACCTTGTGCTCCCGGGAAAGACGGGTTCCTGCGGCGCGAAGTGCCGCTCGGTACAGTTGACGGCATCGTCGGCATGTTCCGGGAACTGAAACGCCGCGGTTATGCCATTGCCGTTGCGACGGGGCGGTCCCGTATGGAAACTGCCGTGCCTTTTGCAGCCTATCATTGGGATAAGGAGTTCGATCCTGTCCACATAGCCACGTACACGGACGTGGAAGCGGCGTCGCAGATGCTGGGCTTGACGCTGGACAAGCCGCATCCTTTTGTATACTATGCCGGCGCCTTCGGAACTTATCCGGAACGGTACGCCGATTATCTTGCCCGACCTGATGATTTCAAACAAGGGACGTACTATGTCGTCGGCGATTCCCTGGCCGACGTCTGGTGCGCCAAAGCCATGGGAGCCGTCATGATAGGGACGCTTACGGGGCTGGACGGAGAGAAGGCAAGAGACATGTTTGAACGGGAAAAAGCCGATTATATCGTTTCTTCCGTAGAAGACATCATCAATATATTGCCGTAACGGCGAACAAAAAAGACCGCAGCCGAAGATTTTCGGCAAACGGTCTTTTTTGTTGTGCAAGAGATGTGCCGGGACGGGAGGACGAAGGGCATGATATAATGTCATAGGGAGGTGAAGTTCGTGGACGGGTATGTGATGAACCGGCTGTATCTGCCCCGTGACGGCGGCGGGAGAATCGCCGATGTGCTCGGCGGAAGCGGCCGTATTGATTTCAATGCCGCGCAGCCTGTGCCGGCGGGACTTACGGAGGAAGAACGGCAGGAGTGGTGCTCCGCCTTTTGGGGAACTGGGAGCAACGCTGCGAATGTTTCTTTTCTGGACACAGTCGTTACTTTTTATACGGAAGAGGCGCCGCCCCTGGCATGGCTGCTGGAAGTGTCCCGCCTGCTTCCGCAGTACGAGTTTACGCTGGATTGGTTTTATGATGCGATGCCGGACTGGTACCAATGCGTTGTCCGCGGCGGAAAAGTACAGTATGTAAACGGCGTGTAGCCGGCAGAGTGAAAGGAACCATCGGCAGGCAGGGAAAAGGAGGAAAAGGGAATGCATATTGGCGTTGTGACCGGAGCTTCGAGCGGCTTGGGCCGGGAAATGATGAAGTATCTCGACCGGTGCGGGCTGGATGAAATTTGGGTGAACAGCCGGCGGAAAGAACGGTTGGAATCACTGCGGCGCGAAATAAAAACGCCGCTGCGGATTTTTGCCGGCGACATCGGAGCAGATGAAACGATAAGAGCTATGGAAACGGCATTGGAACAAATGCGTCCCGTCATTTTATATCTCGTCTGCAGCGCCGGCATAGGGAAGATAGGCGCTGCCGGAACCATATCGGCAGCAGACCGGCAGGCGATGATTTCCGTAAACTGCACGGCTGCCGTTGCTGTGACGGAGCTATGTCTGCCTTACATGACCCGGGGCAGCAGGATTGCGGAAATTTGTTCCGCCGCGGCATTCCAGCCGATTCCGTATCTTGCCGTATATGCAGCGACAAAAGCTTTTTTGTACCGGTACGCCAGAGCGCTGAGAGAAGAAGCTGCCTGCCGGGGCATATCAGTGACAGCGGTGTGCCCGTATTGGATAGAAGATACGGAATTTATTGCTCTGGCCAGAAAAACGGAAGATAAACCGTACTTCCGGCGCTTTCCCTTGGCCGTGACGAAGGCTTTTGCTGCGGAAACGGCGTGGAAAGACGTGCAGAAGGGCCGGGCCGTTTCAACGCCGGGATCTGCCGCCGCTTTTATCCGCATGGCGTCAAAGGCAGTGCCGGCGAAAGCGGCAATGGCAGTCTGCCGGCTGTTGTTCAGATAACTATTCCGCCGTTTTTATGCCGAATATAAAGTAAAGCACATGAACGGTCCATACGGCACCAACGAGAGCCTGCGCCCACGGAACGGCTTGCATTGCCCATATGGCAGCGCCCATCATGACGGTGACGGCAGCCATGACGGAAAGCTTTGTTTTCAGCGGCATTGCGCGGCGTTCCACAAAATCGGCCATATGCTTTTTATACAGGCCGGATCGGATGAACCAGCGGTGCAGGCGCGCCGATCCCTTGGCAAAGCAAAACAGCGTCAGCATATAAAAAGGAACGGTAGGCAAAAGAGGCAGTACGATGCCGATTGTTCCCAGCGCCAGCGATATGCAGCCGATGGTGAGCCAGATGAAGCGGGCTGCGTTTTTTGCAGGTTTTTGCTTAGTTTTCACAGATTTCATCCTTTTAAAGATAATCAAAATCATTTTTATGATATAATAAAAGGCTGGTTTCGTCAATCCATCCTGATGAGAGAAGACTAAAAATTAATTTTTCTATCATTTTCAGTAATAATAGGGGCATACTTGATACGGCACAGGTTAAAACTACTGCGGAGAGCGAAGTCTGGCCGCAGTCCGGTAAATGGACAGAAAGTTGGCTGAAACGGCGGAGCTGTGGTATGATTAAGAGAAATAGCGTCGGCAGGGGGGAACGGCATGGTACACTGCGTCATAACGGTCGTTGTCAAACTTATTGCCTGGCGCCGGATCATTTTGGCCGGCGCCGCATGGATTGCCCGGTTCGGGTATTTGTTGTTTATTTTCTACGGGCTGGCGGAGTGGTTTCGCCCCGGCGCGGCGGCAGAGCGGCTGCGCCGCCGCCGGACGCTGGTGTATTGTTTATTTGCCGTATCCTTTGCCTCGACGCTGTCGCTGTGCATTGGAAAACTATGGCACCGACCCCGGCCGTTTGCTAAAGCGCCGAAACGCCCTTCCCTGATTCCGCATAAAGCCAATGCGTCATTTCCCAGCAATCACGCCATGAATTCTATGGCGGCATCACTTGTCCTGATGAGCCACGGGAACCGGGCCGGCGCTTTTTTGGCCGTGTGGGGGATGATAATAGGGGCGTCCCGCGTCATCTGCCGTCTCCACTATGCGACCGACGTCGCCGGCGGATTTGTCATCGGCGCGATCAGCGCATTGGCAGTACGGCGCAGCGCTGCTGCGCGCCGCTGGGCGACGCAGGTACTGTGGATATGCGGCGGAATAGCCGACGCGTTTCGTATATGGCGGCGTAACTGGTGAAAACGGCAAGCCGGTCAAAAAATTTTTATGCAAAAAACTCGCCTTTTTCAGGGAAAATACCCATAAAGGCGAGTTTTTTCTAATCAAAAATTAATCAAATTTGAATGTAATTTTAATTTTTCTTTTCCGGAGTAAATTTAGTAGAAATAATATGACGGATAAAGATGACGATAGCGCCTACGAAGCAAAGCAGTCCCAGAAGATCCGCTGTGTTTGCAAAGTCTTTTCCTACCAGCGCCAGGGGATTTTCGCTGCCGCCGGATGTGACGGAAACGACGATGAGTCCGGAGGCAAAGAGAACGCCGCGGTGGTTGCACGCGTCTACGTCTTCCGCTTCATGGCCGGGGCTACGCTGAGCGGCTCTGCGGCTGAGGTATGAATGGATGAAATAGCCGATGACGGAACCGATAACCAGGGGAATTTCCAAGGTCGGCGGCAGATATATGCCCATGCCGACGACCAGAGGGGGAAGAGCAAGGGATTTCGTATTGCTCGTCAGCAGGAGATCGACGATGATGGCGGCGATGCTGGCGACAATGTATACAATTGTGACCGATATGGGGAATACCGCGGCAGCAAAAGAACAAAACGTAATAAACTGGCTAAGATAACAATAAAGACAAGGGCGATGGATTTCGGAGTCATGTCGATATCGGTGTGATGAAGGATTTTCTTTTCTTCCGTGTCGTTGTTGCGGCTGCCGGAATAGATGAAGAAAATGTCAGCCCGATTTTTAAGCCCAGATAGACCTTTGGTGCCGTTAAATATTGCGGTGATCAGCGCGCTGAGAACCATGCCCCGCACTGGTAATTCCCGCAGATTCGGATAATTTGCTGCCGGAGACGGATATGAATCCATAATTTTGAATTGTCATGCAATACTCTTATTTTCATATAAGGCACAAGGCATAACGTTAGTTTTATTAATTGGTCATTTTGCGTCTGCTGAAGAAGAAACGAGAGTAATTAAGTTAAGCAGAAAAACGGTATGTTTGGCAAAGCGGATACAGGCATACGGGAACTTGCGTTCAGATGATATAATAAAGTGAAACGGAAAGCGGCTTGTACTGCTGGATAAGGAGTGATTTACCATGAAGGATCAAGAAATTATTGAGGGAGTCATAAAGGAATTTGCCGGCCTTGCCAAATGTCCGCGGCCGTCGCGGCATGAAAAAACCGTCAGCGACTATATTGTCCGGCGGCTGAAGGAATTAGGCATTTCCGATGTCGTGCAGGATGAAGTGTATAATGTCATTGCCGATGTGCCGGCAACGGCCGGGTGCGAATCCATGGCGACTGTTATTATTCAGGGACATATGGACATGGTCTGCGTCGCCAAGCCCGGCGTTTCGTATGATCCGCTGACGAGCGGGATTACGCTGGTAAGAGACGGAAACATGCTGCGTGCTGACGGCACCAGTCTCGGCGGCGACGACGGTATCGCCATTGCCGTGGCGCTGTTCCTGATTCAGCGGGATGATGTGCAGCACGGGCCTCTGCGTCTTATTTTTACGGTTGATGAAGAATCGGGCATGTCCGGAGCCCGGCATTTGGATCCGAAATATGTGCAGGACGCGCAATATATTTTGAACTGCGACTCCGAAGATATAAACGTAGTGTACGTCGGTTCGGCCGGCGGCGTCCGCTCTCATTTTTACCGCACGCTGTCGCGGCAGAAACCGGAAGGCACCCAGGCCCTGGCCGTTTCCGTAACAGGCTTGTCCGGCGGCCATTCCGGCATGATGATCAATACCGGCAAGGGAAATGCCGTTAAAGCTTTGGCTCAGGTACTGCGCCGCCTGGCCGACGAGGGAATCGGCTATTCTCTGGCCTCTGTCCGTGGCGGCACTGCCGCCAACGTGATTCCGTCCGAGGCGGAAGCGGTTATCGTCCTAAAGACCGGTACTCCCGCTGAGGCGAAAGCTGTTGTCGCGGCGGCAAAGGCCGAATTTGACGCTGTTTACGGAGCGGCAGAACCAAAGGCTGTCTTTTCTGCCGAAGAACGGCCCGTTCCGGAAGCCGTATTTTCTGATGACGACGGAAACGCTGTCGTCACGCTGCTCCTGCTGCTCCATTGCGGCGTCTTTGCCATGAATCAAAAACTTCCGGGCCTGCCGGATTTATCAGCCAATATCGGTACGGTACGGACGGAGAAAGACCGCGTGGCCGTCCAGTATTTTCCGCGGGCTTCGTCGGATGCGCGCGTTCGGGAATTCATGCGGCTGCTGACAGTGTTTGCTGAATCGGCAGACTGCGCCGTTGAAATAGAAGAGCCGGAACCGGCATGGGCGGAAAATCCCGACAGCCGCTTGGTACCGCTCATTTGCCGCATTTATGAACAGGAAACCGGCCGGGCGTTGCAGGTGGAGGCTATGCACGGAGCGTTGGAGACAGGATTTTTCTGTGCCATGAATCCCAATCTTGATATTGTCTCTGTCGGGCCGACGATTCGTGCTATTCACAGCGCCGACGAAGAGATGGATATGGAAACGGTAGCGCTGCTCGTCCGCGTTATTGCGAAGATGCTGCCGAAACTGCCGTAAGACGGCGCGCATGGCAGCAGTTCTGCAGGATGCCGGTCCGGCAGAACTGCTGATCCCGCGGGGGAGCAGCAGTCGCGCAAAAAAAGTCCGGCAGCGTATGCCGGACAAAGCGATTTGCCGTAGCGGACATAAAAGACAGCAGAGATATTTTTGCACAGGAATTATTCCATGACGCGGAAAGGGTGCATGCGGCGAGATGAAAACATGCCCGCCCGTCCGATAAGGACATAGTATAAAGGAACTGCGGCCAGTGCGATGACGGCGGCTCCGAAATAGATGCTGGAAAATCCGTACGATGGAACGAGGAATCCCAGCAGGTACGGGCCGATACCGACGCCGAAGTCGACAAAAATAAAGAACGTCGATGTAGCCAGACCGATATGTTCCTCCGGTACGCCGCAGATGGCCAGGGCCTGTCCGGCCGACGTAACGGTACTGTAACTTAATCCCAATAGCAGTCCCCCTAAGGCAAACCAGGCATTGCTGTCGGCCATGCCGACGGCGGCCAGGCAAAGCGCCATGATGCACAGTGTCGGATACATGACGGCATCGCCGCCATGATGGTCAAGAAACCGTCCGATAAGAGGGCGGCTGAACAGAGAAGTGACAGAGTACGCGCAGAAAAATATGCTGCCTGCCGCCGCGAGGCGGAGCGAACTGGCGTAAGCGCCGATAAAACTGAGAACTGTGGAGTAGCCGATGCCGCACAGCAGGGCGACAGCGGAAATCGGCA
Source organism: uncultured Megasphaera sp. (assembly GCA_964507845.1). Taxonomy (GTDB): domain Bacteria; phylum Bacillota; class Negativicutes; order Veillonellales; family Megasphaeraceae; genus Megasphaera. The sequence continues at coordinate 31,596 of CAZDQW010000004.1, forward strand.
GAGCCTGAACGGAGAAAAATGCATCCGGCCGCAGCGAGCGGAGCGCCGCCCTGTCGGCGGCAGTGCAGACGTGCTCCGGCGAATGAAGACTGGCGGAAAGGATGATAATCATAATAGATAAGGCTGCGCAGACATACAGGTTGACGACATAATTGCCGCTGCTGCACAAGGACATCCCAAGGAAGGGACCGACTGCCGAAGCCAGCGTATTGCCGAGGGCATAATAGCCGATGCCTTCGCCGCGCCGCATGGATGGCACGATAGCGCCGACGATCGTGCTGGCCGCCGTGGCGGCAATGCCGTAGGCGATGCCGTGGACACAGCGGACGAACAAAAATGCGGCCAGGGACGAAACGGGAAAGTACAGCAGCATCACTGCCGCATACAGTACAGTCCCTGCCAGCAGGGATTTTTTACGGCCCAAGGCATCAATGACATGGCCTGTAACAAGACGGGATGACAGGGCGCCGATAATGAATATGCCTGAAGCTAAGCCGGCTTCGCTGACTGACGCCTGCCATTCATGTATGGCAAACTGCGTTGACCACAGCATAAGCTGATACATGACGACGTAAAGAAGAAAATTGATGCATACGTCAAGCGTAAAATCTTTTGTCCACAAGCGGTTCTGCAAGATGAAAGCCTCCTAAGGGGCGATCCCGATTGCCGGTTCATCAGGGTGTTAAAAGAGGTATTTTGTATCGTAGCTCAAATCCATATATTGGGCAATCGTTTCGTCGTCAAAGCCGTACTCTTCGGATTTGCGCATGAGGGACCCTACGCGCATCTGCATTTTTTTTGTTGACGTTACCGGTTCCTCATATTCGATGCGAAGCATTCTTGCCGCTTCCGAACGGTCCTGGACGCGGACGAACAGGCCTTCGCGGAACGTCAGCTCGTAAACTTTGCGGAATGCATGGGGAAGCTGAAAGCCGAAGGGAACGAAGTACTTGTTGATAAAGCCGTTGGCAATAAGAATAGATCCGGAATACGTCATGACATGGTTTAACTCGTATTTCAAATCGCCTGCCGGCGAATGAAACGGCTCGGGAAGAATGCCGTCGATAGCCGGCGGTTCCATGCCGTTGTTGTTTGTAAGAAGTTTGTGAAGCGTGAGCATTTTGTCGTCGTTGAAGCCGAAAATGGCCGTATAGCCGCGAAGACATGCTTCGTTGTACATGATAGGGTGAAGGCCGAATTCTTCGATGTTGAAAAATTCCGTCATATGTTCAACGGCAACGATGCTGAGCTTAAATTTATCGAAGTCAAAACCGTCAAAAAATTGGGCGCGCATGACAAACCTCCTGTAACGGGACGAGATATTTCCGTAAAAATAATTTATTCGGCAAATACAGGCATGTTATTTTCAAAGCGGGCAATACGGGCCAGCGACTCGACGCGCAGTCCCCGGCGTTCCAGGCTTTCCCTGCCGCCCTGAAATGTTTTTTCGACAACGATGCCGACGCCGGCGACTGCGCATCCGGCTTGGGCGGCGATTTCCGCCAAACCGGCGGCGGCGGCGCCGCTGGCCAAAAAATCATCGATGATGAGAATGTTTTCCCCGGCATGGAGGTAGGCTTTGCTGAGCGACGCCGTATACGATTCTTCCTTCGTATAAGAATAAATAGACGCCGTGTACTGCTCGCCGCAGGTAAGCCGGGATTTTTTCTTGCGGGCGAATACGACGGGGAGGTTTTCCATGGCGAGCGATACGGCGTAGGCGACGGCAATACCGGATGATTCAATCGTAACAATGCGGTCTATGGGACAGCCTGCAAACCGGCGGGCAAATTCCCGGCCGACGTGACTGATAAGCACCGTGTCAATCTGCTGATTCAGGAAATTATCAATTTTCAAAATACGGTTGTCGATAATGATGCCGTCCTTTACGATACGCTTTTTTAATTCGTCCATTACGAAGCCCTCCCGTGGTGATGCCGTGTAAGAATGTCACGATGTTTATTATAATATACCAGTCTAATACGAAACTATGGTGAAGTCAATAACGGCGGGCGAGTACTTTTACTCTGTTTTTTCCGCCTGAGCAGGGAGATGGTACGGGCCATCTTCTGGCAGGAGCCGTTCAGGACTGCCGTTTTTTGAAGGTTACATGGCATATTTAATAACATGATTAAATAAAAATTAAGGTTTATTTGTTGATTTTTATGTAACGTACAAGAAGAACAAATGGAGCAGTTACAGTTAGCAAAAAAAGACGTGCGGGAGACTGTTCGGGAATATGCGTGCCGCATATTGTATGAAAATATCATGAATCTGCAGCCGGCGCCGGCCATGTCGGAACAAGGAGTATCGATACTCTGGGCGGTCAGCCGTACGCCGGTGCGGGAAGCGTTTATCCGGCTGTCACAAAAGGGACTGCTTGACGTACTGCCTCAGCGGGGGACGTTTGTGTCAAAAATCAATATAAATGAATTGGCGGAATTCCGCTTTCTGCGGCTGACGGCGGAGAAGTGATTATTGAGCTGGCGTGCCGGGATTTCCCCGGAGAATGGATGGAAGAAGTGCAGCTGTGTTTAAGACAACAGGAAATGAGCTTTCAAGAAAAGATATTCATGGATTTTTTCGCAGTGATAATCAGATGTATGCCCTTTTTATCAAGGATGCGGCAAGATGCATATTTGGAAAATTATTGAAAATGCCGATCTCGATTACATGAGAGTCTGCGTGCTGAACCTTGCGGCGGAAAAAGAGCAGATGCGGCGTTTATTCCAGCAGCATCAGGCGTTGATTGAAACGATTCTGCGTCATGACGTGCGGCGCGGCGCAGCTATTTTAGAGGATCATATCAACAAGGAAGCTATTGATGCAGAATTGCTGAAAAAACAGTATCCCGCTTATTTTGAATATGTGCGGATGAAGCCGGAAGCGTCTCGCTCCGGTTTTTTTCTGCAAAGAAAGGCAGTGTACGGATCTTCTGCACGTTTTCCGCTGCTGCGGCAGGCTATTCCATGGGCGCACTGTCCGGCCATAAAGCGCCGCCTTGTTTCGGCGTCGTGCCGAAGTATTTTTTCCAAGCTCTGTAAAAAGAAGAATATTGCTTAAAGCCGCTGTCGTAACAGGCTTCTGTCAAGGGGCGGCCCTGCCGGGCAAGATCCCGCGCCAGAAGGAGCCGCTTTACGGTGATGTATTTTCCCAGCGACCAGCCCGTTTCGTTTTTGAATAAGTGCATGAGGTAATCCGGGCTGAGACAGAGCATGGCGGCCAGCTTGGGGATAGACAAATCTTCCGTTAGGCTGCCGTTGATATAGGACAGCAGCTGCAGTACCTTGCCGTTCTGCCGGCTGATCCCGCCGTAGCCCATGTGATGCTCCCTGACGGCGCGTGAAATGTAGATGAGCAGCTCTGAAAACAGAGCTTCCTGCAATGCGGCGCAGCCGGCATAGGCGGGGTCGGAGCAAGCCTGGCGAAGGCGGCACGAAGCTCCGTATATATTTCCTCCTTCCTGGGGCTGTCGTAAAATAGGCGATGCTGTGCGGAATATGGGCGACAGATCGCAGCCGCGCCGGCTGTAGGAGGCAACGTATTCCTTGGAAATATAGGCAATGAGGCGTTCATACACTTGCTTTCCGCTGACGACGGGACGGTGCAGATGCCCTGCCGGGACGATGACGATATCGTAAGGCTGCAGTACGTAGGACGTGCCTTCCATGTCATATGTTACGCCGCCTTGAAAAAAGAGCATAATTTTATCGAAGTCATGGTAATGGAAGGGATAGGTGCGAAGCCTCTTGTCGGCAACGTAAAATAGTTTGATCGGTTCCGTTAAATAGCCTGCCTTTTTGTACATCTTTGTAGAGATCCTTTCGCTGCAGCAGAATTTGCAATAATTATAGCATAATTTTACTATATTTGCAGTTTTCCGTTATTGTATAATACAAAATATGAAGGACAAAGGAGATGAAATCATGCGCGTTGTCCAGGCGACGACGCGTGATTTTGACGGTATCGTTGTGCTTCATCGGAAGTATCATACTGAGTTTATAGTGCAGGAAGACAGGGGGCTGACGGGTTTGTAACGACAGCTTTTATGCCGGAGCAGATGGAAAAACTCATTATTGTTTTATGGCCTGCCGTACGAATAGGAACGGCGAGGAGGCATAGAGGATTCATGGATCGAGGAGGAAAGTTTCATGAAATTTGTAAAAATGCACGGATTGGGAAATGATTTTGTGTTTTTTGAAGATAAGAACGGAGCCGGAAAGGCTTTTTCCGAGCTGGCTGCCGCCGTTTGCGACCGTCATACAGGCATCGGCGCCGACGGGATTATCGTCATCGTGCCGAGCGATAACGCCGACGTCCGCATGCGCATTATCAATGCGGACGGAAGCGAAGCGGAAATGTGCGGCAACGGTATTCGTTGTTTTGCTAAATACGTTTATGATAACGGCATTATCGAAAAAGATGAATTTGCTGTAGAAACGATGGCCGGCATTATGAAGCCGAAAGTAACGGTCGGCGCCGACGGAAAAGTAAGCCTCGTCACCATCAACATGGGCAGGCCTTTTACGGAACGGGCCCAGATTCCCATGGAAGGGCCTGCCGGTCCTGTTATTGACGAGCCTATTGAAATCGACGGGAAAACATATAAAATTACGAGCCTGCTCATGGGTGTTCCCCATACGATGACGTACGTCCGCGACGTCGACGCCGTAAAACTCTGTGAATTGGGACCGAAATTTGAGACCTACAAAGCGTTTCCGCGCAGGACAAACATGAATTTCGTGCAGGTTATTGACAATCATACGATAAAGGTACGTACATGGGAGCGAGGCGCCGGGGCGACGCTGGCTTGCGGAACCGGTTCATGCGCCTGCGCCGTGGGATCGTATCTCAATGGGTTTACGGGACGAAGCGTCGACGTACAGCTTTATCTGGGCACTCTCCATGTCGAATACAACGAAGCCGACGGCAACGTATATATGACGGGACCGGCTGCCGTTTCGTTTACCGGAGAATGGCTGGGCTGAGATAAATGATAAAAGACGTGAGGAAAAGGGGCAATACGCTCTTTTCCTCACGTCTTTTTACATGGAATACGCTGAAATTTTACAGTGCGCCTGTATCATATACTTCGAGGAGTATACGGAAAAAGGAGGACTTGAAATGAAGCAGATATTCATATCGTCTACGTTGTTATGGAATCTGGATCTCGGCGACATGTTCCGCTGCATTTATGAGAATGGCCTGGGCGGCGTCGAATTATGGGCGCAGCATGTTTACTGCCGAGGGTATGATGAAAGAGAATACTGCCGGCTGGCGAAGAAATATGCGATGACGACTGTCGTTCACAGCTGCAGCTGGGATTTGAACTTATCTTCCGTCAACGAAGCGGTACGCCGCACGTCGGTCCGTGAAGTCATAGCGTCCATGGAATTGGCTGAACGGATCGGCGCGGCGGAAGTGACGGTACATCCGGGCCATATGACGATGCCTTTTCTGCGCGGAGAAAGCACCGCGCTCATGAGAAAATCGTTTCAGGAAATTGCCGATGCATCGTACCGCATGGGCATGCCTGTTTCGCTGGAACTGATGGAAAAAACGCGGAAAGAATTTGTGACTGATTGGAGAGTCATGAAGGAGGTGACCGGCGATCTGTTTTCCTTTTTCTCCTATACAATTGATATTGCTCACTGCAGCAGCGCTGAAGAGGCGCTGCTGTTTCTGGAAGAGGCGCCGGCGCTGTCCAAACTGCATATCAGCAACCGGTCAGGCAATCAGTACCATACGCCGCTGTATGACGGCGATTTCGATTTTGATGCGCTGCTGCCGGTGCTCTGCAGGCAGAAGGCGCCCCTAGTTCTGGAAGGATATGATCCCAGAGGAGGCCTTGATGTGTTTTACAGAAACATGGACTTTTTGAAACGCCGACTTCCCGTATTGCGGCGCCGCATATCATAAGGACCACATTGCCGCTGCGGCATCATCGGGACAGTAACTGCTTATAAGCGGTGGGTGTCGCCCCATTCGCACATGCTGTCCAAAATGGGAATAAGGGATTTTCCGCGTTCGGTCAGGCTGTATTCGACTTTCGGCGGTATTTGGGGATATTCTTCGCGGTGGACGAGGTGGTCCGCTTCCAGTTCTTTTAACGTAGCACTCAACGTTTTGTATGAAATGACGCCGATATATTTTTTCATTTCATTGAAGCGGACGACGCCGAATTCCATGAGGGTGTATAGAATCGTCATTTTATACTTCCCGTTAATGAGGGACAAGGTGTAACTGAATCCGGTTGTTTCCAGACTTTCGTCGGCAATGCACCGTATGCCCATATGCACACTCTCCTTTAGGTTAGTACCGCACCTGTATGTGCGTACTTGTCTTTTTTTGTGTTCTTGCTTATGATTATACTATCGGTACCGGCAAAAGTAAATTAATGATCCTAATTGTTTGCAGGAGGGACTGAAATGAGAGCACCTATTGCTGAATATGAAGCGATTGAAAAAGCGGCCATGAATTTTGTCCGGAGCGTTGCGGAAGGAAACAGTGCGTATGCGAAAGAATTATTTACCGACGATGCCGTGTTATTTGGCTTTTTGGACGGGAAATTAGAACATGGGTCGATTGAACAGTTTTACCATAACGTCGATACGGTGGCAGGCGGAGATTCGTTCAAAGCGCGGGTAGACGTGCTGCTTGCCGAAGAAACGCTGGCTGTTGTCCGCGTCCTGGAAGAAGGATGGGGAGGCCGCATCGATTTTACGGATGTGCTGCTTCTGCTGAAAATAGACGGGCAGTGGAAATGCGTAGCCAAAGCGTATAATCAGAATTCCGATACGATACAGAAGTAATGACATGCGGAACGCCGTGCCGAAAGGCACGGCGTTTTTTGCGTCTTGCAGCAACCGGCTTCAGCAGCTATAATGTATGAGAACTAATTTCAGCCGAAAGTTCTGCCGGCAATCTGCCGTCAGGGAAAACATGAATACCGCATAGACGAAAAATTACAGGAGGACCGCATGATTACGATTACACTGGCAGATGTCGTTGATATGGCAAGGTGGCTCATTATTATAGGAATACTGGCAGGCAGTACGTACAAACATACCTTGCTTGACGTGCGCCGCAATATATCATGGCAGCGGTTTCTCAAACAAGTTGCCGCCGGGACAGCGGCAGGTGTACTCGTTATCGGCACAATTGCCGCCGAAGCCTTCGGATATGCGCAGTCCGGATGGCTCATTGCAGTGCTGCGCGGCGTGCAGTACGCCGGAAATGTTGCGTTCAATGTCCTGTTGATGGCTTCGTGGATGCAGGGGCTCTATACGTGCTTCCCGCGGATTCTGATCGGAGCCGTTTCGGCCGCCGTTTGGATCGTCGTGCCGTATACGGGCATCGTGACGAGTCTGGATGTGGCGGGGCTTCTGACTGTCGCCGTCTTTGCCGTATTGTACAAGAAACGAAGGAAGAAATAAGGATTGCCGCAGTACAGGGAGATTACTGCCGTTTCGGCGGGCCGTAAAGTCATAAAAATGGAGAAGACAGAAAAGTTGAAAAAAACTATTAGCACTCTCTTGACAAGAGTGCTAATATGCAGTATAGTATAACTGTAATCGGAAAGAGATTACAGGGGTTTGACGATAAAAGTCAAAAGGACAGATGCTGCAAGACGAGGATAAAGAACTTCCGCAAGAAGTACTCCCGTTTCATAAAATAGCAGCGCAATGAAGGCGGCATGGAGGTGACGGTTTCGTCAGGCAGATGGCTGCATACAGTGGATGTATTGACGGCCGATATTTTATACGTTCAAAAGTCAAAAGGACAATACGGACATATGGAAAGGTGGAAGGTACGATGAAAAGTTTATTCCCCATGATGACAACAAATGATTTGTTTTTTCCCGATCATATGATCGACCGTTTTTTCGGCAATGTAATGAAACCGTTTGATTCCCAATATCAGGTGCCGCGCGTTGATGTTGAAGACAGAGGCGACGCATATATTGTAACGACGGACTTGCCGGGCATAGCAAAAGAAGATATTTCCTTGTCGTACGACAACGATATTCTTACACTGTCTGCGCGCCATGAAGACAATAAAGAAGAAAAGGATGAACAAAAAAATTATATCCGCAAAGAACGGGTAAGCCGTTCGTTCTGCCGTCAGTTTCATGTAGGCAATGTTTATAAGGAAGGGATTCAGGCAGCCTTCAAGGACGGCGTCCTGACGATTACCCTGCCGAAGGAAGCGCCGAAGAAAATAGAAGCGGCAAAAACCATTGAAATTCAGTAAAGATGATAAAAACGGCGGCTGGAGCCGCTAGAAGTGAATGAAAGAAGGTATGTATGATGAAAAACTTGTTCCCGCTTATTGCAAACAACGATTTATTTTTCCCTGATCACTTTATGGACCGGGTTTTCGGCGACATGATGAAGCCCTTTGACGCATCGTACAGCGTACCTAGAGTTGATATTGAAGATACGGGCAGCGCGTATGTATTGAAGACAGATCTGCCGGGTGTGGCGAAAGAAGATATTTCTTTGTCGTACGACAACGATGTTCTTACGTTGTCTGCGCGCCATGAAGCCAATAAAGAAGAACAGGATGAACAGAAAAATTATATCCGCAAAGAACGGGTAAGCCGTTCGTTCTGCCGTCAGTTTCATGTCGGCAATATTCAGAAAAACGACATCCAGGCGTCTTTTAAAGACGGCGTATTGACGATTACGCTGCCGAAAGAAACGCCGAAGGAAATAGAAGCGGCTAAAACCATTGAAATCCAGTAAAGTGATCAGCATATACGGTGCATAACGATAACCCCTTATATCCGTCACCTTCCCTTGGGAAGCCTGACGGATTTTTTTATGCTATACTGAGTATATGCAGGGAGGATAGGCAACATGGAAGCAAAGAAGAGATTGTGCACGGGATTGTTTGTCGACAGGCCCAACCGGTTTATTGCCAGGGCGGAAATTAACGGCCGCATTGAAGTATGCCACATGCCTAATCCGGGACGCATGTGGGAACTGCTCTTTCCGGGCGCTGTCCTGTACGTGCGCAGTGCCGGCGGCAGCGGCCGAAAAACGGCGTATGATGTTGTCGGCATTGAACGCGACGGCGTGCCCATACTGCTGGATACGCAGTATAATAATGACGCTGCGGCGGCTCTTATTCGGGAAAAGCGCGTTCCCGGCTGGGAGGACTGGGAGCTGTGCCGCCGGGAAGTGACTGTCGGCGCCAGTCGTTTTGATCTGCAGCTTCAGCGGGGAGAAGAAATTTTTTATGTGGAAGTAAAGTCCTGCACGTTGTTCGGAGAAACGGGAGCCATGTTTCCCGATGCTGTTACGGATCGGGGACGAAAGCATATTTTGGAGCTGGCCGCCTTGAGCGATAAAGGGTATCGAACCGGCGTCTTGTTTCTTGTCCATTGGGAACGGGCCCAATGGTTTCTGCCCGATTACCATACAGACCCGGCTTTTGCCGATGCATTTTTCCGGTGCGCGCCGAAACTTGACTGGAAAGCTGTATCGCTGCGGTGGGACCGGACCTTTTCCCGACCGGAGTTCGTCCGCGTCCTTACCTATCCGGCCGGCGTGCTGGAGCGGGAAAATCACGACGGCGGAGACTATCTGCTCGTTCTGCGCCTGAAAGAAGACGCAGATGTTGTTATCGGCGCGAAAGGGATGGTTCATTTTCCTGCAGGGTATTACGTGTATGTCGGCTCCGCAAAGCGGAATCTGAAAGCTCGGCTGGCGCGCCATCAGCGCCGGCGCAAACAGATGCACTGGCATATAGATTACTTTCGGGCCTATGCCGATGTCACGGCCGTCGTGCCGGTACGGACGGCGGATGATTTGGAACATGAACTGGCCGGCGCCGTAGGAACTATTTCTTCCTGGAATATCGCCGGGTTCGGCTGTACCGATTGCCGCTGCCCGTCCCATTTGTTCGGCTTTGCCGATAATCCTGTCCACCGCCGCGATTTCATGGCTGTTGTCGAAGAATTCCGCATGAATCGCCTGCAGCGGTATATAAAATAAGCTTGTATTGCTTTTTTCACATGGTATAATATCACTAACTTACATATACAGGAGGGTTTTATATGGACAGACAAGAAGCACTGCAGCTGCTGCGTAAATATAACAGCGAACCGTTTCATATCATGCATGCCCTGACGGTGGAAGGCGTCATGCGGTGGTATGCCAATGAACTCGGCTACGGCGGAGAATCGGAATACTGGGGGCTTGTAGGGCTGCTTCACGACATAGATTTTGAAAAATACCCTGACCAGCATTGCCAAATGGCGCCGGAACTGTTAAAGGAAATCGGCGCCGGCGATGAATTTATCCATTCCGTTGTCAGCCACGGCTACGGTATTTGTTCCGATGCCGTGCCGGAAAAGGAAATGGAAAAAGTCTTATTTGCCAGCGATGAATTGACGGGTTTGATTTGGGCGGCAGCCAAGATGCGTCCCTCTAAGAGCACTCAGGATATGGAAGTTAAGAGCCTGAAAAAGAAATTTAAAGACAAAAGTTTTGCCGCCGGCTGTTCCCGGGACATTATCCGCCGGGGAGCGGAAATGCTGGGCTGGGAATTAACCGATTTGTTTGAAAAAACAATTTTGGCCATGCGTTCCTGTGAAGAATCGGTTCGGAACGAATGCCATTCTCTGACGGGCGTATGGGAATGAAAGCATTTTGAGGAGGAATAAAACATGAAGACACGATTTGCGGCGGCTGTGCTGGCTGCGATGATGACTGCCGGCGCTGCCGGCTCCTCTTTGGCCGCCGGGCTGGGAACGATCGATATGCCGGCGCTGATTCAGCGGCATCCCAGGTATGAGAATGCCATGGCAAAATGGCGCGGCGATGTGGAAAAGGCGCAGAAAGATTTTCAGAACGAAGTAAAAAAGACGAAAGATCAGACAGCTCAGCAGGAATTGGCTCAGAAATTCAACGCACAGCTGAATAAGCAGCGAATTGAACTGTTTATGCCTTTGGAAAAGGATATTCTTGAAAAGACGAAGGAAGTCAAACAGGAAAAAAATTTGGATTATGTCGTCTTAAAAGGATCTGTAGTAGACGGCGAAGCCCAGGATATTACGAACGACGTAGCGGCAAAATTGTTATAAAAATACAGTTCGGCCGGAGAACTGCCCTATATACGGAAAAACGGCTCTGCAAAAGACGTATGCTTTTGCAGAGCCGTTTTTATTTACTCGTTTTCTTTGCCGATGGAGGGGCGGCTATTCTTTGCCGGGAACGGCAGGTTCATCATCATGCTCGGAAGTCTGCTTTTTGATGGGAAATGCAATCGTAATCGACGTACCTTCATGCAATTTGCTTTCCAGCGTGATGGCTGCGTTATTTCCCTTGGCGATGTACTGGGCGATGGACAAACCAAGCCCCGAACCGCCCGTTTCCTTGGCTCGGGATTGTTCGACGCGGTAAAAGCGTTCAAAGACGCGGGGAAGGTCGTCTTCCGGTATGCCGATGCCCGTATCGATGATTTGATAACGCACCGTTTCCCCGTCGGAACGGCAGGATAAGGTAATGAGGCCGCCTGCCGGCGTGTATTTAACGGCGTTGTCCGCAAAGATGCGGAGCATCTGCTTGACGCTGCCCGGCTCGGCGGTGATGACGGCGGAATCGTTCTGCGTCAGCACGATATCGTGATTCTTGTCGATCAGCGTGATTTCCGCGTAGATTTCGTTCATAAGCTGGGCCGCATCGATGTCCATGAAGTGCTTCTTCAGCGTGCCGCTGTTTGTGCGGGCGAAAAATAGGAGTCGTTCAATGAGCTGGCGCATGTATTCTGTTTCTGATTTGATAGCCGTAATGCTTTCCTGCAGCACTTCCGGGTCATGTTTTCCCCAGCGGTCGAGGAGGTCGGCATAGCCGGCAATAACCGTAATGGGAGTGCGCAGTTCGTGGGACGCGTCGTTGATGAATTGCTGCTGCTGTTTATATCCGTACTCAATACGGTCCAGGGCCTGGTTAATCGTCAGCGCCAGATCGCTGAACTCGTTCTTTTTTTTGTTGGTCAGCGTGATGCGGTTATCCAGCTGCGTTACTTCTATTTTTTTTACCGTATCGCTGATGATGCGCAGCGGCGCCAGCGATTTTTTCATCAAATACATGCCCGTGAAAATCGTCAGGACGAGGCAAATGAGAATGGAAGCCAGAAGCTGTTTGGACAATAAGGTGATGAAGTCGTTTTCCTTATCGGGCTGCCGGGAAAACCGGAGATAGTACGTTTTTCCGTCGCGGCTTTCCCATTTTCGGTAATATGAAAATTCCGACGCTTCGTTTCCCTGCACGGAGGCAGGAAGCCGCGACGGCGAAGCCTCGCGGACTGCGGCGTCGATATAGCGGTCGCTCATTTTTTTGATGGCATAGGTGGGACAATTGTCGAGAACAAGTTTTCCCGCGCCGTTATATATCTGAAGCGTAATAAACCGCGGCAGATCGGAGCGGATGAAGACGGAGGAATCGACAGTGCCGCAGGCATTGAGATAGGCTGTTGTCCGCTGCGCGCTTGCTTCCAGATCGTTTTTTATGGAGCTGTTTATGATATAGTGAATACTCGTTACCGTAATGACGGAAACGACGATGAGGATGAAAAAGACGATGGATGAATAAAGGAGGACCATCTTGGCAAACAAAGGCAGCGGCGCAAACGAGGGATGCTGCAGAATGTACTGCCTAACCTTTTGCCACATAACCTACTCCGCGAATGGTCTGAATGTATTCGCGGCCTTTCTCCTTGCCGATTTTGCTGCGGATATATCGGATATAGACGTCGACGATGTTCGTATCGCCGATATAATCGTATCCCCAGACTTCTTCCACGATGCGGTCCCGCGTGAGAACGATGTTTTTGTTGCGGATCAAATAGGACAGAAGTTCAAATTCCTTTTTCGTCAGTATGATTTCCAGCGAACCGATCAGCACTTCATGCCGGTCCGGATAGAGCACCATATCCTGAAGCTGAAGCATGTTTTCGTCGGCCGGTTTCTGGTCGCGTTCGCGCAGAAGAACGCGGATGCGGGCAAAAAGCTCTTTGCTGTTGAAGGGCTTCGTCAAATAATCGTTCGCGCCTATATCTAAGCTGGCGACTTTCGTTTCAACATCATCTTTGGCGGACAGCATCATGATGGGCACATTCGATACTTCGCGGGTGCGGCGGCAAATCGTCAGTCCGTCGATATCCGGCAGCATTACATCCAGCAGGATTAAATCGAAATGCTCCTGTCCGATACGGTCGAGAGCCGATGCGCCGTTCGTCTCGATGCCGCACTGATATCCCTCGTGTTCCAGTTCCATCTGGATAAAACGCGCGATTTGCTTTTCGTCCTCCACGATTAAAATATGCGCTTTTTCAGCCATAAAAAACAATCCTCCTATTGTCAGGATAACAAATTTTATTGTATATTATTATAACGCATCCATGCGTGTTTTTGTACTCTTGTTTGCAAGGCAATCATAAAAATAAGAGGTTTTTAAAGAGAGAAGCTGATTTTTTAATAATCCTTCCAGAACAAAGGATTTTATATGGTATAATAAATTAATACACGCAAAAGATATGCACTGTCCTGTACGAAGGCGAGGAGGAACAGAGATGAACCGAGTACATATTACTTTTTTAGCGCACAGCGGATTTGCCGTAGAGACGGCGTCCCGCGTACTGGTATTCGACTATTTTAAAGATCCGTCCGGAACGGTTGCATCGTATGCCGCAGCCGGCAAGCCGTTGTGGTTTTTCGTCTCCCATTGGCATGAAGACCATTTCAGCCGTCAGATTGGTGAGTTTGACTGCGAGACGACGCGGTACATTCTCAATGACGGCGTGTCCTTTGACAATGCAGACGCAAAAAGAATGCAGACTATGCATTTATATGATACAATACACATGGACGGCGCGGCGATCACGCAATACGGCTCGACGGATGAAGGCGGATCGTTCCTGGTTGAAACAGACGGCATGACGATTTTTCACGCCGGCGATTTAAACTGGTGGCATTGGCTGGGCGATACGGATGAAAACAATGCCGAAGCAAAAGCTAATTTCGAACGGGAAATGAAGCGGCTCGACGGAAAAGCTGCGGATATTGTCTTCTTTCCGGTCGACGCCAGACTGGAAGGCGCCCGTGAATGGGGCGTAAAAGGATTTTTGGACTGCGTGACGGTCCGCAGGTGCCTGATCCCCATGCATTATTTCGGCGCGCCGTGGACGCCGTCTCCGGAATTTACGGCTTCGTACGGAAACGTGCCCTTATGGATTCCCCTGCAGAAAGGCGACAGTACGGTAATTGACTAGCACATTTTCCGGCCGTGCAGGCGGGATATAAGTGAAGGAGGAATAGCATGACTGATTTACAAACGACAGCGCGGCCTAAGCGCTGCCAGATCGCCAATATCATCCTGGCGTCGGCGGCGGCAGTGCTGCTGCTGGCGTATCCGTTCCAGGATTTTTTCTGGGGCGGCTTATTGACGCATCTGGCCGGAGCGGCGCTGATCGGCGGACTTGCCGACTGGTATGCCGTCACGGCGCTGTTCAGAAAGCCGCTGGGCATTTCTTTTAAAACAGCGGTCATTCCCAACAGCAAAGAACGAATTGCCGAGATGGCAAGGCATATGATCGAAAGCGAAATTCTGACGGTGCCGAATATGTATAACGTGCTCAAGCATCATCCGATCCTTGGGGCAACGCTTGATTATCTGCGCACGGAAAAAGGATTTCAGTCGGCCGAGCGGGTATTCGGTCAAATTCTCAATACATTTTTATATACGGTGGATATGAAAGTCGTCGTCAAAGCTTTTTCCGGCGTCGGCGGCCAGGCCGTCGAGAAAATTGATTTGGCGCCGATCATGAGCCGGGCGATTAAAATAGGTTTGCGCGGCGAATCAGGAAAAGATTTTCTCGATTTTATGATTCTTCATTTGGAATTGTTCGTCAAGAGCGATGCGATGAAGAAATACATCGGTGAAATTTATGAAGCTTCTCTTCAGCAATATGCTGCGCGCAATTTCCTGTTTGAGTGGGCGATCCGGGCGGCGCTGAAAATGGATATGTTCCGTCCCGACCGCGTGGCGGAAATGCTGCAGAAAAAGTCGCTGGCTCTGCTGGCGGAAGCCAAGCAGGACGATTCGCCGCAGCGCAAGCAGGCGCTGAACTACTTGTGGAAGCAGACGGAGAAAATCGAGTTCAACGGCGAGTGGCGCGAACGGATTGACACCTACAAAAATAAAATGTATCAGAGCCTTGTGACCCGTCCGGATACGAAAGAAGCGTGGCAGCGGTATATTCAGAATCCGGAGCGGCAGAAACGCCTCTGCACCATAGCGGCCAATTATGTTATCGGCAAGCTTGAACGGTGGCGCGAAAGTCCGGATCAGGTCGAGCAGATAAACCGCGCGGCCCTTGCAGTTGCAGCGAAAGAACTTAAGCGGCTGCAAGTCTGGTTCGGCACGACGGCGGAAGCCGAAATCATGAAATATGACGGCAATTATCTGGCGCGGCAGCTGGAAAACAGCGTCTGGTACGATTTGCAGATGATCCGCGTCAACGGGTCTCTGGTAGGGGCCGTTCTCGGCGCTGCCATTTACCTTGTCATGTATGCCGCGAAAGGAGGCGTGTAGCATGACGTACCGTCAGAGAGCCAATACGATTTTGGCACTGTCCTTTTTATGCTTCATGGCTGTTTTCTGGTATTGGTACACGCATGATGTATCGCTGTGGGAAGAACTGCTCTTTTTCGTCATCCAGTCTGCGCTCATCGGAAGCATTGCCGACTGGTTTGCCGTGACGGCGCTTTTTGACAAGCCCTTGGGATTCCCTTACCATACGGAACTTCTTTACCGCAACCGCAGCCAGATTATCGACAGCATTACGCGGATTATATCGGAAAAACTGCTTCAGCCCAATATGTGGCAGGATAAATTATATCAAATTTCTTTTATGGATAAGTTTGTCGGCTGGATCCGCAGTCCCGGCGGCAGGCAGAAGTTCCGGGCCGTGCTTTATGAACTGGCGCAGCGGGCGTATAATCACGCGCAGAAAGGCAGTACGCAGACATCGGCGGCTGCCCATATCCGGCAGTATCTCAAAAAACAGCCTCTGGTCGGATTTTTCCAGGACCGGATCATATCGCTGCTGGAAGATCCGAACAGCCATATGTTCAACGACGCCGTAGGGCTGGGCCGCGAACTGGTCAACAGCGACGACTTTGACGCGCTCCTGGAGAAAATGATCTGCCAATGGATGGAAGAATCAAAGCATTCGACGATGTCCATCATTACGATCAACAAATTTATCGGCGTCGTTGATACGAAGAAGATTGCCAAAGACATCAAGAAAGGCATTCTGACATGGCTGGATCAGTGGGAACATGCCGAAGGCGAAGAAAGAGAATGGCTGTGCCGCAAATTTGAATTGTTCCTTTACTCTATGAACGGGCAGCTGGCTTACGGCGTTCAAAACTGGCAGGATCAGTTTGTTGATTCGCTGCCTATTGAACAATGGCTCAATGCGACGCAGCGCTCGGCCAAAGATTATTTCACGCAGGGAGAAGCGGGAAAAGAAGAGCTGAAGGATTTGCTGGAAGAACAGTTTCTGCATTATCTGGAATACTGCCGTGCTCATCCGGAAACGAAAGACTGGCTTGACGAACAAATACGCCGGGCCTGCAATGTTATTCTGGAGCATGAACATTCGCTCATTGCCGTTGCCGTCCGCGACGTGCTGACAGGGTTTGACAAAAAGAAGTTCAATGAGTTTCTTGAAAGCAAAGTCGGCGAAGACCTGTCGTGGATACGCATAAACGGAGCTCTCGTAGGCGGCTCCATCGGGTTTGCCGTATTTGCGTTCCTGCGGCTTGTTTATGAACCGCTTTTCGTTCCGTTCTGGCGGAACTTATTTCTGTAACGGATTGATGAACTGCATCTCCCGGGAGGTGCAGTTTTTTTATTATTCTTTTTCGGCGGTATGCCTGCCGCAGCAAAACAGCAATTAGGCATACCTTGTCCGGTATAGGCCGTGTATATCCCGGCCTTTTCAAGTATGATATAATGGAACGGAATTTACGTACAGGAGGATAAAACATGAGAAAATATCATCATGTGACGCCGGAGCTGATTACGGAACTGAAGGCGATTGTCGGCGAAAAATATGTGTATACGGACAGGGATAAATTAATGCCCTATGAACGGGACGAAGGCGTGGAGCGGGAATATTTCCGTTTGCCGGAAGCTGTCGTCCTGCCGGAAACGACGGAACAGGTTGCGGCGGTCATAAAGCTGGCCAACAAGGAACGAATTCCCGTCATTCCCCGCGGCGCCGGGACCGGCCTGGAATTCGGAGCCGTTGCCAATGAATACGGCGGCATCATACTGAGTACGGAACGTATGAACCGCATCATTGAGTTTAATGCCGATAAGATGTACATGGTCGTCGAGCCCGGCGTCATTACGGCGGAACTGCAGGCGCTGGCCAAATCCAAGGGGCTTTTGTATGCCGGCGATCCCTGCAGCGGAGACAGCTGCTTTATCGGCGGCAATGCGGCAACGAATGCCGGCGGCAACAGGGCTGTCAAATACGGAACGACGCGGGATCAGATCTATGCTGTTGAAGTCGTTACGCCGACGGGAGATGTTGCCCGGTTCGGCGGACGGCTGAAAAAGGTGACGGCAGGCTATCCGCTGGAAAAAATCATCATCGGCTCCGAAGGGACGCTGGGCATCATCACGGAACTGACGCTGAAGCTCGTTCCCCTGCCGAAATATACTGTCGACATACTGGCCGTATTTCCTTCCGTCGAGCAGGCTTTGTCGCTGGTAGCAGCGCTGGAGAAAGCCGGCATTGCGCCGACGTGTCTTGAATGCATGGATAATGCCGTCATCGGCGTCGTCGAGCAGTATCTGGAGGAAAAACAGCCCTATTCGGATATTGGGAACTATATGATCATTCGTCTTGATGCGGCCAGTGAAGACGCCATAGACGACATGTGTGTTGCCGTTGACGAAATATGCCGGGCACAGGGAGCGATGGAAATATTTGCCGCCGACGCCGAGAAAGTATGGAAAGCACGCAGGGCTTTTACGGAAGCGTCGGCTGCCGAATGTCCCGTCGCAGCCATGGAAGACTTTGTCGTTCCCCCCGACTGCCTGGCTGAACTTCTCGTTCAACTGAAGCAGATAGGCGCTGCTCAGGGCATCCTGTTCCGCGGCGTCAGCCATGCCGGCGACGGCAACCTTCATTTGGACATTCTGCGGCGGGGATTCAAGCCTTCGGAAGAAGCGGAAAAAATCGAGGCTTTTGAAAACGCGGCCTGCGCTGCCGTTTATGCATTAGGCGGGAAAATTTCCGGCGAGCACGGTATCGGCCAGAAACGCAGGGATCTTTTTGCCAGGTATGAAGATCCGGCGGCGCTGGCGCTTATGAAAGCCGTTAAAAAAGCATTTGATCCCAATTTAATCTTAAATCCGGGGAAAATATTCGATATAGAATCATAGCTGACGCATACGAAAAAACATCGGCATTTTATAATGCCGATGTTTTTTTGCCGCAGGGATTATTTACTGCATAGCGGTTTCAGTACGCCTTCCCCGTTGAAGTCGGGAATAAACTGGGTGCCGGCGCTGTCTTTTTCCTGTACGAAGCCGTCTTCTATGCCGCTGTCAAACAAATACTGCTCGGCTTCTTCGTATTCTTCGTCCGTAAGGGGCCGGTTGAGTTCCGGATATGCCGAAGCACTGCCGCAGGGCGTATATTGGCGCATCAGGCTGAACAGAACTTGTCCCTCGCTGAAATGGGAGCGGATCCAGTCGATGACGGCTTTTGTGTTGTCCATACAGCCCGGAAGAATAAGATGGCGTATGATGACGCCTTTTTGAAGGATTCCGTCATCGTCCAGCTCATACGGACCGACCTGTTCGTACATGCGCAGGATAGCAGCCGCTGCAGCCTGCGGATAGTCGGCGGCGCCGCTGTACCGTTCAGACAAGGAAGCGTCCATGTATTTTAAGTCAGGCATATAGATCTGAATTTTCCCGTTTAAAGCATCGATCGTTTCCGGCAGTTCGTAGCCGCCGCAGTTGTAGACGGCCGGCACAGGCAGGCGATGAGGGAGACTTTCGATAACGGCTCGTACATACGGCGTCGCCGTGACGAGGTTGATATTGTGCGCGCCTTGGGCAATGAGCTCGCCGTAGATTTCGCGGAGCCGGCGGACCGTAATGGGAATGCCTCTTCCGCCCATGCTGATGCCGGAATTTTGGCAGAAACAGCAGCGCAGGTTGCAGCCCGTAAAAAAGATGGTTCCGGAACCTTTTGTGCCGCTGATGCACGGTTCTTCCCCAAAGTGCAGGGCCGCCCTGGCGACGACAGGCTGCAGCGATGTGCGGCAATATCCCAGCATAGGGCGATCCGGCGTATAGAACAGGCTTCTTGCGGCGCTGCAGCGGCGGGGACAATCACAGCACGGAGTATGGGTCATCATATCAATCATCTCCCGAATAAGGTATACGGCGCATAACGGCGTCCGTCTTTTTTCCTGCATTTATTATATCATGCCGTTGCGTGCCGTACGGGCAAAAAACAAAAAAACGGAAAAGCAACCGAAGCTGCTTTTCCGTTTTTTACAAAGCCGATTCAATTAATGATGGGCAATGGTAAGTTCTTTGAAGCGCCGTGCTGCCGCGCCTTCCGGCGTCTGCTGAGCGACGAGTTCTTCCAAGTGTTTGATTTCTTCCGCTTCTACCGTAGCAGTGGTGTCATAGCTGGCCGGAACGGTCTTAGCCAATTCCATGCACTTCTTGATGGAAGCGATGCTGATGATAATAACCAAAGCAGCCATAATAGCCGAGACGATGAACATGAGCCATTCGCCTTGGGGCAGATAGATTTGGAACATATTGAGTAAGTCTGCCCAGAAGATAACGACGATTAAGAATGCCCACGGGATTGCCGTTACCCAGACGTAGCGGGCTTTGCCCATGCTGCAGATAACGACAGAAGAAATTGCCAGCGTGATGATGGCGAGCAATTGGTTGGATACACCGAAAATAGGCCAAATAGTGGACAGCGTACCTTGCAGTACGATGTAGCCCCAGCATCCGGATACCATTGCGGAAGCGATAATTCCGCCGGGCAGCCAATGGGGATCGCCGAATTTCGGCCATACGCGGCCGATGAGTTCCTGAAGCATGTACCGGCCGACACGAGTACCGGCGTCGATAATGGTCATGATGAAGAGAGCTTCAAACATGATGCAGAAATGATACCAGTAATTCATGAGGTGGTCGAGACCAGGAATCTGGGAGAAGATGTGAGCCATGCCGACTGCCAAAGAAACAGCGCCGCCGGGACGGTGAGCAACATCTTCACCGACCATTTCGTTCAGCATGGGAAGGTCGACGACCTGGATTCCCAGAGCTTGGAAATGAGCGGCTGTGGAGTTGATGGCAAAGTAGTCGGCCGGCTGAAGAGCACAGGCGGCGATTAAAGCCATCATGCCGACGAAGGATTCCGTCAGCATTGCGCCGTAACCTACAGGGAGGATAGAGCGTTCGTTCATGAGCATCTTAGGCGTTGTGCCGGTAGAGATCATGCAGTGGAAGCCGGAAATAGCGCCGCAGGCAATAGTGATGAAAACGTACGGCAGAACCGGGCCGGTAATAACAGGGCCGCCGCCGGAAATGAACTGCGTAACGGCAGGCATGTTGACGGTCGGGCCGACGATAATGATGCCGATGGCCAGCGCGCCGATCGTGCCGATCTTCATGTACGTGGAGAGGTAATCACGCGGAGCCAGGAGCAGCCATACAGGAAGGGCTGCGGCGATGAAGCCGTAAAGGATAAGTGCGATGCTGACGCCTTGGGCGCTGATCGTGAAGATGGGACCCCATGTAGGCGATGCTTGTACGGAAGGACCGACAACGACGGCGACCAGTACGAGAACAACGCCGATAATCGTAGCTTCCTGGATTTTTCCGGGACGCAGGAACTGCAGATACAGGCCGACGAGAATAGCGATGGGAATCGTCATGCCGATCGTGAAAGTACCCCAGGGGCTGTCGTGCAGTGCGTTGACGACAACGACGGCCATGCCGGCCATGGCGAGGATGTTAAGGAACAAGACAGCGAAAGATGTAGCCAAGCCGATTCTGTCCCCAATCTGAGCCTTTGCAATTTCAGCGATAGACTTGCCGTCATACCGCATGGAAGCAAAGAGAATAACCATGTCGTGGACTGCTCCGGCGAGCACCCCGCCGATGAGAATCCATAACGCGCCCGGTAAATAACCGAACTGTGCGGCGATAACCGGCCCTACGAGCGGTCCTGCGCCGGCAATAGCGGCGAAATGATGGCCGAACACGACGTATTTATTTGTCGGAACATAGTCGTGGCCGTCTTCAAATCGGAACGCCGGTGTGACTTTATACTGGTTGACAGTCAGCACCTTTGCCGCGATGAACGCGCCGTAGAAACGGTATGCCAGCACGAACACTAATGCAGAAATAATTACAAAATACAAACCGTTCATACAAAAGAACCTCCTTTTTTAAATATTTTAGAATAGTTGGAGAAAACCAATAAGGCGGAATTCTGTACTACTCTTTATGAACAATTTTACTATATACCATTAGAAGGGGAATTTCAAGGAAAGATATGTCAATATACTGAAAAACGAGTATAGCTATTTGTTTATACTGTAAAAACTTTTGTTAATGATAACGTTTAAACACCATATATGGGGTATTGAGATAAATGTTTTTCAATATATGCGACAAAATGAAGAAAAAGCATATGTAAAAAATAAAGAATGCCAATTTCGCATGACTATTCCCATGAGACAGACGGAAATGCCGTTATTCAGGGATAAGTGGATTTTATGATTGTTTTCGTTAGCTGCCGGCGAAAGAAGGAACGACGCGGAAGGGAAGCGGGTTTCTTCGGAATCTTCCATTGACAGGACGATGAATGCCGTGCTATAGTAAAAGCTAAACACATATTGCAGGTCAGGTGTCGAAAGACTTAATAGAGAAGATCGGTGCAATGCCGGCGCGGTCCCGCCGCTGTAAGGACGAGCTATGCTGCAAAGATGTCACTGTGCCTCCGGCATGGGAAGGCGCAGCTGTGCTGAGACTCCGAGCCAGAAGAACTGCCTGACTCATAATCACCGATAGACCTGCGAGCGATGGGGATGGAGATTGACAGCGTACGCTGAACTTGCGCCGCACGGGATTCGTGCGGCTTTTTTAGTGCCGTCGTGCAGTGTTTTGCGCCGTGAGGACAATATGCAGCTCTATATTTATTTTTGTGTTCAGGAGGAATGAGGCGTGAAAAGAAAAAAGTGGAAAAACATGATCGTGCTGTCGCTGTCCGCAGCGGTTCTCGGTGCTGCCGGAACTGCGCACGGAGCCGGTTATTCCCTGAATCCGGAAGTCACGACGGCAACGCCGGCGCTGAAGCAGGCTGCGGAAGTCGGCGTCCGCGTCTTTGAGAATGAAGCCATGAAGGCCGCTCCGGATAAAGACGCTATCTTGGTGCTGAGTTTCGGCACGACGTATGCGGAAAACCGGGCCGCGACGATTGACAGGACCGTTGCCGAGATTCAGGCGGCCCACCCGGGAGAAAAAGTCGTGACTGCATTTACGTCGCACATCATCATAGACCGCATCAAAGCCAATGAAAATCTTGTCATTCCCACGCCGGAACAGGCGCTGGAACAGCTCAAAGCCGAAGGATATACCCGCGTGGCCATTACGGCGTTCAACATAATCCCCGGCATTGAATACGATTACGATTCGGCGCTGTTTGATGCCTGCAAGCATGAGTTCAAGAAACTGACTTTAGGCACGCCGCTGTTGTATTGGATGGGACAGACGGGTCAGCGCGACGACGTAGCAGAATTTGTCCGGGCCTTTGCGACGCAGTTCCCGGACTTGGACAGCCGGGACGCTGTTTTGGTCATGGCTCACGGTACGCCCCATCCGGCCAATGCGTACTATGCCGTCGTCCAGGACCGGTTTGACGCCGCCGGATTTGGCAACGTATTCGTTTATTCCGTTGAAGGATGGCCCCATCTCGATACGATTATTCCGCAGCTCAAAGCCCGCGGCGTGCGCCGTGTTGTCTTAATGCCAATGATGATGGCTGCCGGCGATCATGCCAATAACGACATGGCCGGCGCGGAAGAAGATTCGCACAA
Source organism: uncultured Megasphaera sp. (assembly GCA_964507845.1). GTDB lineage: Bacteria > Bacillota > Negativicutes > Veillonellales > Megasphaeraceae > Megasphaera. The sequence continues at coordinate 54,769 of CAZDQW010000004.1, forward strand.
GACTATACTGGAAAAAGAGGGATTTTCCGTTACGCCGTATATTCACGGCCTCGGTGAAAATGCCGCCGTCCGGAAACTCTTCGCCGCGCGGGCCGATGAAGCGTGGAATGCGCTGATTGCCGCGCCGGAATCGTAAACATGCCATAAAACAGCGGGAGAGGCGCATCACTCTTTTGAGGATGCGCCTCTCCCGCTGCTGCGTCAGTCTTTTGCTGATAGGGACAAGGTCCGTTCAATAAGCGGCTTATACTGTTCATACTTTTGAGCCAGCTGCTCGACGGTATATTGATGATACGCCGGAAATTCACGGAGGCTTTGGAAATATTTCAAAATAATGGAGTGGAGTCGGTCATTGACAATCAGGTAAAAGGGACTGGCCTGGTTGTGAATATAGGCTTTGTTCTTTTTTAAAAAGCCGGTCTTGTAGTTGGAATAGAAGGAAACGTTTTCCCCTTTATACGTGGCATCGCCGCCGAAGGACGGGAGAACGCCGATGATGATATTCGGATTTTTCTGCATCATTTCAAGGACCGTTTGAATATGCTCTTTTCGTTCCTGCGCCGTCAGGGAATATTCCACGTCTGTCAGGAAGATGTAGCCTGTTTCCAAATAACGCATGAGCGACGACGTTGGCATGATGAATTCTATTTTTGAAGTATTGACGATTTCTTCCCACGTTACGCAGAGGCGCTGAACGGAGAATGCCTGTTCCGGCGATACGGTCTGGACAATGCTTTCAAAGACGGCGTGCGGCAGGAGAAATTCAAACCCGTTCGTCAGGAAGAAGAAAAAGCGGTTGGTTGCATAAAAGGCCGTCCGGTATCCCGTATCATCCATCCCGAGAGAACTGGAGATGGAAATGAGAGCCTTTTTATCGATTCCCGTAAAACTGAATTTTTCGTAAATATCCCAGACCGTCGCTTCGTCGCAAATATACGTGCACATGTTGAAGCGCGGCGGCATGGACATGGCGTACTGGACGGCAAAGACGCCGCGCAGAATGATGAGATTGGCGTTTTCCATGGCGTGGGCGTCGTAGAATACGAAATCAAAGTCAAGAAAACGGTTGATCGTCGCATAGAACTGGCGGACGTATTCCGCGTTCTTTTCCAGCTTATCCATATCGAGGCCCACGCGGATCGTGAATTTGTTTTTTGTCAGCTCGATATGGTCGAAATATTTCCAGAAGCCGGCCTGGCTTAAGGTGCAGAATTCACCGAGAATGAGCAGTTCCCCGTCGCCTTCAAGGTTCTGCACGCTCTTTTGCAGCAAATCGGCTAAGAAGGCCGCCGTGTCATGATGTCCTGTAATAACCTGTATTGTCGGGCGGTTTTCCTTTGCTTTCGATGTATGATTTTGGTGGAGCGTAGCTCTGTACGCCGCACAGAGGTATTGGCCGATTTCAAAGCCGAGATCTTTTGTGTCGCCGGAAATGGGAAAGGTTTTGTAAAACTTTTCCTCTTTCTTTTGATTGATGATTAATTCGGCAAAATACTGCCCCATTTCTTCGTTGATGCGTTCCACATAGCGGGACGACGGCAGTTTGGTGCCGTTGCTCCACTTGTTAACGTACGAAACGTCGTAGCCGACAATATTGGCAAGAGAAATAAATTTAGCCTGCGTAAACGTGATCAGCCGTTTTAACGTCGACGCGTATCCGTCTGAAACCATGGGGACTCCTCCTTTACTGTAGTGACTGAAAATGCAAAAGTCAAGCAATTCCCGCAGCATCAAGACTATTGTCTTATTATATCATGATGCAGATAAAATATGAATGAAAAGATGCAAAGAATCCGCCTGCGCCGGAGAAAACGGCCATGGACTGAAAAGAAATGAAAAAAACTGCAAAAATGGCCTGTTTTTTTCAGGCAGAAAACTTTGTATACTAAAAGTACAAAGTCAGACGGAATGGAACGCCTGATTACTTCAATTACTCTATGTGTGTCAAGGAGGTTTGTGTACAATGGCTTATCAAAATATTGAATTTATGAAGGAAGACGGCATCGGCGTATTGACGATTAACCGGCCGAAAGCGCTCAATGCGTTGAACACGGAAACGGTCATGGAATTGACCGACTGCGTTGATAAAATTGCGGCGGATGATGAAGTCAAAGTGTTGATCATTACCGGCGGCGGCGCCAAATCTTTCGTAGCCGGTGCGGACATTGTTGAAATGTCTACGAAAAATGCTGTTGAAGGACGTCATTTCGGACAAATCGCGCAGGAAGCGTTTACGCATATTGAAAACCTGCCGCAGCCGGTTATTGCAGCTGTTAACGGCTATGCCCTCGGCGGCGGCTGCGAACTCGCCTGCGCTTGCGATTTTCGCTACGCTTCCGAAAACGCAAAATTCGGCCAGCCGGAAGTCGGTCTCGGCATTACGCCGGGCTTCGGCGGCACGCAGCGCCTGCCCCGCGTCGTCGGCCGCGGCTACGGCAAAGAACTTATCTTTACGGCTCAGATGATCGATGCGCAGGAAGCGTACCGCATCGGCCTCGTCAATAAAGTCGTTCCTCAGGATCTGCTGATGGACGAAGTAAAGAAAACGGCGAAGAAGATTGCTGCAAATGCTAAAATTGCCGTCCAGCTTTCCAAAGCAGCCGTTAACCGCGGCATCAATTGCGACGTCATTACCGGCATTGCATACGAAGCCGAAGTATTCGGCCTTTGCTTTGCGACGGAAGACCAGAAAGAAGGCATGGCTGCTTTCGTTGAAAAACGGAAAGCCAACTTCACCGATAAATAAGCAGGCAGACTGCGGCTACTGCGTTCGGTTAAAAAAGCGTCATATACGTGGCGCTTTTTTTATAAATCATAGTATGGATTAAGAAATATTTTTAGGAGGAATTTTACTCATGGATTTCAAACTTAACGAAATGCAAATGGACATTGCTAACCTTGCGAAAGATTTTGCGGCTAAACGCTTGGCCCCGACGGTAAAAGAACGGGATGAACAGGAAATTTTCGACCGCTCCATTCTCGATGAAATGGGTACGCTCGGTCTGCTCGGCATTCCCTGGGAAGAAGAAAACGGCGGCGTCGGCGCCGACTTCCTCAGCCTCGTTGTCGCCTGCGAAGAAATTGCCAAAGTCGATCCTTCCATCGCCCTGAGCTTTGAAGTACATACCATGCTCTGCTCCTGGCCTATCTGGAAATTCGGTACGGCAGAACAGAAAGAAAAGTATTTGAAACCGCTTGCAGAAGGCGTAAAGCTCGGCGCTTTCGGCCTTACCGAACCGAATGCCGGCACGGATGCTCTCAACGGCTCGACGACGGCCGTCAAAGAAGGCGACTACTACGTTCTCAACGGTTCCAAAGTGTTCAATACCAACGGCGGTGAAGCAGACGTAACCATCGTTTTTGCTGCTACGGATAAATCCAAGGGTGCTAAAGGCATGAGCGCGTTCATCGTTGAAAAAGGCACGGAAGGCTTCACGTACGGCAAGCAGGAAGTAAAAATGGGCATCCGCGCTTCCGTACAGCGTGAACTTGTATTCCAGAACGTTAAAGTTCCGGCAGCCAACTTGCTCGGCAAAGAAGGCGAAGGATTCAAGATTGCCATGATGACTCTCGACGGCGGCCGCGTCGGCGTCGGTGCCCAGGCGCTCGGCATTGCGGAAGGCGCGTTCAACGAAGCCGTGAAATACGCACAAGAACGCGTCCAGTTCGGCAAGCCGATTGCAACGAAACAGGCTATCGCATTTATGCTGGCCGATATGAAGCTGAAAATTGAAACGGCCCGCCTGGCTGTATATAAAGCGGCATGGAAGATGGCTCAGGCCGACGTAAAATCCTATTCGATGGATGCGGCAATTGCCAAAAAATACGCGTCGGACATTGCCATGCAGGTTACGACTGACGCCGTCCAGGTCTTCGGCGGCTACGGCTTTACGCGGGAATATCCGGTGGAACGCTACATGCGCGACGCTAAGATCACGCAGATTTACGAAGGGACGAACCAGGTACAGCAAATGATCATTTCCGGAGCTATCCTGAAATAACCGGCCTGCTTGGAAACACTGTCAGCAATACCGCAGCAGGAACATCTCAGAAATTGCAGAACCCTGCCGAAACAACCGTTTCGGCAGGGTTCTTGTTTTAGGGAAGGCGGAAAAGGGAAAAAGCAACGCTTTTTTGCGGCGCTGCAGGATGTTATCGGAATACTACCCGCCAAAGACCGATGAGAAGGAACAGCATGACGATGATAAAGCTGACGAGGCGGGTTTTTGAAAAAATTTTCGGATTGAGCTGGGTGTGTTTCGGCGGCGGTGGCGGCGGTACGATTTGTTTTGTGCCGCAAATGGGGCACATGAGGACGCCGTCGCGAAGTTCCGTGCCGCATGTCGGGCAAATCACGGTATCATCTCCTAACTGCAGTATACATCTATACTATAAAGATATGGCATTCCTGTCAAGGCATAGGCTTTCCCGTCAATGGAATGCGCCGGCGGCACGTTGTCCGTCTTTTCCGCTGTATGCTGTTGTCATCATTTTTGTATATCTGGTATAATAAAGAAAACAAGTTATCCGGAAGGCTGCTGACGGAATACTTTATAGACTTGGCCGCCGTACTCTTCTGCAAAGGTGCTTCCTGCGCAGGCGAGGCGAAAGCACGTTGTGCAAACGATATGATAAAGACTCCGTGCTTTTGCGCGGAGTCTTTTTTCAGCAAGGAGGAAGAAAATGGAAACGAGACTGGCTCTTATCGGCATTATTGTGGGCAAGCGCGACATAACGGCGCGGCTCAATGAATTGCTCCACGAATACGGTAAATATATTGTCGGCCGCATGGGCGTGCCGTATAAAGAACGGGATATTCATGTCATCAGCGTCGTCATCGACGCGCCGCAGGACGTTATCAGCGCCTTGTCGGGAAAATTGGGCATGATTCCTGACGTGAGCACGAAGACCATTTATCCGCCCCTGCCGTAGGAGACGCCATGCTGAAACTTGCAATTTACGGCAAAGGCGGCATCGGAAAGTCGACGATAACGAGCAATCTTTCCGCCGCTTTCGCCTATTTAGGGAAAAAAGTTATTCAAATCGGCTGCGATCCCAAGGCGGATTCGACGTTCAATCTGCTGGGAGGCAGGCCGGTGGATCCGGTCATGAATTACCTGCGCGAGCACGATGACGATCCTCGATCCGTTGAGGAAATTGCCGGCGTCGGCTACGGCGGCGTCTTGTGCATCGAGACCGGCGGCCCGACGCCGGGGCTGGGCTGCGCGGGAAGAGGAATTATCGCTACCTTTGATGTATTGGAAGAGTTGGCGCTCTTTGAAACGCACTGTCCCGACGTCGTGCTTTACGACGTTCTGGGCGACGTCGTCTGCGGCGGCTTTGCCGCGCCTATACGCGAAGGGTATGCCGATCAGGTGCTCATCGTCACGTCGGGGGAAAAAATGGCGCTGTACGCTGCAAACAACATCTATACGGCAGTGAAGAACTTTGCCGACCGCAGCTACGCCGAAGTGAAAGGGATTATCCTGAACCGGCGCAACGTGCCCGGTGAAGAGGAAAAAGTCCGCGCTTTTGCAGAAGAACGGGGTATCGCTCTTATTGGGGATATTCCACGAAGCGATGACATCAACCGGTTTGAAGAAGAAGGAAAGACCGTCGTAGAAGGCAACCCGGATCTTTTCGTCAGCCGGCTGTTTATTGATTTGGCGAAAAGACTGTGGAACAACGAGGATGCTGCGGTATGACAAGACAAGTCCCTTATGCTATTACTATAAACGAATTGGCTGAACGCGGCGCCGGCGCGGTTCCGCCGGAACTTGCATCGTCGGCTCATCTTATTTATAATTCGCCGGCGGCGCTGGCATTCAACTCGCCGGGCGCGCAGGGATTCGGCGTAAAACGGGCGGGCCTTGCCGTGCCGGGCTCGGTCATGCTTCTCGTAGGGCCGGCGTGCTGCGGCCGCAATACGACGATTTTAAGCGAGATGGGCGGGTACAGCGACCGTTTCTTTTACTACCTTATGGACGAAACGGATATTGTAACGGGGCGGCATTTGAAGAAAATTCCCCAGGCTGTCGCGGAAATTGCAGACATACCGGCGCGCCGGCCGTCGGCAGTCATGATCTGCATGACCTGCGTCGATGCGCTGCTGGGAACGGATATGGAACGGGTCTGCCGCAAAGCGGAAGCCGCGGCGGGAATCCCTGTCGTGCCGTGCTATATGTACGCCTTGACGAGGGAAGGCCGCAGGCCGCCGATGGTAGATGTGCGCCGTGCCGTATATTCTTTGCTGGAAAAAACGCGGCGTTACCGCCGCACCGTCAATTTGCTCGGCCATTTTGCGCCTCTCCGCGATACGTGCGAGCTGTACGGCGTGCTGCGCCGCCTCGGCGTCGCCAAGATAAACGAAATATCACGCTGCCGGACTTTTGACGAGTATAAAGAAATGGCGAAGGCTAATTTCAATATTATTCTCCACCCGGAAGCGAGACTGGCGGCGCAGGACATGGAAAAACGGCTGTCTATTCCCAGCATTGAACTGACAAGGCTGTACCAGATCGATAAAATACACAGCCAGTATCAGGCCTTTGCGAAGGCGCTGGGCAGCGCCATTGACGACGCATGCTGGTACGAAGAGACGGCGAAGCTGATTGCCGGCGTAAAAAAACGCCATGGCGGCGCCGCCGCGGCAGTCGGAGAAATGCAGAACGGCAATGCCTTTGAAATGGCACTGGCGCTGACGCAGATAGGATTTACGGTAAAAGAAATTTTTGCCAATACGGCGGCGTCCGATTTTGCCTATATCCGCCGGCTCCGGGAGCTGAGCCCGCAGACGAAGGTGTACTCCAATTTGTCGCCGTTCATGCTCTATTACGACGGACGGGATTGTCCCGTCGACGTGACAATCGGCAAGGACGCGGCGTATTATCACGATGAGGCGGCGCATGTCCTGTGGGATGAGGAAGTGCAGCCGTTCGGATACGACGGGCTGCAGGAGCTGCTCCGCCGCATAGCGTCTGCTCTGGAAGGATGTGACAGTGCATGAAGGGATTGTGGAAATATATATCCCCTTTTGCGCCGGACCAGTCGGGCGCAGCTGCCGTGCTGTACGGATTGAACGGCATCGTCGTCATCTGCGACGCCGGCGGCTGCGCCGGCAACATCTGCGGCTTTGACGAACCGCGCTGGTTCAGCGGCGGAAAAAGCGCCGTGTTCAGCGCGGGACTGAGGGATATGGACGCCATTCTCGGGCGCGACGACCGTCTCGTGGCTAAGCTTTGCGATGCGGCACGGCAAATTGACGCATCGTTCGCGGCGATTATCGGCACGCCTGTCCCGGCGGTCATAGGAACCGATTACCGGGCGCTGCGGCGCATGGCGGAGAAAAAATTATCCATTCCCGTGATTACCGTAGATACGACGGGCATGAACTGGTACGATGCCGGAGAGGAAAAAGCCTACGATGTATTGTTCCGGACGTTTGCCGACAACGGCGAGACGGCGGAAGAAGGCACGGCCGGCGTTATCGGCGCCGTTCCTCTGGAGTTCATGCACCGGGAAGACGAAGAAGAAATCCGCCGCGTACTGCATGGCGAAGGGGTGCGGCGCGTCATGCTCTACGACCGGCTTGATGATTTCATCCGCGCCGGCAGGGCGGAGAAGAACATCGTCATATCGCCGGCAGGGCTCAAGGCGGCGCAGTTTCTGCAGGACATTTTCGGCACGCCCTATGAGATGCGTTATTTCGGCGCGGAACGCGTTGCTCCTCCGGCAAAGGCCGTTTCGGGGAAACGAATCCTTGTCATTCACCAGCAGGCTGCCGCCCGGGAAATGCGGCGGCTGCTGGAAGAAAGAGGCGCCTCCTATGTTGCGGCAGCATCATGGTTCATGCAGAAAGAAGAATACCGCCGGGAAAGAGACGTCAGGCTGAAAGAGGAAGACGATCTTTGCGCGCTGGCAGATAACCAGGATTTTGATGTGATTATAGGAGATGCATACTTAAAAAAAGCGCTGCCGCATTTTACCGGAACCTATGTTGACTTTCCGCACTTTGCCGTGTCGGGGAGGGAGTAGCTCATGAAAACGGATCTTATCTGCGTCTTCGGCATCGTCCAGGGCGTCGGTTTCCGTCCCTTTGTCAGCCGCCTGGCCGATGAATACGGCCTGTGCGGTACCGTATGCAATAAAGGTTCCTACGTGGAAATTGCCGTTCAAGGGGACGTCGATGCGCTGGAAAAATTCCGCGGCGCATTGACAAAACGGGCTCCCGTGCGGTCGGCTATTTTGAAAATGGATGTGCGCGCGGCGGAAAGGGAACCGTATCAAACGTTTTCCATCGTTGAAAGCGAGCAGGAAGACGGCGATATTTTCGTATCGCCGGACATCGCCATCTGCAGCGACTGCAAAAAGGAATTGTTTGATAAGGACGACCGGCGGTATCTCCATCCGTTCATTAACTGCACGTCCTGCGGCCCTCGGCTGACGATCCTGGATTCTATGCCGTATGATCGGGAGAGGACGAGTATGGGAGTTTTCCCCTTATGCGATGCGTGCCGGTACGAATACAGCCATGCCGAGACGAGACGGTACGACGCGCAGCCTGTGTGCTGCAATGACTGCGGCCCGGAGGTATATGTGCTCGGCCGACCGGAACGGCGGAGCGCCGCTGTTACCGAGGCCAGGCGCGTCATTGCCTCCGGCGGCATCGTGGCAGTCAAAGGCATCGGCGGGTTTCACTTTTGCTGCGACGGTACGAAGGAAGAGACCGTTTGCAGACTGCGGAAGCTGAAGCGGCGGCCGGCAAAGCCTTTGGCCGTCATGATGAAAAATATGGACGTCGTCCGGCGGGAATGTGTTCTGGAAGATGGGGAAGAGGCTGTGCTGGACAGCTGGCAGAAACCGATTCTGCTCCTGCGGAAGAAGGAAGGCGGCCGGCTGTGCCCGTCTATTGCGCCGGGAAACCCGCATGTCGGCGTCATGCTTCCCTATGCGCCCCTTCAGCTCTTGCTGTTCGAGTATGACGACGGGATTACCGTTCCCGACTGCCTGGTCATGACCAGCGCCAACGCGTCGGGCGCGCCCATATGCAGGACTGATGAAGACGCACGAAACGAAGCGGCAGGGATGTGCGACCTGATTTTATCGCATAACCGCAGCATCCGCCTGCGGGCCGACGATTCCGTCATGAGTTTTTATGACGGCGAACCGTATATGATCCGCCGTTCGCGGGGATATGCGCCGCTGCCGTTCTTTTTCGGAAGGGATACGGGCCGGCATGTGCTGGCTGTCGGCGGCGAGCTGAAGAATACCTTTTGCCTGGCTAAAGGGAACTTATACTATTTGTCTCCATATATCGGCGATTTAAGCGACGTCAGGACGGCTGCCGCACTGGACGAATCGATCCGGCGCATGGAAGATTTGCTGGAAGCAAAGCCGGAAGCGGTGGCCTGCGACCTGCATCCGCAGTATAATTCCGCTGCTGCCGCTGCCGCCGCGGGACTGCCTGTCGTACCGGTACAGCATCATTACGCCCATATTTTGGCGTGCATGGCGGAAAACGAATGGGAGAAACCGGCCGTCGGCATCGCCTTCGACGGAACGGGATACGGTACGGACGGTACTGTTTGGGGCGGAGAAATTCTCATTGCCGGCTGGCGTTCTTTCCGCCGCTATGCTTCGGCTGCGCCGTTTTTCCAGCCCGGCGGCGATGCGGCAGTCCGGCAGGGATGGCGCATCGCCGCAAGCCTTCTGTATGACGGGACGGGCCGCCGCAAAGAGGAGACGGCCCGGCTGATCCGCCGGCTGGGCCTGTGCAGTGATAGAGAGCTTCAGGCATTGTTTTTTCTGATGGATCAGCAAATCAACACCGTCGTATCAACGAGTGTCGGACGCCTTTTCGACGGCCTCAGCGCCGCTCTCGGTCTGTGCCGGCAATCGACGTTTGAAGGACAAGGCGCCATGGCGCTGCAGTTTGCCGCTGAAGCATGGGAACGGCGCCGCGGCGGCCGGAACGATATCCGAGGCGGTTTGGAACCGTATGAAGATCGATATATCATGACGACCGGCGCCGTCGTCAGGGACTGCATTACGAAGTATTTGCACGGCGGCGATCCTGGTGAAGCAGCCTATGATTTCCATTGCGCATTGGCGGATATGGCGGCTTCTGCGGCCGGCAACGCCTGCCGGGAAAATAACATTCGGGCCGTTGCGCTGAGCGGCGGCGTTTTTCAAAATACGCTGTTTCTGCGGCTTTGCAGCAGCGCCTTGAAACAGCAGGGACTGACGGTGCTGCGTCATCGCCTCGTGCCGCCTAACGACGGCGGCATTGCGTTGGGGCAGGCGGCGTATGCCATGCATCAGTTAAAGTAAAGGGGGGATAACGATGTGCGTAGGATTACCGGCGCGGGTAGTAATGATCAAAGACGGCATGGCCGTCGTCGACGCTTCGGGGGCGCGGCGCACCGTATCGGCGCAGCTCATGGAGGAGTTGGATCCCGGTGATTATGTCATGATTCATGCCGGAACGGCTATCGCCAAAATTACGTCCACGGATGAACAGGAAATGGAAGATATACTGGAGGATTTATCATGACGGGAAAACAGAAAATGCCGGCGCTGGATATGATCAGTCAATACAGCGGCCCGCCCGTGCGGATTATGGAAGTCTGCGGCACGCATACGCATGAAATATTCCGCCTGGGGCTTCGGCAGATCCTGCCGGAGCAGATTGCGCTTATTTCCGGACCCGGCTGCCCCGTATGCGTGACGCCCGTCTCATTTATCGATGAAGCGGTTTGGCTGGCTGCGGAAAAAGGGGCGACGATTTGTACGTTCGGCGACTTGGTGCGCGTTCCCGGATCGCAGGACAGTCTGGCGTCGGTCCGCAGCCGGGGAGGGAAAATCGAAATCGTATATTCTCCTCTCGACGCCTGCGAATATGCCGGAAAGCACGAGGAAGAAGACGTCGTGTTCCTGTCCGTAGGATTTGAAACGACGACGCCGGCAAGCTGTCTTGCCGTCAAGGCGGCAGCCGAAAAAGGGATGGCCAACTTTTCCCTGCTGACGGCGAATAAGACGATGCCGCAGGCGTATGAAGCGCTGAAAGGCAGCGCCGACGTATTTTTATATCCCGGCCATGTAGAAGCCGTCATGGGGACGGAACAGTGCAGCATCCTTGCGGAAGAAGGAATTTCCGGCGTCGTCGCCGGCTTTACGGCCAAAGAACTCATAACGGCTTTTGCCGTTATTCTGGCGAAATATCCGCAGGGAAAACCGTTTTTTAAAAACTGTTATCCCCGCGTGGTGACAGAAGAAGGAAGTCCGGCGGCGAAGCGGCTGATGAACGAAGTCATGGAGCCGTGCGATTCGGAATGGCGCGGCCTTGGAATCATTCCCTTGTCTGGCCAGCGTCTGCGCAGTCAGTATGCGTCCTATGACGCCCGTAAAAAATACGCCGTGCCGGTTATGAAAGGGCGTGCTTTTCCGGCGTGCCGCTGCGGCGATGTGCTCCGCGGCCTCTGCCGGCCTACGGAGTGTCTTCTATTCGGCAGGGGCTGCACGCCGGAGCATCCTGTAGGAGCATGCATGGTGTCCCATGAAGGGGCTTGTTCGGCTTATTATCAGTATGGAGGAACGGGGAATGAATCATGATGTAGTAAAGTTATCGCACGGATCCGGGGGAAAAGAGACGGCGGAGTTCATCGACACCGTATTCAAAGCGCACTTTTCCAATCCCGACTTTACGGCCGACGATGCGGCAGTGCTGTCTGTCGGCGGCGCACGGCTGGCTTTTACGACGGACAGCTTCATCGTGTCGCCGCCGGAGTTCCCCGGAGGAAATATCGGCAAACTCAGCGTCTGCGGCACCGTCAATGATTTGGCCTGCATGGGAGCAAAACCGCTGTACTTGGCGTGCGCTTTCGTGCTGGAAGAAGGACTTTCTCTGGAAGCTGTCAGAACGTATGCCGCCGCCATGGCGGATACGGCGGCCGAGGCAGGCGTGCGCATTGTTGCCGGCGATACGAAAGTTGCCGGAAAAGGACAGGTAGACCGCCTGTTCATTACGACGACGGGAATCGGTTTGGCAACGGAAGGCGTATCTTTATCCGGCGCCAGTGCAAAGCCCGGCGACGCCGTCATCGTCACCGGGGATATCGGCCGTCACGGCTGCGCGGTTTTGCTGGCGCGCCATCGATTCGGCATTGACGCCGACGTGACCAGCGACTGCGCGCCCTTGTGGGAAACGGTGCAGGCCATGCTGGCGGAGACGAAAGATATTCATGTCATCCGCGACGCCACGCGGGGCGGCGTCGGCACGGTACTTCATGAAATTGCCGCGCAGAGCGGCGTCGGCATCCGGATCGACAGGCAGGCTGTTCCCGTTGCGCCGCCGGTACGCGGCGTCTGCGGCATGCTGGGACTGGAGCCGCTGTATCTGGCTTGTGAAGGGCGGCTCGTCGTCATTGCGCCGAAAGATAATGCCCCGATGTTGATAGAAACGCTGCGCCGGACTGCTTACGGGAAAGAGGCCGCAGTTATCGGCGAAGTAACGGCGGCACGGCCGGGCCGCGTCGTCGTTTGCACGGAAATCGGCGCGGAGACGCTGCTGCCTCCGCCGGGAGGAGAGCTGCTGCCTCGTATTTGCTGATATGACGGAGGAATGACGATGATAAAAATTGCAGTATACGGAAAAGGCGGCATCGGAAAATCGACGACCGTTTCCAATATGGCGGCAGCGCTGGCCGAAACGGGCGTGACGGTCATGCAGATCGGCTGCGATCCAAAGGCCGATTCGACGGCAAGTCTTCGGGGCGGCGCTGCTCTTCCCACGGTCCTTGAGCTCATGCGAACGAAGGGCAGGAATTTTTCACTCGGCGAGATGATGGCTGATGGATACGGCGGCGTTATCTGCGTTGAAGCTGGCGGCCCTGCGCCGGGACGGGGTTGTGCCGGCAGGGGCATCATTGCCGCGCTGGAAATGCTGGAGGAAAAAGGCGCATATGGAGCTTATCAGCCGGACGTCATTTTTTACGACGTCCTCGGCGACGTCGTCTGCGGCGGTTTTGCCATGCCGATGCATAAGGGGTATGCCGATGCTGTATTTATCGTTACGTCGGGCGAAAATATGGCGATTCATGCGGCGGCGAATATTGCCGACGCCGTCGAGTCCTTCCGAGGACGGGGATATGCCCGCCTGGGCGGCCTTATTCTGAACCGCCGCTTCGTAAAGGACGAAGAAGCCAAAGTGCGGGAATTAGCCGGCGACGTCGGAACAAGGATCGTCGGGACGCTGGACCGGAGCGATTCCGTAACAGCTGCCGAAGCACTGGGAAAGACCGTCATCGAAGCCTTTCCGGAAAGCGTCATGGCCGGCCAGTACCGGACGCTGGCGGCGGCAGTCTTGGCGGCGGCAAAGGAGTGATACGATGCTGAAACGAATCGGCGGCAGGGAAGATGCGCCAGGCCCGTGCATGCCTATCAGGGACGCCGTATTTCCTCATGTGTTTGACGACGGCCTTCAGTATACTCCGCCGGCGCGGGGGACATGGAACATCGTTCATACGAACATGCTCGTGCCGGGAGCCCATCAAATATATATATGCGCGCTCGGCTGCCTGCGGGGCGTCGTGCTGACGGCTGCCGAAATGGGCGCCATGGACCGGTTTTCTTCTCTTATCGTTGAAGAACATCATTTATACGACGGCACGATGGAAGACTGCATTGTCGACGGCGTAGGAGAAATTCTCCGCGGACTGCTGCCTCATGTGCCGACGGCTTGCTTCCTGTACCCTGCCTGCATCCACCATTTCATGGGCTGCGGCATGGACGATGTGTGCCGGCGGCTGGAAGAAACGTACAGACAGACGCGGTTTGTCCTCTGCTGGATGGATCCTATACGCCGCCATTCAGATCTGCCGGCAGAAATGCGGACCCGCCGCCAGATTTACAGTCTGCTGGAAAAAAGGCGGCCTGACCCGAAATCGGTCAATCTGATCGGCAGCAACTTGGCCGTTCCGGAGGAATGCGAACTTTCGGCGCTCCTTCGACGCTGCGGTTTTACGCTGCGGCAGCTTCCGACGTGCCGGACCTATGAAGAATACGGGAAACTGGCCGAGAGTATTCTCAATATCGGACAGGAACCATATGCCCGCGGCGCGCTGGAATATTTGGAACAACATCTGGGACAGCCGGGATTATACATTTCCAACAGTTTCGGCTATGAGGAAATGACGGGGAACCTGCGAGCCGTCGCCGCCGCGCTGGAACTCCCGGAACCATCGTATGACGCGGAAATTGATGCCTGCGAAGCCGCTTTTGCCGCGGCCGGAGCCGTCGTGGGACATAGGCCGGTTGCTATTGACAGCGCCGCCGTGTTCCGTCCGTTCAGCCTGGCAAAAATCCTGCTGCAGCACGGTTTCTGCGTGCAGCGCGTGTATACGGACGGCATAAGCGGGGAAGACGGCGGCGACTTTTTTTGGGTGCAGGAAAACTATCCCGAGTTGGAACTATATTCGCAGCGTCATGCCAAAATGCGCCGCATAGACCGCCGCACGGCGGAACCCATGCTGGCAGTCGGCCAGAAAGCCGCTTATTTTACGGGGACAAGCCATTTTGTCGACATGGCGGAAAACGGCGGCCTCCGCGATTTTTACGGCCTGCGCATGCTGCTGGACTGGATGGCAGAGGCGTGTAAAACGGAAAAAGATGCGCGCCGCTTTATCAACATCAAAGGATGGAGGTGTCCGTCATGTCTGTAAGAGAAGTTGTGAGCCGCATATCGACGTATTCGGCCGATACGTTCGGCGTATGCTCGGCTCTGTACGAACTGGGCGGCATGATCGTCATTCATGACCCGTCGGGATGTAATTCCACTTATGCCACCCACGACGAACCGCGGTGGTACGATATGGACAGTCTTGTCTTCATATCGGGATTGACGGAAATGGACGCAGTCATGGGAAACGATGATAAATTGGTGCATGATGTCGCAGCGGCGGTCCGCGATTTTTCTCCGGAATTTATCGTCCTCCTGAACACGCCGGTGCCGCTGATGACCGGAGCCGACATGAATGGCCTGGCAGAACTGATTGAAGAAAAAACGGGAATCATGACGATGGCGGCGCCGACGAACAACATGAACGGCTATGAACAGGGGATATCTTGGGCTCTGGACATGCTGGCGCGGCGCATGGTGCGGAACGAACCGCCGCCTTCCGGCAGACTGATCTGTTCGTGGCAGCCTGTATTTGCAGCCTGCGGCGGCGTCGGGAGATCGGCCCGCCCGATCAGCGTCAACATTATCGGCGCAACGCCGCTGGACTTTTCCGTAAACGGCAGCATCGAATCGATAAAGAAATTTCTTTTCCGGCACGGTTTTTCTCTATGCAGTACCTGGGCCATGGGAAGTTCTCTCGAAGAGATACGAAATTCCGGCAGGGCCGACGTCAATCTGGTCGTTTCCGGCAGCGCCCTTGCAGCGGCAACGGTGATGGAGCGCCGCTTTTCCATGCCGTACGTCGCAGGCCTGCCGATTGGACGGGAGATGGGGAGCCGGATTGCTGACGCCATTGTTTCGGCTCATGAAAAAAAAGAAAACTATGTCGTCTGCGCCGACAGGAAGCAGACGTGCGCGCCTGCCGATATTATTATCATCGGCGAAGGCGTCGGTTCTGCGTCGCTGGCTGCGGCGCTGGAGCATGAAGGAAATCATGCCGTTTCCGTCTGGTGCCCGCTGACGAAGTGGGACGGCGTGCTGACATGCCGGGACGAGATGATTTCATCAGAAAGAGAGCTGCGGGATCGGTTGGCAGGGTATACGGGGGCGATCATTGCCGATCCGCTCTATAAGCCGGTATGCCCGCCGTCGGCGCATTTTGTGCCGCTGGGCCATACGGCGTTTTCCGGAAGACTGTACCAGGACAGCATTCCTGATTTAATTGCTGATTTCGAGGGGTTTATGAACAAGATTCAAGGGGGTATTCAGCATGTCCATGAATGATACGCCGTCAGGCGAACGGGTGCATATCGGATTTTTCGGCCGCCGCAATGCCGGTAAATCCAGCGTTGTCAATGCCGTTACGGGACAGCGGCTGGCCATCGTGTCCGACACGAAAGGGACGACGACGGATCCTGTATATAAAGCGATGGAGCTTTTGCCGCTGGGGCCGGTTATGGTCATTGATACGCCGGGTTTTGATGATGAAGGAGCTCTCGGCGAGCTCCGCATTGAACGGACGCGGCAGGTGCTCAACAAGACCGATATTGCCGTTCTTATTGTAGACGCCGCCGAGGGGATGAGCGGCAGCGATAAGGAAATGACGGCGTTGTTTAAAGAAAAGAATTTACCGTACCTCATCGTCTATAATAAAGAGGATATTGTCCGAAGTCATGGGACGCCGGGACCGAATGAATTGTATGTCAGCGCCGTGACGAAAGCCGGAATTACGGAACTGAAGGAACGGCTGGCCCGTCTCCGGCCTGACAGCAGGGAACTGCCCATTATCCGTGATTTGATACGGCCCGGAGACATTGTCGTCCTCGTCGTGCCGATTGACACGGCGGCGCCGAAAGGGAGGCTTATCTTGCCGCAGCAGCAGACTATACGGGAAGTGCTGGATGCAGACGGAACGGCGCTTATCGTTAAAGAAAACGGACTGGCAGATACACTGCGATCGCTGGGGAAAAAGCCGGTTATGGTCGTGACGGACAGTCAGGCCTTTTCCCAAGTCGCGGCCGTTGTGCCGGATGACGTGACGCTGACGTCGTTTTCCATTCTCATGGCCCGGCATAAAGGCGTTCTGCGCGAAGCCGTCGGCGGCATAGCGGCAGTAGAACAGCTGCGCGACGGCGATACAGTTCTCATTTCCGAAGGCTGTACGCACCACCGTCAGTGCGACGACATCGGCACCGTCAAGATTCCCCGCTGGCTTCGGAATCATACGGGGAAAAAACTGTTTATCGAAACGTCCAGCGGCAGAGAATTTCCCCGCGACTTATCTCCTTACGCCATGGTCATCCACTGCGGCGCCTGCATGCTGAATGAACGGGAAGTAAACTGGCGCATGAAAAACGCCGCTTTCCAGGGCGTGGCGATGACAAATTACGGCCTTCTCATTGCGTATATGAACGGAATATTGAAACGGGCGCTGCGCCCATTTCCCGACATAGCCGCGTTGGTGAAGTGACGGGACGGTAAAGCCCGTTTCTGCCTAAACAGGAGCATATTATTTTTTTCAAAAGAAAGCCTGATCGTTCGTCTGCGAACTGTCAGGCTTTTTCTTTTCGTATGATATAATGAAAGAAATACTGTGCCGGCGGCATGCCGTAAAAATTTCGGGACGCCGGCGGCAGTATGGCAGGATCTTTTCCGGAAGCGGCATATGCCGGTGTTTGCCGCGGCGATGTCTGAAGCGCGCCGGGCGAACCGGGAAATACAGAATCGCCGTGAAGAAAAGGATAGGCGCTCTGGTACTGATGCTGCGGACGGGCATGAACCGGACAGAGTGTGGCTCAGCAGGCAATAATACGTCCGGTAAAATGGAGGAAAAAGCCGTAATGTCGCATAGGTGGAGCGTGTCATGGCAACTATTTCGCTGAAACTGGAACAGAAAATCAAAGTATCGCAGATACAGCGGCTGACGATACAGATGATGGCCCTGCGGGGACGGGAATTGGATGAATTCCTGCATGAACAGGTGACGGAAAACCCGCTGCTGGATATTCGCTACCATGACGTGCGGCCGGCCGGAGGGGAAACTGAAAAGCCTATTCATAATATCGGCAGCCGCGGCGAGTCGCTGGAAGAGCTGCTCTTAAAAGAGCTGCGGCTCCAGTCTGTGCCCAGGAAGGTTATGCTGGCTGCGGGACTGGTTATCCAATCCCTTGACGAGCGGGGATTTTTTGCCGCTTCGCTGGAAGAAATCGGCACGGATTATGGTTTATCCATAGCCGATATGGAGGAAGGACTGCGCCTTGTCCAGTCCTTCGATCCACCCGGCATTGCCGCGACGTCTATTCAGGAAACGCTGCTCATCCAGACGCGGCGCCGTACCGACGCTCCGCCCGGGACGGAAGAGCTACTTTGCGGACATTATGATGATTTCCTCCATGGGCGGTGGACGAAACTGGAACGGGAAATGAATTTGCCCGCAGATGCGCTGCAGCGCATCTGCTCATTTTTGAAGACCTTGTCCCTGCAGCCGGCTGCAGCGGCGGAAAAGACGGCCGATTATGTACGCGCCGACGTGGAAATCGTCTGCGACGGGCAAGGCAATCTGTCTGTACTGCTGCTGGAATCTCTGCCGGACGTGTTTTTCCGCGATGATTTATATGAAGTCTATGCCGAAAAGGGCGACGAGGCGACGAAGGCTTTCATACGGCAGGCCAGGCGAAAATTTCTCGATCTGCAGACTGCCCTGGCATACCGGCGTCAGTCTATTTTCTCGGTGGTGCAGTATATCGTATCGGTGCAGCGGGGATATTTCCTGTACGGAAAAAGCCTGCGTCCGCTGCTGCAGCAGGACATCGCCGCTGCCGCAGGGCTGAGCGCGGCGACGGTAAGCCGCGTATGCCGCGGCAGATATGCCTTGTTCCGGCGGAAGATATATCCGCTCCAGGATTTTCTGGCCCAGGGCTATCGCTGTGATTCCGGCGAAGACGGCGTCATATCGGATAAGGAAATCATGAACGAGATGGCCCGGCTGATCCGAAAAGAAGAGCCGCGGCATCCCTGGTCCGATCAGGACTTGGCTCAGTATTTCACGCAGCTCGGCATACATATTGCCAGGCGGACGATTACCAAATTCCGTCTGAAAATGAACATTCCCAACAGCAGAATGAGAAAAAGAATGAAATGTCCGGATATTTCAAGATAAGGAATTCCTGAATTTCGACTGGCTGGGGATTGCACGCATACCGAAAAATTAGTATACTATATGCATAATAGTTATTTTTGCTATTATCATAAGGAATGGAGGCGGTTTTAGATGTATAAAATTTCGGAAGTTGCTGGAATATATCAACAGAAATTGATTACGGCCGATCAGGCCGCGGCTCTCGTCAAAGACGGCGAACGCGTGTCTTACGGACTGGGCTGCTCGGCGCCGTATGATTTTGACATTGCCCTGGGAAACAGGGCAAAAGAACTTCGGGGCGTAGAAATTTTGGGAACGACGATTATCAAAGCAGAACCATATGCTGTGTATGCCAACAGCGACTCCAATGAACAGGTCCGCTTTGCGTCGGCGCATCTGAGCGCCTTTGACCGCAAGATGAACAAAGACGGCCGGTGCTGGTTTATACCCATCCTGTTCAATGAGCTGCCGAAATACTGGGACCGCATCGACAAACTGGTCATCCAGGTCCATCCCATGGATAAATGGGGCAACTTCAATATCGGCCCCCAAGCGTCGGATTTGCGGGGACTGATCAGAGCGGCAAAGGAAATTATTGTTGAAGTCAATGAAAAAATGCCGAAGGCTCTCGGTTTTGAAACGGAACTGAATATAGCCGATGTAGACTACATTATTGAAGGGTCGAATCATCCGCTGGCGCAGATTCCGAATAAACCGGCAACGGAAATAGACAACAAAATCGCCGACGTTGTCGTTTCCATGATTGAAAACGGCAGCACGCTGCAGCTGGGCATCGGCGGCCTGCCGTCGGCCATCGGCAAAAAACTGGCCGAATCGGACATACAGGACTTGAGCGGCCACACGGAAATGCTTGTCGATTCCTATGTCGATCTGTACGAAGCCGGAAAAATTACGGGTCTGAAGAACCGGGACAAAGGAAAAATCATGTACGCTTTTGCCGGCGGCACGCAGCGTCTTTACGACTTCATCGACGGGAACCAGATCGTATTCAATGCGCCGGTAAGTTATATCAACAACATCGGCGTCGTGGCCAGCATTGATAAATTTATTTCCGTCAACAGCTGCATCAATCTCGATATTTACGGACAGGTCAATGCGGAAACGGCAGGTTACCAACAGATAAGCGGCACCGGCGGACAGCTTGATTTTGCGCAGGGCGCGTACGCCTCCAACGGCGGCAAGAGCTTTATCTGCCTCCATTCGACGCGGACCCTGAAGGACGGTTCCCTCCAGTCCCTCATCGTACCGACGCTGCCGGCAGGAACGGTCATTACGACGCCCCGGTCGGCCGTTCATTACATCGTTACGGAATACGGCGCGGCCATGCTCAAAGGCAAATCGACATGGGAACGGGCCGAAGCGCTCATCAACATTGCCCATCCTGATTTCCGCGAAGAATTAATCCAGCAGGCGGAAAAAATGGGAATTTGGACCAAGACCAGCAAAATTTCCATGTAAGTCCGTTTATCAGACTGTTCTTTACGGCAGTCTGAACGAATCCGAATGCTGCAAAGAAGCGATTTTCCGGCTCATCATGTCGTCAACACCCCTGCAAGCAGAGGTATTGAACGGCATGATGAGTTTTTTGACGCCGGTCTATCAATATGCAGGACATCCTGCAGGGAACTTTTGCCATAGGTTTTGACGGCACTTTATTTTTTTGCTGATTCATGGTATGATAAGTAAGAAATGTCGTGCGCTCATAGCTCAGTTGGATAGAGCAGCAGTTTCCTAAACTGCGTGTCGGATGTTCGAGTCATCTTGGGCGCACCATTTTTTTTATGCAGAAAACGGCAGAATCAGCGGATTTCTGCCGATACATATGACTGCGGTTTTTGCGGCATTCATTTACAGATATATAATGTCCGGTACGGCAGACGGCCGGAGATGCCGCCAGTCTGCGGCTGCGGAGAAACTGTTCGTTTCGGCAGCAGGCAGGAGGCGGCGTAAAGGAGGAATGGGAATGAATAGCATCGAAGAGCGGATGAATGAGCATGAAGCTGTGTTTCAGGCCGTTAAGGCCCTGGCGCCGGATATTGACCGGGCCGGCGCTATCGTAAGAGATGCGTTGGAGACGGGGCATACGATATTTTTCTGCGGCAACGGCGGCAGCGCTGCTGACTCGCAGCATTTGGCCGCGGAAATCGTCGGCCGCTTCCAAAAAGACCGGCGCGCTTTTCCGGCCGTGGCGCTGACGGTAGATACGTCCATTCTCACGGCCGTTGCTAATGATTATGGATACGATACGGTGTTTCGCCGGCAGGTGCAGGCTTTGGGGAGGGAAGGAGACGTTCTCGTTGCCCTTTCCACGTCGGGCAGCAGCAAAAACGTCGTCGAAGCCATTGAGGAAGCACGGCTGAAGGGCATGAAAGTCATCGGCATGACGGCTGCCGGCGGCGGCAAGATGAAAGAGCTGTGCGACGTTATCCTTGCCGTGCCGACGAAGACGACGGCGCGGGCTCAGGAAATGCATATCCTGATAGGGCATATCCTCTGCGAAATTGCTGAAGAAACGATGTAAATACGAGGCGGCGCCTGTGCCGGAAAACGGCAGAACGGCCGGCGCGGTTCCGAAAACTGCCGCGCAGTATTATCTAATGAAAACTCCCCGCAACGACGGACAGCCGCTGCGGGGAGCTGCTTTTCATGAAACCAACGAGCACCTAATGCATGCCGGCGAGTATGTAATCATGGAGAAGTATGGTGCGGAGATGCCGTTGGTTAATTGGGATTGGCAGCGTTTCTGATTCCGCGTACTGCCTACCGTCCGGAAAATGGGAGAATAGAGGAAGCGGGACTGTTTTTATCGACATCTTGTGGTATAATAGGAGCTATCTTTCGGAACTGCGGAAGAAGAGTCATCCTGATAGGGGGAATAGGTATGTACACATCTGATTACACCTTAGTGCTGCCGGCATTTACGATTGGCACCGACGCCTACGGCGCCATCGGCAAAATCACGAAGCCGTTCGGCCGAAAAGTCGTGATTATCGGCGGGAAAACGGCGTTGTCCAAGGCGGAAAAGCCTATATTGGAAGCCATAAAAGATACGCACTTGGAAGTCCTCGGCGTGTTGTGGTACGGCGACGATGCTACGTATGAACGAGTTGACGCATTGCTGGCGGAAAAAGCTGTCCAAGATGCCGATATTATTTTCGGCGTCGGCGGCGGCCGCGCCATCGATACCTGCAAAGTCGTGGCTCATAAGGCGGACAAACCGTATTTTGCATTTCCGACGGTTGCGTCGAACTGCGCTCCGTCTACGGCTATTTCCGTCATGTACAAAGAAGATAAATCGTTTGCCGGGTATTATTACCTGCCGCAGCCGCCGGTCCATTCGTTCATCAACATGGACATTATTGCCGACTCGCCCTTTGATTTGTTCTGGGCCGGCATCGGCGACGCCATGAGCAAAGAATGCGAAAGCGAACTGGCAAGCCGGGAAGCGGAAATTTTCCACACCGTCCTTCTGGGACGAGCCTTGGGCAAGGTCTGCACGGCGCCGCTTCTTGAGTACGGCGAACAGGCGCTGGCTGATTTCAAGGAAAAGAAAGTTACGTATGCACTGCAGCAAGTCGTCCTTGACATCATTATCAGCACTGGCCTCGTATCGAACTGCACGACCGGCCCGGACGGCGTATATTATTACAATTCGTCGCTGGCTCATTTGTTCTACAATTCATCGACGGTACTGCCTCAGGTCGTGGAAGGCCATCTCCACGGAGAAATCGTTTCTTTCGGTGTCCTCGTCCTGCTGACTTATGACAAGCAGTTCGAACTGCGCGGCCGCATTGCCGAATTTTACAAGAAAACGGGCTATCCCGTTACCTTGGCCGATCTGGATATTACGGCCGATGAAATCGACGCCATCGTCGACAAAGCGCCGGGGATTACGGAGTGGAACTGCGTGCCGTCGCCCCTTACGAAAGAAGCCTTTAAGCAGGCCATTATCGATACGGATGCCTTCGGAAAAACATTATAGGAAAACGGCAGATAAATTTCTGCAAAAAAATTCCCTCTCTGCACCTTCATTCCGCAGGGAGGGGATTTTTTGCAGTTTTACGTATCGGCATACTCGGCCATGACAGCTTGAAATTCCGGCGTATGGCGGACGGCGTCGAAATGGGACTGCCTTTGCGCTGTCTGAAGGACATTGTCCCTGTCCAGCGCAGCGGCGCGCCGCAGGTATGCCGCCGCGTTTCCGGCGTCGCCCTTGTCGCCGTAAATCGCGGCGATGCCGTAATAGCTCCACGTATTCTGCGGATCTTCGTTGACGACTTTTTGGAAATACGCGATGGCTTCGCCGTACTGTCCGTCGATTTTATAAGCCATGGCCAGATCGTAGTAGGCAGGGACGTACTGCGGATAGAGGGACAGCGCTGCCCGGACGGAAGCGATTCCGTCGGCTATGTCGGTTTTGTTTTCCCGTTCGCTGCCGCGCATGGCCAGGGCAATGCCTTTTCCCGACAAGGCTTTGTAATTGGATCCGTCGGCGGCGATAGCGGCGTCATACGCGGCAATGGCCTCGTCGTAATCGTAGCGGCTGTACGCTTCGGCGCCTTCGGCATAGAGCCGTTCCGATTCGTCTGAAATGACCGGCGGCGCTATTGCGGCCTGCTCGGCTGCCGGCATCGGTTCTTTTTGAGGCTTTTCGGCGCACCCGCCGGCAAAAAGCGACAGCAGGACAAGGCCTGTAAGGCATACATACTGTTTCATTAGAAAGACTCCTTTTTCTGTTTTCCCTGTTGCGGCAAAATTTGGTATAATAGGTGCAGCTCGTGCTGCTTTGTAGGGCAGACGAATCAGACAGCCGCTGTGCCGAGTCCGGTGCGGAAGAGATGCGGGCTTTCCGGCGCGGCGGCGATTTCAGGAGACAGATTATGATCAAAAAATGGGACGCAGCTCTCATAGCGGCGCTGCTCGCCTTATCGTTTATTCCCGAAGGCCTGTTCCTTCTCGGAAACAACGGCGCCGGGGAGATCTATGCCGCCGTCCAGGTCGGCGGAAAACCGTACCGGGAGATTCCCTTATCGGAGCACAGCGGCAGGGAAACTTTTACGATACGGACGGAGCAAGGCTATAATCAGGTCGTTGTAGAAGAACAGGCAATTGCTATCGTCAGCGCCGACTGTCCCGATAAAATCTGCGTCGGCGAAGGGTTTATTTCCCGTCCCGGCGAGACGACCGTATGCCTGCCCCACAAAGTGCTCATCGAAGTTCGTTCCGCCGGCGGCGATCCCGATATTATTCCTGCCCGGTAGAGGTGTCCTTATGAACCAAACCTTCCGCCTGCTTATTCTCAGCTTGTTTATTGCCCAGTCCCTCGTCCTATACGTCATCGAAGGGATGCTTCCCGTGCCGTTTATCGCACCGGGAGCAAAACTGGGCCTTGCCAATCTCATTACCGTCGTCGCTTTATACGCTCTGCCGAAAAAAAAGGACGTATTCCTGATTTTGTTTCTGCGCGTCATCTTGTCCGCTGCGTTCGGCGGCGGCATCAACGCTTTTGTCTACAGCGCTGCCGGGGCGGCATGCAGCTTTTCCGCCATGGCGCTGCTGAAACGGACGGGGAAATTCAGCATCTTCGGCGTCAGCGCTGCCGGCGGCATATTCCACAACCTGGGGCAGGTCATCACGGCGTCTCTCGTCGTGGAAAATATCAAGATCATGCTGTATCTGCCCGTCTTGTCTGCTGCCGGTGCCGGCACGGGGATCCTCATTGCCGTGACGGCACTGTTCACGCTGAATCATCTGCGGAAACTGCCCGTATACGGCAGGATGCAGCGCATCGGCGAAAAAGTTCAGAAATGATGAAAAAAGCTTCAGGCCGCAGTGTCTGAAGCTTTTCTGTCGTCAGCGGAAAGGAAGGTATCCGAAGGTGACGAGAAGGTAAAATAAGGGATACATGATGAAAATGTAGAGAATCGTCGTCGTAATGAAAGGCGCCATGATCAGATTGACGTTCAGGTTGTACAGCCTGGCCGTGACGAGGGCGTTGATGGCGCAGGGCGTTGCCATCATGATGATGATGGATCCCAGCAGCACCGGATCGGACGTCATGAACAAGGCCAGAAAGTAGGAGACTGCCGGAGTAAGAAACATCTTGATCGGCATGAGGTTCAGCGTCGGCCTGTAATAAACTTTCAAGTGGCTGAAATCAATGAGGTAGCCGATAGGCAGCAGGGCTGCCCAGGCGCTGATGTGGATAAGGAACTGAAAGAGCTCTCCCAGCACGGCCGGACGGGGAATCCCTGAAGCGTACAGCATAATGCCGAGGACGATGGCCACGACGGCGAGCTGGTTCCAGTTAATGAACACGCTGCGCCAGTTTGCCTTAAAAAACGCCGCTGCGCTGATATTTTCGCCGTGGCTGTGCTGATAATAGTAGGCCATGGGGAACAAGACGAAAAACATGACCAAGGTCTGGAAAATGCCGACGAGCTGCGAATAGGCAAAGGCAATTTCCCCGTACAGCAGAAATCCGCACAGGCCGCCAAGGGACGTCGTGTTCGACGGCATCGCGGCGATGAGGTAGCTGCCGCGGTTGATTTTTGCGGCGAACCGTTTGTGCAGATGAAGCAGCATGATCACGGCCAGCGGGAAAAAGGCATTGAATAAGGCGAAGATCGGCAGGGACAGGAGATCGGCTTTCAGCGGCAGGACCCAGAAGCTCAGCAGCGTCAGCACGGACATAAGGCAGATAATGTTGAACCGGATGAGAAGGTTGCACTGGGCCGGGGAAATGAGTCGTTTTTGTCTTAATAGATAGCCGGCGAGTAATGGCAGGACGATGTCGGTAAAAATGAAAATAATGCAGGTGCTAGCTTCTTCCAAAATAGATTCCTTTCTTACGCATTTTATTTCCGGATGGCGGCGCGGAACGCGTCGGCCAGGGAGAATGTCAGCGGTTCGGCCGGCTTCGTCGCGTCGATGATAGGCTGCATGATGTCGCGGAATTCTTCTTTCTTTTTGGATAACACGTACAGCTTCGACGTGTTTCGGGCGTCCCACAGCGCGTCGTGCATTTGGCCGTCAAAGGTTTCTCCCAGCGTGCTGACGGCTTTATCGAGGGAAATGACCTTGTCCAGGCCCAGGAGATTGCAGTAGATTTGCTGGAAGTTCTGCCAGTGATCGAGCATCCAGCGGATGTGGACGTCTGTCATGTCCAGTTCTTTAAGCCGCATTTCGCTGGTAAGCTGGCGCCAGTCATTTTCACTCCAGGCGTACATCTCGTAGTTGTCGCCGTTTGATTCGCGGCACCAGGCGAGGAAATGGGCGAAAGCCTGACGGAAGCAGGGGGCTCCGGCGAGCATATCCATCGTAATGCCCGTCAGCTCCTGGCACGTGGCGTTCATCTCTGAAGCATATTCGGGACGGACGTATTTTTTATATGAGGCGATTTCCTCGCCGTCTTCGTTGATCTTGACGGCGCCGATTTCGATGATTTCTCCCTTGCAGATGCGGCGGGCTTCTTTTTGCGTGCGTTCGATGGGATTCATTTCAAAATCTACGAATACTGCGTTCATGTATCGGGGCTCCTTTCTAAAATTGCGGCGGCAATATTCATGGCATTCATTATACCACAATACAGAACGGAAAATATATAGAAAAAGCACGGCTGCTGCAAATTGCCGCCGCGCAGGGACGAAAAAAAGCTCCGGAAAGACGGTTTCAACCGTCTTTCCGGAGCTGTGCAGCCGTTATGCGGGGATGTTAAAAACGTACCGTTTCGCCGTCGCCGGGAATGACGACGCGGTCTTCAAGGCCTGCTGCGGCGGCGTAGTCTTTCATATCCTGCCGGGTTACGGTACAGTGGTTGATGGCGTCCATATGGACGGCGACGATCTGGGCGCCGGGCAAATATGCCGCCGCTTTGCCGACGTCGGCCGTCCCCATGATGATGCTTTCGTTATAAGCCAGCACTTTGGCGTAGCCTGTGTTCATAATCAGGACATCGGGCTTCCAGGCGTTCAGGATTTTTGATACGCGCGGCGTCCATACGGTATCGCCCATGAGATACACCGTCTTTTCCCCCGGCGCGGAAAAGACGACGCCCATGCTTTCGCCGGCCATGGGGCCCAGGACGGGATCGTCGTACATGGCCTGCGTGCCGTGCGTCCCTTCGACGTAAGTCAAGGTGACGCCGCCGAAAGACGCCGAACCGGACAGGACGGTTACGTTTGTAAAGCCGGCGCTTTTGATGACGGCAGCGTCGTTTTTATCCTGTACGAAAATAGGCATGTCTTTCGGAATCAATTCGACGGCAACGTCGTCCCAGTGGTCCAAATGCGTATGAGTGACGATAACGGCGTCGACATCTTCCATAATATGTTCCGTCGTGTCGGGGAGTTCGACGGTGGGATTGCGTACTTCACTGTGAAACGTGCCGGCGAATCCTTCATAGCGGCCCTTTTCCGCCAGCAGGGGATCGATGAGAAAGGTCGTGCTGTTATAGCTTATCTTGCCAGTAGCGTTGCGGATTTGCTCATACGATACGTGAGCCGATGCCGTACCTGCCGTCAGGAAGGCGCCGGCTATGATTGTTGCCAATAGTCCTTTTCCGTTCATGATAGTTCCTCGCTTTCATGCAGTTAAGATGGTATAGGCCCATTATAGGGAAAAGGAGAGGAAGAAACCATAGGAAAACGCAACTTTTGGCGGCGCATTTCTTGAATTATTCAAGAGCCGTCAGACCCGGTCGATAGTGCGCAGAATCAGGTCGATTTCGTAAACGCCGTATTTTCCGACATCGGCTAAAAAATTGTCCCGTTCTTCATCGGACCGGAAAAAAACGTCGATTATATAAGACTGCCGGCCCGTTATCTGATAACAGTGCAGGATGCGGCACGGGCTGCGGCGGATGAATTCTTCAAAAGAAAGACGCTGCGGCAGCCCCAGTTCCAATTTGATCAGCGCGTGTATCTTGCAGCCGTATACGGGGCAGTTGATGTTTACGGTATAATGCTGGATAATGCCGAGCGCTTCCAGCTTTTCGATGCGGTTCTTGACAGCCTGGCCGGACAGATGAACTAATTGCCCCAGGCGCTGCATGGAAATCCGTCCGTCCTGCCATAAAATGCGGAGGATTTCCTCATCCGTTCCATCTATTTCCCGGTTCATGGACAGCCCTTCTTTCTGATAAAAATAAAAAACAATATGTATATTATGATATAACGGCGCGGCAGAAATGGCAACGGCCGCCGCAGGGACATCCTTGTTCTGATCCGCCTATTTCTTTGGAAGGAAGGCGCTGCCGGTATTGACAAGTCGGGAATTTACGGTATACTAGAAGTAATTTTACGGAAAAGTCGATGAACGGAACGAGTACGCAGGAAGCGACGGAAGCAGCGAGCCGATGGCAGTGGGAGTTCGGCGCCGGTCAGCCTGCGGAATGGATCCGGGAGATGCGGCCTGAACAGCGATCAGTAGGGCGCGACGGTGTATTTCCACCGGTATCAAAGAAACGTGTATCGCGCATTGCGCCGTACATGCAGAGCTGGACTGATGCAGTCAATCTGGGTGGCACCGCGGAAGAATTGGAACCTTTCGTCCCTGTAGAAGGGATGAAAGGTTTTTTTGCGTTGTATAGGGAGGAAATTATGCTGGAATGTAGAGACGTTTGTTTTAGTTACAGCGGCGGCGTGCCCGTGCTGGAACATATGAATCTGAAGATTGAGCGGGGAGAATTTATCGGTCTCGGCGGCCGCAACGGCTGCGGCAAGACGACAGTAACGCGGCTGCTCATGGGCCTGGAAAAACCGGTGTCCGGCGAAATCTGCCGCGACGGCGTTGTCATTAACGACGATGATGCGTCGGTGCGCAGTCATTTTATCGGCTACGTCTTTCAGCGGCCGGAGCGGCAAATGTTCCGTCCTACCGTCGAAGAGGAAGTTGCCTACGGGCCGCAGCAGCTCGGCATGAGCAAGGAAGAAGCCGCTGCGGCGGTGGCGGAGGCGTTGGAGGCGACGGATCTGACTCATCTGGCCAAAGCGTATCCGCCTAACCTCAACCGCGGCGAAAAGCAGCGCGTCGCCATCGCTTCGGCCATTGCCATGCGCACGCAGTATCTCATTCTCGACGAACCGACGAGCGGTCAGGACAGCGCCGACAAGACACGGCTCATGTCGCTGTTGACGAAGCTGAACGAACAGGGCCTTACGATTCTCATTATTAGCCACGATATGGATATTTTCGCCCGGTACTGCCGCCGCGTCGTTATCATCGGCAACCATACGAAAGCGTTTGACGGCACGCCTGAAGAATTATTTACGCAGCGGGAAGATTTATACGAACTGGGGCTGAGCCGCCCCGATTCGGTAACGCTGTCCATGGCCGTCCCGGGCATGAAATACTGCCGCTCCATGGAGGAATTTACGGAAGAACTCATGGCGCGCATAGGAGGAAGACAATGATGATGAAACGATTTGTACCGCTTACGAAACTGGCAGGCACGTTTGCCTTTTCCTTCTGGGCTCTTGTCCTTCGCACGCCGGAGCCTCTCGTCGTCCTCGTCGCCGCGGAATTGGTGCTTCTGGCCTCCTGCGGCAGCATATCCCGCCATATCAAGGCTGTCGTCAGCCTGGCCGTATTTGCCGTCTTTCTCGGCGCCGTCCAGCTTCTCGGCGGCGGTTCCATGGAGTCGGCTTATGTGACGGGACTGCGCATGATGGCCATGACCGTCGTGTTCATCATCCTCCTTTCGACGACGCGCCTTCAGGACCTGACGGCGGCGCTGGTCAAGCAGATAAAAATCCCTTATGAGTACGCCTTCATGTTTACGGCGGCCCTGCGCTTCGTTCCCGATTTCATCGCCGAAAGCCGGGCCGTGCAGGAAGCCCAGGCCTGCCGGGGATTGTCGACGAAAGGCAACGTCGTAAAGAAAATGATTCATTACATGAGCGTTATTCAGCCCCTCATGCTCAAATCCCTGGGACGGTCGGAGACGATGGCTCTCAGCCTGGAACTGCGCGGCTTCGGCAGCAGCGAGCACAGCTTCATGAGCAACGTCCGCCCCAAAGGGCGCGACCGCGCCGTCATGGTCGTTATGGCCGCCGTCAGCGTCATTGTCGTGTACCTGCGCGTGCAGGGCATCCTGTAGGAGGAACCGTCATGAAACAAGAAGTAAAAAATATTGCCGCATTGGAATTTCATCACCGCCAGGGAGGCCAGTTCCGCTGGATCACGATTACGACGCTCATGCTGGCCGTCGGCACCATACTCCATCTCGTATCGCCCAGCGTCGGCGGCGTGACGCCGAACTGGACGATTGCCACGTACTGCGTCGCCATCTGCCTGACGAAGCCGTCGTACCGGCAGGCTCTGGGCATCGGCCTTGTGGCGGCGCTCATCAACGTCCTGACGTCCAAGTCGGGCTTTCCCTACGGCAATCTCCTCAGCGAACCGATGGGAGCGCTTACATGCACCTTTATCGTCAAGAATCTGCCCATTATCCGCTTCAAAGGTCATTCGTGCCTTCCTGTACTGACGGGATTTGCGGCGACCTGCATGAGCGGCGGCATCTTCGTCACCATCCTGACACTCGTTATGAACCTGCCGTGGAGCGTGTACGTGACGGCCATGCTTCCATTGGTATTCGTCGTCGGCGTGGTGAATGCCCTCATTACGCCGGCCATGTATTTTCCGGCGCTGCGCCTGTTTTTGGCCCGGGGCATCCTCGATTCCATGGAAGAGAGGGGCGTGGCTTCGGATCACAGCATGTACGACCTGAGGCCGGCGCAGGACGGCATCATATCCATCGAGCATCTTACGTATATTTACAATAAGCGGAAAAAGCCCGTTCTCGACGACGTGAGCCTGTCCCTTCGCAAAGGAGACTTCCTCGTCGTCACCGGCGAAAGCGGCAGCGGCAAGACGTCGCTGTGCATGGCCATGACCGGCGCCATTCCTCACTACTTCGGCGGCGTCATGAAAGGCATGGTTTACGTGGACGGCAAGGCGACGACGCAGACGACCATTTCCGAACTTGCCGGCCGCGTCGGCGTCATGCTTGACGACTACGACAGCCAGCTCGTCGCCATGACCGTAGAAGAAGAAATCGCCTTCAGCCTGGAAAATAAAGGCGTTGCGCCGGACAAAATCGAAGCGGCCGTCGAAGAAGCCCTCGAAAAAGTCGGCATGACGCCGTACCGCAGCCGCCGCCTGACGAACCTGTCCGGAGGTCAGCGGCAGCGTCTCGTCATTGCCGGCGTCTTGGCGACGAATCCGGACATCCTCGTTTTCGACGAACCGACGTCGGCTCTCGATCCTGAAGGGACGCATGCGTTTTACGAACTCGTCCACGAACTTAACACCGTGTACGGCCATACGATCGTCGTCATCGAGCACACCCTTGAAGCGGCTCTGCCTTATGCAAACCGCCTCGTCCTGCTCGGCGACGGCAAGATCCTCTGCGACGGCGACGTGGAAACGACGCTGCGGTACATGTACGACAACGACGTGTACAAGTCGGCCATACCGCCCGTCTTTGCCTGCCAGCTGGACTTGGAAAAAGCCGGCTGCCGTTTTCCGGCGCCGTGGCTGTCGGCCGATATTGCCGCTGCGGCGCTGCGGCAGACAAACATGCCGGGAGGCGCGTCGTGAAGTTGGTATGTATCGGCGACAGCCTGACCTTCGGGTACGATGTGCCTGCTGCCGCGCGGTGGACGACTATTCTGGCGAAAAAGACGGGCATGACCGTTATTAATCAAGGGCGGTGCGGCGACACGACAGGCGGCATGATGTTTCGGGTGCACCATATGGATCTTGCGCCGTACGACGCGTTTTTCTTCATGGGCGGCTCCAACGATATCCTGCGCAACGTATGGCCCGACAGGACGCTGCGGAACATGGCGGCCATTGCCGATAGGCTGGACGAGGAGCGGAAGCCGGTCTGCGTCGGCATTCCCATCTTGACGAAAAACGAAAGCGCCTTCTTCGGATGGCAGGATGCCGCGTCCGTCGGCCGTCATAACGACGAGCTGACCCAGTACCGGCAGTGGCTCCTGGAGTTTGCCCGGAAGCGCGGATACGGGGCCGTCGATTTTTACGACGCCTTGAAGCGGGCAGAAGCGGCAGGCGGCGCGGAACTCTACGCCGACGGCGTCCATCCCAATGAGAGAGGGTATGCCGTCATGGCACAAAAGGCCCTGGACGTCATGGCCTGCCTGCGGCCGTGAAAGCTTTGGAGAAAGAACGGAAAATACCGCATGGCGAATAATATGATATACGAAAACAGGGAAACAGCTCGGCTGTTTCCCTGTTTTTATATACCGGATTTTTTGAAAACGGTAAAAAGAAATCAATCCTGTGTTCTTCAGCCGCGTTTTATACAGCGGAACAACTCGATTAATGCTGCTTATTGTGCAGCTGCCGCGCTGTTATGATACGGAAAAACGCCGTTTCAATTCTTGAAAACCGCAGTATTATGCCATTCTTGATTTTATGTAACGGTTACGTAACGCCTTAAAAAGATAAGAAGAGATAAGAAAAGAGGAGAAGAGAATATATAATAGGAACATTGCTTAACGTTTTTGTTTTGTCAGCCGATTTGATAAATGTTCTATTTCTTCCTCAAAATGCAAATCTTTATAATGCAGGGCATATAACTTATCTTCCATATAGCGTTGTTTTTTCCATATGACAAGGGCCAGAACAAAGGTTATGAGTGTGACGCCTAATATCATCAGTAAAAGACTTTCTACGGACATGGCAGATATATTCATATTTCCCGCCTTTCTTTGAACTGGTTATGATAAGGATTTTTTTATCATATCAAGGGAAGATTGCAGCTGCTGATCTTTTTTTTCCAATTCCTTGAACATTTTCGACATCGTGCCTTGCTGCCGGACGATGATTAACAAAGGAATATATGTGATTAAACTTACGAGCAAGTAAATGCTTTGAATATCACTGGTTGATAATGCAGAAAAGAATCCGGTCATTTGCGACACTCCTTTTTAAGACAACAGTAGCCAGCCGCCGGTAACGTTCAATACTTGCCCCGTTACATAATCGGACCCGTCAGAGGCCAGAAATTCCACCAGTTTTGCCACATCATCAACTTCGCCGAAGCGCTGCAGCGGAATCTGCCGTAAAAAATGTTCTTTCTGCGCTTCGGTGTAATGACTTGTCATAGGTGTTTTTATAATACCGGGAGCAATGCAGTTTACATTGATTCGGTACGCTGCGACTTCTTTTGCCAATGAACGGCTTAGGCCGATGATGCCCGCTTTGGATGCTGCATAATGGGCATGTGACGCCGAGCCCTGGACGCCTGCTTGTGAAGTAATATTAATAATTTTTCCGTAACGGTTGTTCATCATGGTAGAAATTACGTCGCGGCAAAAGAAAAAAGTGCTGTTAAGATTTACATTTAACGTTTCCTGCCATCGGCTTAATGTCATATCCTTAATACTGCACTGGTTATAAATCCCTGCGCTGTTCACGAGGATGGAAATCGTGCCGTAGGTTTTCAGGCAGGCCGTTACGGCGCAGCGGACCTCTGCCTCATCGGCAACGTTACAGACATATGCGGCAACGTCATGAATGCCCAGTGATTTTAGATTTTCTGTCAACGTTTGCAGTCCTTTTTCAGAAATATCTACGGCAAAAATTTTGCAGCCTTCTCTTCCTAAGCGAACGGCACTTTGCGCGCCTTTTCCGCCTGCCGCGCCATTGATGA
>CAZDQW010000004.1:88291-102690 GCA_964507845.1 uncultured Megasphaera sp.
CAACTGCATTGTTCAGACCGGTAAACATACTCATCACCTCCATTTATTGTTAAATATATAATTAGCAAAAAACGGGCCAAGTGATGCAGATAAGGCGGGATTGACGGCATATAAATGATTTTCCGAAAAAATGACGGCAGATAAAAAGAACCGGCGAGTGACGATAGGAAAGGATATACAGTTTTGCGTGTGACAAAATGACACATGTTTCCGGAACAATAGACACATTGACGATGATTTTTCTAATGCGATATATTTTAGTTATAAAGGTATAACAAGTGCGATCGGAGGTGCTGGTGAATGTATTTATCCAATATACAAGAACAGAAACAAGTGCTGTCGGCAAAGCAAATATATTCACTGGAAGTGCTTGCTATGGATTTTAACGAATTGGAAACGATGATTTATGAGGAATATACGGAGAATCCGCTGTTGGAGTTCAAAGAGCAGGAACAAGACGATTCTGCCGGAAACGAAGAATTGTCCTTCCGGCAGACGAGCGATACCTTTATCAGATACAGCAGCAGCCGCGAAAAACCGGAATTCCATGACCGAAGAGCTTCAGGGACGTCGTTAAAAAACTATTTATTGCTGCAATTATACTCGATGCCATTAACGCCTCTGCAGCGGAAAATAATAATGTATTTGATAGAATCTCTGGATGAAGACGGGTTCTTGACGATACAAACAGAAGAAATTTGTTTTATCCAAGGCTGGCCGATTTCTGCCGTAAGAGAATGTGTGGAAATAGTGCAGTCTCTGGAGCCCGCAGGCGTAGGCGCTTTTCATTTCAGGCATGCGCTGGTTCTGCAGGCCAAGAGAAAAAACATATATGATTTTCAGTTGGATATCCTTATTAACGAGTATCTGCCGGACATATCGGCAGGCAGAATTAATAAGATTTGCAGGCAAACAAAGATTAGCCGTAAAAAGATAGAAACATATATAAAATATATTCAAGAATTGGACCCAAGACCTTGCCGGGGGCTGGAAACTTGTTTTGCCGATACCGGTTATATTATTCCCGATATCGTTCTTCATTTTGAACAAAAGGAGTGGAATATAGTCGTAAACAAATCTTGGCGCGGGGATATTTCCATTAACCGCTTTTATCAGGACCATTGTGATCATACAAACGACGGAGAAATGCAGAATTATCTCAAACATAAAATGGATAGGGCGAAATTTATCATAGAATGTATAGAAAAACGCAGGGAGACATTGCTGAGAATAACGACGTACATCATAAAAAAACATCACAAATTTTTGTTGGGAAAGGGAACAGCAAACAGCGTGTCGGCGAAAGAAGCTGCTAAAGAATTAGGCATGAATCCATCAACCATAAGCCGGGCAATAAAGAACAAATACGTTCAGACGCCGATAGGAATATTTCCGTTAAAATATTTTTTTGAGAAAAATGGATTTATGAAAACGAATGGAGAAAACATCAAGCAGTCTCCGGAGAGTATAAAAAAAAGAATATCGGAAGTAATAAATAAAGAAACAAATGTATTTTACAGTGACGATATGCTGGTTAAACTGTTTGCCCATGAAGACATTTCCATATCGCGGAGAACGGTGGCTAAATATAGAAAAGAACTAAATATAAAGAATGTGTATGAACGCAGGAGAAGAAAACGGTAGCAAAAAACCATATGTATTTTGCAAATACATATGGTTTTTTGTTTAAGTTGGCTATATAATTGCTGAAAAAATCAGGTAGAGGAAAGTTTATAAAAAGAAGCAATATGTTGCGCAGTTATGCATGAAAGGAGGGTATTATGTTGGAAATCACAAAATTACCGGAAATAGGCCATTTGGGCGTAGTAGTTCCCGATCTGGAAAAAGCACTGGATGAGTTGAAAACAATGTATGGAATTGATGAGAACTGCAGTGTTTACGAGTTTGTTCCGCTGCGTGTATGGGCATGGGGAGAAGAGATTGAAGGATGTAAGATTAGAATCGCCATGATTGACTGGACGGAGCGGTTGAAGCTGGAAATTCTTCAGCCTGTTTTTGGAAATATTGAACATCAGCGGTTTATTGATGAAGTGGGCGGAGGAATCCATCATTGCGCGTTTTATGTAACAGATTATCTTTCCTATCGGGAATATATTGAACGCATCGGCGGCGAAATTATTTTTGAAACAGAAACGGAAGATGAAAAGCAGGGGTATAGGAGGTGCTGCTATGCCAGATTCAAGGAAACGCAGATGATTATTGAAGTGCTGGAACGAGCTTGGTTCAGAACGAAAACATAATACAGCAAAGGAGATGAATGGGGATGACTATGGTAGAAACGTCAGTAGAAAAATCAAGAAGATGGAAAAGTTTGATTGCGGCAATGCTGGGCTGGACATTGGACGCTGCAGACTGGATGATGCTTGCGTTGGCGCTGCCGCTCATTGGTGTCGAGTTTGGATTATCATTGACAGAGCAGGGCCTGCTGGGGACGATGACATTGTTAGGCGCTATTGTAGGTGGAGTCATAATCGGTCTGCTGGCAGATAGGTTTGGCCGCGTCCATGTTTTAATGATTACCATGGTGCTTTATGCTGTATTTACGGCTGCCTGCGGATTTGCGCAAAGTTATACCCAATTGTTGATTTTGCGGTTTTTGGTCGGCATAGGCTTAGGCGGAGAATGGGGCGTCGGCGCTACCTTGGTATCGGAATATTGGCCGGAAGATAAACGCTCCCGGGCCACATCGCTCGTTCACAGCGGATGGCCTCTTGGATACGGGCTTGCGGCGGTGGCCTTTATGGCGATAGTGCCTTTATACGGCTGGCGGGCTTTATTCTACATCGGGATCATTCCGGCATTTGTGGCAATATGGATCAGAATGAACGTTCCGGAACCGGAAGCATTCAAAAAAATCAAGGCCGGAGACGCCAAGTCGGATGCTCCGCGCAAAGCTCCGTTATCCGTTTTATTCGGCAGAAAATACATCAGGACGACTGTTTTGGCTTGTATTCTGGCAGGCGGCATGCTGATGGGATATTGGGGAACGGCGACCTGGCTGCCGTCCTTTATGATGAAGCAGCGGGGACTGGATATTTTGTCGACAGGCATGTACCTCATCGTATTAAATGTGGGCGCCTGGTTCGGTTATCAATTTTTCGGATGGCTCGCCGATAAAAAAGGCCGGCGTGCTAATTTCATGACAGGGTTAGTATTGTCTATTATCGTGACCCTTGTATACGTTAATTTGGAAGACGCCACATGGCTGCTGTTGTTCGGACCGATTTTCGGCTTCTGCACATATGGATATTTTGGTCCTATAGGAGCTTTCTTTTCGGAACTGTATCCGGCAGACGCGCGGGCAACAGGCGCCAGCATAAGTTTCAATACGGGCCGGGGCTTCTCCATGTTCTCGCCGTATATCATAGGAGCCGTGGCTACGGCGTACGGCTTCGTCTGGGGCCTTGGAATTACGGCAGTCTTTTATCTGATTGCCATGATAGCGATTCTGCTGCTTCCGGAAACGAAAACCGGAGGAAGCAAACAGCTCGAATAAGGGCTGCTGGGTTTATCAATACAGGCTTAGGGATAATCTGACAAGACACAAAGTGCTTGCGTGCTCAGTATAGTGCGTAAGCACTTTTTTATTGCCCCTACTTTATGCAGATAATGCAGGCGGGAATATGAAAAGCCTTTAACTTGGTACTCATATTGCGGAAATAATCAAGCGAGAGGTAGTTTTCCGTTCTTACCCTATCCATTAAGGAGGTATCGACTATGAACAGAGAAGAAAATACACAGTTGGCCAAGCAGTTTTATGCGACGATGTACCGTATGAGGCGTTTTGAGCAGGAAGTGTTTGAGTTTTATAAAAGAGGGCTGATGCCCGGTCTTGCCCATCTTTACTTAGGCGAAGAAGCCGTGGCGGCAGGGATTTGCGCCGCCCTGGCGGAAGATGACTACATTGGAAGCACCCACCGCGGCCATGGGCATCTCATTGCCAGAGGGGCGGACGTGAATAAGATGATGGCTGAAATTTTGGGAAAAGAAACGGGCTATTCCAAAGGGAAAGGCGGCTCCATGCATATCATGGCGGTGGAAAAGGGAATCCTCGGCGCGAACGGCATCGTTGGCGGGGGCATACCGATTGCCACAGGCGCTGCATATGGAGCCGTATTGAAGGGCACCGATCAAGTTTCCGTTGCGTTCTTCGGCGACGGCGCGTCGAACGAGGGGACTTTCCATGAAAGCATTAACATGGCGGCAGCCTGGAACCTGCCCGTACTGTATGTCATCGAAAACAATTTGTACGGCATTTCTGTCGACATACGGCGCGTGACGAAGGAGCAGTGCCTGGCCAAGCGCGCTGCTGCTTACGGAATCCCCGGCGTGACCGTTGACGGCAATGATGTATTTGCCGTATATGAAGCGGCGCTGGAAGCCGTTGCAAGAGCGCGCCGCGGCGAAGGACCGACGCTGATTGAATGTCTGACATACCGCTGGCAGGGACATCATGTCGGCGATCCCGGAACGTACCGGCCGGATGCGGAAGTCGATGAATGGAAAGGCAAAGAGCCGTTAATTAAACTGGAGGAAAAGGGCTTGCTGACCGGTGAGGAAATTGCGGCGATAAAAGAAGCCGTCGAGGCTGAAATCAAAGAAGCCTGCAAATTTGCCGAAGAAAGTCCCTATCCGCAGGCAGAAGAAGCGTTTGAAGATATTTTTTCCGAGTAAAAACAGATACTGAAGGAGGCTGTTAGTATGCAGAAGATATTGTACAGAGAAGCAGTGTGCCAGGCGCTGGATGAAGAAATGGAAAGGGACAGCAATGTATTTATCATGGGGGAAGACGTAGGCGAGATTGGCGGCAATTTTAAATGCACTGTCGGCCTTCGCGACAAATACGGCGATTTGCGCTGCAAAGACACGCCTATTTCAGAAGCCGGTTTCATCGGCATGTGCGTCGGCGCGGCGATTACGGGCCTCCGTCCCGTTCCTGAACTGATGTTCGGCGACTTCATGATGGTCTGCATGGACCAGATTTGCAATCAGGCCGCCAAGATTACCTATATGTCCGGCGGCAAAGTGAGCGTTCCCATGACGATACGCATGCCTATCGGCGGCGGCCGTTCTTCGGCGGCGCAGCATTCTCAGACTCTTCATGCCTGGGCGGCGCATTGCCCCGGTTTAAAAGTTGTCATGCCTTCTGACGGGTATGAAGCGAAAGGCCTGCTGAAATCGGCTATCCGCGACAACAATCCGGTTATTTTCATGGAGCATAAGATGATGTACACCACGCCCTGCGAAGTGCCGGAAGAAGAATACCTAATCCCGCTCGGCAAGGCAAACGTTGCCAGAGAAGGCTCGGACATTACCGTTGTGGCAACGTCGATCATGGTTGGCTTTGCCTTGAAGGCGGCGGAAATGCTGGCGGCAGACGGAATCAGCGTGGAAGTCATCGACTTGCGGACTATCGTTCCTTGGGACAAGGAAACGGTTATTCAGTCCGTCAAGAAGACGGGAAAACTTCTTATTGTCGATGAAGGACATGAAAGCTTCGGCATCAGCGGGGAAATCTGCCTGACGGTCATGGAGGAAACGTTTTATGATATGGACATGCCTGTCATGCGCATGGGAACAAAAGATGTCCCCTTGCCGTTCAGCCCGGCGCTGGAATTTCCCATTATTCCCGATGCGAAAAAGATTGCTGAACAAATCAGGAGCATGGTTTAAGCAAGGAGGGCACTTATATGGCAACTGTAATTATCATGCCTAAATTAGGCTTTAACATGAGCGAAGGGCAGCTGGTGAAGTGGTGCAAAGCCGAGGGGGAAACGGTGCAGACCGGCGAAGTCCTGTTTGAAATCAATACGGATAAAACGACGATGCCCGTAGAGGCAACGAGCGACGGCACCGTTTTGAAACTGCTCATAGAGGAAGGCGATTATGCCGATGTGTTCACGCCTATCGCCGTTGTTGGCCAGCCTGGAGAAGACGTCGGCGCGGCGCTGGCTGCTTATGCCGGCGGCAGCGGCGAAGAGGCGGCTGAAGTTAAGGACGTTTCCGAACAGGCAGGGGCGGAAAGCAGCGTGGCGGCAGCAGCGCCGGCGGCCGTCACGGAGGGGCTGAAGCTGACGCCGCGGGCCCGGAAATATATAAAAGAGCACGATATCGATATAGAAAGCCTGGCGGGGATTACGGGGACGGGATACCGCGGCGGTATTTGCGAAAAAGATATTAAAATGTCGCCGCTGGCCAGGAAAGTCGCCCGTAAGCTCGGCGTCGACGTATCGGCTGTCGCCGGCACGGGTCCTCAGGGCAAGGTCATGAAAGAAGATGTCCTTCAGGCCGCGCAGGCACCGGCTGACGCCGGCAGCCGCGAGTGGCAGATCTTAAAAGAAGTCCCGTATAAAGGCGTACGGAAAATTATTGGCGACCGTCTGTCCCAAAGCAAATTCACGGCGCCGCACCTTTATTTTACCGATGAAATTGATACGACGAATTTGACGGCTTTTCGGAAAAAGCTCAATGAAACGGCCGATGAAAAGATCAGCATCAGCGCGCTGCTGGTTCTGGCTTGCAGCAAAGCGCTGCAGAAATATCCGGCTGTCAATTCCAGCCTGAAAGATGACAAGATCGTCATGTACAAGAGCACGAACATAGGCATAGCTGTTGCCGGCGGAAACGGCCTTGTCGTGCCGGTCGTGCGGAATGCCCAGGAAAAGAACCTGACGACTATTGCCGCCGAAGCGGATGCTCTCGTTGCCAAGGCACGGGAAGGCCGCCTCGAATCGCATGAGATGGGCGGAACCTTTACGTTCAGCAATTTGGGCATGTTCGGCATTGATAACTTCACTGCCATTATCAATCCGCCGGAAGCAGCGATTTTATCGGTCAGTTCGGTCAGGAAAAAAGCCGTTGTCGTGACGGAAAACGGCGAGGATGTAATCGCTGTCCGTCCCATGATGAACATACAGCTGTCGGCTGATCACCGCATCATAGACGGGCTGCTGGCCGCCCAGTTTGTCGGATACCTGAAGGAACTGTTGGAAAATCCCATAAGAATCGTTATTTAACAGGAGATGAAACCATGGATTACGATGTCATTGTCATCGGCGGCGGTCCCGGCGGCTATGTAGCGGCTATTAAAGCAGCCCAGCAGGGAAAGCGGACGGCTGTTATTGAAAAAAGTCATTACGGCGGAACCTGCCTGAATGAAGGCTGCATCCCGACGAAAGTATTCGTGCGGACAGCTTCTTTATATGAAGACATAAAACGGGCAGCGGAATTCGGCATTTCCGGCACAGCCGGCGCCGTCATTGATGTAAAAGCCATGCGGAACAGGAAACGAAATGTTGTCAAACAGCTCGTCGGCGGCGTGCAGGGACTGCTGCGGGGCAATCACGTGACGATGATACAAGGAGAGGCGTCTTTTGCCGACGCCCATACGGTGCAAGTCGGCGATAAACAGATTACGTCGGAATATTTTATCATCGCCACAGGTTCGGAGACGCTCATGCCGTCGTTTATCGAGTATGAAGGCCGCACGAATATCATTACGAGCAAGGAGGCGCTGGAACTGGATTCGCTGCCGCAGAGCATGGTCATCATCGGCGGCGGCGTCATCGGAATGGAATTTGCCTATGTTTTTTCCGCGGCCGGCGTAAAAGTTACCGTCGTCGAGCTGATGGAGGAAATTTTGCCGATGGTCGACGAAGAAATCGCCGCCATGGTTCGGAAAAAGATGACAAAATCCGGCGTGGATTTCCGTATGGGCGCCCGTGTAAAGAAAGTTTCGGGCAATGAAGTCATATATGAAAAAAACGGAAAAGAAGAACGCGTAGCGGCCAGCATGACCTTGATGGCTGTCGGCCGCGTGCCGTATACGGGGAATCTGCATTTGGAAAAGGCCGGCGTGGAAATGGAAGGCCGGGCCGTTAAGACGAAGGCGACGCTGCAGACGAATGTCGATCATATCTACGCCATAGGCGACGTCAACGGCAAGGCCATGCTGGCGCACACCGCTTCGCATGAAGGCCTCGCCGCCGTTGTCAATATCTGCGGCGGCCATGAAGAAGTCCGGTATACGGCAATTCCGTCCTGCATTTATGTGGAGCCGGAAATCGCTTCCGTCGGCCTGACGGAGACGCAGGCCCGGAAAGAATATGCTTCCGTGCGCGTCGGCAAGTTTCCGCTGGCAGGAAACGGCAAATCCCTCGTCGAAGGCCATACGGAGGGAATGATTAAAGTGATTCTCGACGGAGAATACGGCGAAATTCTAGGCGTCCACATATGGGCGCTCCATTCGCCCGACATGATATCCGAAACGGCATTGGCCATGGAGTGCGAACTGACGGCCGACGAAATACTGGCTGCGGTTCATCCCCATCCGAGCATTGCCGAGGCTCTTCCGGAAGCGTTTATGGCCGCTGTCGGCAAAGCTATCCATTGTATGTGACGGCGGCAGAAAGGGAGGTGCAGTATGCAGGAATTAATGGTAAAACCCGTAATCAAAACGTTTGCCACGTGCAGGGAACTGGTGCAGGACCTGCAGATCGGCGCAGGCGATTTGATGATAACGAATGAATATATTTATGATCCGTATTTCAGCGAGTTTGGGCTGGACTGCGATGTTTTGTTTCAGGAAAAATACGGAGCCGGCGAGCCGTCGGATGAAATGGCCGAAGCTATGTACAAAGATTTAAAAGGCTCGTATAAGCGGATTATTGCTGTCGGCGGCGGCACCATTATCGACTTGTCGAAATTTTTCACGCTGCAGGATGTGTCGCCGATTCTCGACTTGTATGACGGGAAAATTGTTCCGAAGAAGGACAAGGAACTGATTATCGTGCCGACGACCTGCGGCACCGGCAGCGAGGTTACGAATGTGGCTGTATTGGCGCTGGTCAGCAGGAATACGAAAAAAGGATTGGCTATCGATGAGTTTTATGCCGATCAAGCCGTGCTGGTACCGGAGCTTTTGCAGACGCTGCCTTACTCCGTGTTCGCCGCAAGCTCCATTGACGCCCTCGTGCATGCCGTAGAATCGGCGTTGTCGCCGAAAGCCAGTGCGACGACGAAGCTGTTCAGCTATCAAGCCATTGAAAAGATTCTTCACGGGTATATGAAAATC
The DNA here is from genome assembly GCA_964507845.1 of uncultured Megasphaera sp. Lineage (GTDB taxonomy): Bacteria > Bacillota > Negativicutes > Veillonellales > Megasphaeraceae > Megasphaera. The sequence goes on from CAZDQW010000004.1 coordinate 97,386, forward strand.
CGCCGCGAAGGGCCGGAAGCGCGGCTGCCGCTGCTGGACGAATTTTTGCTGGCAAGCAATTATGCCGGCATTGCTTTCGGAAATGCCGGCTGCGCCGCCGTCCATGCCATGAGCTATCCGCTGGGAGCGGCGTATCACGTAACTCACGGCGAATCGAACTACGCCATGTTTACGGGCGTCATGAAAAACTACATGGAAATCAAATCGGACGGGGAAATCGCCGTCATGAACCGCTTTATTGCCGATATTATCGGCAGCACGACCGATGATGTGTATGAAGAGCTGGAAAAACTCCTCGATATCGTCCTGCCTAAAAAACGGCTCCGTGAATACGGCGTGACGGAACAGGATTTAAAAGATTTTGCCCGATCGGTTGTAGAAAACCAGAAGAGGCTGACGGACAACAATTTCGTGCCCCTTGATGAAGCGAGATACTATAAGATTTACAAAGAATTATACTAAATAAAACGGAGGAGGCAGGAAAGACAGAGGATTCTTCCTGCCTCTTTCCGGCTGGTATCGGTTGATGGCGGCGCAGGCGGCTGGGTACGTCGGCCGGGAGGAGGACTGAACATGAAGTATGCCGTATTAAAAGATGACGAATTATTTGAAATCAAGGAATGCCCTTCGTTGAAAAATAACGGCGCGCCTGTCATAAAAGTTGCGTATGTCGGAGTCTGCGGCACGGATATGTCTTACTGGAAGGAAGGCAGAAAATATCAGGGCATTGTGCCGGGCCACGAGTATTCCGGAATTATTGCGGATCCCGGACAAGGAACGTCGTTTAAAGAAGGAGACCTCGTAGTCGGGTACACGCAGAACGTGCGGCAGGAACACTGCGGCCATTGCGAAACCTGCCTGTCCGGAAATTTTGCGGCATGTACGAACAAAACCGTTATCTTCTGGAAAGGCGGGGAATTAAGCCATCCGGGAGCGTACAGCGAATATACGACGTGGTTCCCGAGCAGCATATATAAGCTTCCGGACGGCGCCGATCTGGCGGAAGCAGCCTTGACGGAACCCTTTACCGTCGGATTTCATGCCGTAGGGATTGCCGGCGTGGAGCGGAACGATAAGGTGCTGATTCTGGGCGGCGGCATGGCCGGAATTGCCGTTGCCGAATGGTGCCGGCTGCGGCTGGCCGCGGAGATTACGATTACGGAGGCGAATCGTGAAAAAGCAGATATGCTCCGAGCGTTGAACGTCGGCGACCATATCGTGCCGGCCGGCGAAGAACAGATAGACGATGTGCTCATGGAATGCAGCGGCGGAGGCTATGACGTCGTCTTTGACTGCGCCGGTCAGGAAACGGCCATTCATACGGGTCTCTGCGCGCTGAAAAAAGAGCCGTACAAGAAATTCGTTGCCGTTGCCCTGCCGTACAAACCTATTTCCATAGACTATACGTCCATTGTCCTGCGGCAGATCATCGTCAGGGGAAGCAAAGGCCACACCTACGAAGAATTTACGGCCGTAGCCCGCGCTGTTGCTGCCGGCGAAATAAATGTAAAAAAATATATTACGAGAGTCATTCCTTTCCGGGACATGCAGCGGGGATTTGAAGAACTGAAGGCCGGCGGAGGCCGGGAGATAAAGGCCGTTGTCAAGATGTAAGCGCAGGTGATTTTCGTGAAATATATAGAACTGACCAGTACCGACCCGTATAGTAATTTGGCTGCGGAAGAGTATGTATTTGAACAGATGGATAAAAGAGAAACATATTTCATGCTCTGGCAAAATCACAATTCGATTATCGTAGGCAAGCATCAGAATACGCTGGAAGAAATTAATCAGCCGTTTGTAAAAGCCCGCCGTATTCGCGTGGCCCGCCGCCTCACCGGCGGCGGCGCCGTATATCATGACGCCGGAAACTTGAACTTTACCTTTATCGCCGACCAGGGGGACGCCGCCGATTTTCGCGTGTTTGCCCTGCCGATTCTGCAGGCTGTCCGGCAGCTGGGGATAGACGCCGAGTTTTCCGGACGCAACGATTTGACGATTGAAGGGAGAAAATTTTCGGGCAACTCCCAGTATGTCCGGAACGGCCGCGTTCTGGCGCACGGGTGCGTCCTGCTCGACGCCAATATCGATTATTTGGAAAAAGCGCTGACCGTTCAGAAAGAAAAATACCGTTCAAGAGGCGTTAAGTCTGTTGCCAGCCGGGTTACGTGCATTAACGATCATTTGGAAAACAAGATCACCATGGACGAGTTTAAACGGCTCGTTCGGGAACAGGCCTTCGCTTGTCAGTCCATGGAGCGGTATGAATGGACGGACGAGGATAAAGCGGCCATAGGCAGGCTTTGCCGTGAAAAATACGCCTCATGGAATTGGAATTACGGCGAATCGCCGCGCTGTACCGTGAAATGTGAAAAGAAGTTTCCCGCCGGCTTGGTTGCGGCGTATGTGGAAGTGAACCGGGGATGCATAAAACAGATCCGTTTTTACGGCGATTTTTTCGGCAGCGAAGAATTAACGGTCCTTGAAGAAAAGATGGCTGGGCTGGCGCTTGATGAGTCTTTAGGGAACCGGCTGGAGACGCTGGATATTCCGAAATATATGAACGGTATTACGAGTCGGGACATAGAGGGCCTTCTGTTATCATAACGAAGAAGGAGCGGGCATATCTTTGGGCGATACGTCCGCTCCTTCGGTTAATTCCGTACTTCTTTATAGGAGATATTGTATTTTTCTAGTTTGCGGTATAAGGTACGGCGGCTGATGCCCAGCCGCTCGGCCGTCCGCTTGATGTTTCCTTTTTCAAGGACAAGATGATTGATGATCAGGGTGCGTTCCGTTTCGGCGGCCGTCGCCGTTTGGGGTGGGCATGTATTGACACTGTTCAGCTCCTGTGACGAAGGAGCCGTGAGGGCGGCCGGCGCGGCGCGTCCTGTCCGCAGGATATTTTTGGGAAGCGCTTCCGTGCCGATCATATTGCCTTTGGCGATCAGGCAGGCCCGTTCTATTGTATTTTCCAGCTCGCGGATATTTCCCGGCCAGGAGTAGCGGAGGAAAATCTGGCAGACGTCGTCGCTGAGGCGCAGCGATGGATTGTGGCCGGCATATTTTTTCAGGAAGTAATAGGCCAGCTCGATGATATCGCCGCGCCGTTCTGCCAGCGAGGGAATGGAAATGCTGAAAACATTCAGCCGGTAAAATAAATCGTTGCGGAACAGATTTTCAGTCATGGCTTTTTCCAGGTCTTTATTTGTCGCCGCGATGATCCGCACGTCGATGGGGATCGCGTGCGTTGCGCCGATGCGTACTATTTCCCGGTTCTGCAGGACGCGGAGCAGGCTGACTTGCACGTCAAAGGGCATGTCGCCGATTTCATCCAGGAAAATCGTGCCGCCGTTGGCCAGCTCGAACTTTCCGCTTTGCCCTGTTTTCTTGGCGCCTGTAAACGCGCCGGGCTCATAGCCGAACAGCTCGCTTTCCAGCAGCGTCCGCGGCAGGGCGCCGCAGTTGATGACGACGAAAGGTTTATTGGCCCTGCGGCTGGCGTTGTGGATCGACTGGGCGAATAACTCCTTGCCGGTGCCGCTGGGGCCAAGAAGCAGCACGTTGGCGTCGTTGGTGGACGCGATTTGAGCCAGTTCCTTGGCGTGGCGCAGTTCGGCGGAAGAGCCGATGATGTCGCTGAACTGAAAATAGGCTTTGGAGCCGATTACCGTATTCACCAGCTTGTGGACGGCGGTTTTGTCGCGGACGGTAATCATATATGAAGGCCTGGCGGCTGCCGGAGGAACCGGCGATATGCAGCGCACACCGATGAAGCATTTCTGTCTCCGCGTATCCGTCCCGATCGATGTTTCCAGGTTATCGATATTAGTGTTCAATTCCTTCCATTTCACGTTATGGATGAACTGGGAAATAGGCTGGTTTAATAAATACTCGGCCGGTACGCCCAGCATTTTTAATAAATAATCATTTACCTTGCGTATTTTTAAATCGGGATTGACGATCAGAATTCCGCGGTCCATCGTGTCGATGATGCGCTGGAGATAGTTCTTTATCGTCAAGGTCTGATAGTAGACGTGCTGCAGGTGCATCTGGTTGGAAATTGCCGCAGCAGCGGCAATGGCGATGCCCAGCGTGTGCTTGTGCGTTTTTTCCCTCTCGCCGCTGATGCAGAATACCCCTTCCGCATGGCCGTCTATATTTAAAATCGGCGCGCCGGAACAAGTCCAGTTTTTATGCTTCAGATAATAGTGCTCAAGGCCGCTTAGCTGAATAGGCTTTTTCGTAACCAGGGGCGTGCCGATGCCATTGGTGCCGAGGACCTGCTCGCTGCGGTTGCTTCCCTCGCCGAAGGGCAGATCTTGGCGCTGCGCCGTCTGCATGATATTGTCATCGCCGAGCATTTTCAGGATGATGCCGTTTTTATCTGCCAGTACGATCAGGATATCCGTGCCTTTTACGAAGTCGTAAATGACCTCCATGATCGGCAGGGCCGTCTGGTATAATAACGAGCTCTTTTTTATCAGCGGCGCCCGTTCCTTTTCCGTCAGCTGGGGCACATAAATTTGGTTTGCACTGGCGCCGCTTTTTCGGGAACGGATCCATGATTCCAATACTTCCCGGCGGATTCCAGGAATATCTGTTTTGCCGTATTTGAAAAAAGCTTCCCGGGCTTTCAGCAGCCCATCGTCAGAAAGCATATCATACATAAATCTCCCCCTCCTAGTACAAGTTATTCCGGATAAGGAAACGGTTTGCCGCCGTTCCTTGTCTTGTCCGTTTCATTGCGCGAACAGTAAAACGGAGAACGCATAGAAGGCCGGTACGCCTCTATGCACCGCTGTAAAAAGCAGACGTACGCGGGGCGTTTGGCTGCAGGCTTGCTTGAATATAAAAAGGAATCGAAACAGTATGTGTAAATATTATACGGTAATCCCGGTATTATAGGCAATAAAGTATAGTATATATTTTTAGGAAAGAAAAAGGTATACTTATTGCCGGCGCACATAAAACGACGGCTTCGCCGGCCCTGTCCATAGCCGGTCATAATACACTGAAGGGTCTCTTGATGCAGAAGGACTATGCGCCGATTATTGTTTCGCGGAAAAAACGGCGGGTACCGCCATTAGCTATTATGAACGGCCTGACGAACCAGAACGTTGAACCCCCGATAATCTCTGTAACGTATCGGGAGTTCAGCGTTTATTTGGACGGAAAGCAGATGGAGATCTCTCGGCTTTCTGCATGGCTCGCCTGTATAATGAATCTGCTGGTCAGCAGGAAATCTGTAATCGTGCCGGTTGGCGCGGCGTATGGGGGTATATTCGCCGTGTTTCCCGAAGGA
>CAZDQW010000005.1:0-74711 GCA_964507845.1 uncultured Megasphaera sp.
AAAAGATTACATGTGAAAACAAAAAAGCACAGACTCATTCAGAAAGTACTCTCAGTATACAATGTCTGAAGAACCTTACGGATTTTCAGATAAATCATCAAATGCAGAAGTAAAGCACATTTTTTTTCTATACAGACATTCTGTTCCAGCGAGCCAGCACGAAATTGCGGAACCGTTCCACGATGGGCAGCAAATTGGCCTGTTTATTGATGGCCATAAATAAATACCGGGCGTCCATAGGGTCGGCAATGGGGATTCGGTCTACGGCGTAATATTTCAGCGTATAAAAATCAGGAATAATGGCAACGCCGTAACCTGTAGCGACAAAGCCGGCCATAGCGTTGTCTTCTTCAATATGACAGGCAATCCGGGGATGGCATTCCGCCTTTTCGAGCAAGGCGGCGATTTTATCGTGCAGTCCGCTGCTTTTCGTAAAGGAAACAAAGGGATACGGCTCCAATTCCTTGATGGACACGGACGCCCGGGTACTCAGCGGATGGCCTTTCGGTACAATAACGACCAATTCTTCTTCCGCAATCGGATAAAATAAAATATCCGGTTCATTTTCTACGGACGAGCAAAACACGATATCAAGTCCTTCTTGTTTTAATTCATTGATGAGACTCGACGTTGTTCCCTGCTTAAAATCAAAAGAAATATGCTTATTGTCGGCAATGGACTGAAACTGCGTAATCATTTCCGGCACGACCAGGTAGCCCAGCGTATAAACGAAGCCCAGCGTAATATTTCCCTGGTCGGGACGCGTATAGGCCTTCATGATTTCAATCCCTTTTTCTAATTCCTGGAGCGAACGGGTAATATACGGCAGGAAGATACGGCCGTATTTATTGAGGAAAATATTCCGTCCCCGCTTTTCAAACATTTGAATGCCCAATTCCTTCTCCATTTCCCGTATGGCCCGGTTCAAGCTCGGCTCCGATATGTATAATTCTTCCGCCGCCTTGCGGTAATGCTCTGTTTCCGCTAATTTCACAAAATATTGCAATTGCTTTAAATTCATATAATCCTCCCTATCTATATATAAAAATCATAGCGCAATCACCTATTGTTTTTATCAATAAATTTTATCTATCTTTTCAGCCGGCATTTTCTATTAATTTTATCGTGTATCTGCCTCAGCCCGCCGTATTTTTTCCGACTTGCAGACCAGAAAATTATCATCATAGCCGTATTTTAGCCGTATACCGGCTATGTTTCCTGACGTTTCTCTTTTATTCGCTGTTTTATTGTACCATATTTAATAGTTTTTTTGAACTGTTTTGGTTTAATTTTGGAAATTGTTCTATTAATTATCCTTTCCTATAATGAAGATGAGCATAGCATGAGTTAGTTAGATTTTTCACAAAATATACGTATGCCGAATCATTTTCAAGGAGGAACATCGTTCATGGAACAAAAGTATCCGCATATTTTCAACCCCTTTACAGTAAAGCGCACGACCTTTAAAAACCGTGTCGTCATGCCGCCTATGGGTTCAAACTTAGCCGCCTTTTCCGGCGAAGTATCCGAACAGATGAAAAAATACTACGGTCTGCGCGCCCGCGGCGGAGCCGCCGTCATTACCGTCGAAAACGTCTGTATCGACTATCCTCTGGCGACAAACGGCACGAAGCAGCTGCGCATCGATAAAAACCAATTCATCCCCGGCTTGTACGAACTGACGGAAGAAATTCACAAATACGGCGCCTTGGCGTCTGTCCAGCTGAATCACGCAGGCGCCTCGGCATATCCCGAACGCCTGCAGGGGCTGCAAGCCGTATCAGCGTCTTCCGTGCCGTCGAAAGAAGGCAATCCGGCTCCGCGTCCGCTGACGAAGCAGGAAATCTACCACATCGTCGACGCCTACGCCGAATCGGCAAAACGCGCCGTACAGGCCGGGTTCGACATGGTGGAAATCCACGGCGGCCATTCGTATCTGCTGAATCAGTTCTTATCGCCGTACTATAACAAGCGGACCGATGAATTCGGCGGCTCTTACGAAAACCGCGCCCGTTTCGCCCGTCTGGTCGTCGAAGCCGTCCGCGGAGCCGTCGGCCCGTGGATGCCTATTTCCTTCCGCATTTCTGCCGATGAATTCATCGAAGGCGGAAACACCTTGGACGATACGCTGAAGCTGCTCGAATATATCGTTCCCGAAGCCGACATTATCAACGTATCCGCCGCTATTAACGATTCTATCCAGTATCAAATCGATAAATGCGATTTGCCTGACGCCTGGCGCGCCTACCTGTCCGAAGCCGTCAAAAACAAATTCGGCAAACCGGTCATCTTGTCCGGCAATATCCGCGACCCGCAAATTGCCGACGATGTCATCGCCGAAGGGAAAACAGACTTCATTGCCATCGGCCGCGGCCTTATCGCCGACCCTGACTGGCCCCGCAAAGCGCAGGCCGGCAAAGCCGAATGTATCCGCAAATGCATCAGCTGCAATATCGGCTGCGCCGATCACCGCATTGCCAAATCTCAGCCCATCCGCTGCACGGTCAACCCCAGCGTTATCGACGGAGATGCTTATAAAAAAGAAAAAGTCACGCGCAGCATCCACGTCGTCGTCATCGGCGGCGGCACGTCCGGCTTGGAAGCAGCCTGCACAGCTGCCGAAGCAGGCTGCCGCGTCACGCTGCTCGAACGGGAGGGAGAAATCGGCGGCCTGGCCCGCAAGATCGCCCGCTTCCCCGAAAAGAGCCGAATTGAAGATTTCCCGGCATATCTGGAAAAACGGGCAGCCGGCCTGCCTAATTTGACGATCCGCCTCCATACGGAAGCAACGAAAGAACTGCTGGACGAATTGAAGCCAGACATTCTTTATGCCGCTACGGGATCCAAACCTATGCTGCCGCCGATTGAGGGGCTGCGCGAACTGACTGATGCCGAAGGCTCCCGTATCAAGTCTATTTACGGCTTTATGGACAATATTCCCTATTTTGAAAGCCACGCCGAAGGCAAGCGGGTCGTCATCATCGGCTGCGGCGCCGTCGGACTCGACGTCATGGAATTTTTCACTCTCCGCAAAGCGCACGTCACGATGATCGAAATGATGCCCTCCTTCGGCAAAGACGCCGATGTCGTATCGAAATCGACATTTAAGGAACTGCTGCGCACGCACCCGGTCGACATGCACCTGAGCACGGCTCTGCAAAAAGTCTGCCCCGATAAATTCATTGCTTCCCACAATGGGAATACGGAAGAATATCCCTTCGATTACGGATTCATCTGCATGGGCCTCGTCCCGGATATTCCATCGGACAACGCATTCCAAGCCTACGCGGCAGAACACGCCATTCCTTTCTGCAACTTCGGCAACAGCCTCAAGACCGGCCAGATCATTCACGGCACGGAATTAGGCCGCAACATTTTGAGCGCCATCGACAGCATCGGTGGTTTTGACAAATAAATCTTTTCCGAGACAGCCTGTCCGCAGCGTTTCTCTGACGCCGCGGGCAAGGGGCTGTTTCCTTCGGCAAGCAATGTGAATTTTTACACATTCTATATAATTATACTTTTAGGAGGAGTTACATCATGGGAAAAATTGCTATTACAGAACGCGTAACAGGACATACGGAGTTAATCGGCCTGATCGCCTATCCGATTCGCCACAGCATGTCGCCGACCATGCACAATGAAGCCTTTAAAAAACTGGGCTTAGACTATGTCTACGTGTGCTTTGAAGTCGACAATGCAACGCTGGAAGAAACGGTAAAAGGCCTGCGGGCCATGAAAGTCCGCGGCTGGAACGTATCCATGCCGAATAAAGGGCCGATTACAAAATACCTCGACAAGTTGTCGCCGGTCGCTGAAATCGTCGGCGCCTGCAACACCGTCGTTAACGACAACGGCATTCTGACCGGCACGATTACGGACGGAACCGGCGCAATGCAGGCCCTCAAAGCCGAAGGCATTGAATATGTGGGCAAAAAAATGGTCGTCATCGGCGCCGGCGGCGCGGCTACGGCGATCGAAGTCCAAGCAGCCCTCGACGGCGTGCGGGAACTGACGATTTTCAACCGTGACGACGAATTTTACGCTAACGGCGAAAGCACGGTCCAAAAACTGCGCGACCGCACGGACTGCATCGTCAACATTTACCATCTTGAAGATCATGCTAAGCTGAAAGAAGAACTGGACAGCGCCGACATTTACATCGACAGCACGTCGTGCGGCATGAAACCGCTGGAAGACATCGTTGCCATTCCCGATAAGAGCTACCTGCGCCCGGACCTCATCGTCATGGACACGGTCTACGCGCCGCGCCAGACAAAACTCATGAAGTGGTGCGACGAAGTAGGCTGCAAAAACTTCAACGGGTTGGGCATGATGTTGTACCAAGGCGCAGCGGCCTTCAAGCTCTGGACCGGAAAAGATATGCCCGTCGATTTCATCAGAGACGTAGTATTCTAAGTTACGGAAACATTCGCAGCAAAAAGGAGACTTTCATGGAACATACACATTCATACCGCCCCTTATGCCTCAGCCTGTACCTCAACTATTTTGTACACGGCATCGGCGTCATCATTTTGGCGCAGAACATGGATGCTTTAGCCGCCCGCTGGGGAAGCATCGCCGATGTAGCCTGGGTCATTTCCATGCTCGGCATCGGCCGGCTCATCGTTTTGTTCGTATCGGGCAAATTATCCGACAAATACGGCCGCAAGCCCTTCGTCCTGCTCGGCATGATCACGTACATCGCCTTTTTCGCCGGCATCCTGCTGAGCCCCACGTCTATCGTCGCCTGCATCTTCGGGATTTTGGCCGGTATCGCTAATTCATTTTTAGATGCCGGGACGTATCCGGCGCTTATCGAATCGTACCCCGAAAGCGCCAGCACCGCTACGGTTCTGCTGAAAGCCTTTATTTCGGCCGGTCAATTTCTCCTTCCCTTATTCATCGGCGTTCTCATTGCCACCGATTCCTGGTACGGCTGGTCCTTCGTCGCCGCCGCCGTCATTATCGGCGTCAATATTCCCATCATGCTGAAAATGTCTTTCCCGTCCATGAATCCTGTCAAAAAAGTCAGCGATGACGGCAAAGAAGCCGCTGTCTGGACGCCGAAATCAAAGTGGTATCTGGAAGGCATCTGCTTCGTCGCTTACGGGTACATTTCCCAGGCTACGTTTTACCTCATCAGTCAATGGCTCACAAAATACGGCGTTGCCGTCGCCCAAATGTCCGACATGGCCGCCCGTTCTCTCATCAGTTATTATTCCGTCGGCTCTCTGGTCTGCGTATTCTTCACGGCTTTCATAACGAAAAAAGGCGTCCGCCCCATTACGCTGCTCGTAGCCTACACGCTGATTTCCACCCTTTCTATTTCCGGCCTGTACTTTGTCCCGTCCAGCACGCTGGCTCCTGTTTTATCCTTTATCGTCGGCTTCTCCGCCGCCGGCGGCGTCATGCAGCTCGGCCTCGTCATGATGACAGAAATGTTCCCGAAAGGCAAAGGCACCATGACGGGTATTTTCTATACGACAGGTTCCATCGCTTCGTTTACGATCCCCGTCGTAACCGGCTATATGGCCGACAGCGGCATCAACAGCATCATGGGGCTCGACGCCGCCATCGCGCTGGCAGGTTTCATTATTGCCTGCATCATCTATATACGTTACAATAGCGTCATGAAGGAAAAACCTGCGCAGTAACGCAAGTTCTCACTCAGAGGAGGAATAATCATGGTAAAAATAGGCAAAGTGGCTCTCGACAACGGTATGCCCAAAATCTGCGTCCCTATCGTAGGACGCACTATCGATGAATTAGTCCAGGAATGCCGCTACCTGCGGGATAAAATATACGACGTCATTGAACTGCGCATCGATTTCTTAAGCGACGTAACGTCCCTTCCCGCCGTCGGCCAGGCGCTTGAAGCAGTCCGCAACGAAATCCCGAACGGCGCGCTTTTATTCACGTTCCGCACCAAAGAAGAAGGCGGCGAAACGACTGTGCCGGAAGACTATTACTTTGAATTGGTCCAATACGCCGCCTCCAGCGGGAAAGTCGACGCCGTCGATTTGGAATACTTCCGCAGCAAAGAAGGTATTGAAAAGACGCTGGCCGCAGCCAAAGAACACGGCGTTACCGTTATCATGAGCAATCATGACTTTGATAAAACGCCGTCGTTTGAAGAAATCACGGGCCGCCTTACCGGCATGAAGAAATTAGGCGCCGACGTCGCCAAACTGGCCTGCATGCCCAATTCGGCAAAAGACGTGCTGACTCTCTTGGCAGCTACGGAATCCGTCAAATCTCAGTATCCTGATGAACCGATCATCACCATGTCCATGGGCAAGCTCGGCGCAATCAGCCGTATCAGCGGAGAAATCTTCGGCTCCGCCCTGACGTTCGGCTCCGCAAAAAAAGCATCGGCTCCGGGCCAGCTGGAAGTAACGACGTTACAGCAAATTTTGCGGGCTCTGCACTAGGAGGATTCGCAACATTCAAAAAAAGGGGCTGCATTGCCGCAGTCCCTTTTTCTATGCGCATTTCTCTTTTTTTTGCAGTATGGGCAGCATATGGTATACTGTGAATTGCCACACGTTGCAGACATTTCACTGGCAGGAGGAATCATATATGGGCAAAATTGCCGTTACGGAACGCGTCACCGGCCATACGGAACTGATCGCCTTGATCGCCGATCCAATCCGTCACAGCATGTCGCCGACGATGCATAACGAAGCATTTAAAAAATTAGGGTTAGACTACGTATACGTTTGTTTTGAAATCGATAATTCGACGCTGGAAGATACGGTAAAAGGGCTGCGGGCCATGAAAGTCCGCGGCTGGAACGTATCCATGCCGAACAAAGGGCCGATCATACAATATCTCGACAAGCTGACGCCGGTATCGCAGATCGTCGGCGCCTGCAACACCGTTGTCAACGACGGCGGCGTCCTGACCGGCACGAGCACCGACGGAACCGGCGCCATGGATGCACTCAAAGCCCACGGCATTAAATACATAGGAAAAAAGATGACCGTCACCGGCGCCGGCGGAGCCGCATCGGCCATTCAGGTTCAGGCAGCCCTCGACGGCGTCCGCGAATTAACGATCTTTAACCGGCGCGACCCTTTCTTTTCCCAGGCTGAATTGATCGCCCGAAAATTGCGCAGCCGCACGAACTGCATCGTCAAAGTATGCGACCTGGCCGACACGGTCAGTCTCCGCCGCGAATTAGCCGGCAGCGACATCTACATCGACGCGACGCCGTGCGGTATGAAGCCTCTCGAAAACACGGCCGCTATTCCCGACAAGACCTATCTCCACCCGGGGCTCGCCGTCATGGACACGGTCTACGCGCCGCGCCGGACGAAACTCCTCAAATGGGCCGAAGAAACAGGATGCCGTTGTTTCAACGGCTTAGATATGATGCTGTACCAGGGGGCGGCAGCCTTCAAGCTCTGGACCGGAAGGGACATGCCTGTCAGCTTTATCCGCGACGTCCTGTTTTAACGCCGTCCTTACGATGAAGAAACACCGCCGGCTGTACACGCCAAAAACAAGGTTGTTGACTAAACCCGTTCTCAGTATCCTAGGCAGAACAGATACAAAAAGAAGCGCCGCACGAAGAGAAAGATTCTCTTCGTGCGGCGCTTCTTTTCATGCATCAGTGATCGGCAGATTGATGACAGCAATTCTTGTCCTGTTTTTCCGAAGACTTCGGCCGGCAGGACGAACAGCCTGCACAGCCGCCGCTGTCGCAGCAGCTGGCCGTACCTTTAAACAAACCGCGAATATGCCGTACAAAATATAATACTGCCGCCAAAACAACGAGCCCTATAATAATATCAGAAAATGACATTGTACTCTCCCCTTCCCTGCACGCAGCAGCAAGGATAGCACAAATAGTGGCCGATGCAAAAGCACCAACCACTATCTGCATATTCTTTGCCTGCGGCAGATTATGCGCCTAATCCCATCATCAAGGCTCCATGATAAACAGCAAAGGCCAACACATAGGCAACGACAACGCATGTCGCATTAACCGCCAAGAGTACTTTCCACGAATTGGTTTCACGCTTGATAACCGCCATAGCGGCAATGCAGGGCATGTACAGCAGGATAAAGACCATCAGGGACAAGCCGACAGCAGGATTAAAATTAGGATCTTCCTGCAAGAATGTAACCAAGTTGTCCTGATCTTCTTCATCAGCCTGAATGCTGTAAATCGTAGCCAAAGTAGAAACCATGACTTCTTTTGCCGCCGAGCACGCTACGATGCCGACGCCGATCTTCCAGTCAAAGCCGAGAGGCGCAATAACTGGTTCAATAAAGTGACCGATCGAAGCGGCATAGCTCTGCTGAATCTTTTCGGAGCTTTGCAATTCATCCAGTTCGGCAATGGCATCATCGGCATTTACTTTCAAGTCATACAGAGCCAGTGCTTGAGCATATACGGTCGGATTGCTTTCTTCCAATTCGGCAAATCCGGCCGGATATGCCGCTTCTTCAGCAGCTTCTTCAGCCTCTTCGTCTTCTGCAGCTTCAGCTGCGGCAATCATCGCTTCATACATAGTATTTAACGCTTCATTATCTTCCAGCGCCGAAATGCCGTACGTCTGCAAAAGGGCAACCTGCTGCACTTCCATCTGTTCTTCCACTTCCGTGCGGGCCGCGTCAAAGTCACGGGAATATTCAACATCCATGGGGTACGATGTCAGGAACCATACGATAATGGATGCGCCGAGAATAAACGTACCGGCTTTCTTCAAGTACAGGACGCTCCGTTCCCACATGTGCATGAGCACGTCTTTTACCGTAGGAACATGATACGGAGGCAGTTCCATGACGAACGGTTCCTTTTCGCCCTTGAAAACGAAGCGGCGCAGAGAAACAGCTACTAAAATAGCGACAATGATCCCCAGCAGGTACATGCCGAACAACACCGTTCCACCGTACCCGGAGGAGCCAAAAAACGCCGCAATGATCAGCGTATATACAGGCAGTCGGGCGCCGCAGCTCATAAAGGGATTCGCCATGATCGTAACCAGCCGGTCTTTTTCGTTATCCAGCGTGCGGGCAGCCATAATACCGGGAACGTTGCAGCCGAACCCGAGGATCATGGGAATGAACGACTTGCCGTGAAGGCCAATAGCGCGCATAGCACGGTCGATAATAAAAGCGGCCCGGGCCATGTATCCCGTATCTTCCAACAAGCTGATAAAGAAATACAAAATGACAATCAGCGGAACGAAGCTCATAACGGAACCGACGCCGCCGATAATACCGTCAACGACCAGAGAGCGGATCTGTTCGTCTTCAATAACATCGCTGCACCAGTCGCCCAGCATGCCGAACAGCGTATCAAGCCACTCCTGCGGATAGGCGCCCAAATCGATAACGGCCGTAAACATGGCCCACATAAGGGCCAGGAAAATAGGAATCCCCAGCACGCGGTGCGTCAGGACATTATCGATTTTATCGGAAAGCGTGTCGCTCGTACCGGCGGCAATGAGCGAATTATTGAACACCTGTACGGCAAACTGGTGGCGGCACTGCGCAAAATAGAAATCAAGATCATGCTTGCTGCCCAGGTCACTGCGCATTTTAGCAACCAGATCAATAATCCCCTGCATCCCGTCCATCGCTTTGACTTTTGCCACAACATCCGAATCGTTTTCCAACAGCTTAACCGCCAGCCACCGAATAGGATAAGCTATGATGCCGGTTTTGGTAATGGCCTCTGTCAGCTCATGGATAACAGGTTCTACGTCATCGCCGTAATTTACTTTCGGACTAACCAGACTCTGATTCTTTTCATCGTTCGTAATAGCTGCCAGCAGTTCTTTCGTGCCGACGTTTTTTCTGCCTACGAGAGGAACGACAACAGCGCCGAGCTGCTGCCCCAGTTTTTCCAGATCAATCTTGACGCCCATTCGTTCGGCAATGTCCATCATGTTTAAAGCCATAACCATCGGCCGGCCCAGTTCAACGAGCTGCGCTGCCAGATACAAATTGCGTTCCAAGTTGGAAGCATCCAGCACATTGACGATCAAATCCGGTTTTTCATTAATAATGACATTCCGCGCAACGACTTCATCGAGGGAACGGGCCGTCAGGCTGTACGTACCGGGCAGATCGACGAACAGCAGTTCCCTGCCGTCAAACGTACAGTAACCTTCTTTCTTTTCGACAGTTACGCCGGGATAATTCCCTACATGCTGCTTTGCCCCGGTAATGTTGTTAAAAATTGTCGTTTTACCGCAGTTCGGATTCCCTGCGATGGCAATTTTTATTCTTCCTGCATTTTCCATAACGACTACTTGCCCCCTTCTACAGCTACCTGTATCATAGCTGCTTCGTTCGCACGCAACGCCAGCGCGCATCCTTTAACTTTCACTTCCAAAGGATCCCCCAGCGGTGCTTTTTTGACGACGGTGATACGGGACCCTTTTACGATACCCATATCGACAAGCCGGTGCTGGATGTTGCCATGTCCTTCCAACGCTTCGACAATACCTGTGTCGCCGACATGCATTTCCGACAACGCAACAATGTTCATTTCATAAAACCTCCCCTTCAAACCGTGCAGACAAATCAGCCGCAGCTGCTTTTCTCTGCTCTTGATTCTAATATGCTTTTCAGCGAATTAGCGCTGCTCGTATGGGAACGGACTACTTCCACGTTCTTCCGCTGCGCTTCCTTCAGAGCGCAGCGAACCATACTGTGGCTAACAGTGCTTGTAAATAAGACAACTAAGTCCGGCGAACCGATCTTTGATTTAAAATCGCTCGGAACCTGGGTAAATACCTTTGCCTTATATGAATATTTTTTGCAGATACTCTTGTACTGACATACCATACAGTCGTTTCCGCCCACTATGACAACACTCATTTACATTGCTCCTTTCATGCTTTGTAAATAATACTCACACATCCCTTCTATTTTGATAATGGACTTCATTACCATGGTTTTAGTATACAGAAATCTATTCCTACTGTCAATACTTTATACTAATTTTCACTATCGTCTTGTAAAGTATACAAAAATTACTTACTGCCGCCGTGGTCCTTATGGTATAATAAGACGACCTTGAAGTAAACTCTGACTCTCTTTTTCTATACTTCACGGAGGCATAAATACTTTTTGCCGGAAAAACCAACATCAAAAGGGGGGCTGTATGATGACTGCTGCTGCTCTAAAGGAAGCTGCGGAAAAAGCGATCGCCGCCCATCCGGACCGGCGCATCCTATCTTTCACCTATGACGGGAAAACGTATTTTATCAAACGCAAATTGTCCAACGGGCGCAATCGGTTTGCCAAAGCCGACAGTGCTACGGCTTTTTGGTGCGAAGCGTACAAAATCGCGCTGGTCAATCAATATATTCCCCTTGCTCCGCCTATTGTGTGCTACGCCGAAGATTATTTCGTCATGGAAAACGCAGGCGTAACGCTTCATAAAATCGGCGGCGATCCATCGTACCGGAACGACAGCACCGGCATGTTCCGTCTTGCCGGAAAGGCTTTGTCCGAACTACATCATGCCGGCCTTCACCACGGCCGCCCGGCCCTGCGCGATATTGCCTGCGATATAGGGAAACGTAAAATCACCTTTCTCGATTGGGAAAACGACCAAAAATTCATCGACGCCTCAAGGCAGGATATCGATATTTTTCTTTTCATCCAAGGATACATTCGTGAAAACTGGAAAAGACCGTTCTCTTCTTGATAACGCTGTGGCCGGGTACAGTTCCATCGCCGGCGGCAGAGAACGTCTTACCTCTGCCAAGCGATTCATTTCTCAGCATAAAGTCTTGTTTACCCTTTGCCATGAACTGGCTTTTTTCCACTGGACAGATGTGCAGGCCGTCGACGCTGCCTGCCGGTATTTGCAGAACCTGCTCTGATATATCCGCGTCTGCAAAAAACAGCCCGCTGTACGGCACAGAACCATACAGCGGGCTGTTTTCATCTTATTTTTGAAATTGCGACATATACAATTCATAATACATGCCTTTCAGCGCCATGAGTTCATCATGAGTTCCCGATTCGCTGATCCCTTCTTTCGACAAGACCACGATGCGGTCGGCGTACCGTATCGTCGCCAGCCGATGGGCAATGACCAGCGTCGTGCGGTTGTGAGACAGGTTTTGAAGCGCCTGCTGTATTTTCCGTTCCGTCTCATTGTCCAGCGCCGACGTGGCTTCATCGAGAATAAGCACCGGCGGATTTTTCAAAAATACGCGGGCAATGGCGAGGCGCTGCTTCTGCCCGCCGGACAGCTTTACGCCCCGTTCGCCGACGGCGCTGTCATATCCGTCGGGAAGAGCCATAATAAAATCATGGGCGTCCGCTAATTTCGCCGCTTCCACAATTTCCTGCTCCGTCGCATCCGGCCGGCCGTAGGCAATATTTTCCCGGACAGAGTCGGAAAACAGAAACACATCCTGCTGCACAATACCGATGCAGCGGCGCAGCGATGTCATCGTATAGTCGCGTATATCCTTCCCGTCCAGCAAAATACGTCCTGACTGGATATCGTAAAACCGCAGGAGCAGGCTGGCAACGCTGGATTTTCCCACGCCGGTCGGGCCAACGATGGCCACGGTTTTTCCCTGCGGAATATCCAGGCTGAAATGCCGCAGCACCGGATCGCTGCCGTTATAGGAAAAACCTACGTCGTCAAAGGCCACATGACCGGCAATGTTTTCCGCTTCGGCGGCGCCTTCTTTGTCAACGACGGCGGGAGCCATCTGCATCAGTTCTTCATACCGTCTATACCCGGCCAGGCCGCGCTGATACCGTTCCGTCAGAAGAGTAAGCTGCATGATCGGCCTGATAAATACCATGAGGTACATGAGGAAGGCCACCAAATCGCCCAGCGTCATAGTTCCCAGCATGATAAAGAAACTTCCTGCGGCGATGATAACGAGGTTCGTCAGATTGGAAAAAAAGACGACGCTGCTCGTTAAATAGGCCTCGAACATAAAGGTCCGCTGCTGCGCGCGCCGCAAACTGCCGCTGGCGGCGGCAAATTTTTTGAACTCGAGGGCTTCGTTGCAGAAAGACTGGACAAGGCGGATGGCGTTTAAGCTTTCCATGGCCTGGGCGCTTACCTTCCCCATCTTTTCGCGGGAAATGCGGAACGTGACTTTCATGCGGCGATTGAGAACGATCGTCCCCGCCGTTTTTAAAAAAATGAGGAACAGTACGAATATGGCCAGCTGCCAGTTAATGTAAAAAAGAAAAAAGGCGCTGCCGCACATTGTAATCAGACAAACCATAATAAGATTCGGCAGCTGGAAAACCAAATCGCCGATTTCCGAAATATCGCTGATAATTCGCGACAAAAGCTGGCCGGTCTTTGCGTTGTCAAAAAAAGAAAAACTCATCGATTCGATATGAGCAAAAAGACGGCACCGCAAATCATTTTCAATATGAGTTCCCATACCCCGGCCGAAGTAGGACACGCAGAAAGAAGAGCAAAGACACATCACATACAAGACGAATAAAACCGCCGCCGTACGGACAAGGCGCAGCATATCCCCGGCCGGCAGGATATCTTCCAATATGTGCCGGACAATCATGGGGAAGGATATTTCCATTCCTGCCGTAACGACAGAACCGGCGATAACGAAAAACAACGTTTTATAGTACGGCGCGTAACACGCCCACAATCGCTTCATAGCAAAAAACTCCCTGCTGAAAAATAAGGGGAACAACGGCGCGAGCCGTCTATTCCCCTGTACATTTCCTATGCTTATCGGTAAAGTCCGGCCGTTTCGTCTTTACCTCGCGCGGTGTGCCGTTTCCAGCGCTAAATAATCGCCGCCGCTGCCGTTTGTTTTCACGGCATCATCAATGCTTTCCTTTTCCGGGTCATAGTGCACGGAATCAATAACGGCTATGTCTACATCCGGCGCAAGATCGTGCAGTTTTTCCACGGCTCCCAGCCGGCCTTCGCTGTGGAAATTGCCGACTACGTGATAAACGACTGCATCGTCATGAACAGCCAGGTAATCGGCTATGCTTTCCGCCATGGCGTCGTCCTTCAGGCACTGCGCCATGAACATGGGCTGCACCATGGCCGGCGGCACGTTCATAGCGCCTTCCGTGCCCCGCATGGCCGCCATGACGGCGGCAAACTTCTCGCGGTAAGCTTCGGAGCCGCTTTTATGGGCTTTAGGCAGATAGACGCGGTCCGCTTCGGCAATGCCGTCAAGACTTTTCGTTTTGGCATAAGCCGCCGCCATGCGCCGGGGAATATTTCCCGTCAAGACGGGAATGCCCTCTTTTTTGGCAAATTCCACCATGGGCTTGTACGCCGTCTCATACTGCGGCCACGGCCGGGACGCCGCCAAAAACTCGGCTTCTGAAATAGTCCCTGCCAGATAGGCATCCATAACCGGCTGCACATCCCGCTCAAACATTTCCAGAGACAATGCCAACGTACTGCCATGACGGCTGTATAATTCCCGAAGCACTTCCAGTTCACCGTCATGAATAGGCTGGCTGTCATGAAATTCACCGAAAACAACAACCTGATAGTTTGACAGTCCGTCCATCATCTCGCCCAAGGAGACGACGTTTCCGGAACGGCTGTCGGCCCAGACGACGGGATCAGACCGTTTTTCACCAATAGCCTCTTCTGCATAAACAGGTCCTGCTCCTACAGGAATAGCTGCCGCGACAGCCATAACCGCAAGCAAACCCAAGTGTTTTAATCTTTTCATTCCATTCATGCACTCACCTTATTTTTTAGAACGTCCATTCGGCGCCGGCGACCCACATGCGGCCGTATAAGTACGCAGCATGTTTTTCTTCATCGAAAATGTTGTCTATGCCGGCGAAAACGCGATTTCCTTTGCCGAATTTCTTATTTACCGTCAAATTCAGCGTCGAATACGTAGCATCGGCAGGATTTCCGTCATCATCGCTGTACCGGTACTTATTGACCCACTGATTCCATAAGATGACGCTGTACCCATACGGTTTAAGGTCATCATACATGAGCTGGAGCGTCGTAATGTTTTTCGCCCGGTAGTCCAGCCGTTCGTCATTTGTCTTATCCATGGCGTCCAGCCAGTTGCTCGTAGCTTTTATCGTCCAATATTTGTTCAGGCGGCGGCCCAATTCCAGTTCCACGCCGTCGATTTCCGCTTCTTCAATGTTTATATACCGTTGAACGAAATAGTTTCCATTCACCGACTGACTGGTAATCAAGTTTTCCACATCATTTTCAAAATATGTAATCTTCGCCCAGTTCTTATCGTCGTCGTATTCGTAGCTGATATCCCATGATTCCGATTCTTCCGGCTGCAGGTCCGGATTGCCCAGAACCGTAACGGTATATGGCCCCATAGCGCGCGTCATGGACATGTACAATTCGCTGATAGTCGGCGCTTTAAACCCTTTGCCCCAGTTCGCCTTAAACCGGTTATGCTCGTTAATGAAATAGGTTGCGCCGATCTTAGGCGTCGTCTTGCCGCCGAAGGAGCTGTCATGGTCATAGCGTACAGACGGAATGAGCAGCAGCTTATCGTTGACCATCCATTCGTCCTGAATATAGGCGGCATAGGTATCCACGTCCTGTTCGGAATAGTCTTTCGTTATCTGCGTGTCGTTTCCCCAGCGGTCTTCACTGTGCACGTTCTTGCCGCCAGCTCCCAGACGCGTGCCTTCCACCTTATTCGTCCTGTATTCGGCGCCGAATGTCAGCAAATGATCTTCGCCGATAGACATAGTGTCTTTCCCTTCAATGCCGAAAAGCTTATATTTCGACTTATCCCAGTCGTATCTAGGATACATGCCGCCTAACATGGATTCCATATACGCTGAAAAGGTACTGCGGTTATTATATAAATTATTATCTTTATCCAAATAGCTGTAATACGTGCGGATCATCCAGTCGTTTCTCGGTGTTTTTCCCGTCCAGGCCAGACTAAAATCTTTCCTCGTATAATCATACCACTCTTTCTTGTCTTTCGTCGTGTACATGCCCATAGTATCGCTGTATACATCGGCATAGTCGGCAGCCGTCTGCTCGTGATAATAACCTATATTGACATTTAAATTCTGGTTTCTGCCCAAATCAAAGTTGCCGTCAAAGTTAAACTCCTGCTGCGGGCCATAGTAGTTGCTGCCTTCGGAATCTTCATACATCTGTTTTCTCAACTTGGAAAAGCGCAGATCCAGACTGCCGCTGAAATTACCTTGCTTGCCGAAATTGATGTGGTAGTAGTTATTGATGCTTTCCGTGCCCGTCGACACGCCGGCCATTACTGACGGCTCCAGGCCGGATTTTTTCGTAATAATGTTGATGACGCCGCCGAGAGCATCGGAACCGTACTGCGCCGACGCGGGCCCGCGGACGATTTCAATACGCTCGATGTCGGACAAGCTGAGCCGGCCGAGGGCGTACACGTTCTGCGTTACGCTTGTATCTTCGCCGGCGCGGCGCATGCCGTTGATCAAGATCAGCGTATGGTTCGTGCTCATGCCGCGGATCATGACATTATGGCCGGCCATGCCGGCCCGATTGACATCAATATTGCTGGCCAGCTTCAAGGCCTGATACACATCGGTTGCGCCGAGTTTTTCAATATCTTCGGCCGTAATAACTTCTACTGTCTGCGGCACGACCTTGACTTCTTCGACAGTTCGCGTCGCCGTGACGATAACGTCTTTTGTCAAGACAACGGCGTCTTCTGCTTCATCGGCAGCAAAAACAGGCGCGTTTAAGCAGACCCCCCCCCCGGTCAAGGCGCACAGCACGGCCCATTTTAAAGCGTTTCGTTTTGTCAGTACTAACGACTTCATAAACTATAACCTCCCCTTCCTGTTTGAACTATAGAGCATCCGCAAACCGGCCAGATTTCCGGACGGCAAAATATACATCAAAGGAATACCCAAAAACAAGGTTGCCTTTTAAAAAAACTCATACATAACTTACACGCATAATCAAAAATTCAGCCCCGGCAAACGCCTCAGACGGCGGCATAGGGGAAGCACGCCAGATACTCTCCTTCTTCTTCCCGCACAGTCGTTACGACGGCGCGTATGCCGTACAGCGGTTCCAGCACCTCCTTCCGGAACACTTCACCTACAGGGCCGTCGGCGACAACAGCACCTTTTTTCAGAGCAATAAGGCGGTGGCTGTACCGGGCGGCATGGTTCAAGTCATGCATAACCATGATGACAATAATATGCATTGCCGAATACAAGTGGACGACAAGCTCCATAAGAGCCAGCTGGTGGCGAATATCAAGATACGTCGTCGGCTCGTCCAAGAGCAATATCTGCGGTTCTTTCGCCAAGGCCATGGACAGCCACGCCCGCTGCCGCTCTCCTCCGGACAGCGCCGCCAGGCGGTTATGCTGCAGCCGTTCCATTTCCGTCGCTTTCAGCGCTTTATTGATGGCAGCAATATCCAGATCGCTTAATTTTGAAAACATTCCCTGATAAGGCAGACGGCCGTACGTCACCAGATCGCGGACAGTCATGTCGCCCGGCGCATTGGCCGACTGCGGCAGCATCGAAATCGTCCGGGCAATTTTATCCATGGAAATCGATTTCAGATCCTGCCCGTCTAAGTAAACGGCTCCGCCTGACGGCACAAGCAGCCTGGCAAGTGATTTTAACAGCGTCGATTTTCCCGAACCGTTAGGGCCGATAATCGAAACGATCTCCGGCTTGTCAAACGCCAGATTCAAGTCTTCGGTGATGACCCGCTCGCCGTACTGCAGACGCACGTGTTCTGTCGTAATAGTGCTCATGACTGACGCATCCTCCGTTTCAGCAAATACAAGAAGAAAGGCGCGCCGATAAAGGACATGAAAATGCCGACCGGCACTTCTACAGGACTGAACAGCGTGCGCGCCGCAACGTCCGCGACGATGACAAGGACAGCTCCAAACAGAGCCGAGCACGGCAGAAGGGATTCAAAATCGGAGCCGACGATAAGGCGCATAACGTGAGGCACAATAAGTCCTACGAAACCGAGCAGGCCGGCAACACTGACTGCCGACGCCGCAAGAAGGGCCGCCAAGGCGACAAGGATGCCTCTTGTTCTTTCAGCATGAACGCCCAGCGTCTTTGCCACATCATCTCCGAGCTGAAGGGCGTTCAGCTTGCGGTAATAGCACAGCGTGCCGGCAATGCCGAGGACACTGTAAGGCAGTATCATCCGGACATGGGACCAGTTGCTGCTGGAAAACCCGCCGGCCATCCACGAAACAGTCCCCTGTATCTGATCGGAAAAGAATACGGACAGCGCCGTCATACCGCCGCCGAAGAACGCCGCCACGGCGACGCCGGCCAAAACGAGGCGAAGCGGATTGACGCCCCGTTCATAAGCCAGAAAAAACACGACGGCAGCCGCAGCGATAGCGCCGAAAAAGGCGGCAAAAGGCACAAGCCCGGTAAAAGAAGGCGCAATGAGCATCAGCGCCATGGCAGCTAATCCGGCACCGGCCGAAATGCCGATAATACCGGGATCCGCCAGGGGATTGCGCAGAATACCCTGCAAAATACATCCGGCCAAAGCCAAGTTTGCTCCGGCCAATCCGGCGCAGATTGCCCGCGGCATGCGCAGCGTATAAATAATGCGGTAGTTATCAGTCTGCCCCGGAGCTGCGACAGCATGGTAAATATCGGCCATCGAAATATGGACGGCGCCGGCAGCGACGGCCAACGCCAGCGACAACACCAGCAGGACGAATCCGGCGCACAGCGCCGTCAGCCTGACGGCGCCGCGTTTATCTTGTTTCACGACGTGTTCCATCAATCTCCTCCCTGCCCGTACAGGCATTGCGCCATATATTCCATGGCATCTCCTATACGGCTTCCCGGATTTACGGTAAACAAATCCATCGGCAGCTCATAGATCCGATTATTTTTGACAGCCGACGTCTGACTCCAGGCGTCATTCATCTGCATCTGTTCTTTAAACCGCTCTAAATTTTCCGCCGTATTACCCATGGATATAATAAAGATAACTTCAGGATTTTGTTTTACAATATATTCCAAACTCAAAGGAACATATTGTCCCGTCATCGCATCATCGAGATCGGCAATATTGACGCCATGAAGGCGTTTCAACAGATCTCCGGAAAAACTTTCGCTGCCGGCCATGCTGTTGCTGGAAGGATTACTGAACAAAATAAGCGTCTTCGGTCCTTGTTTACCTTCCGTCATCGCAATGGCGTCATCACATTGGCGGATAATCTTTTCTTTGACCGCCTGCGCAACGTCCGTTTTTCCCGTCAGCTCACCGAAGAACGTCAGCGTTTCCAGCGTGTCTTCATAGCGATCCAGCGAATTGATGTACAAAGGAATATTATTCTGCTTTAAGGCCACGCGCAGCATATTATGGAAAGGAACATTGACTCCGACGACTAAATCCGGCTTCAGCGACAAAATTTTTTCAACGTTAGGCGAATGAATAATGCCCACTTCCGGAACGTCGGCTACAGCCTGCGCCAATTCCGGTGAAAAAGACTGGGACGTCGGCTTTCCTGCCACCTCTTTTACACCGCCGACAGCGACGTACATATCCATATTAGAAACATTTAAAAATACCACTCGTTCGGGATGCGCGGGAATTTCCATTGTTTCGCCCGTACTGTCCGTGACCTGCCGCATAACCGCCGTCGAAGCGCCGACGCCGTCTCGGGTCATCATATAAGCAATGCCGCCGAATAAACACACGGCAAGAAACAGTACGGTATATACAATAACTTTACGCAAAAAGAACCCTCCTTTATCCTGTGCTTTGGGAAATGCTGTTTTATTTTATGCATTTATTAAGAAATCGATAATCACTATCTGTAAGTTTAGCAAAAAAAAGCTTATAATTCCACTCCATCAAGACACAAAAACAATCCATTCAGACACTTACTTCCGTAAGTGTCCCCTCTTTTATCCCAGCGCCGTATCCAGCGCCATCATCACCGTAAAACCGAGGGAAAAAGAAAGAGCCCCGACGTTGGAGTGACGGCCTGACGACGCCGCAGGAATCAATTCTTCAACGACAACATACATCATGGCGCCGGCAGACAAACTCAGCAAATAAGGCAATACAGGCATCATGATGCTCGTCAGGGCAATCGCCGCGGCGGCGCCTATCGGTTCGACGATGCCGGACAACAATCCGCCGGCAAAGGCTTTATGAGCCGTCCAGCCTGCGGCGCGCAGCGGCATCGATATGATAGCTCCTTCGGGAAAATTTTGTATTGCAATTCCCAGGGATAACGCCAACGCACCGGCTAAGGTCAACCCTTCCTGACCTGTCATATATCCGGCATATACAATACCTACGGCCATGCCTTCTGGAATATTATGGAGCATCACGGCCAGCACAAGCATCGTCGTTTTCGGCAGGCCGCAATGCGGCCCTTCGGGCTCATCGCTGTTCAAATGCAAATGAGGAACGAGGCGGTCCAGTGCCAGCAGCACCGCCACACCCAGCCAAAAGCCGGAAACAGCCGGCACAAACGCCCATGGCCCCATATGAGAAGCTTGTTCCATTGCCGGAAGCAAAAGGCTCCAAACTGCGGCAGCGGTCATAACTCCGGCGGCAAATCCGGTCAGCAGGCGGCGCACCGTTTCGTTCAGCCCGCCGCGCAGGCAGTACACGCCGGCAGCGCCCAAGGCCGTACCGGCAAACGGAATGAACAGGCCTATCATAATATCAGCCATTGCCATCACCTTTCCTGACAGAGCCGTTATCCCGATAAATCCGGCGGTAATCCCGCGGCAGGACGCCGGTCATTTTCTGAAATGCGACAGCAAACTTACTGCCGTTTTCATAACCGACTTTATTTGCAATAGCCAAAATAGAATCGTCTGTCAGCAAAAGCTGCCGCTTCGCTTCTTCGATGCGGTACTCCTTCATATACTGACCGACGGCCATGCCGAAAACTCCTTTAAAGCAACGCTTCAGCATAGTCGGCGAAATATGGTGCGCCGCCGCCAAATCTTCAATCGTAATTTTTGCCTGCAGATCCCGCGTTAATTCTTCGTGAACGACCTTGATAAGCTCCACTTGCCCTTTCGTAATATAAACCCGCTTCTTTTCTTCCTCCGTCTTAATCGTACTCAGGAACAACAGGATTTCCAGTACTTTAAGCTGACAATACCTCCGCCTGATCTGTTTCGGCACATGATATAATTCATAAAATAAATGTTTCATATCGCTGTTTTCTTCCATAATCAGGCCGAAGTCGGAAGAATTTTCACAGAAACGGTTGCATAATTCCGTCAAATCGCTTTTATCATCGCCGAGCAGGCGGTCTATGACCGGCTGAGCCTGGGGAACGCAGATCATGATGGACAGTCCCAGATAGCGGGACGAAGGGAAAAATACGGAATGCCGATATTCTTTGTTGTACCGCCATCCAATCGACATATCTCCTTGTCCCATGTATAAATATTTTCCGTTGTCAAAAGCACATTCAATACGGCCTTCTTCACAATGGTTAATAGCAAATAATCCCGGTATTACCGGATGTCTCCAGCTGGAAAACGTCTGGATATGCGCGTCCACATATACCAAGTCAATGCCCGGATATACGGGATAGGCTGTTAATCGGGCCCAGCCGGTCTCATTAGTAACTTCAAACACGGTCTTTTCTTTTGAGGATTCAATTTTGCGCATATAATCCATACACACCGGAACCCCTTTCCATCATAATACGGCAACGATTATATAAAGCGATACACTTGACGCGGCGCTTTTCCCTGTTTTATGAATTCGCCCCAGAGAAACACGGCTGTGGACGGAGAAATTTCGACGACATGGAGCACAACGGGCATCTTTTCCAGCCGTTCCCTGGCAATCCCCTTTGCCGCCGCCGCAGTAAAATAATCTGAATCGTCAGGCTCAATAATCCGGGCCGTACCATCAATACGCAGGCCGGCTAACTGCGGAAATCCGGTAAAAGGTTCGAAAACAGACAGACTGACATTAGGATTCCGATATAAATTACGGAATTTATCGCCGCCTTCACTGAACAAATATACTTTCTTTCCGTGGTATACGTATTCAATAACTGTCGTCCGAACATCGGTCCCCCATCCCGTAGCCAACACGCAAGTATTATGCGCCTTCAGGAAAGATTCCATTGCCATAAGTACCGCTTCATCGTTATTTTCTTTTTTTCTCAGGGCGGTTGTGAGCGATTCGGCAGCAGAGATACTATTCTCCGTCAAGTTATCCATGCCTGCAAAGACTGAAAAATCGACGGTCCGTCCAAGAAGCTGTTCTGCCTCATGGAGCCATTCACGGCACGGTTCTTCGGAAAAGGCAACAAATCCCAGCCATTTCCCGCCGCAGTGCTCCCGTACTTTTCCTGCCAGCAGCGGTATATCTTCAGGATCTCCGGCAACGATTACAATACGCCCATATTTGCTGAAATCTATGTCGCTGCGGCACGGCGCATACTTGCTCATGCTGACAATGCTTCCCATCATGCAGGCAGTGTGCCGCATTTCCGGCTGATTATATATGAAAATCGTATTTGCCATTTAATTTTCTCCTTTGATCTGCTTTTTCCCGTTCTCGTATTCTTCATTATCACTAATGTGAAATAGATTGTCAATATTATATGCAAAATTATTTATACCTTATACTTCTGCAAATACACGAAAGGCTGCAGCAGTCTCCCGCTGCAGCCTTTCGAAAAAGAGTGTATACAGTGTGAAATAGTATCAAGTTACATAGTGCCCTTCATTTGTTTCATAACAGCCTGTATTTCTTCCGGGCTCATATTCCCCATGGCTTCCGCCATCTTTTTCATCGCTTCCCCGTCAGGCGCGTTTTTCATATGTTTCATTTTCTTCATCGCCTCGATCATGGGTTTTGTTTTTTCCGAATCCTGCGCGGCAACCCGTTCCATAACCATGGCGTTTTTCCCGGTCATGAGATACTGGATGCATTCAAGCGTTGTCTGCGTTATGTTTACCTGCCAGAAC
Organism: uncultured Megasphaera sp.; assembly: GCA_964507845.1. Taxonomy (GTDB): domain Bacteria; phylum Bacillota; class Negativicutes; order Veillonellales; family Megasphaeraceae; genus Megasphaera. The sequence continues at coordinate 22,921 of CAZDQW010000005.1, forward strand.
TGCCCTGCATCCGTCAGCATATACATGACGCCGTTGTGTTTGACAAGCCCCCGTTTTTCCCATAATTCATAGAGCCATGTCAGTTCCTGCAAGCGTTCATCAAATGCGACGATTTTCTGCAAATCCATGCAGCACATTTCCAGCTGGTTCTGCACGGCGTCGACAATGGGCTGCAGGGGCGACTGCTTCATCAGCGCCATAAACGGTTTTTTACCGGCTTCCACAAACATTTCATAAGGTTTAATAGCCCGGTGAAGCATCGTGGAATAACCGTCTATGTTACCGCCGGCTCCGCAGCCGAAAGGAAAGAGAGACGCTCCGGACCGGGCCAGCGTATTATACAAGCTGCGTTCACGGTTGCTGCAGCTCCAATGACATACATTAAGGCGGCGGTACGCCCGTTTTTCCAGATAATCTTTGGCAAACGCAAACATCCGCGCCTGATAATCCGTAGTCGCCGCCGGCGGCAGGATCCCCCGTGCAATAGCCTTGTTCAAGTCGCTGCCGTCAAAAACATTCAGCTGATACAAATCGGCTCCGTCGACGCCTGATTGTATCAATAAATCCAAATCTCTTTTCCATACATCCATGTCCTGTCCCGGCAGGCCGTAAATCAAATCAATGACGACGGCGCACTGGTTGTAATCCAGGAGACTGCGCAGATTTTTCAGCACCGTTTCCTCATCGTCCAGCCGGCCGACAGAACGGCGTATATTCGTATGAAAGGACTGGACGCCGAGAGACATGCGGTTGACGCCGTTAGCCAGCCAGACGTCCATCTTTTCAGGGACAAGGTCGTGAATCCGTCCTTCCAGCGTCAATTCATAGTCATTAGCCAAAGGCAGACAGTTGACGATGGTCCGCAGCATCCGCTCTGCATTGCGCGGCGAAAGCGACGTCGGCGTGCCGCCGCCGATGAACACCGTATGGATAATGCCGTCCCGTAAACGCGGAGCATCAGCGGCGCTTTCCAGTTCTTTAATCAAGCAGTCAACATAACGATCTTCCGCTTCCTGATCCGTCCCATTCTGAAAAAAACCGCAATAAAGGCATTTCGTCTTGCAGAACGGAATGTGGATATACGCCATTTGAACCTTTTTTTCCGACGGCGCTTTACTCATCAGTTCCTGCCATACCTGCTGCGATTCGTCAGCTTTGACGATCGTACCGTTCAAGCCGGCATGAACGACGCGTTTGCGCGGAAAGGCGCCGGTCAAAGGATCCGCCGTCTCAGCGCCGAACTGGAATATTTGCTGTTCCGGCGGCAAACTGTCAAATAATGTTTTCAACCTCATCATGTGGCGCCTCCGCTATGCTTCGGAAAGCTGTTTCATCACGGCGGCGGCAAAAGCTTTTGCGTTTTCCAAATCAGCAGCATCGGGATGCTTTGCCGCTTCGGCATGAAGGGCTTCCCGTTCCGGCGTCCGTCCATGAGGATGTCCTGGCGGGAATTTAGCATACATCATTTCGATAAGTTTCGGATCAACAGCTCCCTGGCAGATAAATTTACCGGCAAGACGCACGCCTTCAGGCAAAAATTCCGCAGCCTTATCCAGACTCTGCGCAGCATGTTCCGACTTCGGGTTCGCGCCGAGAGTAGCAAACAGCGCGACTTGTTTATTGGACAGTTTTTTCAGCGCCTCCTGCGAGTCTTTGTCGGCGTTGCCGCGATCCACCCAGAAGCCGAGGAACACGCAGTCGTAATCAGCAATATCGGCAGGCATTTCTTTTACGGAAAGGCAAGGTGTTCCTTCCGGAAGCGCGCCGGCAATCGCTTCGGCAACTTTTTTCGTATTTCCCGTACGGGTAGAGTATAAAACGACAGTTTTCATATTATGCACTCCTTTTTTATGTCATCTTCTATATTTTTTTATCAAACCGTTATTTCGCATAAACAGCAGCAGGAACAGCGGTTTTATAAACATTTTTTTAATTTAAGCGGAACGTGACCGGGACGTTAATCGTAATTTCCTGACCGCTGGCATTCGGATACGGGCAGGCGGCATATACAGCTTGAAGAGCCGCCTTATCAAGCAGACTCTGTCCCGATGATTCGGACACATAGGCATTGAGGCAGTTTCCTCCGCTGTCCAGCGTAACCGCAATCGTAACGGTACCCGTCAGACCCCTGCGGACAGCCATGGGCGGATACGATTTATTAGCGTTAACAGCGTACCAGAAACCTTCCGCGTCAAACGGCGATGATCCCGTTCCCTGCGCGCCGCTGTATCCGCTCCCTTGACCGTCGCCGGCTCCTTCGCCGTATCCCTGTCCGTCTCCGGTACCGTCGCCGATACCGCTTCCGGCAGATACAGCAGATCCGCCCGGCGCGGCTGCCCCGGACCGCTCCGCCGGAATTTCACGGGATATTGCCGGCGGCGGCGCCGCATCAGGTTCCGGCGTCCACGCCGCCGGAACGGCGGCAATCTGCGCTACTTTTTCCGCTACCTCTGTTTCCGACAATTTTTCCGGAAACAAATCGCCGCTGCCGCCTCCGGCATGGCCGCTGCCGGCGCTCAACAGTTCTCCCGCATCCAAATCAATAACATACATCTGCTGCTGTTCTTTTTCCAGCACGGCTCCGGCCAGAAACACCGCCGCCGCGCCGATAACAACGAGATGGATAAGCGTCGACCATGTGTACGCCCGCATCCACGAAAATTCCCGCATGACCGTCATCCCTTCTGTTCCGCTGCAATAGCCAGCCGCTTTACGCCTGCCGCTTTCAGCATGTCCATAACGGCAACAACCTGACCGTGCGCCGTACGGTGGTCAGCCTGCAGTATAACGGCAGCATTTGCATTTTCCGACATATGGCGCTTCATCAAATCAGATGCCTCCTCAATACTCACGGGACGGTTATCCATCGTAATATGTCCTTCGGCATCAACGGTCAATATAATAGGCATTTGCACGGGAGCCGCCGCGTTCTGCGCCTGCGGCAGCTGCACGGATAAGGCTTTCTGCGCAATCGTCTGCAAACTGTTCATCATAAAAAAGACGAGCAGAAAAAATATAATATCAATCATGGGAATTATCATGAAAGCAGGTTTTTTCTTCGTCCTGACATTGGCAAACACGACAGCTTACCCCCTATTTCATATTTCTCACACTGACTATGGTAAGACATAGTTTTTCCGTATCAGTAATAATTGTATCCAGCTGATGGTCAAAGTAGGTATATACGCAGAAAGCAATAATAGCGACGCACAAGCCCGACGCTGTCGCTATCAACGCTTCGCCGACGCCGCCGGTAATTGCCGCGGCACCGCCACCGCTGTCCAACACGCTGAACGTGCTGATCATGCCCGTAACTGTGCCGAGCAGTCCCAAAAGCGGCGCAATCGTAACAATGGCGCTGAGGTAGTCAAGATATCGGCGAAACGCAATAGATTCGATAACCATTTGTTCGTTGAACGCATCCTTCATCGCCTTCTCATCATGGTCGTACCGAAGTCCATGGGCAATAATACGACTGACAGCCGTCGGAAATTTGCTGCAGAACTCTTCGGCAATCTCCCATTGATGGCTCCTTACGGCATGATCAACACCGGTAAAAAATTTTTTTGAATCCCGCCGGTTCGCCCGATAATAAGAAAAACGTTCAATTGCTATGGCCACCGTAAAAATAGATAATGCCAAAAGCGGATACATGACTAATCCGCCGCTGTGAAATAAATGCAAAAAATACGTCAATCCTTCCATTCTGTCTACACTCCTTATCTATGATCTAAAACTGTTTTCTCAATAAAAAAACGGCCACTATACATATCAAATGCACAATGACGCAACAGAAACGAACGCGAACCACAAACCGACAATAAACGCTATGCCTCCCCATGTATGATCATTTGCCTTTTGCACATTTTTTCGCAGCACGCCTCTTGCAGCTCCTTCGTCTTTATTTGATCGGATAGTGATTATTATACTCATGTATCGAAAATGCACATATATTGTACCAATGAAACAGAAATTCATCTACTCCATTCAGACACAAAAACATCCCATTTAGACATTCTTTCCTTTTGTCCATAAAAAAACCGTTCTCTGCGCAGTAATTCATTATATTTTGCGCAAAGAACAGCATCTGTCTTAAAGTCATTAAATTCTCATGGTAATGTCTATGCCCTGGCCATTATACTCCATTTGGACAATAGAAACAGAAACAAATGGAATTTCTTGTTCCAATCGATTTAAAAATTGAATATAGTTACCATATGTACTGGTAAGTTTTATCTCATATTGTCCTTTATCCTGATTCAGGGCATAAAACGATACCAGTTGTATGTTATGCATATCTGCCAGTTTTTGTACGGCAGGAAGCATATCGGCAGGAGCAGCAGTCCACTCCTTGGCCAGATGTTCCCGTGCCTTTACGGCTTCAGCACTTGCAAGCGGATAGGCCAAAATCGTTTCGTTTGCTTGTTTCCACATTCGCCATTGGTCATGCCAATAAACGCTCCAGACAATAGCCGCGACAGCAACAAGAAAAGCGCTCAGACTCAAAATGATTTTCCGTTTCCGCTCAAGACGGTTCCATGTCGCCGGCATAATACAATTCCACCTCCATTTTAAAGGAAGGTAAATTCCGTTCCTTCTCTGTCTTTCTCATATTGCCCATACTCATGGAAACAGACTTTATACCTTCCTGCCGCCGTAAGATTTCCAGCCAATTTCTTTCCGCTCCAACAACAGCCACCTGTCCGGTTATCACGACAATATTTTTACGGACCGACAGCGTTTCCACCATAAGGTGTTCTGGTTTCGTATCGGCTAAACAGACCAATACCTGCGCCCAGTGAATCCGCTGCTTATCGCTTTCTCTTCCGCGTTCTTCCGCACCGCGCAGGCGCCGCTCCCATGCATTTTGCCGAATAATTTGCTGCTGAACAGGATAACCCCGCAGTGCATACTGTTCTTTTTCCTGTCTCGTCCATGCGTAAAATACAGTTCCTGCAATTACTGCGGCAACGGAAACGCACAAGCACGCTGCTGAAAAAAATAACTTTTCCGGAATCACTAAATATGAGGTATTATTTTCACGTATATCCGGCGGCATTAAATTATATTTCATAATCTTAAAAAGCTGTCAATAAAGCCAATACACCGTTTAAATCCCACCGCTGCGCATTTTGGCCCTTTGATGAAAAATCCTTATTCTTCCATACATCATTTATTTCATCGTGCCACAACATAATTTCGTCCTGCTGATCTCCTACATCAAAGTGATGAAGCTGCCGCATTTCTTCCTGCGGCCACTTCTCAGCACAAGTATACGCCAAGGGTTCTCCCTTATGCAGCATTATCACATGAACTTGCGAAGATTCGTAAATATACAGTATCCCCTTACCGTCAGGAACAAATCGCCCGGCTAAAGCCGGCAATGCATCTATTTCCGAGATGAAGCACCCCTGCTGCTGAAAACCGTTCAATATATCGCTTATCAAATCATGGGGATATGCCGCAACCAGCCATTCCGGCATAGATTCCCTTTCACTGCCGTCATGTTTTCTCATATGTACGTCAAAAGAATAAAGGCGGCTTCCGTCACCGATCAATTCCTCCCAAACAACCATGCTGCGGGCTTCCTTTTTATTTTTTGCCGGAATATTCACAGTCTTGCAAATAAGATTTGTTCCGCTCACCAGAAGATGCAGTTCATATTCCTCCAGGCCATAAACGTCAGTGGCACGGCGTATCTGTTTTTTCAACGATTCCTGATGTTCCTGCCATCCGTCCCTGCATTCCAACGTACTTCCCTGGCAATGGATACATGCGCCATACCAGTTTCTATGAACCTTCAAAACATATATGCGTTTCCGACTCATCCATATATATGCGATTTTCCGCCGCGGCAGCATCGTATCCCTCCTCATACAGTACGTTTCAACGGCAATACATTCAGGCATTTCTTTTTTCTTTTATCACTCACTTGATTTCATGCGATTATCTTCAGTATATGATATTTTGGACGGCAAATCGGGCAGATTCTCCATCATCTGATGTAGATATTTCAAAAACATAAGCGTATGTCCGCTGCATCAGCGACCTTTCTGCAACGGCGGCCGCTCGGAGCGTGCCGCTGAAAGGAAGTTCATAGGGAGACGAAATGCATTGTATTTCCGCATAATGTCCCGATCGGATTACATTATATGCATCGTCAAATCTCCACGTTTTTTTCGCCGGAACGTCCTGCCAGCTTCGTCGGCTTACTTCATCCCACGCTGCCGTCAAGACGCTTTCGGCTTCATATGCCAGCTGCACAGATTCCTCATATTGTTCCGCCAGCCGTACCGAATATATCGATAAAGCCGATACAGCCACCGAAACTGCCAGCATAATCATGCCCATCCATAAAACATAAAAAGTCAAAAAACCGTTTTTCTTCATGGCTCCCGGATCTATTCTCCCTTCAATGGCGTTACGGCAATATCGCAGGGCCATGACTGCCCGCTGACGGCATCACACAATATAATACGCGCGTAAATGACATCTTCTTTAACGGAAAAATACGGTTCGCCCGTATCAGACACATAAATTTCACTTTCAATCCCAGCATTTGAAGCGCCGGTTAACGGCTGTTCATTCCCGTTTCCTAAAAAACGGTATACTCTTCCGTTCTTTACACTAAATCCAGTCAATGTATTTTTCTCATCCCTGCAGCGAATCGTCTTATCCGTAACTGTTATATCTTTAGAAACGCGCAGCGTATGATATATGGTCTCATCCAAAATCATCGCTTGCCTTGACAGCTCTTCCCATCGTGCAGTGGTATTGGAAAGTAATCTTATTTGCACAAAAAGCGGCAAAAAAGCAACCAATGTAATCACCGCGATACTTACGGCAATAAGCGTCTCCGCTAAAATAAACCCGTTGCGATCTCTATTCCGCCGCTGACAAACTAACATATTGGCGAACCGTGCCGTTTTCATCCTTTACCTCCACGAAGTACCTGACATACCTGTCCCCGGTATATTCTATTCTGGTCAATACAGTATACGGCACGCCATTCCACGTTCGAATACCTGTTTCTTCATGAACATCTTGCCTGCTTCGCAAGTTTTCCATCACGCTGCGTCCGATAACTGCTGCGCCAACGATATATTGGGCCTGTTTATAAGTCAAAACAGCCTGCGCAGCTAGTCTTACTGCCGGCACCAGGCACAAAACGCCGATCACAGCCGCTATAACGACATCGGTCAGTATAAATCCATTGCCGTCACTCGATTCGTATGCGGCCGGTTTGCGCCGCCACGACAATTGTACGCCTATAAGACGGATCATCCTCAAGTGATATGATAAATTCCATATTCCCTTGAGGCTTTCCCTTATCATTAAAACTCACGTCCTTTCTGCTGCTTCCTAATGGAAGGGAAACGCCGTCAGGATACATCCTCGTCTTATGAACCGTATATTGCCGTATAAGCACATACCGATCCTGCCGCAAAGAAAGTGTCCATGCTTCGTTGGCGGAAAAACCGTTTGCAACGGCATATTGTCTCAATCGCTGCAAATCTGCCGCCAGTTCTCTTGCAAGCATATCTGCCTGATGCCGCTGTGTATTCCCTGCTGTTCCCGGCAGGACAATTCCCAGCAGCAATAAAGATATGCAGCAAGCCAGCATATACTCCAACAGCAAAAAGCCATTGCGCTTTTTTGTCTTCGTCATAATACCCATGTGATAATTTCTTCGCCGAAAAACAAGGAAATCCACCAGCCGGCCAGCAAAAACGGCCCAAACGGAATTTCTTTCTTCCCCATCAGGATCCATACCCATATACCAACGGCAGCGGCAGATAAAAACGCGGCGCCAACCATAACATAAGCCGTATAACCGCTGCACCCAAACGTTAAAGCCAGAGCCAGCTTTACATCCCCGCTGCCCAATCCTTCCGGAAAGATAAGATAAAGAACAAGAAAGAGTATAATCACCGACAAAGAGCAGGCTGTATCGGGACGTGCCCATCCGTTATGCCACGCCGTTCCGTTCCCTAATGCAGCAGCCGCAACGCACCAATCGGGAATCCAGAACCATGAGCAGTCCGTATAGATAATAATTACGGTGCATACAGCCATACCGGCAATCCACATATACGCCATATTGTGAATCACATGCCGCCTTATGTATTTCCGCTGCCGACGGCAGTATTACTGTTTGTCGAATCATAGGTAACTCCGTCAAAGGTTCCCGACACAACTCCTTCACTGTCAATACTATATTTCGACCCGTCCGGCAGCGTCGGTTCACCCTGCAAATAGGATTTGCCGTTACTTCCTTTCGAAACTAAGTCGGAAACGGACGAGGGGTATGTCCCGTTGTCTATTTCATATAATGCCGCGGCATTGCTGATAGTATGTAAATCGGCCTGAATTTTGGCAATTTTAGCGCTTTTTCCAGCTGACGCAAACTTCGGTACGGCCACAGTCGCCAATATCAAAATAATGCTTACAACAATCAACATTTCCAGCAACGAAAATCCATTGCGCCTTCGGCTGCAAAAAACGCTGCTCTTCGTATACGTTAACATAACTTCACATAACTCCTTTCTCCACTACATCACCATAAAGCCTGACGTCATATCCAGCAGCGGCAGTACCAGCAGCACGACTAAAAAACCGATGCCTATCCCGACTACCAATATCACAGTTGGTCCCAAAAGACGCTGCGCCACGACTGCCCACGACTGTATGCGCCAGTCATAATAATCGGCAATAGACTGAAACGCATCTTCATAGCGGCCAGTCGTTTCGCCAATCACCAATAACGTCTCCACATAGGCCGTTCCAATAGGACTGCGCTGCACTGCCCGGCTGAAAGCCCTGCCTTTTTCCAACTGCCGCTCCACTTCTGCCATGGTATGGCGAAACCACAAACTAGGAACTACGGAAAGGCCATCTTCTATGGCAGGCAAAACGGAAATTCCGCACTGCATCTGCATAGATACCATTTGACTGAATCTTTGCCAGCAAATAACAAGGCAAATCCGGCGAAGCGGCGGCCAGCTCAAAAAATATGTTTCTGCCGCCAGCCGGGCAGCGGGCCGGTTCCAAACAACTCCTATTAAAACAGCAGAAATAAAAAACGCGATGACGATCCCCGGGCCGGCAGTTTTCAGACTATGCGAAAAAAACAGCATATATTGAGTCCCTTCCGGCAAAGGTATATTCATTTGCCGGAACATTTCTTCAAATACGGGAAGTACAAAAAAGATGGCCGCCGTGAATACCATAACAGTAACTACCAAAAGAAAAGCCGGATATGTCAATGCATCGGCAAGAATACGGCGCTGAATGCCGGCCTTTTTATGATATGCCCCAAGAAGCTCAAGCATACTTTCCAGATTCCCCGCCCGTTCTCCCGCTTTCAAAACACCGTAAACCATGCCGGGGAACAGTCCCGTTTGTGCAACAGCCTCCGACGGCGCCACGCCTTTTTCCATTTGCCCCGCAGCAGATTCCAATATGCGGCGCCTTTTTTCTCCCTTTACGTCATGCAGGAGCAAGCGGAACGCCTGTACAAAAACGACGCCGGATCCAACCATATTTGCCAGTTGACTGAATATAAAAGACAACTCTGCATGAGAAAAGGGCGAAGTGCGAAATATTCTCTGCTTTACGGAGACCTGTTCCGCAACAGATAAGACGCGCCATCCGCGGCGCGCAGCCATGGAGCGGACCGACTGCGCGCCGGCTGCCGATAAACGGTATGTTGCGTATTTTCCGTGACGGTCGACAATTTTCACAACAAAATCTTTCATCTGCGCAGTCTCCTTTGCACAGCCTGCGCCATCGTCCGCATTCCCAGATCTCCGCCGGTCTGCATAACTGTCTCCAGCTGGAATTCTTTGCTGCAGCGAATAAGACGGGATACAGCCGGCGTCTGAAGCAGCACCTCACGAACGATATGTACTCCTTCTTCATCAACACATCGGCGCTGCGCCAAAATTCCCTGCAGAACCATAGCCAGACGGCTTCGTACTTCTTCCTGCTCCGTACCGCCATACATGCCCGCTATCCGGCTGACGGCCTGCGCCGCCGTCCGAGTATGCAGCGTTGAAAATACCAAATGTCCTGTTTCCGCCGCCGTCAGCGCAGCATCCATCGTTTCCCTGCCGCGGATCTCTCCAATCAGCAAAACATCCGGATCAAGCCTAAGTCCGTCCCGTATCGCTTCAGCAAAAGACGCAAAGTGCGTCGCCGCTTCCCGTTGGCTGATAAGCGCCGTTTTCCCCGGCACAACGTATTCCATAGGATCTTCCAGCGTGAGAATATGGCAGGGCCTCGATTCATTAATATACGCCAATATTCTCCATAACGCCGTCGTCTTTCCGCTCCCCGTCGGACCGCAAACCAAGACAAGGCCTCCGTCAAGTTTACCGAGAGACTGCAGAAGCAGTTCATCTTCATCAGGCGGCAGTTCCTCTAATGGATACAGCAGACGAACAGCCGCATGCAGGCCGGCATGTTCACGAACGCCATGCATACGGCAGCGTATCTGATTGCCGTGCCAAAACGAACAAGTCATATTTCCGCTTAGATCATCACAATACTGTTTTATCCACGCCAACATGTGTCCGTTATCTAAAAGCTCTTCTCCCCAGGGAATCAGCTTTGTACCTATCCGCAGCAGCGGCAGGCGGCCTTCCTGAAAATGAATGTCCGACGCCTTTGCTGCCGCAGCCGCTCTTATTACATCGTCAAAATTCATTCATCTCCTCCGCAGTTATAAATACGCCGGATTTCATCCTTATCGGTCTTACCCTCCGCAACGGCCCGTTCAGCCAGAATTTCCATAAACACAGCCCCGTCTAAAGCGGCGGCCCGTTTGATCTCCGCCGCGTCGCCGCTGCGGCGGACGGCTGATTTAACATTTGCTCCGACAGGCATGATTTCGCATAGGCAGAACCTTCCTTCATATCCGCTGTAAAAACACTGCTTGCAGCCTTTATGGCGGTATAATGCAGTCCGTCCTGTTCCATCCATTTGCCGGCAGGAACTGCATAACTGCCGCGCCAACCTCTGGGAAGTAATGCCGATGAGCGCATCGGCAAGAAGATATGGTTCGATTCCCATGTCAATAAGCCGAATCGGCGTTTCCGCAGCGCTGGCTGCATGGATCGTACTGAATACGAGATGTCCCGTCAAGGCCGCCTGAACAGCGATGCGAGCCGTTTCGGCATCGCGTATTTCACCGACAACCAGCACATCCGGGTCTTGTCGGAGCAAAGCTCTCAAGCCATGGGGAAACGCTAACCCGCCTTTGTCATGAATTTGACTCTGGCATAAACCTTCCATTTTATATTCCACAGGGTCTTCCAATGTAGCAATGCTGATTTCAGGCCGGTGAATCTCCCGCAGCGCCGCATACAAGGTTGTCGTTTTCCCGCTTCCAGTAGCTCCGCTGTACAGAAACAAGCCGCTGCTGCGTTTAGTAAGCTTCCGCAGCAAGGCTGTGACGTCGCCGCCCAGTCCGAGACAATCCAGATCAAGCCGAACGTATCCCGAATCCAGCAGCCGCACAACCGTTTTCTCACCGCGAATCGTCGGCATAATACTGACCCGCACATCGACAGCCTGTTCTCCTGCGTGCCATACAAACCGGCCGTCCTGAGGCATTCGCTTAGCGGCTATATCGAGATTCGACATGATTTTTATCCGCGCCGTCACCGTTTCGAGCCGTTCCGCCGTTATCTTTCCCGCTACAAACAACACGCCGTCTCGGCGCATACGGATACGGGCGTATTGATCCATCGGTTCAATATGTATATCGCTGATCCCGTTTTCAGCTGCATACCTCAGCAGTGCATCGACAACGTGATGAGCTGCGCCATCCAGTGCGCCTTCAGGCAATACGGTGCTGCCGTCCATGCCATAACCGCCTCCTTCCTTGTTGTTGTATCGTCATCATACCATGAATGTATCCGGCCGTCAGTCAATCTCAGCATATTCTAATCATCAGCAAATATTTTTAATGTTATTTTCATTTTCAACAGCATTTTTTCTGAATTTAATTCTATTTGGTCTAAAAAACGATCCTATTTCTAATATTTTTCAGCAAAATGTTCTTCATACCAGTGGAATAAGTAATACAAATTCGATAAGAGCCGTATCCAAGATAATTTTTATTTTTCATCTCCTTTGCTTTATGATATGATACTTTTATGAAGCAATGAAAAAGCCCCTTATCCTGACCATATGTACAGGATAAGGAGCTGTTATTTACCCATATATTCAGCATGCAAAACTAAGATAAAATAAACTTATCGAAGTTATGTTCACCAGTAATGTCTTATAAAAGTCCGGCCATGCCGAATAAAAGTCCCAGAGCACCGGAACCAATCAATACTTTAATAACCCCAATCTTCCGCCTCATAGCTAATAACGCTGCCAATAAAATAACGAATGCACTGATATTAAAATCAGAAAAATCATGAGGAATATCTTCCGTATTCCATAAAGCCAGCCAGATAAAGCTGATGCTGGCAGCACATATCAATGATACGACAGCAGGGCGCAAGCCATTTAAAATCCCCCGCACAGGGCCAATATCGCCGTACTTCAGAAAAATGCGTGCCAACGCCAGGCCGATAAAAAAGGACGGCGTGACAAAGCCGACGGTTGCGCAAACCGCCCCTCCCAGTCCGGCAATTTTCGTACCGACAAACGTCGCCGCGTTAATGCCGATCGGTCCGGGAGTCATCTGCGAAATCGTGAAAATATCGACAAATTCGCTCATGGACAGCCAGTGATGCGTGTCAACGACACTATGCTGAATAAGCGGCATAGAGGCGTAGCCGCCGCCGACGCAGAAAGCGCCGACTTTGCAGAATTCCCAAAAAAGCAGCAGATATATCATGACAGCCCTCCTAGTTGTATTTTACGGCGCGCATGAACATAAAGCCGATAACGCCGTCAATCAGCACCAGCGCCATAATATTCACATCAAAACATAATTTTGCTATAAACGTAGCAATAATGATCAATAAAGGCAAAATCAGCTTTTTCCTGACTTGTTTTACCAGCAAGTCAATGCCCACATTGATAATAAGCGCTGTGGCGCCGCACTGCATGCCGCGCAGAATAAGGCGGATCACTTGGTTCTGCACAAAATAATCGTAACAATAGGCAATGACAGACAAAGTAATAAGCGGCGGCAGAATCGTCGCTGTAAGGGCGACGGCCGTACCCGGCACGCCGGCCATGCGATATCCTAAAATAATAGCGCTGTTTGCCGCAACGACGCCGGGCATCGACTGGGCGATTGCCACCATATCCAACGCATCCTTGTCATTGATCCATTGATATTCGTCTACATATTTCGCTTTAAGCAGCGGAATGATTACAAATCCGCCGCCGACGGTAAACATGCTGATGATAAACGTCGACTTGAACAACGTCCAGTAAAAATGAGCGTCCCTGGGGCTATTTATGATTGGTTGCTCCATACCAACATTCCTCCGTTCTGATTTTTTCTTCTTGATTATAGCACGGAAAAATTCATATTAAAAATATTGGTTTTGTTGATATAGCATATAAAACAAATATATCAGAAAGGTTTTGCGCCGATGGATATCCGCCAGTTACTTTACTTTATAACGATTGCCGAAGAAGGTCAGATTACAGCCGCAGCAAAACGGCTGCACATGGCTCAGCCGCCGTTAAGCCAGCAGATCAAACAGTTAGAAAAGGAACTGGGCGTACAATTGTTGAAAAGAGGACCACGGCAAGTCGAGCTGACAGAAGCCGGAAACATTCTGTTCCGCCGAGCCCAGCAGATCATCACGTTATCCGACTCAACGATACGAGAAATAACCGATTTCAAGGAAGGCCTGCGGGGAACTTTGTCCATCGGCATGGTTTCTTCCTCCGGAAGCGCCGTTTTACGGCCTTTTATGACCCGGTTTCACGAACAGTACGCCGGCGTCCGTTTTGAAATATACGACGGGAACACCTTTAAAATCATCGATCTTCTGACAAAAGGAATTATCGAAATCGGCATTGTGCGCACTCCTTTCAGCCATGAATATTTTCACTGTAAATTTCTTGAAGAAGAACCGATGATCCTGGCGCTGAACAACGAACAGGATTGGTGCCCTCACCGCAGCGAAATTTCTTTATCCGAACTGGAAGGAAAACCGCTGATCATTTACCGCCGGTTCGATCAGCTTATCTGCGACGCTTTTGCAGCCTGCAACGCAGCGCCGGCAATCGTTTGCCGCAGCGATGACGCTCGGACAAGCCTGTTATGGGCTAACGCCGGCTTCGGCATGGCCATATTGCCGGAATCGGCTTTTTCACTTACGTCTCACTCCCATCTGCACAGCAAACGGATTGCCGAACCGCGCCTCTGCACGCGCCTGGGCGCAATATGGATGAAAAACCGTTATTTTTCTTCTCTGGCGGAAAAGTTTATCGAATCATTTTCTTAACGACTAAGATGCGGCTCTTCCATTGCATAAAAAAAGAAGTCCTTTTAAGAAAAGGACTTCTTTTTTTATAAAACAGCAGTATCTTTTGAAAACACAAAGCTGCTTCCGCACGGTTGCTTCATTCCTCATTCTTCCCCGGAATTATCATAGGCGGAACCGGCTTATGTCAACGCCTTCTCTTTGCAGCAGCGCCGCTTTCTTTTCTATGCCGCCGGCATAGCCGGTAAGGTTTCCCTTCGCGCCGACAACGCGGTGGCAAGGAATAATAATAGATATCGGATTATGGCCTACAGCGCCTCCCACAGCCTGCGGAGACATAAAATCCCTGCCGCAGCGTGCGGCTGTTTCCGCGGCTATATCGCCATATGTCCGTACCTGCCCATAGGGGATACGGCATAGTATCTGCCAGACCATTTGCCGGAACGGACTTCCCTCCGGCTTCAGATCTATAATATCCGGCAAAGGCCGGCGGCCGGAAAAATAATCGTCAAGCCACTGTTTTGCCGCAGTCAGCACCGGCGTTTCCCTATGAACCGCATATTTTCCCTCCATCGCGCTGCCGTCATGTTTCTGGCCTTTGATCCACAAACCGGTCAAGAAATTACTGCAAGACTCCAAGGTCAGCATGCCTATGGGGGAATCGTACACTGCCAGACAATACGTCATTGATTCTGCCGGCTTATTTGGCATCCGTCTTCGCTCCGGGCTGCGGTTCAGATGCAGTCCCAGCTCTTTGTTCCGCTACCGTATTTACCGTTTCTTTAACCGTGTCATCGGCCTTATTAACTTCCTCTTTAAATTCACGCAGACTCGTCCCCAGAGCTTTCCCCAAGCCGGATACTTTTTTACCGCCGAAGAGGATGAGGACAATCAACAAAACAACTATTAACTCCTGTGCGCCTAAATTCATGTCTTTTCCTTCTTTCTGCTCAAACGCTTTATTGCTCATTGTATCATGACTTGCATAAATTAAAAAGCGTATTCCATCCGACCTCGAAAATTTTACACAATGATGACAAAAATACATTCCGCCTATCTGCGGCAAGCAATTTTCACCCCGCAAGGCAAACTTTATAATTGAAGAAAAGCGCACGAAATCGTAAAGGCGCAGCCATACGGCTATACGCTGCTGTTTTTCACGCGCTTTTCTTTCTGCGTTACCTTATCTGCAAAAATGCTACTGTACGGCGCCGATCTCTTTCAGCCACGATGAAACATCGGCCGGATTGGACGACGAGCTTCCCTTGACGACCTGCGCGCCTGCCGCCGATCTCTGTATATCGGCCATGCTGGCGGTAATAGGCGTGCCGCCGGTCGTGCAGAAAGGAACGATGATTTTATTTTGCAAATCATAACTTTCGAGGAACGTATACACGAACATAGGCGCCTTGCCCCACCAAATAGGATATCCGACAAAAACGACATCGTACCGGCTCATGTCCTCTACTGAACCTGCCACGGCGGGACGGGCGTTTTCCGCTGTTTCTTTTTTAGCCACATCGACGCATTCACGGTAATCGCGCGGATAGTCTTTGACCGGCTGAATGAAGAATATATCGGCTCCCGTTTCATTCTGAATTTGTTCAGCAACCCGTTTCGTATTGCCGCCCCACGAATAGTAAGCCACAAGAACTTTTTTCCCCTGAAGCCCTCCGGGAATCGTACCGGAAACGGCGCTGCCGTTCCTGCTTTCCGCCGCCGGCGCAGGAGCCGAACTGCTTTCGGAAGCACCGCAGCCGACCAGTGCAACAGCCATAACCGCTGTCGCTATCATTGTCAGTAATTTTTTCATTGTCTCTCAGTCCTCCTTATTTCAGACGGCTGTATTCTTCATCAGTTACCGGTTCAAGCCATTCGTTGGACGAGCCTTCCGCCGGTACGGCAATCGCTATGTGGGCAAACCAGCTGTCAGGCGCCGCGCCGTGCCAGTGCTTTACTCCCGGCGGGATATTCACCACATCGCCGGGATGAAGTTCCTGCGGCTCTTTTCCCCATTCCTGATAATAGCCGCGCCCTGACGTGCACAGCAGAATCTGTCCGCCTTCATGGTGGATATGCCAGTTGTTGCGGCATCCCGGTTCAAAAGTTACGTTGGCAATTCCCATCGGCGAATCCACCAATGGATTTAAATAACTTTGGCCGATAAAATACTGGGCGTAGGCATCGTTCGTCCTGCCAAGGCCGAAAGGGCCCGCGCCGGCTTCCGCTTCAGCAGTATAGGCTTTATTCGCAGTTTGGGCCGTACCGGCGGCAAAACTGTCCGTGGAAACGGCGCTGAAGGAAAAAGCTAAAAACGCCGTCATGATGGTTGGCATCCATTTTTTCATTACGATTCATCTCCTTTTTTATTTTCATTTCAACGCAGCGTATTCTTCATCGGTTACCGGTTCGCACCATTCATTGGACGATCCTTCCGCCGGCACTTCAATCGCAACGTGGGCGAACCAGCTGTCAGGCGCCGCGCCGTGCCAGTGCTTTACTTCCGGCGGGATATTTACCACATCGCCGGGATGAAGTTCCTGCGGCTCTTTTCCCCATTCCTGATAATAACCGCGCCCTGACGTGCACAGCAGAATCTGTCCGCCTTTATGGTGAATATGCCAGTTGTTGCGGCATCCCGGTTCAAAAGTTACGTTAGCCGTAACAAGCCGTTCCGTCGTCAGCATATGCAAATAACTCTGTCCAACGAAATACCGGGCATAGGCGTCGTTTTTATTTCCTAACCCAAAAATGCCTGCTTGTTCATTCATGTCTAATCTCTCCCAATTACCGCATCAATCAATAGAAATGAGCTCGTACTTGTCATTTCCCATCTTCAAATCACGCATGGCCTGAAGCTGGTGCAGTCCGTGACGCGATTCGATGCGTTCCACCAGATCGTGATTCTGACTTGAAGACATGCCGTACACCAAATCAATGCTGGCCTGATCTACCGCCAGAATATCCGTCGAGGCAACAATACCGATATCCGGAATCGTCGGTTCCGCCGCCGCCGTGCCGGCGCAGTCGCAGTCGACGGACATACGCCGCATGACGTTGATAAAGACAATATGCTTGCCGAAATAATCAACGGTTGCTTTCGCCGAATCAGCCATCAGTTCCATGAGAAGCTCCTGTCCCGGCCAGGCGCCCCAATCGGCCGGCGGATTGGCCGAAACGCCGTGAACCTGCCGCTTTCCTACCTGGCCGGACGCGCACCCGATAGCAATATTTTTCATGGAACCGCCGTAACCGCCCATGGCATGGCCCTTAAAATGAGTCAGCACCACCATGGAGTCATAGTTGACGATATGGCCGCCCATGGCGACTTCTTTCAAATGTTTGCCGCCGCGGACAGGCAGATTCACATCGCCTTCTTCATCCATGATGTCGACAGGGCAGAACGTCCATCCGTTAACCTGAAGCGTTTCTTTATGTCCTTCCGTCGTATAGCGGTCGCCTACATATAACGTATTCGTCTCGACAATCGTGCTGTCCGGTATATGCGCCATAAAATCTTTTACCATAGGCCGGGGCAAAATATTCGGGCCGTATTTTTCCCCCGTGTGCAGCTTAACGGCCACTTTCCCGTAGATACCGTCGTTTATGCGGTCGTATAACCGGATGAGATGATCCGAATCAATATGTTTGGTAAAATATACTTTTGCCCGCGACCCTGACGCCGCCTGACCGGTTACGTCCTTCGTTCCGACGACAGGAGCCTGAGCCAGTACGCCGGGAAATCCTGTATTGTACAGCACGGCGCCGGCGGCAGCAACACCGGCCGCCTTAATAAAATCTCTTCTTGACAGATTCTTCATATAAAATCACTCCTCTGCTTCTGTTTTCCTTCAATATTGGTAGTATATCTATTGAAGTGAAGTCTATGTCAAGATAACGCGCCGCACCAATTTATTCCGCGTCAGCATATACTTCCTTGGCCATATTAAACGCAGCCCAAGCCTTCGGCCAGCCTACATAGAACCCAAGCTGCGTAATAATTTCTACCATTTCTTCCTTCGTAACGCCGTGATTTTTCGCCGTCTGAATATGGTATTTCAGCGAGCTGTCTATTACGCCGGACCCGATAAGGCCGGAAACAGTCACAATGCTGCGGTCGTGAAGGGACAACTTATCGTTGCGCGACCACACTTCTCCAAACAAAATATCATCATTGTACCGGGCAAAATCCGGAGCAAACGTTCCCAAGGCATCCCGCCCTGCCGTCTGCACTACTTTTACTGCTTTTCTTGTCCCTGTCTGATTCTCTGCCATTGCCATCGCTCCCATCGGTAATACAGCCGTCATTACCATTACTGCCGCCATAATGGCTGCCGCTTGTTTTTTCATTTTAAAAAAATTCATGTCTGTTCCTCCTTCTAAACGGAAATATCATAAACTTGCACCGAGACGGTACGCTTGTTCGGGAAACTCCGACCGTTCGATAAGCGACCGGTAGCCGCACCCAACGGCTAATACCTTTCCCATGTCAGTCCACTCCATATATCGAACCAGTGTATCATAATGATGCACCAGCGCCTCCATCGTCCAGTCGGCGCTGTTCCAGGCCGTAGCCATAAGGATGGATTTCTTGCCGTGAAGCCTGCCGGTCCTCGAATAAAAACGGTCGACAACAGTTTTCAGCTGCGCCGACATACCGTAGTAATACAGCGGCGTAATCAAAACGATAAGATCCATCTCCAGCATCTTCGGCATCAGAGACTGGGAAATGGCGTCATTAAAAATACAGTCTCCATCCATGCCGCAATGGTCGCAGCCTTGACAGGGATGGGTATCTTCAAACGCCGCGTCAAAGCGAAACACCTGATGCCCGGCGCTTTGCGCGCCTTCAATAAATTTATCGGCAAGAAGCGCCGATGTGCCGTTGCGGTGCGGACTGCCTGTTACGACAACAATATTCATATTTTTCCCTCCTCCTGCGACGCCGGCAGTATGTTCGGCCCGCGTCAAAATATTACCGCATCCGCTTAAAAATAACGTCAGCGCGCCGGCTCCTGTCCACTTCAAAAACTCTCGTCTATCCATTCTGCCGCCTCCTCGCCTTTACTTCCAACACAAAGACTTATGCAGGCCCTATTTCTTTATATTGGCCCTATCCTGCCGACACTGCCTTCTCACGGCACTTCTTTTTCAAGATGTATTTTCCCGGATAATGCCGCAATCTGTCCGGGCTCTTCTTCCACCCGTCCCAATTCATGCAAGGCTTCGCCGCCGGATCCGTCATAAAACAGCACGACGTCGCCCCATGGCGCGTAATATGCAACCATACCGGCTCTGGGCGCTGCCATCGGCGTGTTTTCCGTATTCAGTTTTTTGGGCGGATAAAATATTTTTTCATTCGTACTATAATCCTGCACCTCAACAGTCAGCGGCAATTGATCGTATAAATCTTTCGACGCCCGGCTGTCGTTCAGATGCAAGGTCAGCTTCGTTCCCTGTTCATCCGCTGCCCGGACGATGCGCCGCACTGCCGCTCCGCCCAGCTGTTTTTCTGCGGCGGCAGCAATGTTTTTCCCGCCGGATTCCGCTTCCCGCGCCGCAGATCCGCAAGCCGTAAGCGACGCAGTCATGCAGACAGCCCATAGGACAGTCATCCGTACAAGCCATTTTTTCATTACTTTCTCTCCTTATATCCCCGCTTCTTCATTGTTTTCAATTTGATACCTCAAATAATCAATCTCATCAAGGCGTTTTTCTTTAAGATGCAGTTCGGCTAAAAAACGATCCCTCAGACGGGACAACATTTGCAGCCGCATAGCTCTCGTATCTTTTCCGTTCAGCAGCAGCTGCATATATGTCTCCACTTCATGAGCGGAAAAGCCGATGTCGTGCAGCGTCATAATAAGGCTCAGCCGTTCAATGTCCCCATCATCGTACTGCCAGGCTTCCGTGACCGACTTTACGGCGCCGCACAACCCTAACGATTCATATTCTTTCAGCACCTCCAAGGGAATTCGATAGCATTTGCTCACTTCATCCATCGTCATCGTATCCTTCCTCCCGGAAACTTCTTTCTTAGTTGTTAGTATACGTTGCTTCACCATGCCTGTCCAATACCTCGATTCTAGGTTAAGAAATACAAAGCAAGCATGACGATTCTTATACAGGCATCAAAAAAACAGACATTCCGTGAATGTCTGTTTTTATCTTGCTTCCTCCTGCTTTCCGGCTTCGCCTTTTTCTGCGCCTTCATGACCCTGTTGTTCTGTATAAGCTGCAATAAAGCCGATAAATCGTTCCACCGCCGCCGAAATGAATTGATTTTTCTTCCATATAATAAAATTCCCGTTTGTAATCGGCGGATCCAGCGGTCGGGAACAAATCCCTTCATAGGTAATATCAAAATCAAAACCCAGCGCAACGCCTACCCCTTCATTTACCAGTACGGCTTTGTTATAGGCCGACAAATTCATAAACGCGGAAACAGCAATATGTTTCTGCCACCGCCCGAACCAGTGCTCAACAATATTCCGTACCGAAGACCTGCCGGGAATGATAAGTCTCCGGCCGGCCAAATCACAGGGCTGCACGGCCGTTCGTTTCGCCAAGGGATCGCTGTCTTTCATCAGCACCACCCATCGATCTGTTACGGGAGTGCTCATAAACTTGTATTTACTGATGTCAACAGGTTCGATAACCACCCCAAAATCAAGAAGCCCTCTGTCGATACGTTCTTTTACTTCATCGGCAATGCCGGTGTACAGTAAAAAACGTATTTCAGGATATATCTGCTGAAACGCCGCCATCATTCGGGCGAGAAAATGCAGACACTTCGTTTCGCCGCAGCCGATGGAAATTTCTCCGGAAATAACCTCGTCCTGACGGGACACTTCTTTGGCCGTCTTATCGGCAAGATCGATGAGTTCCTGAGCCCGCCGCCGCAGAAGCATGCCTTCTTCCGTCAAGATGATGCTGTGCTTGCTCCGCCGGAACAACGACACGCCCAATTCGTTTTCCAGCTGCATGAGCTGGCGCGACAACGTGGGCTGCGTAATATGAAGCTGTTTAGCTGCTTTAGTAATATTTTCCTCCCGAGCCACCACTAAAAAATATTTTAATATGCGCAGTTCCATCCTTAAATCCCCTTCTCACACTCCCAAACGCTAATCCTACCTATGTTATTGACCCCTTTATGAAAACGGAAAGTACTGTTTAAAGATATGTATAATTTTACCATTTAGATTTAAATTCTTCAATTATGTATTATTTTCAGCAAAACAACTCATTTGTTGATAATTTTTCCAATATGCTTCAGCTCTATAGAAATAGTACCATCAGGGTGGTTAATAAATTGAATATACTCTGTATTTTCCACATATTCCGACGGAAACGTAATTTCTATCCCCGTATCGGTTTTTATCTTATGGCTTTTCCCGGCCCGCCGGGCAAATTCGCGGCGGATAGGCACCGTATCGGGAAGCTTGGCCTCTCCAACTTGAGCGGAAAATTCCCGTTTCATTACGGGAGAGTCCGAAAATATTGCATCCCCCAATTCGTGCGGCGAAAACAGTTGAGAATCATCGCCGCATTCGGCCAGGTAATTTTTCGTTTTCGATAAAATCGAAACCGTGTTTCCTCCATAGTTTTCCGCAACTTTGGCAGCGATTTTTTCGACGAGTTTAACGGCGTCTTTAGCCGATATTTCCGCCGTGCACTGCAAAAAATGTTCCGGCAGAATATATGTGTCTTCGCCGTTCAGTTTTCGTTTTTTGTCGGAAAAGCGGACAGTGAAATCATCGAGGCATATAAGCACATAAGCTTCCGTTTTCTGCGTTGTTCCGGGAAGAATCGCGCAATGCCTTATAAATTGATTATATACAGCCCCTTCATCATCAAAAATTTGATGCGTATAGGCGGTTTTATTATCCAGCAGCAGTACGGCAGCCTGACGGCGGTCTTTATCATCCTGGAAAAGGACGGTGAGAACATCGGTCGTCCTCTGTTCATCGCAGCAGAGCAATATGTCATACAGCCGCTGCGCCGCTTGAGCGGCAAATACAGAAAAATCCATCTGTCCGCCGGCCAACTCCCGGACCATGGAAGCACAGGTGCTCGACGCATAAAAAATTCCCGATTGCTGGCTGTCGTCAGTCACCATGCGGCGGATGCGGTTATCGACGTATTCATAAGCCGCATCGCTGCTTAAGTCCAGTTCCCTTTGCGATAATATGCACATATGGGCGTTAAAATCAAGAATATGAAGCACGGCATTCTGTATCATCATAGTATTATCTTCCCCCAGTATTACGATCGTTTATGCAGTTCGAAAAGCGTTGCTTCCCGGGAACAAAAAACGCGGAAAGGAAGCCAGTGTCCCGTCCCTCTGTTCACGTAGCCGACTTTTTCACCCTGCCGGTACATACCGCGCAGATATTTAAATCCGACAGCTTCCACGACAGGCGCAATCGGCGCAAATTGAGCGCCGTGCGTATGGCCGCATAATGTCAGCGGCACGTCCTGCGCAAACGCATCGTCGATGAAAGCGGAATGATGAGCCAGCAGCACGACAAAGGCCGACGGCGGTATACCTGCCAGAGTTTGCGCAGCATACTCCGCTTTCTGCGCCGAAAACGCCGCATCGTCTCTGGCAAAACTGTAGTCGGTTCCGGCAATATAAAAAGCTCTCCCGTCCGCGCCTTTTCTCCCAGCCAGCCCGGCGCCGCGGCCCGGTGAAGCCAAAAAGCTGCTGTTGCGCAAAATCCGAACGGGCGTCTCTTCCAGCATCGCCGTAATACGGGAAAATCCCCGGTAATATTCATGATTTCCATAGCAAAAATCGATTCCGTCCGGAAATTTCCCGGCATATTGCAGCAAGGCGTCCCGGCACTCCGGAAGAAAAGACAGCTCATCAATCAAATCACCTGTTATTTCCAGCCGGTTTGCCCCCTGGGCAGCAAGTCGTTCCATCGCTTCCCGAAACTGCGCCGGGCTGATGAATAATCCTAAATGAACATCGGAAAGCTGGCCGATCTTATATCCATCGAGGTAATCGGGAAGATCCCGATACCAGATATCCCTCTTCACTACGTCTAAATAAGCATCTCCCACTACATTTCCCAGAACGCTCGTACTTGCCGCCGCCAGAGGAATGGCCGCCGCCGCGCCTTTTAAAAAGGTACGGCGCGGCATACTTTTCTCCGCCGGTTCTGCCGGCGGCACGGCATTATTCTTTTTCTTTCCTATCCGGCGTACAGCCCGTCGGAAACCTATAGCGGCCGCGCAGATAAGCAGTACGGGAAACGCAAGGAAGGACGTGAGAAACCAGCTGAGCGAAGCCAAGGCGCCGTAAAATAACGGCGCCGCCATATCGTGGACGTCAGGAAAAACATTTCCGTAATACGATAACATGCATCCTGCGGCAGCTGTTGCGGCAATACCGGCAGAGACAATGCGCAGAGGCCGCTTAGGCTTATACAAATACATCCATACCACGATGGATAATAGGCAAATGCACGACAAAACAATCATGAAATTAAGAAAAAAGGGTCCCTTCATCGTGCTATGGCAGTGATTTTCCCATGGGGCCCCGCCCAGGGAACGGCCGTATATTCACGCCGCGGCAGCCACTGCCAATCCTCCTTTTCCATAAGTTTTCCGCGGACAACCTGTCCTTCATATATAGTCATATTCCATATTTTATGAGAAAAAACATGCTTCAGCTTCCCTATCGGCGCCTTGTTCACGAAAATCTCCAGCCCGACGTCCGCAGCGACGCGGCGCACGGCGCGCCGTCCTTCCCTGCCGGCTCCGCCTGCATTGGGGAATTCCCACATGGAAGCCAGCAATCCCTGGCCGGGCCTTCGGTGGATGAGCCACTTTTCCTCCTGTTCGACAACGACGACGGTTATGTCTTCCGCCGGCACTTGTTTTTTAGTCAGCCGTACAGGCAGTTCTTTTTCCCGGCCGGCCTTTTTCGCCAGGCAGTACGAACTAAGAGGGCATTCGCTGCATCGGGGATTCCGGGGAATACAGACCATGGCGCCGAAATCCATAAGCGCTTCGTTGAACGCACCGGCACGGCCTTCCGGCAGTTGGCTTCGGACAAGTTCTGCAATTTGTTTTTTGACCGGTGCGGACAAAATGTTTCCTTCAATATTGTATAAACGCGAAAATACACGCAGAACATTCCCGTCCACCGCCGCCTCAGGCAGGCCATAGGCTATGCTGAGCACAGCTCCGGCCGTGTATTCGCCGACGCCTTTCAAAGCCAACATCTGCTCTTTCTTATCGGGCACTTTGCCGCCGTAAACCGCGGCTACTTCTTTTACGGCTTCGTGCAGGTTGCGGGCTCTCGCATAATATCCCAAGCCCTGCCACTGCCGCAGCACGTCGTCTTCCGAAGCAGCGGCGAGCGCCGGCAGATCGGGAAAATGCTCCATCCAGCTCTCATAGTAAGGCCGCACTGCCTCGACTTTCGTCTGCTGAAGCATAATTTCCGCAACCCACACCTTATACGGATCCCTGGGACATTCCTGCCGCCACGGCAAATCCCGGCGGTGTACGGTAAACCACCGGAGCAGAGCCGCCGGCCATTTCGTATGGGCTGTTTCATTCTGTTCTTCCGACAATTTTTCATCCATCATTCCATATATCCCCTCGCCGCGTCATCTGAAAATTTTTATCACCATCAAAAACTGCCGTTATAATTATATCGCATTCTGTTTGAAAAAGGCAGTCCGTATGCTACAATATAAAATAAGTGCAAGAAGGAGTATATGTTATGGAACAAAATCCGCTGCAGCATATTCTTGAATATAATCTGGATATTGGAAAAACCAAACCCGACACGGTACACCGCGACGAATCCTACTGCCCGTTCTGCGACGTCGCTCATTTAAAAAACATCCTAGATACAAAGGGCGCCATGATTTGGCTTGAAAATGCGTATCCGGTATTAAAGGACTCGTGGCAGACCTTGATCATCGAAACCGACGACTGCGACGGCGATTTTTCTTCCTATGACTCGCCTTACGCCGTCAGTTTGATTCGTTTCGGCCTGGAAAAGTGGCGTCAAGTAAAAGATACGGGCCGGTTCCGTTCCGTCGTGTTTTACCGCAATCACGGCTATATGTCCGGCGGAACGATCCATCATCCCCATTCCCAAATCGTGGGATTTGAGAAATACGATTATCATGACGACGTAAAACCCTTCCATTTATCCGGTTCGCCTATTATCCTTGAAGACGGCCTAGAAATCAACTTATCCCTGAAACCGATAATCGGCTTTTACGAAGTAAATCTCATTTTAAGCAGGGCCGGCCGTCTGCCGGATTTCGTCAGGTATATGCAGCGCACAGCCGGATATTTCGTACATAACTTCATTCGCCATAACGACAGTTATAATATTTTCTTTTACGACTTTCCCGGCGACGATAAAATATATGTGAAAATCATTCCCCGGTTTCTGACGAACCCGTTGTTTGTCGGCTACATGATTGCCCAAATTTCCAACAAAGAACATCGGGATCAATTTATCGGCAGGCTGCGGGAACATCTGGCTACTGACAATAAATAATTACTATCTTTCCTGAAGAAAGGACTCATACATGCGTTTATTTGCAATCGGCGACCTGCATTTATCAGGCCATCCGCCGAAAAAGCCGATGGAAATATTCGGTTCCCGTTGGAAAAACCACTGGTCTCGGATCCAGGAAGACTGGAAAACCCGCGTAACCGATGACGATACCGTACTGATTGCCGGCGATACGTCCTGGGCAATGCATCTTAAAGAAGCCCAGGAAGATTTAGACGAAATACGCGCGCTGCCGGGGAAGAAGATCATCATCCGCGGCAATCACGACTATTGGTGGGAAAGCGCCGGAAAACTCAACCGCATGGACGCCGGCCGCAATATGCTCTATCTTTACGGAACGACAGCCGTCCTAGACAACGGCCGCATCGCCGTATGCGGCACCCACGGCTGGGTATGCCCCGGCGACATCCATTACCAGGAAAGCCGCGACGCCAAGCCGTACCGGCGCGAACTTCTCCGCGTCGAACGGACATTGCAGGAAGCACAGAGTCTGGGCTGCGCGCACACCATACTGCTGCTCCACTATCCGCCGGTCTGCGATTTGACGAAGCCAAGCGGGTTTACGGATCTGCTGGAAAAATATAAAGTCCCCTTATGCATTTTCGGCCATCTTCACGGGATGCAGCCGAACACCATGTTTCCGCGCCGCTACAACGGCACGCTGCTCCATCTCGTATCGGCAGACTACCGCGACTGCCGCCTGCTGGAAATAACATTTGACGGAAAGGAACTGCCATGAGCCAACTTGCAAAAAAACATCTCCTCGCCGGCATTATTTTCGGCGATACGGAAACCGGCGAATATATTTATTTACCCGGCGGAGAAGTCGGCGCCGACAAACCGTTATGCATATTCGAGCATGACGGTATTGCCGAAGACATCGATTTGGAACAAGCCGGCTACCTCATCGACCATCTGACATTGAAAAAATGCCGCCATCCCTCTCTCGGCGCCCGTTCTTACTGATCTTGAAGCTTACCTTGATTTATCATGCAGCAAGCCTGCGGCAGCGGAAACAATCCTGCCGCAGGCTTGCTGAATTTCATATTGCCTGAACGATGAAAGACTCCCCTGCGGCCCCGTCATCCTTTGGCAACGGTGAACCAGAAAGTGACACCGTCTTTTTCGTTGCGGACGCCGTAAGTCTGGCCGTGTAGCTTGACAAGAGCCGCTACAATGCCCAGTCCCAGGCCATGTCCCCCGAAGGTGCGGCGCACATCCCGATGCCGCGCCGTATCAATTTTATAAAAGGGTTCCCAAATACGCGGCTGATATTCTTCAGGAATAAAGCTTCCCTGGTTATATACATTGACGATATAATCTGCTTCGCGTTCTTCGGCGGAAACGATGATATTTCCGCCTTTCGGCGTATAGTCAATAGCGTTGCTCAAATAGTTTCCCAGAATAATGTCAATCTGCTCGGGATCGCCGTACGTCGTCATTTCTTCCGGCAGATTCCACTGCAGACGGATATTCTTTTTTTGTACGGCGTTGGCAAACCGTTCCTTCGCTTCATCGGCGAGCGCATGAAAATCAAAGGTCATCTTTTCCAGTTTGAACGATCCCGTTTCAAGGCGCGACAAGTTCAGCAAGTTTTTGACGAGATTATCCATTTTTACCGTTTCGTTCTGAATAACGCGACAGTAACGCTGACGCGTTTCCTCGTCAATATGCAGGCTGTCCAGCCCCTCGGCATATCCCTGGATAATGGCCAGCGGCGTCTTCAGTTCGTGAGACACGGCAAAAATAAAGGACTGCCGCATATGTTCCATTTCTTTTGCTTTATCGAGCTGCTGCTGCAGCTGTTCATTCGACGTCTTTAGCGCTGTCAGCGCTGCGTTCAGCTGGCTGGACAATGTATTCAGACTCCTGCCGAGCTCGCCGATCTCATCAGTCCGCTTTCCCTGCCATTTTTTCGTAAAATCAAGCCGGGTCATGGCGGCAGACAAACTCTTCAGCTCCAGCAGCGGCTTCGTCATCTTATTCGTCGAAATCACCGTACCGAAGACGGCTATGACGAGCCAGATCACGCCGCAGGTCACGATAAACTGCTGGACGACGTAGATGCTGTCTTCCATCGGCGCCACAGGCTGGCTGATGAGCAGATAAGCATGTTCCTGAATCCGGGAAATGAGATTAAAATACCGGAAATTTTCGTTGGGCTGATAAAACCGTACTTTTCCTATTTCCCCTTCATCAGGAAGCTGACCCTGCATCAGTCCCAGCATCTCCTGGATATGCCTCGGCGGCGTTCTCCGATTTTCGTCATGTTCCTGGGCTACATCTTCTTTGCCGACGACGACGACGACGTCCTTTTCATCTATTTTAGGGGGATTAACCCATATCCTCCGGCTCGGCCGGGACGAATAAACGAGCTGGCTCTTGTCTATAATCAGGACGTCGGCACCGAGATGCTGGCTTACGGCGTCGATGTCTTCTTCGCCTTCCCGGCCTTTTTCTTCATAGATTTGTGTAATCCGGCGGCTCGCTTCAAGCATATTATCTTGTTTGACTTTGTAAAAATAGTGGTTGAACCCGAGACTGATCGCCCCGATGAGCGTGAGAATAAAAAACAGCGTAAAACTCAGTACATATAATCCCGACTTCAACCGCAGCGACATCCTCATCATTTCGGATCATAGCGGTATCCGTAGCCGCGGACGGTTTGAATATATTTTCCCTTATCGCCCAGCTTGATCCGAAGGCGGTTTATATGCGTATCCACAGTGCGCAGGTCGCCGTAGTATTCATAATTCCAGACCTTATTGAGTATTTGCCGCCGGCTCAGCGCTTTTCCGGAATTGACGACGAGGTAATTGAGAAGATTGTATTCTGTCGGGCTTAAATCAATATTTTTCCCGTCCAGCACGACCTGACGGGCATCTTGGTTAATGGATACGCCGTCTTCCGCTTTCTGAACTTCTCTTTCTTTTTGGACGCGGCGCAGGAGTGCTTTGATTTTTGCCACGAGTATTTTCGGGCTGAACGGTTTTGTAATATATTCATCGACGCCCAGGTCGTACGCAAACAATTGGTCGATTTCCTCTCCCTTCGCCGTCAGCATCATGATGGGAACGGAAGATTCGCGGCGTATTTCCCGGCACACGGTCCATCCGTCATATCCCGGCATCATGACGTCCAAGAGGACTAAATCGGGATGTTCTTTTTCATAGACGGCCAGCGCCTCTTTGCCGTCAGCCGCTTCCAGCAGCTCATATCCTTCCGGCCTGAGGAAATCAACGACGAGCTGCCGCATGAGCTGCTCGTCATCGGCAATTAATATTTTTTCCATCTGCTCTCCCTAATCTCCTTTCTATTTTTATAAATCTATTTTCCGCACAGCTCCGTCGTCCGGCAGTGCATCGATCCACCGGCTGATATTCTTCCCTCTGATCATGAGCTGCGGCGCAATATCGCGCAGCGGAATGAGAACAAAGGCCCTCGCCAGCAAATAAGGATGCGGAAGTTCCAATACATTTGTACGGCTGACTTCGTCGGGACTGTAAACAAGATCAATATCAATGGTCCTGGCGCCCCATTTTTCATGACGAATCCGCCCCAACTCCCTCTCGATGTCTTGGCATCGTTTTAGTAATTCATGCCCCGTCATTTCCGTCTCAACAGTCACCGCCATATTGATAAAAGGCGGCTGATCCGTTTTCCCCCACGGCGCTGTTTCATATAACGGCGATACGGCTTCTACACAAATGCCGTCCGTCTGCGCCAGCATCCGCACGGCCCGCCGGAGCGTGTTTTCCCTGTCGCCGAGATTGGCTCCGAGACTTACGTAGTATTTACTCATGGCGGCTTCTTTCAATAACAACAGCCACGTCTTCAATATGCCCGCCGACAGGAGCCTGAGGCTTATGAACCGTAATTTTCACGGCACTTACGGGAAACTGTCCCAATATCTCCCCGGCAATGACCTCTGCCAGCCGTTCGATAAGGTTATAAGGCGCGCCTTCAACGATAGTACGGACAAGCTGATATACTTTACCGTAATCAACCGTATCGGAAAGTTCGTCGCTGGCTCCGGCAGCCGCTAAATCAGCCTGCATTTCCGCATCGATATAAAAAGGCTGGCCTGAAAGCCGCTCTTCGGGAAAGCAGCCGTGATACCCGTAAAAATGCATTCCTTTCAGCACAATCGTATCCATGATTACGTCTCTCCTCTGCAGGACGGCGTACCGTCCGCCGCATCCATCAGCAATTTCCACGCCTGACCGTACTGCGGCGATCGGGACTGCAAGCATCCCTTAGCAGCGACAGTGACGATATCTGCATGAGACGTCGTCCCCTCGCACATCATCAGGCATAAATGCGTGGCTTTAACCACCACCATGACTCCTTCCGGATTCAGTCCCCGGCACAAAGACCGGCACAGTTCCTCCGTAAACCGTTCCTGCAGCTGCGGCCGCCGCGCCAGTATGTCTACGGCGCGGGAAAAATGACCGAAGCCGGCGATCTGTCCGTCACGGGGGCAATAGGCGATCTGGACGGTTCCGAAAAAAGGCAGAAGATGGTGTTCACATATAGAGTGAAATCGGATGCCCCTTACGGCGACAATGCCTGTCGTCTCCGCCGCAATAGGGTATCGCCATTCATCGTCCGGATTTTCCCGGAGTCCCGAAAAAAAGCGGCCGAATGCTTCCGCTACGCGGTACGGCGTTTTCTCCATCCCCAATGCGGTAATATCCAGCCCCAACGATTCCAAAAACTGCCGCATCGCAAAGACGGCTTCTTCATTGACAGGCTGCTCCAATGACGTTTTCGTCATATCTTTTTCCTTCTTTCTGCTGCCTTTAATCATAAAACGCAATAGTACGCGACAATGAAAATAATGCCGCCGAGGAATACGAAAAAGGGGCTGGCATATTGCTGCCGCAGGCTTTGTTTATGATATAAGTAAATTTCCTCGGGATTTTCCGGGTTATACCGTAAATCAACGGCATCGCCGGCGGCAATATCCCATTCGGCGGCGCCGAAATCATACCGCGCTTTCCAACTTTTCCCTCCGGCTTCAAATTCAACAACGGGAAAATACAGATCGCCGCTTTTCGTTTTTTTCTGTTCAAAACCAAGGAGCCGGCCCGCCGCAGCCGCCGTACAGCGCCGCACAAGGCGCCGCAGCTTCCATCCATGGTATGCGCCGACGGCAATAAAAACAGCACCTATAACAGCCGGCAAATAATAAAACGCACTCATCTCTATTCCTCCTGATAAAGACGCATCAGCCCGGATTGCTCCGGCCCGCCGTCCGAATACGCTTGTTTACGGCATATCCCAACGTTCCCCCTAACAAGCCGGTCACAATTTGAGGCCAGCTCATAACCGTAAGCATCACGTGGCTGACCGCCGGCGGAAAAGCCGCCAGCCCGAACAAAAGACAGAAAGAACCGTACATCGCCCCGGCTTTTATCAGCGCCGCGCCGTACAGTCCGGGAAGGCCGGCGCGGCGCAGCAAGAAAACCGAAAAAACAAACGCACTGTTTCCTGCCGCCACGGGAAAAATAAAGGGGAAAAACGGCAGCATACCTTCAAGCCAGGCAAAGACAGGCGTCACCGCAGCAACAACGACGCCGGACCGCCAGCCGACGCGCAGAACTGCCAGAACCAGGCACGCGTTGACCATCGAGCCGATAACAAACATGCTGACTTGCGGCGGCACCGGTATAAACAGGCGCAGCCCCTGCAATATCAGCGTCGCCGCCAGCAGCAGTCCCGTCTGTGTTACTGTGTTCGTCATCTTTCTATTTATTTTGTTCATATCCTGCCTGCATAAAATTTGCTATAATAAATACATCTGTTTTACAAGATAAAATCTTACCTTATTGTAACGTTTAGAGGTGCCTCATGTCAAAGCGATTTATTCATTCCATTAATTATATGCGCGGTATCTGCATGCTCGGCGTCATCGCCATTCACGTCGGCTCCATCGCTATCATCAATCCTGCTCCGAATATATGGCTCGTGACGATTCTGGAAATTTTATCGCGGTTTTCCGTCCCGGCCTTTTTCTTTTTATCAGCTTTCGGAATGTTCTGCAGCCATCCTCTCGATCAGCCTTTTTTCTATAAGGATTATTTGCGGCGCCGTCTGCGCACTGTATTTGTCCCCTACATGGCCTGGTCAGTATTTTATATGGCTTATGTCTCCGTCCTCAGCCGCAGTACGGCGCTGTTCCAGCCGGCGGCGTTCGTCAAAACACTATGGTACGGCCTTGCCATGTACCATATTTACTTTCTCGTCATCTTACTGTGGTTCTACCTTTTCATGCCCGTATGGAGAACCCTCCTCAGGCTGATGAACCGGCAGCCGCTCCCGTCGTTTGCGCTCCTATTCGCGGCGAACATGCTGTTTAACTTCTATTCCAGCTATGTATGGACCGCCCCTGAAGGAAATTCCCTGCTGCACGATGCCTTTACGTACCGCCTGAACTACGTCGTCTTCCATTATCTCTTTATCTTTATGGCCGGCGCGTTTACAGCCGAACATTTCCGTCAAGTCTCCGCCTGGATCGGGCGGCACGGCCTATTCGTCAATATATTCCAGTTGGCTGCATCTCTCGGCATGATCGTCTCTTTTTACGGCGTCATGTCCTATCTGGGCTACGACATCCTATCGGCTATCTTTACGATCCATCAGCTCAGCCCCATCGGTATGGTGTATACGGCATCAACGATACTCTTTTTATTGTACTGGCTCGAATGCCGCGCCGTTCCGCCGCTCTTCCACCGCATCTTTTCCCTCTTGGGGAATTATTCCTACCCCATATACCTCGTCCATCCTGTATTTCTCAGCATCTGCACCGGCATGGCCGCCTATTGCCACATTTACCTCCGAAGCATCCATATCATTATCATGTACGGCTTAGTCGCCGCTACTGCAGCTGCTTATGCCGCCGCAGTAAAAATATTGCCGCTGCCGAAATGGCTTTCTATTTGCCTTCAGGGAAAATAATCCATATCCTTGTTTCGGCGGCAGAAACAAAAAATGACTTCTCATTTGCGAACTTCATCATTCATAAATGAGGAGTCATTTTTATTTTGTCGCCAAACCTGCCGTTACTTTCTCCGCGCCTGACGAACCCGTTCCAATACGTCGTTAGCCATGCGGGCCCGGGCCTTGATCACATTGTTCCCGTCTTTGATTGCCTCGGGATAGAAGCTGCTCTTATACTTGCTTTTTTTCGTCTTGGTAAGCATTTCCTTTAACTGAATCGTCTGATCATCTACATTATATACATATGTGCAGTAATCCGTCGTATCGCCGGACGTTTCAATCGTTTTAAACGTCAGAACTTCCCTGCCCATATCGTAGGAAATTTTTGCAGAACTCATATCGATTACTGTGTATTTATTATATTGCCACATAGTATCTTTTGCTGCAAAAGCCGTTGCCGAGATAAACAACGTCATAACGGCTGCGAGAATAATCTTTTTCATTTTCACTATCGATGCACCACCCTTTTTATAATCGCTATATTGTTGATTATACCATGATCAATGAAAAAAAAGAAGACAAAGCCCTACCGGTTGTCTATTTTTTCAGGATATAAGTCGTGCTGCGAAAGACGCTGCCAGGCAACGTCTTCCCATGGCGTGCCCTTTCGTCCGTAATTACAGTATGGGTCGATGCTTATGCCGCCGCGGGGCAAAAATTTTCCCCACACTTCAATATATTTCGGATTCATGAGGGCAATCAAATCATCCATGATAATGTTGACGCAGTCTTCATGAAAATCGCCGTGATTGCGGAAACTGAACAAATATAATTTCAGCGATTTGCTTTCCACCATCTTTTTGTCCGGCACGTAGGAAATATAGAGCGTAGCATAGTCAGGCTGCCCTGTTTTCGGGCAGAGGCTCGTAAATTCGGGACAGTTAAACTTAACGAAATAATCGCGGCCGGGATGCTTGTTGTCGAATGTTTCCAGCAAGCCGGGATCGTAGTCGCCGCCATACGCCGTCTGGCGGCTGCCGAGGGACGTCAGCGTTTTCAATTCCTCTTCTGTTCGGTTCATATATGCTCCTTTGTCACTACATATGATTTACTCAGCGCCTGGATAAGAAACACGCCGCACAGAGCCGGCACAAATTGTCCGACAGCCAAAGAGGCTACAAGCATGCTGTACGGGAGCTGAAACAAGTAGGAAAGCCACCCGCTCACACACAGCGCCGGCACCCACCAGATCGGCAGAGCCGCCAGCCAGGGGTTCCACCGCCGCTGCCTAACCTGCACAATCAGCCATGTCGTCGCAATTCCTACGAAGCATCCGCCGGCCATATCCAAAATTCCCAAGCCGCCGAAAAGAAAATTGGCGGCGAAGTTGGCCGCGCCCATGGGAACGACCAGAAAGGGATACAAAAACGCCAGCGCATACAGTGCCGTAGCGATCCGTATTTGATAAGGACCGAAAGAAATTCCCTGCGTTGCGTACAGCAAAACGACATATAACGCCATCACGACGGCCGAAAGAGTCATTCGCTGCGGACTTGCCAAAAAATTGTACATCATCATGCCTCCTGTGGTCTTCCTGCGGCATCATAAAAACGGGTTTGTCAGAAACAAACCCGCCGATACGTCATGTCTCTATGTCCTCTCATGCGTTTCCTAGTTTTGTTTACCGACAGGATGGATTTCGAACTGTCCTTTAAATATAATTGTTTCTTAATATTACCAGATGACTTTCCCCAATACATGATCGACAGGGACAGGGCCGATGAACCGGCTGTCACTGCTGTGGTTGCGGTTATCTCCCATGCAGAAAACGTGCCCTTCCGGAACCGTAATGGAATCTTTTCGGCTGTACGTCATTTCTTCGTTAACGTACGGTTCTTCCAGTGCCTCCCCATTTCTCCATACTTTTCCGTCATGGAAAGCCAGCGTATCGCCGGGCCTTCCGATAACCCGCTTGACCCAAACGTTTTTTGTCTGAAAATCATGATTGAAAAAAGCAAGGTAATTGTTCATCGGTTCGGCGACATCGTCTTTCCACGTGCGGTTATATTGAACGCGGCTGTCGATGATGACGATATCCCCGTATTCCGGCACATCGCCCATAATATGGCCCAGCTTAGACACAATAAGGTACTCGCCGTTATGGAGAGTCGGCACCATGGACTCGCCGGATACGCGCGTAGGCTGAAAGAAAAAAATATGAATGACCATGGCGATGGCCAAGGCAATGATAATAGAATAAACCCATTCATATATTTCATGCAGAATTGTGCTCACAGAAAAACCTCCTTATGCGCTTATGTTACATTGTAGCAAAGGAAGTAGGCAAAAGCAAGATTCAATCCGGCAGCTGCGCAAAAAGATCTTTCGCCCGACTCTCGCCGACGACAATCATCCCGGCATTCTTCAGCCGTTCTGCCGTAACACCGTCGCCACTTACCAACCGCCTTGAAAAAGAACCGTCGTAAATGGTTCCGCAGCCGCAGGACGGGCTTTTTTCTTTCAGAACGGCAACGTCGCAGCCGAATTTTTTCGCCATATACAACGCCTGTTCCGCACCGCGGCGGTAGGCGTCCGTCACGTCCCGGCCAGTGCAGGTCATAACCTTTTCTCCCTGCCGTTCGGCAGGATCACGGGGCGTCGTCAGCCCTCCGGCTTGTTCCGGGCAAAAAGGAATGAATACCACATTCTTTTCTTGCAGAAGTTCGTCAATTTGCGCATATGTTTTTCCTTTTCCGTCGTACCGGCACGCCAGTCCGAGCAGGCACGCGCTGATCAACACGTTCATAAAGTCCTCCGTTTTTCATATCGCAAAAAATCATCCTCACTGCGGCATCTCTGCAGCCTGCAGAAAAAAACTCAACCCTGTATAATGCCGCATGGTACGGCATCATCTCCAGTCGGCCGCATTTAAAACCCGTAAAAAATATTAAAATTTCATTAAAGCGACAGAAAAAAATTGAAAAACTCCATATGACATACTATGATTAATACATCTATAATAATAAGAACTATGGATAAATTATCATAGCAAGGAGCAGTACAAAATGATGCCGGAACAGAAAAAACAACGCAATACGGCGGATCTACTCGTCGAATGTCTGGAAGCGGAAAATGTCCATTATATATTCGGCATTCCCGGAGAAGAAAATCTTTCCATCATGAATGCCCTGGAACATTCTAAAATCGAATTTATTACAGTCCGCCACGAACAGGGCGCCGCCTTTATGGCCGACGTCTACGGACGCCTGACAGGAAAAGCCGGCGTCTGCATGGCCACGCTCGGACCGGGAGCGACAAACCTCATTACCGGAGTTGCCGACGCCGACTGCGACGGCGCGCCTCTCGTCGCCATATCGGGACA
The DNA here is from genome assembly GCA_964507845.1 of uncultured Megasphaera sp. GTDB lineage: Bacteria > Bacillota > Negativicutes > Veillonellales > Megasphaeraceae > Megasphaera. The sequence continues at coordinate 59,207 of CAZDQW010000005.1, forward strand.
GGTCGGAACGGACAAAATGCACATTACAGCACACCAATATCTCGACCTGCGGGCCATGTTCGAACCCATCACGCGCCGGGCCTACACAGTCGTCCGCCCCGATACGATGCCGGAAATCACCCGCCTGGCCTTCAAATACGCCGAACGGGAAAAACCCGGAGCAACGTTTATCGATCTGCCGGTCAACATCAGCCGTATGCCTGTCGCCGATACGGAAAAACCGCTCCAGCGCAAATCCATTTTACCAGAAACAGCGCTGGAAGAGCAAATCGAAACGGCGGCAGCCATGATTTCATACGCAAAAAATCCGGTTATTCTCGCAGGCAGCAGCGCCATCCGCAACCATGCCGCCGCGGCGCTGACAAAATTTGCCGAAAAACTCAAGCTGCCCGTCATCAATACGATCATGGCCAAGGGCATTATTTCTTTCGACAACCCCTATTCGCTGTGGACAGTCGGCATCCCCATGGACGACTACCAGACGAAAGTATTGGAAAACGCCAGCCTGGTCATCGCCGTGGGCTACGATATTATTGAATATGCGCCGGCGAACTGGCATTTGAACCAGGCCGATGTCATTCATATCGATACGATGCCGGCAGATATTAATAAAAATTATGAACCGGCTATCGAAGTCATCGGCAATATTCCCGATTCGCTGTACCGTATCATGGAAAAAGCGGCTCGTCTGAAGGAACCGAAATACGCCCTGGACATACGGCGCAAAATGATAGAAGAACACAACCGTTACGCCGACGACGCGTCATTTCCCGTCAAGCCGCAGAAAGCGCTCATTGACTGCCGCCGCGTTATGGGAAAAGATGATATCGTTATTTCTGACGTAGGCGCCAATAAAGTATGGATCGCCCGCCATTACAACTGCTACGAACCAAATACGTGCATCATTTCCAACGGCTTTGCCACGATGGGCATTGCCGTTCCCGGCGCCATTGCCGCCAAATTGGTCTATCCCAAGAAAAAAGTCCTCGCTATTACGGGCGACGCCGGATTTTTGATGAATTGCCAAGAGTTTGAGACGGCACGGCGGCTGGGAACCAACTTCGTCACGCTGATTTTCAACGACAGCAGCTACGGCTTGATTAAATGGAAGCAGGACATGCAGTACGGCCATCATGCTTATGTCGATTTTACAAATCCCGACTTCGTAAAATTAGCGGAAAGTTTTGATACCGTCGGATACCGCATCGAAAATACGGAAGACCTCCTCCCGACGCTGGAAGAAGCTTTTGCTGCCGATAAGCCTGCTATCATTGACTGCCCCGTAGATTATGGAGAAAATATGCGCCTTACCGAGCATTTAAAAGACATGCTGCATAAATTATAATTTTTCTATGCGAAAAAAGATTTCCTGCCAGTCCTTTTTCGATTTTTCTTTAAAAAACGATTTTTTTATCCAGAAATGAATGATATAATACACTCTGACATAATTGTAATTCCCAACTGCAATATGTTATTTTAGTATCTATATTACTTTAGTATAAAGGAGTGTTTATGAGTCACAAATCTGTATTTGACCAACGACGGCGCACTATCGGCCTGTTCGGCAGCCCGGTCTGTGCCCTTCTCGTCTATGTAACGCCCATTCCCGATTTATCATTGGCAGCGCATAAACTGCTGGCTCTCTTGGTACTGATAGCCTTATGGTGGATCACGGAGCCTGTTCCTCTTCCTGTTACCTCTTTGCTTGGCCCGACGCTGGCGGTAGTCACGGGTATCGTACCGGCATCGACGGCATTCAGCGCCTTTGCCAACCCGCTGATTTTTCTGTTTATGGGCGGATTCATGCTGGCGACAGCTATGATGCACCACCATTTAGACAAACGGTTTGCCTTCTGGCTCTTATCGAGCCGCTGGGTCGGCTCCAATCCCAAACGGATTCTCCTGGCCATGGGACTGGCGACGGCGCTCTGTTCCGGCTGGATCAGCAATACGGCGACAACGGCCATGATGTTTCCCATTTCCCTGGGCCTCCTGATGGCCATTAAAGAAATGTTCGCCTCCCAAGGTAAATCTCTTGACCTGCATAATACGAAGTATGCGACGGGCCTTATGCTTATGACTGCTTACGCCGCATCTGTCGGCGGATCCCTCACGCCCATCGGAGCCGCGCCGAACGTCGTTATTCTCGGCTTTTTAAGCGAAATGAGCCAGATTTACGTATCATTCTTCGATTGGATGATCTGGGGCAGCATCAGCACCGTCTTGTACTTTATCATCACCTATGCAGTCATCAGCCGCATGTATCCTTTGGAAATTTCGGAAATTGACGGGGCGACTGAATTTATCCGTTCCCGCCGCAAGGAATTGGGAAATTGGACACGGGCGCAGAAAAATACGCTCATCGCATTTATCACCGCCGTCGTTTTATGGATCATGCCGGGCATTCTGAGCATCATGCTTGAGCCCGGAAACCCGATGATTAAACTGTACAACCGACTCTTTCCCGAAGCCGTCGCCGCCATGATCGGCGCGCTGCTTCTGTTTCTCCTTCCCGTCAATTTTAAGGAACGGCAGTTTACCTTGTCGTGGCGCGAAGCCGCGAAGGGCATCGAATGGGGCACCCTCCTTCTCTTCGGCGGCGGCTTGTCCATGGGGACGATGATGTATTCCACCGGTCTTTCCACCTGGTTCGGCGACGCCATCATCAGCGCCCTGGGCGGCAATCCTTCGGAAGTTGCGCTCATTGCCGTTTTCGCCGTCATGTCCCTCCTGTTCTCCGAACTGACGTCTCATACGGCAGCAACCAATATGATCGGTCCTCTCGGCATTACGGCCGCCATGGCCGGCGGATTCAATCCCGTTCCCGTCGCCGTCGCTATTGCCTTGGCGTCGTCCCTCGGCTTTATGCTTCCCGTATCGACGCCGCCCAACGCCATCGTCTATGCCAGCGGCTATATCCCGATCACGAAGATGATAAAGACCGGCGTTTATATTGATATTATCGGCATCGCCTTCGTTACGATCCCCCTCGTTATTTATGTCGTAAAATGGGTTATCGGCTGACCGCCCCTGCCGTTTTATGCGCCGTTTCATAAAATAAATCATCTGCAAAAAGTCATGAAATATCCATAAAAGAAGAGAGCTGGATTACAGCTCTCTTCTTTTTGACAACAATTGTTTATGTTTTTTCTGCCCTACCGGCAAGAAGGATTATGACGATGCGGAAAGGCACAACGCTTCTTTCTGCGTGCGGGACCATTGCTTAATTTTCCACTCCCAATGCATGGCGTCCCGCTTCGTCGGAAAAGAACGGCTCCATACAAGCTGCACAGGCCGGCGCGATTTCGTATACTTGGCTCCTTTGCCGGCATTATGGGCTGCAACGCGCTTTTCCACATCTACCGTCCAGCCTGTGTACAATGTCCCGTCGGCACAGCGCACCATGTAAGTATAGTACTCCATAAGAAATCAGAGGCTGTCTGTAATGGTTACCGTTTCGAGGACCACGTCGTGCACCGGCCGGTCATAGGCCCCTGTAGGAACGTTGCTGAGCGCTTCGACGACATCATAATTTTTTACGACCTTCCCGAAAATCGAGTGATGGTTCTGAAGCCACGGCGTCGGTACTACAGTAACAAAAAACTGGGAACTTCCCGTATTGGGCCCCGCATTGGCCATGGCAAGAATACCCGGTTCGGAAAAGGTGAGGGACGGATCGAATTCGTCAGGAATCGTTTCGTCGGAACCGCCGTATCCCGTACCCTGCGGGTCGCCGCCCTGAATCATGAACTGCGGGATGATGCGGTGAAAAATCGTGCCGTCATAAAAACCCGATTCGGCAAGCTTGCGGAAGTTCGCAACCGTAACCGGCGCTTTGTCGGGAAACAATTCTACCGTAAAATCGCCGCGGTTCGTCTTAAATACTGCATATACTGTATCTGTCATGATAATGCCTCCTATATTTTTGCTGTCCTTATTATATCATAGTTTCGCCGCTTTATTCACGATTATATTGATTTCCCTGCAATACCTGCAAACTTGTTTTCCGGCACGGTTTGTCAGGACGCGGAAAAGACTGCTTGACAAACCGGAGAAACAGGCCTATAGTAGTATTTGTTCATCAGATAATTAACCAGTTAAGTATCTGATTTTTTTACTTTTCAAGGTGCATACCTGCATCTTGTTTAGAAAGGATCTGATTTGATGACGAAAGCCCCTTTATGGACAAAACGTTTTTTTGCCATTGTAATTGCCAACGGGCTGTTGTTCGCCAGCTTTCACTGCCTGCTGCCGACACTTCCCCTGTACATTGCGTCTCTCGGCGCATCCGGCACGGAAATCGGGCTGATTGCCGGAAGTTTCGGCGTATCCGCTATTTTTATCCGCTTTTTTACCGATGATTTTGTAAGGATTTTAGGCAAAAAGAAATGTCTCTACTTCGGCCTCTTTTTCTGCCTTGTATCGACTATTGCCTACGCCTTTTTCACATCTATCCAGATGCTCTTCATCGCCCGCATCATCCAGGGCCTTGGCTTCGGCCTGGGGACGACCTTTGCCGCCGCGCTGGCCGTCGATATCATCCCTTCGTCAAGACGCGGAGAAGGCGTCGGTTTTTTCGGCCTCGGCAATACGATTTCCATGGGCGTTGCTCCTGCTGTCGGCGTCGCCTTGCTGACTGATTTTGGGTCGAATTTCCTTTTTGGTTTTTCCACCATCGCCGCCGCATTAGCCGCCGGATGCACCATGTTCTGCAGCGAATCCATGAGCGCAATCAGACGGTCCCATCGGGCGCCGAAAGTAAAAGTTCCGTGGAGAAGCCGTTTTTTTGAAGCCGGCACGGAGTTCCCCTCTTTCTGTACCATGCTTTTCGGTCTTGCTTACGGCTGCGTCAATACATTTATCGGCCTTATGGCTCAGGAAGCCCACATTCCCAATCCGGGATACTTTTTCGTCATCGGCACGATTTTCGTCTTTCTGACCCGTACCTTCGGCGGCCGCATTTACGACCGCAAAGGGCCATTCTGGGTTCTTCTTCCCGGTATTATCGCCTATACCATCGGCATTATTATTATCATCAACGCCGAATCCTTCCTCGCCTTGATGACGGCCGCCGTTTTCTACGGAACCGGCGCCGGCCTTGTCGCCCCGTCCCTCATGACCTGGCTCTTTAATTCCGTCGCCCCCGAACGGCGCGCCAGCGCCAGCGCCACCTACTACAATATGCTCGACGTCGGGACGAGCGGCGGCATCATCGTTCTCGGAAGCGTCGCCGGTTCTATCGGCTACGTTCACATGTATTATTATGTACTGGCCGTAATGGTTCTTTTCCTCGCCGCATTTCTGGCCCAGCATTTCATATGCCGGAGGACGATGATCCATGGCTGATGCAATCCCTTATACGGACGATCGGCTCATCCATTATCTCTATCTTACCATGCGGGCTTTCACCAAAGGCGTCAACGACGCCATGAAGCCCTTTGACCTCTATAGTTCGGAATGGACCGTCCTCAATTTCGTCATCCGGCACGACCAATTTCCCCAGTCCGGCATTGCGGCGGCTCTGGAAATCGAAGAAGCGGCTATTTCCAAAACGCTGAACAAGATGGAAAAAAAAGGACTGATCGTCAGAACTACCCGTTCCGACCGGCGGGAAAAACATATTTCCCTGACCGATAAAGGCCGGGAACTGTATCCTGCCGCCGCCGAGGCCGTAGCCAGTCACCGCAATGCCGTCCTTGCTCATTTGTCGCCGGAACAGCGGAAATGTATGATGGACTTTATACAAACAATGCTGCAAAATATCCACGGCATCTCTCCGGTATCGGACAAAAAATAGTAACTGCCTTGGCTCTGATGCTGAACCAGCGAATGCGGCAGCTTGTTCGGCCTTCCTTTCTCTCTTCGGCAGCAGTGCTCCTTTCCGGACATACAAATGACCAACGTATACGTTGAAAGCAAAAACCTCTGCGGCACATTCTCTATGTACTGCAGAGGTTTTTCTTATTTTTACCATGAACCGGTACACCGCTTAGCTCCGGCAAAGAGCTGAACCTGCACTCCGGTCCGACCCGTCATATGCGGATCAGGGCGGCACGAAACAGCGCTATGCCAGTTTGCGCCTGTACGCATGGGCTTCTTCTTCCGTACAGTACACGAAGTGTCCCGGCACGATTTCCCGCAGCATGGGCTCCGCACCTTCCGGATACTGATGGACCGACGAATCGTAATCAATCCGCCGCCGCTGTCGTTCCTCCATCAGATCGGCTATAGGAGACGCCGACAACAGCGATTCCGTATACGGATGCAGAGGATGAGCGTACAATTCGTTCGACGCGGCCAGTTCCAAAATTCGCCCGTCTTTCATAACGCCGATGCGGTCGCTGATATACTTGACCATGGCCAGATCATGGGCAATAAATAAATACGTCATGTTGCGTTCTTTTTGCAGCTGTATCATCAGATTGACGATCTGCGCCTGAATGGATACGTCGAGGGCTGCCAGACATTCGTCGGCAATAACAAAGTCCGGCCGCACGCATAAGGCCCTGGCAATGCCGATGCGCTGACACTGACCGCCGGAAAATTCCGTCGGATACCGGTTCATATACGCCCTGTTGATGCCGACAATATCCATCAATTCCCGTACGCGTTTATTAACTTCTTCTCCGGTTTTGCAGATGCCGTGAAGGCGCAGGGCGTCTCCGATAATCTGCTTTACCGGCATCCGCGGGTTCAGCGACGCAAAGGGATCCTGGAAAATCATCTGCACGGACCGCCGGAAGGCCAAGACGTCGGTTTTCTTTTTAATATCGGCAATATTCTGCCCTTTATACGTAACCGTTCCCGACGAAATTCCCTCAAGCTTTATTACCATGCGTCCCGTCGTCGATTTGCCGCTCCCCGATTCGCCGACAAGACCGAACGTTTCCCCTTTGTAAATGGAAAAGGACACGTCGTTTACGGCGCGAACTTCGCTTTTTTTACCGACATTAAAAATTTTATGCAAATGAGATATTTTCAACAGTTCTTCTGCCATAGGAATTTTCACCTTCTTCCTTATCGCTAAATGTGCAGCAAATAGGAATGCTTATATATTTTATGACGCCTTACAATCTCCGGCGGCGGCGTTACAGCCGGCGCCTGCGGCGCCAAAAGCCACGTTGCCGCAAAATGCGTCTTGCTGCCGGCGACCTTGAAAAGAGGAGGCATCTGCTCGAAATCAATCGGCATGGCATAGGCATTCCGCGGCGCGAAAGCATCTCCTTCCGGCACGTGGAGCAAATTGGGCGGCGCGCCGGGAATGCTGTAGAGCTTGTCGTCTTTCGTATCCAGCGACGGCATGGAGCAGATAAGCCCCCACGTATAGGGATGGCGGGGATCGTAAAAAATCTCTTCCGCCGTGCCGATTTCAACGATGCAGCCGGCGTACATGACGGCTACTTTATCGGCTACATGGGCTACTACGCCTAAATCATGGGTAATAAAAATGACCGACATATTCAGCTTTTTCTTCAGTTCGTCAATCAAATCCAATATCTGCGACTGAATCGTCACGTCCAGCGCCGTCGTCGGTTCGTCGGCAATGAGTATGTCCGGCTTGCAGGCCAGGGCTATGGCAATCATGACGCGCTGGCGCATGCCTCCGGAAAACTGATGGGGATAATTTTTCCAGCTTTCTTCCGGGTTGCGTATTCCCACCATCTTCATCAGCTCAATCGCCTGACGAAGCGCTTCTTTTTTCGGCATCGACTCATGAACGCGGATCGCTTCGGCAATTTGGCGGCCTACGTTCATCGTCGGGTTCAGCGACGTCATGGGATCCTGGAATATCATGGCGATTTTCCGTCCCCGCACCGATTCCATTTCTTTTTCGGACAACGTCAGGATATTTTTCCCGCCGAAATATATTTCCCCGGCATACTCCGTATTATTCGGCAGCACCCGGTTAATCGCCTTGACCGATACGGATTTTCCCGAACCGGATTCGCCGACCAGAGCCAGCGTCTCTCCGCGCTGCAGATCATAGGTTACGCCCCTTACGGCCCTGACGACGCCGTCCAGCGTATGAAAAGAGACCTGCAGGTTCTTGATGCTTAAAATCGTTTCACTCATATACTCACCGTCCTGTATAACATAATCGCCCTGCGGCATGCCGCAGGGCGGTGTATGCATCATGGAACTTTCCCGCTCAATTATTCAAAATACCATTCGTGAATGTTGTCCAGCGATCCTGCCCAGAAATCCTTGATGCCGCCTTTCAGGTTCTTGCTCTGCACCATAATCTGGTCGTTTTCATACAACGATACGACGAACTGGTTGTCCCGCATATAGGTCTGAATTTCGGCATAGGCCTTCTTGCGGTCTTCGAAATTATCCATCAGCGCCGCATTGCTCATCATTTCCGTCAGCACCGGATCATCCGTATGGCCGAAGTTGCTGCCGCCGCCGGGAACGAAATACTGGCTGTAATCGGGATCGATCGTCAACGCGTAGCCCAGAAGCATTAATTCATAGTCGCCTTTGTTGGCGTTGGCCAGCACCGTCGGGAAATCCAGTTTCTGCTGTACGACGTTCAAGCCGAGAGCCTGGAGATTCTGCTGAATCAGATCAGCCGATTGTTCGCGGAGCGTATTGCCGATAGGCACCTGGAGAACCAGTTCCTTCGACGTATCGAAGCCGGACAGAGCCAGTTCCTTCTTGGCCGCTTCCAAATCATAAGGAAGAAGGGTTACGCTGGGATCATACACAGGGCTGACCAGCGTGTAAATCGTCGGTACGAGATGCGCCGTTCCCTTGTACAGGTCGTCGACAATCTGCTGCCGGTTGATCGACATCGTAACGGCACGGCGGAAATGGACGTTGAAATCAGGATTGCTGTTGTTGATTTCAAGATACTGCGTATTCAGCGACGGCGCCGTCCTGACCAAAAGTTTGTCGTCGTTCTTCAGGACATCCAGGTCTTTGACCGGTACTACGCCGATGCCGCCGGAAGCTGCCAGCTGCACGTTCCCGGATTTGAGTTCCGTAACGAGGTTGGTGCCGTTCATGATGCGGATAAACAATTTCTTCAGCTTCGGTTCGCCTTTATAGTACGTTTCATTGGCCGCTAATTCCACATAGTCGTTCACTTTGTAATCAACGAATTTGTAAGCGCCGCTCGTGACAGACGGCTTTGTCGCCGCCGGTGAGTTGGCAATATCCGCCGGATTGATCCCTTCAAATACGTGCTTGGGCACAATGTACACTTCAAATCCTAACATGCTCTTGATAAAGTTGGGATCGACAGGCCGTTTTGCCGTGAGGACCACCGTATGGTCATCCAGCTTCTGCACGCCGGAAATCGCCGCCGCGCCGTTTTCCAGCTTACCGACAGTATCGACGCCTTCCAGCATGTTGATGTAGCTTCCCTTTGTCGTCTGCACCTGCGGATTGGCGATCAGATTCAGCGTAAAAATAACGTCGTCTGCCGTAATGGGCTGGCCGTCCGACCATTTGGCATTCGGATTCAGCTTCACCGTATACACCTTGTTGTCAGTCGTTTCAAAGCTGTCGGCTAAGTGAGGCGTAAAATTATAAGGCTCCGGCATGCCGAGCAGCGTATCGTACATGAAACGGATCGTAAACTGCGCCGCAATATCGGGATTAAACAAGGGATTGAATTCAGCCGGCGCATTCGTCATGCCGATCGTCAAGTTTTCTTTCGCGCCGCCGCTTGAGCTTCCGCTTCCACTGCCGCCGCAGCCGCTCAGCACGGCAATTCCCAGTGCCAATGATATACCCAACACCAATTTTCTCCTGTTACGAAACCATCGCAGTACTCCCATAAGGATATCCCCCTCTCAATAACTGTACAACATGAGTTTATGATGAAAACAGCGCAGCGCTGAAACATCCCCCTTTATTTCGCATCGCCGTTAATGGCCTCGTTAAGGCCGTCGCCCAGAAAGTTGATGGCCAGTACGGCAACGAGGATGGCAATTCCCGGCGGGATCCACCGCCACGGTTCTTCCGACAAAATCATGATAGACTGGGCGCTTGTCAGCATATTGCCCCAGCTGGCCGCAGGAGGCTGCACGCCCATGCCCAGGAAGCTCAGCGACGCTTCGATTAAAATAGCCTGGGCAATGCCGAAGGTGCAGTTGACCAGAATCGGCGAAATGACGTTGGGCAGTATATGCTTGAACACAATCGTCAGCGGCGAATACCCCGTCACGATGGCAGCCGACACATAATCGAGAGACTTCGTCCTCAGGACTTCGCCGCGGACGAGGCGGCAAATGGGCGGCCAGCCCATGAATCCCATAACCAGCATGACGGTCCACATATTTGGCCCGATCAGGCTTACGATGACCAGGATGATCATAAACTGCGGATAGGACATGAAAACTTCTGTAATACGCATGATGACCGTATCCACATATCCGCCGAAATATCCGGACAATAGGCCCAGCGTAATGCCGATAACGGCATAAATAACGACGGAACCGACGCCGACGATAAGGGACACGCGGGAACCGGAAATAAGACGGCTCAGCACGTCGCGGCCGACGTCGTCCGTACCGAGCCAATGCACGGCCGACGGCTTTTCGCCGAAAGCTCCTACGGTCTGGGCCGGATCAAAAGGCGCCAGCAACGGCGCAAAGACGGCGACAAGAATGATCGCGGCAAAGACAATCAAGCTGCCCAGCGCCACTTTATTCCGGCAGAACCTCCGCCAGATCCGCCGCCCCCACGAGTCGGCGTTTTCCGGCTGTTTCGCTTTGTCCGGAGATGCGGCTTCGCCGGCGTCATATCCCAGTATGCCGTCCGGATGAAGCAGTACAAATTTTTTTGCATCCATCATATGCCCTTCCCCCTACTTTTCATATGTAATGCGCGGATCAATGACAGCGTATAAAATATCGACGATAATGTTGGCAGCCAATACGGCAACGGCCGATAAGATGACGATAGCCATGAGAATAGGATAATCCCGCGAATTAATGGCCATGACGGTCAGCGAACCGATGCCGGGCCACTGGAAAATCTGTTCCGTGACGACGGCGCCGCCGATGACTTTCGGCAGATCCGTACCGATAACGGTAACAATCGGTATGAGCGAATTCCGTAAAATATGGTGGCGCAGAATCCGGCCGCGGCTCAGCCCCTTCGCCATGGCCGTGCGGATATAGTTTTCACGCTGCACTTCGATGACGCTGGAGCGGACGTAGCGGATCATGTTCGCCGAATACTGCGAAGCCATGACGATGACCGGCAGGACCAAATGCATGGCCAAATCGCCCACGCTGTTTTCCGCGCCGAGGACCCTCATGCCTCCTGTCGGAAAAATGCCCATTTTAACGGCCAAAACATAAATCAGCGCCAGGCCTAAAAAGAAGGGCGGAAAGGAAACGTTTAAAAAAGTCCACCCGATAATGCAGCGGTCCAGCAGGGAATTTTGCTTCCACGCCGCCAAAATTCCCAAGGGAATGGCCGACAGATACGCCGCCAGCAAGCTGATCACCATAAGCAGAACCGTCGGGCCCAGGCGCTGGCCGAGAATCTCTGTAACCGGCTGGCGGCTGCTGAAAGAAAATCCCATGTTTCCGCTCAGAAAGTTTTTAATCCAATCGACATATTGAATGACCAGCGGCTTATCCAATCCCAGCGAGGCCCTCGTCAATTCTACCTGAGCCTGCGTCATATCCGGCGAAATATACATGTCCGCCGGGTCGCCGGGCGTCATGTGAACGAGAATAAACGCGCCGACCGATATGAGAAATAATACCGGAATAGATATGGCCAGTCGTTTTAAAATGTAGGCACCCATCTGCAACTTCCCCCTTCAGTCCTTCTTTTCCCCTCATGGTTCGTATCCCTGCCTGCGGTAAAAAAAATGCAGCGGCACAAGATCATGCGCCGTTGCATATGTTGATAATACACGCCCCGCACTATATTGTCAAGGCCAATGTGTTAAATTTTTTATTTTTATCCTATTGTTTTTTGTAAAATTTAACGTATAATACAGTAAAGTTTGGTCATTATTACAAGGAGGCGCACCCATGCTTAATACCGAAGACAGTACGGAAAAACAAATACGGCAGTACATTCAGGCCCGCCGCGATGATTTTACAACTCTTCTCTCCCAGATAATTTCCATCCCTTCGCCGACAGGAAGGGAAAGAGAAAAAGCCGCTTGGATCCTGCAACATCTTCATAATGCCGGCGAAACGCAGGCGTATATAGACGCCGCCGGAAATGTCGTCTGCCCCTGCCAGATAGACGGGCACCGAACCTTTCCCTTGTATACGGCTCATATAGACACAGTATTTGATCTGCCGCGCCCGTCTGTATGCATAGAAGGAAATATCCTGCGCGCACCGTCCTGCGGCGACAACAGCGCCGGCGCAGCAGGGCTGCTTTTTCTCATTGCCATGATCGGAAAACTCGGTCTGAAGCTTTCTCGCGGCGCTCTGTTTGCCTTTACTGTCGGCGAAGAAGGACTGGGAAACCTCAGGGGAATACGCCGCCTTATGGAAGACTGGCAGGGCCGCATTTCCGAAGTCATCGCCGCAGACTGCACCTTTGACGAGGTTGTCTCCGCTGCCGTCGGTTCGCGCCGCTACGCCGTATCCGTGACGGCAGAAGGCGGCCACAGCTGGCACCATTTCGGCCGTACAAACGCCATTGCCGCGGCAGCTTCCGTTATTTCCCGCCTTTACGATCTTTCCGTCCCGCTGACTCCGAAAACGACGTACAATATCGGTACCATCAGCGGCGGCACGACGATAAACACGATTGCGGCACAGGCAGAATTTTCCGTCGATCTCCGTTCCGAATCACGCCGTGAATTAGACCGCCTCGACAGGGAATTTAAAACTATTTTGGCAAAATCACAGGGAAACGGCGCCGGTATTTTCTATACCCTTTTGGGCGAACGCCCCTGCGGCGACGGCACGGAACCGACAAAACTATGCCGCCGCATCGCCGGCCTGCGCCGACGTCTGGGCTTCGATACGGCCTTTGTCTCCGGCAGCACCGACGCCAACATTCCCTTAAGTCTGGGGATCCCGGCCATATCATTCGGCATCTGCCGCAGCCACGGCGCCCACACGGCCGGCGAATGGCTGGAACTGGACACCATCCCGGCAGGACTCCTGCTGATGGCGGAATGCCTCCTCTGCGACGGCAAGTAAGGAGTGTTTTCCCATGTTCAACCGCACAGCCTTTTTCTGGAAAATAGGCATTCTTTCTCTTGCCGGCACCATGACCGCCTGGTGGATGTACGGCACAGCCTTTCCGCAGCTGCGTTCGGCTCCGGCGTTCTGCCTGTTTTTCTCCGTCCCTTTCTTCTTTTCCCTATCGCACAACGCCATTCACTCCGTACCGGTGTTTATGGCGAAAATCTTCGCCTGGGCCGGCGGCTATTGGCTCATTTTTACGATTTACTCCTTCATGGGCGTTCTCTTTTATGCTTCCGTATACCTGCTCTGCGCCCTTTTACGTCCCGCCTTCAGAATAGATCTCTGGCCGGCCGCCGCTTCCTGTTTGCCGCCGTGTATTCTGCTCTTCATCCTGACTGTCCTTGTCATCGGTACATACCGTGCTCTCGTTCCCGTGTACCGCCATATCACGGTCGAAACAAGGACTGTTGAACAGGACACGGTCATTGCGTTTTTATCGGACACGCATTTCAGCCCCCTCCTGAGCCACTGGTTCGTCAAGGCCATGGTGCGCCGCATCAATGCCGTCCAAGCAGACGCCGTTATTTTCGGCGGCGACCTTATTGACGCTCACCTCGGCTTCATCCGGCGCGATAAAAGCTATATCCATTTGCAGAATTTGCAGGCTCCCTTAGGGATATACGCCATTTACGGAAACCACGACTACTTCGACAGCAACATTGCCGAGCTGGCGCAGCTATGCCGTCCCCTGCGCTTTCTGCACGATGAACGTCTTTTTATAGGACGCCATATTGCCCTTACGGGCATGAGCGACTACATCCATGCGCCTCATCATGCGCTGCCGCCGGCGGAACCGGAGTATTTCAACATCATCGCCGACCATGAACCGCTCCGTATCGTACCGGCTGCAAGGCAGGGATATGACGTATATCTTGCCGGTCACACGCACGGCGGGCAATTTTTCCCGGAGACGCTTGTCAACAAACGCATGTACACCATCAACTACGGGAAACGCCGCTTCGGCTCCCTCCTTGCCGTAGTTACAAGCGGCTACGGTTTCTGGGGAATGCCGGTGCGCACAGGACCGCGCCCGGAAATCGTCGTCCTCCGCATCCTGAAACAACCATAGGCTGTCCGTTTATCCGTCAGAATGAACGTTTCCTTATCGAAAAAAACGCAAAAGAGTACCTGCAGAAAAGTATTTTTGCAGGTACTCTTTTTCAGCAATGAGCCGTTCCCACGGCAGTTACGGCTTTCTCAAAAAATACCAGTTCCAGCGGTATCAATCCATTCAGCATGGCCGGTAAGGAACCGGCCAGCCTGTACCCCAAAGACGTATACAGCCGCCGCGCCCGTTTATTTCCTGCCCACGTATCCAGGCGGACGGCAGTACACCCCCTTTCGGCAGCATATTTTTCCGCAAAGGTCACCATCGCCTGACCAAGACCCTCATGCGCCGACGACGGCGCAATACACAACGTATGGATGACAAGCACCTGCTGCGGCAAAGCGGCGAATTTCCATTCCGCTGCGGCATATTCAGGAGCCTGGACGCTGTTCAGTATCATGGCGCCGCACACGGTTCCTCCTGCTTCAGCCGTATACAGAGTACCTTCTCTCACTGCCTTGACTGCAACTTCCTTCGTCGGGTAAACGCCCCGTTTCCAATGAGTCTGCACGCCGTACGCCTCTTCAAAGGACAGCTGTTCTTCATATATGGCAGCTACGGCCTCTATATCATTGCCGCTTGCCTGCCGAATCGTATAAGAAGTCATATACACGTTCTCCTTTCCTGCCTGTATGCTGCAAGACTATCACTGCCGTTCGCTCATCAGCCGTTGCGGCATAGTTTCTGAAAAGCGATTTTCACGCTGTCGGCAAACCATATGGTACCGCAGTACGTAAATCCCAATGAATCGATAATGTGGCGCATGACAGCGTTTCCTTCATCCGTATCGACCCGGATGGAGCGAACGCCCCGCGACGCCGCCAAGCCTTCCACCTCGGCAAAGAGCCGTTTCGCCAGCCCCTGTCCTTTATAGGCATTGCCGACGGCCATGCGGTGGATGACGACGTACGGCTCCGCGTCGAGCCACGACCCTTTCAGCGTTTCATAGGCCGGCTCGCCGCCGAAGTCAGCGCAGCAATACCCGGCCGCCTTGCCGCCGTCCATAAGCACGTACCCTTTACGGGCCCTTATATCGGCGGCAATATCTTCCCTGCCGGGATAACCGTCCTGCCACTGGTCGACGCCGCACTCTTTTAAAAACACCTTCGCTTCCTCAATGAGCGCCGCAATCTCGTCTGTTTGTTCCTGTCCTGCCAGCATAAATTTCATACGCTCTACCTCCTTCTGGTTTCATACCGTCTCTGTTGCGGCC
>CAZDQW010000005.1:74721-94389 GCA_964507845.1 uncultured Megasphaera sp.
TCTCCGGCCGTCCCACTCTGTCCCCGCATTCCGGCTCATGCGCACGATAAGGCTCCGCGCCGTCTTCCGCTCTTCCTCCGTAAACCCGGCAAAACATACTTCAACTTGCCGGTTTTCTTCGGCAATGAGTTCTTCGTATACAGCCGCCGCGGCGGCCGTAGGAAACACGTTCCACGAGCGCTTATCGCCGGCAGCAGCGCGCTTTTCCGCAAAACCGGCTTCCACCAATTTAGCGACGGCTTTCGTCGTCGTCCCTTTATCGACTTTGCACTGCACCGTCAGCGCCGCCAACGTAATTCCCGGCTCTTCGCAAATCCGGGTCAAAAAGACAAACTGACCTCGCCGGAATCCGTACCTGCGGAACTTCGCATCCATAATCGAATGAATGCACCGCGCCATTGTTCCCCAATGACGAAGGACATCGTTTTTTAATTCAGCCATAGCCAGACTCCTTTTGACTGTATAGTTGAACTTTCAACTATACAAAGCATACTATAGTTTCGCTTTTTCGTCAACAAGGAAAAACGTTTTCTTGTCATGACGCCGCATATTCTGCCGAGCCGGCCGGATCCCGGCAACACGACAAAAGCAATGCAAAGCAGGCCGTTTCATCAGAAACAGCCTGCTTAAACGTCTCTTATGTAATTTATCTCAGAACGTCCATTCCGCGCCGACGCGCCAGAGCCGTCCGTCCAGATTAATATCGGCTATCTTTTTATCCAAGATGTTGTCCAAGCCGGCAAATACGCGGCATCCTGTGCCGAATTTCTTATTTATCGTAAAGTTCAGCGTGTTGTACGTATATTGATCCGTGCCGTCAGAATACTTATACGCATACTGATCCCATAAGATGAAATTGAACCCGTAGGGATTGAGATCGTCATAGCCGATTTGGACTGTCGTCACGTTTTCGGCAAAACCGTCTACGCCGTGGCCCGTATTATTCCCTGAAGATTCATTATTCGTGGCGCTCGTCCAGTTGCTGTTGATCTTGGCTGTCCAGTGTTTATTGAAGTTGCGGCCCAGCGTCAGTTCGATGCCGTGGGTTTTCGTCGTCCCTTCGACATTATAGTACCGCGACAAGTTAGTGCCGATGGTGTGAGTCGTAATGTAGTTTTTAATATGATTGTTGAAGTACGTCACCTTGCCGAAATTGCCGTGCCAGTCAATTTCATAGCTGATATCGAAATTCGTCGATTCTTCCGGAACCAGATCGGGATTGCCCAGAACCGTCGAGCCGGCATGATAAAAATCGCTGTATAATTCCGTTACTGTCGGCGCTTTAAAGCCTTTGCCCCAGTTTACCTTAAAACGGTTATTGTTGTTGATGAAATAAGTCATGCCGACTTTCGGCGTCGTCTTTGCGCCGAAATCGCTGTGATGGTCGTAACGTACTGCCGGAATCAGAAGCACTTTATCGGAAATCATCCATTCATCCTGGATATACGCCGCAAAAGTATCCGTATCTTTGGACGTCGCGCCGTCGCTGCCGATGTTGGAGCCTTCAATCTTGTTTTTCGTCCAGTCTCCGCCGAAAGTCATCAAATGGTTGGCGCCGATAGTCATGCTGTCCTTGGCTTCAATGCCGAAGACGCTGTATTTATTCGTATCGCCGTATGTCGGCGCTACACCTTCCGTGTCGGAATAACCGACTTCATGGAGGATATCGTAAGCTACTTGCGTGCCAATATCGTCCATGCTGCCGAATATCTCATAGGGCAGCAGGCGGGATTTTTTCATATGGCTGTAGTACGCCCGCACCATGTAGTCGTTCCTGTCCGTCTTTCCGTCAAAGGTCAGGCTGAAATCTTTCTGCGTCGTTTCCAGCTTCGCCTTATAGGGATCATAGTAAAGATATTTGTTGGTAAGGCGATCCGTCAGGGTGCTCTGCTGCTCTGTTGATAATCCCATACCCCCCCCCATCCCGGATACCATGCCGCTGATCATGCCGCTGATGGCAGACTGTACACTGGCTCCCGTACTCGGCCAGTCCGCTTCCTGGTTGGAGTGGAAATACGAAGCGTCGAAACGCAGGGACTGGCGGTCGTTGAAGTCATATGTGCCGTTAAAGCTGAAATTCTGCTTCGGCCCGTGCAGATAGCCCATGTCGCCGTCCTGCATCATGCGGGCCCGGTCTTTGCCGAAATTGACGTCTACGACGCCGGAAAACTTACCGTGGCGCCCCAGATCGACATGGTAGTAATTGTTCATGCTTTCCGTCCCTGTCGAGACGCCGACCGTCACGGAAGGATCTTCGCTGGACTGTTTCGTAATGATATTGATGACGCCGGCCAGCGCATCAGAGCCGTACTGAGCCGACGCGGCGCCGCGGACGATTTCTATGCGCTCGACGTTGCTGATATTGATCCGTTCCAGGCTCATCAGGTTCTGCGACGTCGACGTATCTTCTACGGCAACACGATGGCCGTTCACCAAAATAAGAGCTGAATTGGTATTCATGCCGCGGATGGAAATTCGGCGGCCAAAACCGTTGCTCTGCGGCGTAATATTGACATTATCTGCCAGGCTCAGGGCCTGGTACAAACTCGTCGCGCCCAATTTTTCAATATCTTCCGACGTAATGACTTCTACTGAATTGGGTACGTTTTTTACTTCTTCTTCCGTCCGCGTCGCCGTGACGATAATGTCTTTCGTACTTATCGCCCGCTCAACGGCCTCTTCCCCGCCGCTTCCTTCGGCGGCAAATACAGGCAACGCCATCTGCAGCAGTACGGCAGACGCCAGCGCGCTGTATTTCATGCATTTTGACATAGGCAAGCTCCCCCTTTTTTACTGAAAATTATTTTTATTTAAAAGCAATAAGAGACATGTAAATTTTATCCTTGTTTCTAAATAATGTCAAGATTATTTTAATATTTTATGTCAACATTAAATTGTTCTGTATCTGTTATATTTCACTATTAATATAACTATTTTTCATTTTTAACGTTCTTTATTATAATTTTTCTTTTACCGCTGCAAGTTAATTTATTTCTATTTTATTACAAGTTTTGTTATTATTTTGCAATATAATATTATTTTTTTTGCATAATTACAAATGAATTTAATAAATCTTACAACAAAAGTCCTGTTTTAAAATCAAAAAATTCCTGCTTAATAATAATATTTTGTTTCTGTTTTTTATTTTCATTTATCTGTTTTATTAGTAAATAATTATCAATAAAATTTATAAATTATAATCATCGCAATACTTTCTTATTGTTATTTTTATGTTTATCATTTTCATTGTATTGAATCGGTTTTATTCATCTTAAATAGGCGCCCTCCCTGCCGTACTGCGGCAAAAACGGACGGCAATCGCCGGACAAGCTGTTTTCCCATAGGACATTGTGCCAGTTTTTTTTACAATCATCCCGGCCATTGTTACAGTTTCGACTAAATATGGTCTTTCGCCGCGAATACGCTTTATTCTGTCCGTCCTGTCATGATATACTTGTTACCATAAGAAAATTGAATGAATAAGGGAGAATGCCATGACTATCAACAAAAAAGTAAAAATAGCCGTAGCCGCCGTCATCATCGCAGCCGGCGCTTTCGGCGGCTATCAATACTACCAAGCCAAGCAGGCTGAAGCCGCGGCGGCGGCCGTCGAAACGGCTCCGGCCATGCGCATGAACTTAAAATCCATCGTCTCCGCGACAGGAACGATTAAACCGATTGATTCCGTTGAAGTATCGCCGAAGATTACGGCCCGCGTGAGCCAGGTGCTGGTTAAGGAAAACGACCACGTCACGGCAGGCCAGATCGTCGCCCTCCTGGACGGGAAGGATTACGAAGCGCAGCGCGACCAGGCGCAGTTTAAAGTAATCAACACGCTCAGGGACTACGAACGGGCCAAGGAATTATACGCCACAGGCGCCGACACCAAGCAGGCCCTGGATAATGCCGAATACAACTACAATACGGCCGTGAGCCAGCTTTCAGAAGCCGAGTCCGACGTCGCCGAAACGGTCATTACGGCGCCTATGGACGGCACCGTCGTAGGCGAGCCCGTCAGCGTCGGCACCATGGCCGTTCAGGGCAACTACAATCCGACGGTAATCATGTATATTGCCGATACGTCGAAAAAACAGATCCTGGCCAAAGTCGATGAAACGGATATCGGGCAGATCCGCCTCGGCCAGGAAGCGACATTTACTGTCGATACATACACGGACAAGACGTTTACGGCCCGGGTCACCAAGATTTCCCAGACCGATACAAGCAACACGTGGAACACGAACGGCACGTCCAGCACGACGTCGTCTTCGTCTTCTTCATCGTCATCGACGGGCAGCGTCATTTACTATTACGTCACCCTTGACGTCGATGATCCCGATGACGACCTGCTCATCGGCATGACGGCCCGCGTAGACATCAATACGGCGGAAAAAGAAAACACCCTCGTCGTGCCCATTGCAGCCTTGAAGACAAACGACGACGGCGCCTACGTCCTCCGAGTCAACAAACAGGGCCAGACAGAGCCGACGCCGGTAACAACGGGCATTTACAGCGACGAATTTGTCGAAATCCTGTCCGGCCTGGAAGCCGGCGACAGAGTGTCCATTACATACACCGTTTCCAAATCATCGTCTAATAACGACCGCCGTCAAGGACCGCCGCCGCCGATGTAATCCCTGTTATGGAGTATAAACGAATGGAACATACACCTGTCATTGAACTGAAAGACATCAAGAAAATATATCATATCGGCGGCGACGATTTCGCGGCGCTGGCAGGCATTACCCTGACGATCGAAGAAGGGGAATTTGCCGCTCTCATGGGCCCTTCCGGGTCGGGAAAATCGACGCTCATGAACATCCTGGGCTGCCTCGACAGGCCGACGGAAGGATCGTATAAACTCAGCGGCAAGGAAGTAGCCCACCTGTCGGACGATGAACTGGCCGATACGCGGAACAAACGCATCGGTTTCGTGTTTCAAAACTTTAATCTTCTGTCGCGCATTACGGCGCTGGACAACGTAGCCCTGCCGCTGGTATATGCCGGCGTCGGCTATAAGGAACGGACGCGGCGGGCCATGGAAAAACTCGAAGCCGTCGGCCTTTCCTCCTGGGCACATCACAAACCGAACGAACTGTCCGGCGGCCAGCGGCAGCGCGTGGCGATTGCCAGGGCCCTCGTCAACGAGCCGAGCATCATCATGGCCGACGAACCGACGGGAAACCTGGACACGAAATCAACGAAAGAAATCATGACTATTTTCGAAGCCCTCCACAGCGAACACAAAACGGTCATCCTCGTCACGCACGAACCGGAAATCGCCGCCTGCGCCAGCCGCCAGCTGCTCATGTGCGACGGCCTTATTACGAGGGACGAAGGAAAGGGGGTCGTCATGGATGTTGTTTAGGGAAAGCCTGCAAATTGCCGTTACGGCCTTATTGTCCAACAAACTCCGCTCCATTTTGACGATGCTGGGCATCATCATCGGCGTCGGCGCCGTCATCGCCATGATTTCCATCGGTATGGGCGTCCGGCAGAATGTGACGGACTCCATCGCCAGCCTCGGCAGCAACATGCTCATCGTCACGCCGGGATCGACCAACCAGGGCGGCGTCCGTTCAGCCGCCGGTTCAAGCCAGCGGCTGAAGCTGGAAGACGCCGAAGCCATTAAGAAGAAAATTAAAAATATCGACTACGTGTCGCCTACGGTCAACAGTTCCTATCAGATCGTCAACGGCAACCAGAACTGGAACTCCACGGTGTACGGCGTCACGCCGGAATACTTGAATATCCGCAACTTATCCGTCGCAACGGGATCTTTCATTACCCAGTCCGACGTCAATTCCCGCAACCGCGTCGCCATCATCGGCACGACAGTGGCGGAAAATCTCTTTGACGCCCAGAATCCTATCGGCAAGAATATCCGCATCAACGGCCAGCCGTACAAAGTCATCGGCGTCCTTGAAAGCAAGGGCCAGTCGTCTATGGGCACCGACCAGGACGACATCGTCATCATTCCCCTGACGACGGCGCAGGAACGCCTTCTTGGCATTACCTATATCCGTTCCATCAACATCCAGGTTTCCCGCGCCGACCGCATCGACTACGTGCAGGAACAAATCGAGACGCTCCTGCGCCAGCGCCATAAAATTACGGGCGATAAAGAAGACGACTTTACGGTACGCAACTTGACGAGCATCATGGAAACGATGAACAACACGACGACGATGCTTACCTTATTCCTCGGCAGCATCGCCGCCATATCCCTGATCGTCGGCGGCATCGGCATCATGAATATCATGATGGTTTCCGTGACTGAACGGACGCGGGAAATCGGCATCCGCAAGGCCTTGGGCGCGACGTTCCGGAACATCATGATGCAGTTTCTCATCGAATCCGTCGTCATCGGCGTCATCGGCGGCCTGTTAGGCGTTATCTGCGGCGTAGGCCTGTCCCTGTTCATTTCTACGCTCGGCCTGTTTACGACGGTCATCACGGCGGCGCCTATCATTATTTCTTTTGCTTTTTCCGTCGGCATCGGCCTGTTTTTCGGCATTTATCCGGCGAGAAAGGCAGCCCGCCTCGACCCCATCGAAGCACTGCGCTATGAATAACTGCAAAGAGTTAAGAACAAAATTTATAATATAACGTTTAACGAATAAAAAGTTAAAACTTTCTCTTGACAAACCTCTCCCTTTAAGAGATAATAGGCTCACCTTCACAAAAAATCTGCATCTTGCAGAATATAGGCAAGCCATGACCAGGTAAAGAACGATTTTCCCTTTCTCCAGAGAGTCCGGGATGGTGGGATCCGGGCAGATACAAAATCGCTTCGACGTCGCCTGTGAGCTGCTGCGTCGATTGCCCCTCGGCCAGGAGGCGCAGCCGTGATTCAGCGTTAATGAAAGCCGCAAGGCATAAAGTAAAAACGCAGGGTGGTACCGCGATCATTCGCCCCTGCCGTTGTCTTAATCAAGACAGCGGCAGGGGCGTTTTTCATATACGAGCTGCCGTCGTGAAGGCACTAGGACATCAAAGGGGGATATATTATGGAACAACAACAGAACACGGGAGCAAAACCGGCAATGACAAACTTTCGCTGGAAAATCGCCTTCCTCATTTTCTTAATCAGCTTCGTCGCCTATATGGACCGCGTCAATTTATCGGTCGCAACGCCGGTCATCATGGAAGAATACGGCTTCACCAAAATTGACATGGGCTTTATTCAGACCTGTTTCTTTGCCGGCTACGCCCTGATGCAGGTTCCCGGCGGCCTGTTGGCGGAAAAGCTGGGCCTGCGCCGCACCGGCGCCCTCGCCATTCTCTGGTGGTCCTTTTTTACGGCCTTAACGGCAGCGGCAAAGGGTAAGGTCAGCTTCGCCGTCATCCGCTTCCTCTTCGGCGTCGGCGAAGGTCCTGTCTTCCCGGCTCTCGGCGCCACTACATTCCGTTGGTTCAACACCCGTGAAAAAGGGAAAGCCAGCTCGTCCATCCTGCTCGGAACTTTCTTCGGGCCCGTCGTCGGTCCGGCCATCACCGTCGCACTCATGGCTGCGCTGGGCTGGCACGCTGTCTTCATCATCTTCGGCCTTGCCGGCGCCGTCCTGGCTTGGGTCTGGCATCATTTCGCCCACGACAATCCGGGAAAGAGCCCTTACGTCAATGAAGCGGAGCTGGCGCACATCACGGAAGGCCGGTCTGCTTCCAGCCTGAAAAAAACCGTTGCTCCGTGGGGTAAATTCCTTCGCTCGACGCAGTTCTGGGCCGTCGGCATTCAGTTCCTCGTCGTCGATTATATTATGTACGTCTTTTTGGCATGGCTTCCCTTGTACCTGACGGAAGTCCACGGCCTGTCGCTGAGCGCCATGGGTATCTGGGCCTCCTTCCCCTGGATCGCCCTCATGGCCATGGTGTTTACGGGCGGTTACATTTCCGACAGAATAGCCAACGGCAAAAACAGCGACCGCCAATACACGATGCGCACTTTCTCCGCCATCGCCGGCGTCACCGTTACGTCTATCGGCCTGTACATGGCGACCTTGACGCCCAGCGCGGAAATGAACATCTTCTGGATGACCGTTTCCCTCGGTGCCTTAGGGTTCTCCATGAGCGCCAGCTGGGCCACGGTCATTTCCCTCGGCGGGAAATACACCGGTTCTGTATCGGGCTGGATGAATCTGTGGGGAAACATCGGCGGCGTTCTCGCCCCGATCGTCACGGCTTACTTCGTCACGAATTACGGCTGGAACGACGCCTTCATCGCAACATCCCTGTTCGGCATCGTCGCCGTTATCGCCTGGCTGTTCGTCAAACCGGGAAAAGCTCTCGTGCCGAACGACTGATAAAGAAAAACAGTATGCAGAATTATTGCCGGCAGACAAAAAAGGATTCGCTGAAAATTTTCAGCGAATCTTTTTTTATGACTGCCCAGGCATCTCTTCTTTTATTTTTTCTTTCCAGGCCATGTACACTTTTTCCGCCGTAATCGGCAGCTCCGTAAACCGCAGGCCCGTCGCGTTGTACACGGCGTCGGCAATGGCCGGGGACGGCGTATTGATGACGATTTCTCCGATGGATTTCGCGCCGAAGGGGCCGTTCGGCTCATAGCTGGGCGCAAATTCCACGCGGATGGAACCGATGTCCATACGGCTGGGAATCCGGTACTGCATGAAGGAATTCTGCTGTATGCGGCCTTTCGGCGTCATAGTCACGTCTTCCATCAGCGCCATTCCGATGCCCTGGACAAGCCCTCCTTCCACCTGCACGCGGGCCAGCGCCGGGTTGATAACAGTGCCGCAGTCGACGACGGCGGCAAAGTCAACGAGCTCAATATGCCCCGTTTCCGGGTCCACGTCGATTTCAGCGGCGCCGGCCATATACGGCGGCGGCGACGTCGGCGAAAAGTGAGATTCCGTCGCTTCCAGCGCCACGTCATTGGCGCACATGGCTTCATTGGCCAGATCGCGGATCGTAATCTGCCGGCCCGATACGGCATCGACAATGGCTTCGCCGGTAAAATCCAAATCGTCTATACTATTGGGGCGAAGCGTCCGAGCCACCATTTCCTTCATGCGCCGTATCAGGGTCCGGCACGTTTTTTCCACGGCTTTTCCCGTCAGATAGGTCGTCGACGATGCGTAGGAACCGCTGTCATACGGCGACGTATCCGTATCGACGCCGCTGGTGACGATGTTATCCACGGAACACTGCAGACATTCCGCCGCAATCTGCGCCAATATGGTATCGCATCCCGTTCCCATGTCCGTCGCTCCGATGGCCAGGGAATAAAAACCGTCGTCATTGACTTTTATCGTCACCGACGCCACGTCGACGTTGGAAATACTCGACCCCTGCATGGCCAGCGACAAACCGACGCTGCGGATATGGCCGTCCGGCAGTATCCTGCGCGGATATTTTTCATCCCATCCGATCATCTCTTTGACGCGCAGCAGGCACCGGTCCAGCGTGCAGCTCAGCGCCGTTTCGTTAAAATACGCCGGCATCGTTTCGCCTTGCCGGACGATGTTCTTCAAACGCAGCTCCACGGGATCCATGTGCATCGCCGCCGCCAGTTCATTGACGGCCGATTCCAGAGCGAAGATCCCCTGCGTGGCACCGTAGCCACGGTATGCGCCGGCGGCGATGGTATTTGTATACACGGCTTCATAGGCAAAACGGAAGGCTTCAAACCGGTTATACAACGGAATAGCTTTATGCCCTGACAGCGTTACCGTCGTCGGGCTGTGATCGCCGTAGGCGCCGGCATTCCACAGGGATTCGAGAGAAATGACGCGGATGCGCCCCTCCTTAGAGGCGCCGACCCGGACGTGAATGGACGACTCATGGCGGGGCGACGATACGGTCAGCGACTCTTCCCGCGTATAAATCATCATGGCCGGTTTTCCCGTCAAGTGCGTAATAAACGCCGGGTACATTTCCATGACGGCCGTCTGCTTGGCGCCGAAGCCTCCGCCGATCCGCGGCTTAATGACCCTGACCTGAGACTTTGGGATTTCCAGCGCCGTCGCGATAATGCGGCGCACATGGAAGGGCACCTGCGTGGAACTGACGATAGTCAGGCGGCCGAACATATCTTTATACGAAAAGGCCCGGAACGTTTCCATCATGGACTGCTGCATCTGCTTCGTATGGTACGTCCTGTCGATGACGACATCCGACGCAGCCAGGACGCCTTCCACGTCGCCCCAGTTTTCCTCCGCTTGGGCCACGATGTTCCGCCTGTTGTCGCCGCCGACATCAACGAGAGGCTTCCAATCCGCTTCCGGGTGCACGATGATTTCGTTGTCCTTGGCCTTTGTAAAATCAAGAAGCGGTTCCAGCACATCGTAGGTCACGCGGATAAGGCGAAGGGCCTTGTCCACGGCCTCCGCCGTCTCTCCGGCCACGATAGCTACGGGATCGCCGGCGTAGCGGATATGGGGATCCAAAATCAGGCGGTCGTACGGGCTGAGCTCAGGATAAGTCTGCCCGGCAATGGCAAACCGCGTTTTCGGCACGTCGTCAGCCGTCACGACGGCGGCAATGCCCGGTACTTTTTTGGCCGTATCCGTCCTGACCTGTTTGACCAGAGCATGGGCATGGGGACTGCGCAGCACCTTGACGACCAGACAGTCTTTCGGCGCTATGTCTTCCGTATATACGGGCTGTCCCGTCACTAAACTGACAGCATCTTTTTTCATAACCGAATGATTGACGGCCTTCATGGACGCACTTCCTTTCCCTTTGCGCGCAAATACTCCTTCAAGACCCGCATATGACTGACATACCCAGTGCAGCGGCACAGATTGCCGGCCAGGTACTCTTTGATTTCTTCTTCCGACGGCTGTTCCAATTCGCGGACCATGGCCAGTACATTCATGACAAAGCCGGGATTGCAGAATCCGCACTGGTCGGCCCCCTCTTTCCCCATATACAGGGCAAACTCCGCCGCTTCATCCTGCAGCCCTTCCAGCGTCGTGACGCGGCGGCCGTCGATGCGCGCAGCCAGAACGGCGCAGGACAACATCGGTTTTTCGTCAATCCACACCGTGCAGAGCCCGCAGTTTGTCGTTTCGCAGCCGCATTTTACGCTGCAGCACCCCCGCTGCCGCAGCAGATCAAGGAGCATCGTCCCGGCCTGTATATCGTCGCTTCGCTGCACGCCGTTGAGCCAATATGTAATAATCATCGCTTCCATCCTTCCAGTATGTTTTCCAGCAGCCTCCGGCACAGCACAAAGGCCATATCGCGGCGGTACGCCGCCGATCCTCTTGTATTCGTTCCGTAGGTCAGTCCTTCGGAAAAGCGCCGCGCCGTTTCTTCTGCGCCGTCAGCCAGTACATCCTTCAGGGCCGCTGGCTGCACCTTTGCCCGCTGCGGCCTTGCGCCGACGGCGCAGCGGACGCTCTCGCCGTCATGCGATACGGCGCAGGCAATGACGGGAAAATCCGTCGCATTCAGGCGCAGCGATGCATAGGCCGTCTTTTCCGCCCTTTTGGGAACGACGACATGCGTCAAAATATCCGTTCCTGCGCCGGTTTCGGCAAATTCAGCCAAATTTACGACGCCTTTTTTATATAAAACGACGTCGGCATCCAGAGCCAGCAGCAGCGTCAGTACGTCGGAAAAGCCGAAACGGCCGCATATACTGCCGCCAATCGTAGCCGTATTACGGAACTGCACGCCCACGATGTGGCGCAGCGCTTCCTTCGACGCTCCCTGTGTATACGCCGCAAAAGACGGACATACTTCCATTTCCCGCAGGGACGTCATGGCGCCGATGCAGAATTCTCCCTCCCGTTCTTCTATACCTTCCAGAGACAGTGCAGATACGTCGACAGCCTGACGGATGACGCGCTGCGGCGACAATCGCAGCCAGCAGCAGCCGCCCAGTACAACAGCGCCTTTTTTCTGATTTATTTCCCACGCCTCTTCCAGGCTCCGGGCTTTCGTATAATTGGCAATATGCATGCGCCCTTTCCTCCCTACATAAACACATCGTTGCTGATTCATTCTCCTATATATTCTAACAACAGGCCGCGCCCCTTTCAAGCCTTACGGCAATGAATGGCGAAAATAAAGAGAACCGTCATTACAAAACGGCCGCAGGAAAATTCAGCGGACAACCTTTCCCGACACGCGTACTTTCTGCTATACTAAGAAAAACCATATATAAAGAGGTGCATGTCATGAACAGAAATTGGAAAAAAACGCTTCTTCTTCTCGTCTGCGCCGCCTGCTTTCCCGCCTTCGGCAGCGCTATGACGGTGGAAACAGCAAGTACGGAAGCAAAAACATCGCCGGAAATCACGGTTATCCTGCCGGGAAAAGCCCTGGACAACGGGTTCATGGAAGCCGGCTACCGCGGCTATCAGCGAATTGCAAACGATATTACGGCCAACATAAAATGTGTTTCCGACATATCGGCAACGTCCGACGAAACGGTCCTGACCAACGAACTGGCAAAGCTGGCCCAGGAAGAACCGAAACTCATTATCGCCCACGGCGGCCAGATGAACGGTCCCGTATCGGCCGTCAGCCCCGACTATCCGCAGATCGAGTTCGTCGTCATCCAGGGCAATGTCAAGAGCGATAATGTCAGCAGCTACGCCGTCGATCAGGTACAATCGGCATTTCTGGCAGGCGCGCTGGCCGGGTACATGACAAAAACGGGAAATATCGGCCATATTTCCGGCGCCTGGCCCGTTCCGGGACTGCAGGCCCGCGCCGCCTTTTACAACGGAATCATGCAGGCCAATCCGAGAGCCCGCTTTTATTCGACCTTTACGGGCAATCTGGATAATGTGAAAATCAACGCCGACGCAGCAAAAGCGCAAATCAATGCAGGCTGCGACGTCATTTACACGATGCTCAACAGCGGCCGGAGCGGCGTCAACGACGTGATTGAAAAAACAAAGGGGCAAGTAGTTGAAATCGGCAACGTCATCGACTGGACGAAAGAATCGGATATTTTCATCGGTTCTGCCGTCGCCGATTCCAGTGAAGCCGTATTCCATGCCGCCGTCGATTATAAAAACAACACGCTGATTCATGACGTGACAAAAATCGGCCTGGAAAATCCTGATGTCGTCCGTCTGTCCATCGCCCCCTTTGTCCCGGCAGCTGTCGTCCATAAGCTGCTGGACCTGCAGGAAAAAGTACTGTCCGGAGATATAAAAATCAACACCACGTATGACGGACCGGAGTTTGACCCCAAAACGAAATCTTTCGTTGACCAGGATGTAAAAAATCAAAAAAAAGACAAGAAAAACAAGTAACGCCGGACAAAACAAAACACCCGTTTCTTTTTGAAGAAACGGGTGTTTTGCCGTCTGCATCCACTTATTTCAGCTTCGTAATGACGTCGCAGTGCATGTACGGCCGCAGCGCTTCCGGCACGATGACGGAGCCGTCTTCCTGCTGGTAGTTTTCCAGAATAGCCGCAACGGTACGGCCTACGGCAAGGCCGGAGCCATTGAGCGTGTGGACATATTCCGGTTTGCTCTTCGGCGAACGGCGGAAACGGATATTGGCGCGGCGAGCCTGAAAATCTTCCGTATTGGAGCACGAAGAAATTTCCCGGTATTTTCCCTGAGCCGGGAACCATACTTCTACGTCAAAGGTCTTGGCAGCGGAAAACCCGATGTCGCCGGTGCAGAGGCAAACGACACGATACGGCAGGCCGAGGGCTTTTAAGATGTCTTCGGCATTCTGCGTCATCTTGTCTAATTCTTCATAGCTCGTTTCAGGAGCGGAAAACTTCACCATTTCCACCTTATGGAACTGGTGCTGCCGGATAATGCCCCGCGTATCACGGCCGGCAGAACCGGCTTCGGCGCGGAAGCACGGCGTCATGGCCGTCAAGTATACGGGAAGTTTCGCCCCGTCTATAATTTCTCCGCGGTAATAATTCGTCAGGGGAACTTCGGCCGTAGGAATCATGTACATTTCTTCGCCTTCTACGTGAAGCCGGTACATATCTTCATAAAACTTGGGCAGCTGACCCGTCCCGATCATCGTATCGCGACTGACGATATACGGAGGAATCACTTCCGTGTATCCGTCTTTATACACATGCTGATCCAGCATGAAATTATACACCGCCCGTTCCAGGCGGGCGCCGAGACCCATGTAGTAATAAAAACGCGCGCCCGTAACTTTAGCGGCCCGTTCGGAATCAAGGATGCCCAGCTGTTCTCCCACGTCCCAGTGGTTCAGCGGCGTAAAATCGAAAACTCGCTTTTCGCCCCAATTCCGCACTTCCGGATTATCGCTGTCGTCTTTGCCGACAGGAACGGACGGATGGCACATGTTGGGAATCATCAGCTGAATTGCCAGCATCTCTTTTTCCACCGATTTGACTTCTTTGTCGAGGACGTCAATATCGTCGCCCAACTGTTTCATGGCCGCGATTTGCTCGTCCGCATTTTCTTTGTTCCGTTTCAATACGCTGATCTGCTGCGTCACCGTATTGCGTTCGTTTTTCATGGCTTCTACTTTCTGCAGCAGTCCGCGGCGCTTTTCATCGAGGGCGATAAAAGAATCGATATCGGCGGCGGCATGGCGCTTCGCCAAATTTTCCTTGACTTCATCAGCGTGTTCGCGAATAAATTTTGTATCCAACATAATAATTCTTCCTCTCTTCCTGACAACAATTTATATCCTACAGCAATCTTGTCATAATCCTTTTTGTTCAATACCGCTGAACAGATACCCCATATGGTGCGTCGCATTCAGCAGAACCAGCCTCCAGGAACCCCTGTCGCATTCCAGCACGTTAATGCAGGTGTTGTCCTGCTTAATCTGCCAGAAATGGCTCATGTCAAGGCCGAGGACATCGCAGATAATGGCTTTGTTCACTGCGTCGTGGGCGGCCACAAGAACAGTCTTGCCGTCATACGATGCGGCATAGTCGTCAAAGGCGGCGCGGACGCGGCGGCGCACGTCATCGAGAGATTCTCCGCCGTCGCCGGGCATGGTGACTAGGTGCGGCTCCGTGTGCCACTGGTGAAATTCCCGGGGATAAACCGCCGCGATGTCATCGGCAAGACGTCCTTCCCAATCGCCGTGGTTGATCTCAATCAGCCTGTCGTCTTTCAAAACAGGCAGGCCGTGCCGTTCGGCGCAAAAGGAACAGGTTACAAAGGAGCGTTCCAACGGGCTCGATATAGCCGCGTCAATCGGCGTATCCTTCAGACCTTCCGCAACCATCCGTCCCTGGGCAAGGCCTCTCTCGCTCAGGTGCGTATCTTCCTGCCCCTGGTAGCGGCCCTCCACATTCCATTGCGTCTCGCCGTGGCGTATCAGTATAATTCGTACCATAAATCCTCCTTAATGCTGCACTTCGCAGTGGATGAGCTTCATATCGAGAATGCCGTCGATGGACCGCAGCTTCAGCATAATATCGTTTGGAATGTCGTCGCGCACGGCGATGGCCATGATGTTGTTGCCTGTCTGAGTCATGCGGCCTACCTGCATCCCGTCGATGTTGATGCGCGCCTGACCTAGAATCGTCGAAATCTGGCCGATCATATTGGGCTGATCGACGTGGGGCGCCAAAAGGAGGTATCCTTCCGGCGTGAAGTCGACGCGGTATTCGTCGATTTGAACGATTTTGGCCTCTGTTTTGTTAAACAGCATCCCTACCAGCGAATGTTCGCCTTTTGCCGTCTTAATGCGGACCGTCACGGCATCGAGAAAATAGCCGCTTTCATGAGATTTGATTTCCTTGACGGCAATATGCCGCATTTTCGCTACTTCCGGCGCGTTGACGAAGTTCACCGAATCCTGCAGAATCGGGTTAAGGGCGCCTTTGAGAACGGCCGTCGTCAGCAGCCGCGTTTCCGTATCGGCCAGTTCGCCCGTATACTCGACCTGTATTTCTTTCATGGGCCCTTCACTGAGATATACGCCGATAATGCCCATCCGTTCCATCAAGTCAAAATACGGATGAATTACGTTGTAGACATTCATCGGTACCGGCGCCATGTTGACAGCCGTCGGTACCGGTTCACCCTTGAGCGCCGCCATGACGCCTTCGGCAACGTCGACGGACACGCCAATCTGCGCTTCCACCGTAGACGCTCCCAAATGAGGCGTAATAACAACGTTGTCCATACCGGCAAAGGGATTTATATCCGGCGTCAGCGGCTCGTCGGGAAATACATCGATAGCCGCGCCGGCAACGTGTCCGCTTTTTATGGCCTCCGCCAAGGCGTTAATATCGAGAACAGCGCCGCGCGATACGTTGATGACGCGCACGCCGTCCTTCATCTTGGCGATTTCCTCTTTCCCGATCATTCCCGTCGTTTCCTTCGTCAAGGGAGTATGCATCGTAATGTAGTCTGCCGTTTGGAGCAATGTATCCAAATCGACGGACGCGACGCCGAGCTGCTTGAACCGTTCGTCGGGAATATAGGGATCGTATCCGATGGTTTTCATCCCCATGGCCTGCATCCGCTTGGCAATGCCCGACCCAATCCGTCCGACGCCGATAATGCCGATGGTCTTATCCTGCAGCTGAATGCCCGTAAACCGTTCCCGATCCCATTCGCCGGCCATCAGCGAATCATGGGCCTGCGGTATATGGCGCGTCATGGCCATAATCATGGCGCACGTATGCTCCGTCGCCGCCACCGTATTGGACGTCGGCGCATTGACGACAATAATTCCCCGTGACGTCGCCGTCTTAATATCAATACTGTCCACGCCGACGCCGGCACGGCCGATAACCTTTAATTTCGAGGCCGCGTCAATCACTGTTTCCGTCACGTGCGTCATGGATCGCGTAATCAAGCCGTCATAATCGCCGATACACGCTATCAGGCCCTGTTCGTCCAAATTCGTCTTGACGTCGACGTCATACCCGTGCTCGCGGAGAAGCTCTACCCCCTCGAGCGATACGTCGTCGCTAACTAAAATTCTCATACTCATTCCTCCCCCCGGGATTATCTGCTGCGGCACAACATATCCTTATGCAGAAAAATGCTCTTGCCTTCCTGCCTAAACGAACCGCGTCTCCCGTTTTTTCCGAAATTCATCCATAAATGCCGCCAGCGCAAGGCATCCTTCTTTCGTCACGGCGTTGTAAATCGACGCCCGGCAGCCCCCGATGGAACGGTGACCTTTCAATCCGATTAACCCCTGCGCCGACGCTTCATCAATAAACTGCCGTTCCAGTTCTGCCGCCGCCAAGTTAAACGTCACATTCATGAGGCTCCTCGAATCGACGGCGGCATGGCCGCGGTAAAAACCGCCGCTGCTGTCGATTGCGCCGTAAACAATCGCCGCCTTTTCCTCATTCCGCCGCCGAACCTCCGCAAGGCCGCCCTGCCGGTCCAGCCAGTGCAGTACTTTATTGATAAAATAAATGCCGAAAACCGGCGGCGTATTATACGTCGAATCACTATCCACATACGTCTGATACCGCAGCATGGCCGGGACATTGAACCTGGCCCTTTCCAGCAGCGAATCCTTTATGATAGCAACAACAACGCCGGCAGGACCGATATTTTTCTGCGCGCCGGCAAAAATCAGATCAAAGGCCGATACATCGACGGGCCGGCTCATAAAGTCGCTGGACATATCGCAGAATACCGGTATGTCAAAGGACGGGAAGTCCTGCCATTCCGTGCCGTGAATCGTATTATTCGACGTCATATACACGTAATCCGTACCGGGCCGGACGCTGAACGACTCCTTTTTCGGTATATAAGAAAACCCATCGCGCTTGCTGGAAGCCACTTCGTACACGTCTCCGTAAAACGCAGCCGCCTCCATGGCTTTATCAGACCAGATCCCCGTATTGATATACCCGCCGCGATGAATCAGAAAATTCGCCGCATGCATGAGGAACTGCAAACTGCCGCCGCCCTGCATGAACACGATATGATACTCGTCGGGCACGGAAAGAAGCTTCCGCATGAGCTGCACCGTCTCGTCCTGCATATCCTGATACGCGGCGCTGCGATGGCTGATTTCTACGATGCTCATTCCCGTATGATTAAAATCAAGAAATTCACGTTGTACGTCTTCCAATACTTCTATCGGCATGGCCGACGGCCCGGCATTGAAATTATATACTCGCTTCATCATCTGCACACCTTTCCAGCAGCATACCGGGAACACCTTCATTTGCTTACAAAAAAAAAACTCCCGTCCCTCCACAGGGACGAGAGTATATTCCCGCGTTGCCACCCAACTTGCCTTTCGGCCAACTTTGCACGCTGTATCGGGCGCACCCGCCAAATTCATCATTTGATGCTCCGGAGCGGAATTCTATGCCGCCTGACTGCCTTGCACCCATACCGGCAGCTCTCTGTATCAGGCTGAACAAGTGTTTTCTCCTTCATCACACTGCATCATAAATTAGAACTCATTATACCCATAAACCAAAAATCTGTCAAGTCATCCCTCCGCAGCGGACACGCTCTAATCCCACCTAATGTGAACAGCCCCCTCTCCTGTGATATCGTTTCGTCCTTCACCATGCCAGACCTGTCTCTTTTAGTAATGCCCGCTTTTCCAAAAATGTAATAAAATACCGTCCATATTGAATTGACATATATTGGCTTTTATGTTATTTTGTTTAAAATAAAGGAGCGGGATAGTATGAATTCATCAGTAAAAAAAATAATACTAAGCGGCGTATGTATTATGGTTCTGGCAGCGCCCGTCAATTATTGCCTTGCCGGCGTAGCTGTAAATCCGTCGGCAGCAACGGAAGAAACGAGTACCTATAAACCATTTAAATCTACTGTTTTGGAGCAGGAAAGAGAACGAGAACAAGAAATTTTAAGCCGGATCCCCAAGGATCACGCCTATATTCCGGCAGAAACAATTCTAAATATAGAGTTGGCGGAACCTATTTCCTCCAAAACGATGAAAAAAGGATACCCGGTTCCTCTCCGGCTGTTGGATAATGTGATCATCAATGACATCATTGTAATTCCCGCAGGAACGCCTGTTGAAGGCGTCGTTACGAAAGCAACGAAATCCGGCCTGTTTGGGCGGTCGGGAAAGTTGGAATTTACGATAAACTCTGTAAAGACCATCAATAATGTCCGCGTACCGCTTCAGTATACTACGATGAAGGAAGCCGGCAGCGACGGCGGCGCCATTGCCGTTGCCGCCGTAGTCAGTATTGTAGGCGGTTTATTTATGAAAGGAAAAAATGTGGAGTTTCCAGCAGGCTCGCATTTTCAGGCAAAAGTTACGGCAGATACGGATTTGCAGGTAACGCTAAAAGACCTGCCGGAAGCAATGGATCCGAATAAACCGCACGGAATATCTATTACGCTAAAATAATACAGAATTGGTTTTAAAAACCTTAGAATGATGTATTAAAATACAATCCCTGTACTGACTGACTGCATGCCGTTAGTACATGGGTTGTTATTGGTATGATGTTTTTTGTGATCTTTTAGAGATTACTTTTTTTCTGCAAACCTCTTGATTTATTCGATAAAAAACTTCACATGCAGTTTTATCAAATCTATCTCTGTTGAAAGTTTGGAAATCATACAAAGCCAATAAATAAACGGGTTTCAGAGTCTTTTGCTTATTCCCTCTTGCTCCCAGCATTCCCGCCAAATGAACTAATCGGGAAATAGCAATCAAATCTCGTTTATCAAAGTCATCGATTTCATCTATAACATATATTTACCGCCGCGCATGGTTTCTGTCGCTGCCATCAGATGATCAATCGTT
>CAZDQW010000005.1:94489-95639 GCA_964507845.1 uncultured Megasphaera sp.
CATATATTTACCGCCGCGCATGGTTTCTGTCGCTGCCATCAGATGATCAATCGTTACTGCTGCAACAGGCTTATACAAGAATGCTTGATATTTTTCACTGTTTCGGCTGAAGAATATCTGTAAAAATTCAAGTTGTTCGCTGCTGCATGTATCAATATAATCCACTTCTTCTTCCAGCAACGTTTCTTCTGTCCCGGCAGCTGTAAGATCTTCTGCAAATAAACGGCGGTCTTTATGATCCTGTTCATGCAGGCGCTGAATGCTGCTTGAACCGATAACAACAGCTAGTTCACTTTTATCCAGTCCAATACGCTCCCTATATTCATCGCCGGTCTGAAGCGTCAGCGTCCTCAATCCTAAAGCCAGTACATACCGCAGAGATTTTCCCGTATCCGATACAGCCTGCATGATTTTTGCATTTGCCGTGGTCTTTCCGCAGCCGGTACTGGCCATATTCACAACAAAATACGCTGTTTTTTCTTCATGGTTTCTGCGATATTGCATAATTTTATCTACTGCCGTATCCTGCCATTGAAAAGGCGCTCCGCTTCTTTTCTTCAGAAAAGCCAATTCATCAACCGATTCCATCTTATCGGCAAAATACGGAAGCTGGTGCTCAATATGCAAGGCTTGTTCCATAACTAATACGATATGTTCTTCTAACCGTTGTTTCAGTGCCCGGCCGTCTGTATTTGCCCACAAATCAAGGCTGTTCCATACATGTTTTTTCTGTACGGCTTTCTGACTGTTCTGTTCAGGCGATAACGATGAAATATAATGATCGGCTAACATAAGGCACAGCCGTGCATAAGACAAAATATTCCGCAGCCCGCTGTTGCCTGTTCTAATAATCTCCTGCAAAGTCTTTGTTTCTTTTAGCATCCTGGATGTCCATTTTTTTATACATTGCGTCCAAACGGCCGCATCTTCCCATAAAATCCCCTGACTAAATAAAAAACATTGATCTTTCCGGGACTCATCTGAACGCGCATATCCCCATGACGCTTCAATATACTTCATCACTCCCTCAAAGGAAGATGCCTCATCATCTCGGTAATGTTTTGGTTCTTCCGCAAGAGGCATTCGATGATGGGACATAATGAGCCACATAAGAATACTGGCAATCGGCGGTATTCTTTCCAGCGAATTA
>CAZDQW010000006.1:0-20570 GCA_964507845.1 uncultured Megasphaera sp.
TTGCCAACCAGCACAATGAAGAGGCAGTGTTCATTACGCAATGCAATTCATGTTTCAAAATTTACGGCGACACATATGCAAACCTGCACATGCGCGACTTCTGGAACGTTTACGATGAGTATAAATCCATTTATCCTTTAGGTGAAAATGAAGCTAAAATTCGCGCTGCCTTGGATTCTGCGCTATGTGCCCCTACGCCGCTTAAAGTATTGCGACCTTTCTTTGATGAATGGAAAACGTGGAGCATCATGCACAAGGAAGCGTCGGAGTAAGGAGGGTATGATGAAAATTACCTATTACGGACATTCAGCCTTTTTGTTGGATGATACTGAATCAAAAGTCCTGTTCGATCCGTTCATTGCCGACAATCCTTGGACAAGTATTTGTCCGGAGGATATTGTCTGTCAATACATCGCCATATCGCATGCCCATGGCGATCATTACGGCGATGCGGAAATCATTGCAAAAAAAAATGACGCTTTAGTCATTAGTACGGCAGAAGTAGCGGGAAAAGCCGGCGCGTCCGGATGCCGTGTTCATGCCATGCATGTCGGCGGCAGCGTCTCTATGCCTTTCGGCACCATACGTCTGACGCCGGCTTTCCACGGATCCGGCATTGAAGGCGGAATGGCCTGCGGAATCATTGCGGAAATGGGCGGCAAACGCATTTATTATGCCGGAGACACCGGGTTATATTCAGATATGAAACTTATTTCCCGCTTCGGACCGATCGACTGTGCCGTTCTGCCTATCGGCAATAACTTTACGATGGGCATAGAAGACGCCGCGCTGGCGGCTTCTTGGATTAATCCAGAATTTGTTATTCCCGTTCATTATAAAACATGGCCGGTTATAGACGCAGATCCGGAGGAATTTAAAAAACTGACCGAAAATACATACCACATTCCTGTTACCATTGTTGCCCCGGGAACTACCTGCGAAATTTAATAACCCATTATAACGATACTTCCATCTTCTGTAACTCGTTTTTTTGATCTGCTTCGGCATATGCCTTTTCCATATGACTGCCGGAAACAGATCTTTCCAAAAAACAGGAAGCCGATTCAAAAAATAAAAAAGCGATTGTCTGATGATTTAGACAATCGCTTTTTTATTTAGATTCATAAATTATGGTGGAGATGAAGGGGTTTGAACCCTCGACCTTACGGATGCGAACCGTACGCTCTCCCAGCTGAGCTACACCCCCATGACATACTAATTATACAGCATTTTCACTTTTTTTCAAGAGTTCCAAATACATTTTCTGACAAAAATCATAAATTAACTCATATCTTCTGAAACGTTCTCTCACACAGGAAACGAGTACGCCGTAAAAACAGACCTATTTATTCTTGTTTATGTCCCTCATCTATATTTTTCTTTAATTGCTTCAATACCTCTTTTGCCTTACGCCGGCGTTTCCAGTACCACAGCCCTCCATAGATGATGACAATGGCAATGACGAGAATTGTCAGCCGTCCGGTATTTTCCTGCATCATGACGACATCATGCCCGACCATTACTTCAACAGCAACAGAGGGAAATTTCCCGATAAGCGTCCCCAATATGTAATCACGATATGAAATATGGCTGAGCGCTCCCAACGCCGTAACCAGGCCGTTAGGAGAATACGGCAGCGCTCGGGCAACTGCCATTGCTTTTAAGGTACTGTATTCATCAAGTTTGCTGAGCATGCGGCTCTTTTCAATAACTTGTTTCGCCTTACTGCGGAACAGTGTGCGCATAAAAAAGAAACTGATAACGACACCAACCGTTTCAGCAATCCAAGATATGAATGTTCCGAAAACAACGCCGAATACTACGCCGTTAGCCGCTGAAAGAAAAATAGACGGTAAAAATCCGACAATGTTAATGACAATGTCAATAATCATACTGACCAGAACAGCCCATGCTCCGAAAGACCGAAGATAGCCAATCGTGCCTTCCATATTGCCGCTGACAGACAGATTCCAGACCGTGCTGTAGAAATCAGGAATCGCCATATGAATGCCGCCCAGAATTCCGGCCAGCAGCAGAACAAAAATAACCTTAATGTGTGTTTCCGACACTGTCATCAGCATATCATCCTTTTCGTCTCCGCACAATGACACTAGTTTTCCTCCCCATAGCGTCGTGCTTCAATTTGGTCAAGTACATCGAGCCGCCAATAATACAAAGACCGCCGGCAACGGTCATCAGCGTGAGTATTTCACCGAAAATAAGAAATCCCCACATTGCGTTAAACACAACGGCAATATATGCTACAAAACTGACTATGACGGGATTGGCATACGCATAAGCGTCTGTCATCAAAATTTGAGCTATCACGGTGATAATGCCCAGCGCAGCATACATAAGCCATTCCCGGCTTTCCGGCATTTTAAAATCATCCCCCATAAGAACAGCGCCGGCAACAGCAGCACAAAACAGAAAATAAAAAACAATTTCATACTGATGATGACGCCCTGAACCGGTAAGCTTGCTGATCGTCGTGTAAGCAGCTGCCGCAAACAACGCCTGCGCCAATACAAACAGCGAGTATACATTAAAGGAAGAAAAATTCCACGGCTGCACGACCAGGCAAGCGCCGGCAACGATAAGAACCAATGGAACGGCAGCGCCTTTCGGCAGTACTTCCTTTAAAAAAACAGCGGCAAAGATCATGACAAAAAAAGCCGACAACTGTGACAAAATAGACACATCGGCCAACAGCATCCCGCGCAGAGCATAAAAAATGCAAATCATCCCCGCCCCGCCGGCAATGCCGCGGAACCACAGTGTCGGCCTGTCAAATTTAGAAAAATGAATATGCTGCAGCTTCATCAGCGCCAAGATCAGCAGCGCGCTCAAAAAACCACGAAAAAAAGCGATCTCTCCCGTACTCATCGTATATGACAATTCTTTCACGATGACATTTTGCATGCTGAAGGCCAATGACGAAAGAATCATATATACAATTCCTTTATTCATGTATGATCACTATCCCTGCTGTTACTCTTTCCGCAGTCCCTATTTCCGATGAATGGCATCAACAAAATCCAGTACAGCTTGCTTCATTTCCTCTTTTTGCACAATATTTTCAAACCGTATCGGCTTTTCCCGCAATTCAGCAAGCGGTTTCGGCAAAGCTATTCCGGTAACGCTGCCGATATCTTCAAGCATAGCAAACGAATCTTCTCTTTGCCGCAGCGCTAAAGCACGGCAAATCACATCTGGGAATTTATAGGGATGAGCTGTTGCCATTACAACAGTATGCCTTCCTTCAGTCAATCCCTGCCGCCGCCGGTTCAGATAAACGCCGTAGGCCACCGCTGTATGGGGATCCAGCAGATATCCGCAGTCATTATATACATGATTGATAACTTTCTTTGTTTCGTCATCGTCAATCCAGCCGCCTTCAAAATCAGACGACAGTTCAGCCAGCATCTTCGGCGAAACAGCCATTTTTCCCGTTTGGGCCAATTCTTTTTCCCATGCAGCCACTTGCTCAGCATCTTGCCCGGCTGCATAAAACAGGAAACGCTCAAAGTTGCTCGAAAGCAAAATATCCATGGAAGGGCTGGCAGTCGTATAAAATTCCCGATTCATATCATATACGCCGGTAGCGAAGAAATCGGCAAGAACATTGTTTTTATTCGATGCGCAGATCAGTTTGCCAACAGGCACTCCCATCTTTTTGGCAAAATATCCGGCCAGGATGTTGCCGAAGTTTCCCGTAGGCACGACAACATCAAAACGTTCATTTTCGGCAATAGCGCCATTATCAACAAGCGCAGCATATGTCGATACATAATACGCTATCTGGGGAAATAACCGGCCGATATTAATGGAATTCGCACTGGAAAAAAGAACTCCCCTGCTGTTTGCATAGCGATTAACGGCCTCATCAATAAAAACTCTCTTTAAAAAACTCTGCGCATCATCAAAATTTCCATAAATGGCCGATACTTCAACGTTTTTCCCCTCCTGTTTCTGCATTTGCTGCTTCTGCATGGGGCTCACGCCTTCACTGGGATAAAAAACCATGATATTTGTACCAGCTACATCTTTGAACCCTTCCAATGCCGCTTTGCCCGTATCGCCGCTGGTTGCCGTCAGAATCAGTATCTCTCTCTCTTCTTTCTCCTGTGCTTTCGCCGCCGTGAGCAAATAAGGAAATACAGACAACGCCAGATCTTTGAAAGCCAACGTACGTCCGTGAAACAATTCAGCCACAGAGCTGTCGCTGTCAACAGAATGAAGCGGCACAATTCGTTCGTCCCGGAATGTATCAGAATTATAGGCAGAATCTATCATGCTCTTTCTTTCTTCTGCCGTAAAATTGGTAAAAAAATACGACAGCACGATCGACGCAATTTCCTGATACGATTTTCCGGCCAAATCTTGATACTGCAGCACATTTTCCGGAAATACTTCCGGCACATAAAGTCCTCCGTCCGGCGCCAATCCGTGAAGCAGCGCGTAAGACGGTGAAACGCAGGTATTAGAACGAGTGCTTCTGTAATTCATGAGATACTCCCCCTTAATTGGTACCACGCCGGCAGCAAGACTACACGACCTGGAATATATAAAACTTTAAATAATCGGTCTCCGGCACATTCCACAAAATCGGATGATCCGGCGACTGCTGCCGGCCTTCGATTTGCCGCAAATGAACGCCGGCATCGGCGGCGGCATCGCAGAGCATATGCCGGAACAACTCATCCCGCATGAAATGAGAGCAGGAACACGTTGCCAAATATCCGCCTCGCGGCAATATTTTCATGGCTTTAAGATTGATCTCTTTATATCCGCGAACGGCATTGCGCACCGTATGTCCTGATTTTGTAAATGCCGGCGGGTCCAGAATAATAAAGTCATAATCCCGGCATTTTTGATCGGCAAGTTCTGTCAGTAAATCGAAAACGTTAGCTTGTTTCGCCGTTATGACGCCGGAAAAACCATTCCGCCGAATATTTTCAACCGTCATGGAAACAGCTTCATTCGACACGTCTACAGCAGTAACGGATACAGCGCCTCCTTTGGCCGCATTCAAAGCAAATGCGCCTGTATGGGTAAAGCAGTCAAGCACTCGGCGGTTCGCCGCAATTTTTGCCACTGACAAGCGGTTGTATTTCTGGTCAAGGAAAAATCCCGTCTTCTGCCCGTTTTCCACATCGACATCATAAAAAATGCCGTTTTCACAAATCGTCGTTTTTGCTGGCCCCGGTTCCGGTAAAAAATCGGCCCGGTACCAGCCTTTATATTGAGACATTCCATCCAATTCGCGCACTTTGACATCATTTCGTTCATAAATGCCTCGGACGGGACACCCCATGGCTCTCAGTTCGTCGGCAAGCGCCGCATAAATCACGTCTTTTATTTGATCCATGCCGTAGCAAAGCGTTTGCGCAACCAAGATATCGTTATACCGGTCAACGGTCAGTCCCGGCATTTGATCCGCATCTCCGAAAAAGAGACGGCAGCAGGAAAAATCATCAGGGCCCATAACGGTAAGGCGGTACTGCAAAGCATACCGTACACGGCGGCGCCAAAATTCTTGATCAAATCGATCATTT
This sequence comes from uncultured Megasphaera sp., assembly GCA_964507845.1. Lineage (GTDB taxonomy): Bacteria > Bacillota > Negativicutes > Veillonellales > Megasphaeraceae > Megasphaera. Next base: position 5,559 of record CAZDQW010000006.1, read on the forward strand.
GCATTGTCCGACACAATACGGACACGTATTTTCGATATATCATTGGCAAACCCGGTTCCGAGATACCGGTTCTTGCGGCTGTATACGTCAACAAGATCGCCTGTACGGTACGTGCCGTCCACACCGGTTATTTCTTCGCCGTAAACCCAGGGATGTCCGCTGCGGGCCGACTTTTCCCCTTTCTGAGTTACATATAATTTCGCGTACGGTCTCACAAGCGTCTCCTTATAAAATATAATGACTTAAATCGACATTCTGCACGACATCATGAAGTTTGCCGGCAACGAACTTCTCATCAACGATAATGTGCGTCTCTTCTATATCAGGTGCTCCGTATGCCACATCTTCCAATATTTTTTCCATCATGGTATGCAGCCGCCGAGCGCCGATATTCTCCGTTTCTAAATTTACCCGATAGGCATATTCCGCAACGGCGTTGATGCCGTCATCTGTAAATTCCAGAGTTACGCCGTCTGTCTGCAAAAGAGCCGTATACTGCTTTACAAGCGACTGGTTCGGTTCCGTCAAAATTTTACGGAAATCATCGACAGTAAGCGACTGAAGTTCTACGCGAATCGGAAACCGTCCCTGCAGTTCCGGAATAAGATCGCTCGGTTTCGATACATGAAACGCCCCTGCCGCAATAAATAAGATATGATCCGTCTTGACAGGACCGTACTTAGTATTAACCGTTGCCCCTTCGACAATAGGCAAAATGTCCCGCTGCACGCCTTCGCGAGATATATCCGGTCCGCCTCCCCGTCCTTTTTCGGCAATTTTATCGAACTCATCGATGAAAACAATACCGGACTCTTCCGTCGCTTCCACGGCCTTATCGATAATAACATCCATATCAAGGCACTTTTCCAGCTCTTCATCCTTAAAAATTTCCCGCGCTTTGGCGACGGTCATCTTCTTTTTCTTTTTCTTCTTCGGCATGATACTTCCAAGCATTTCCTGAAAATTACTGGTCAGCTCTTCGGCAGAACTGCCGGTTAAAATACCTTGGACAGCCCGTTCCTGCTCCCGCACTTCAATTTCAATTTCCCTATCGTCCATCTTATGGCTGCATATATCTTCATACATTTTCCGGCGGCGTTCGGACTTAGGTTCTTCCAGCTGTTTCGGCGCTTCTTCGTCGCTGTCGTCATCAGTAAAAAATATATTCATCGGATTAGGAACTTTTTCTTTTACACTGTCCTTTTTAGGCCAAAACACTTGCAGAATCCGCTTATTGGCTTCTTCTTCCGCTTTCGCCTCATACCGCTGCGCTTCCTGCTCCTGTACCATGCGGATCGCATTCACGACCAGATCGCGAATAATTTGTTCCACATCGCGGCCCACGTACCCGACTTCGGTATATTTTGTCGCTTCCACTTTGATAAACGGCGCGCCGACGAGCTTTGCCAGACGGCGGGCTATTTCTGTTTTGCCGACGCCAGTCGGCCCGATAAGCAGGATATTTTTCGGCACAATCGCATCCTGCATATCTTCGCACAACCGCTTACGGCGCCAGCGGTTCCGCAGCGCGACAGCCACCGATTTTTTGGCTTCCTTCTGACCGACAATATGCTTATCTAATTCCGCAACAATTTGTTTCGGAGTTAATTCCGTTTCCTTCATTTCATTCCCTCTTTTTATATAAAATTTCTGATGTTCTATATTTCTTCCACAATAACATTGTGATTTGTATATACGCAAATATCGGCGGCAATATGAAGCGATTTTTCCGCAATATCACGGGCCGGCAATTCCGTATTCTGCATCAAAGCCCTGGCGGAAGCCAACGCATAGTTTCCTCCCGAGCCTATGGCAGACACGCCGTCATCCGGTTCGATGACTTCACCGTTCCCTGAAATAAGCAATATCCGCTGACTGTCGGCAACAAGAAGCAGCGCCTCTAATTTGTGCAGCACTTTATCGGAACGCCAGTCTTTCGCCAGTTCAACGGCGCTGCGGACGAGATTGCCGTTATATTCATTCAATTTTTCTTCAAAATGGTCAAACAACGTAAACGCATCGGCAACAGAACCGGCAAAACCGCTGATAATTTTACCGTGATACAAGCGGCGCACTTTCTGCGCCGTTCCCTTCATGATAACGGCGTTTCCCATCGTCACCTGTCCATCGCCGGCAATCGCCGTCTTTCCATTGCGCCGGACGGCAACAATTGTCGTCGCATGAAACGCCGTAGACATTATATCAGACATCATCGATCTTCTCCTTCATGATGGCAATTTCCTCCAACGCCCGCCGTGCCAGCAAAGCGTTTTTTTCTTTTTTCTTCATTCGTTTTTTTATGCCCAGCGGTTCCATCAAGCCGAAATTGATATTCATGGGCTGAAAATCAGCATTGGGGCCGTTGGAAATGTATTGGCTCAACCCGCCTATGGCCGTGCGTCGGGAAAAGGCGAGGCACTCCCGGCCGTGCAGCAGCCTGGCGGCATTAATTCCCGCCAGGAGTCCCATTGCCGCCGACTCCAGATATCCTTCCACGCCGGTAAGCTGTCCGGCAAAGAATAGGTTGCTGCTGCGGCGATATTGGAGCGTCGGCAGCAGCAATTCCGGCGAATTGATATATGAATTGCGGTGCATAACGCCGTAGCGTACAAATTCAGCCTGTTCCAGTCCCGGTATCATGGAAAAAACCCGTTTCTGTTCGCCGAATTTTAAATGGGTCTGAAAACCGACAATATTATACAGCGTAGCGCTGCCGTTATCTTGACGAAGCTGCACCACAGCATACGGCAATTTCCCCGTCCCCGGAAGTTCCAGGCCGACAGGTTTCATGGGGCCGTACCGCATCGTATCGATGCCGCGCGCCGCCATGACTTCAATAGGCATGCATCCTTCAAAAACGGCGTCATTTTTTTCAAAATCATGAAGCTCGGCACATTCTGCCGTCGTCAGCGCACGCCAAAACGCTTCGTATTCTTCTCTAGTAAACGGGCAGTTCAAATAATCGGCTCCGCCTTTTCCGTATCTTGCGGCGCGATATATTTTATTCATGTCCAGAGAATCTACCGCAACAATAGGCGCCGCCGCATCATGGAAATGAAAATAATCGGCGCCCGTCATCTTCCGAATCGTTTCTGCCATCGCGTCGCTTGTCAGCGGCCCGGTTGCTACGATGCAGATTTGGTCATCCGGAAGCGCCGTTACTTCTTCATGCCTTACCGTGACTAAAGGATGATTTTTCAGCCGTTCTGTCACATACATACTGAAAGGAACCCGATCTACGGCCAGCGCCCCGCCGGCCGGAACGCGGGTCGCATCGGCAGCCTGCATAATAAGCGAATCAAGACGGCGCATCTCTTCTTTCAGCAGCCCCACGGCATTTTCTATATTAGCCGCCCGCAGGGAATTGCTGCATACTAATTCGGCAAACCATTCCGTATGATGGGCCGGCGAATACTTCTCCGGGCGCATTTCCGCCAATTCTACAGGTATTCCCCGTTCCGCCAGCTGCCATGCCGCTTCGGAACCGGCAAGACCGGCTCCGACAACGAGTACGTTATTCTTCATTCACAATTTCACCCTTTTTATAATTTTCGCACGACGCATTGCTGCAAAAAATTTTATCCGGCCCTTTTTTATAATGCTTAATCGTCATGATGCTGCCGCAGGCAGAACACTTTTTATCGATTGGCTGATTCCATAATATAAACTCACAGTCCGGATACTCGCTGCATCCATAAAACACACGTCCGCGTTTCGACTTCCGCCGAATCAGCGTCCCCTTTCCGCACTGCGGGCAAGTAATGCCCATATCATCAACAATCGCTTTCGTATTACGGCAGGCGGGGAAGTTGGAACAGGCCAGAAATTTACCGAAACGGCCGAATTTATATATCATCGGCGCACCGCAGAATTCGCACTTTTCGCCAGATTCCTGGCCGGCAACAACAACTTTCTCCATTTGTTGTTCCGCTACATCCATTTCCGGCTTGAAAACATCATAAAATTCCTGCAGAACGTGGACATATGTATCCAATCCCTGTTCGATCCTGTCGAGTTCTTCTTCCATGTGGGCCGTAAAACCGACGTTAATAATGCCTTCAAAATATTTTTTCAATAAATTGACCGTAACAATGCCCAATTCCGTCGGCATGAACTGTTTATCCCGCTTTTCCACATAATTGCGGTTCTGAATCGTATCCATAATCGGAGCATACGTGCTTGGCCGGCCGATTCCTTTTTCTTCCAGCGTTTTTATGAGACTTGCCTCTGTATAACGCGGCGGCGGCTGCGTAAAGTGCTGAACCGGGTCGACAGTTTCATTATGGACAACGGTTCCCTCATCGATATGCGGAAGTTCTGTCTGCGTCTTATCTTTTTTAGCGTCTTCGTATAATTCCGTAAACCCTTTGAACAAGACCTTGTACCCTGCCGCTCTTAATTCATATATACCGCTGGCAATCGTAATGGCCATATGCTCTGTTTCCGCTGCCGCCATCTGGCTGGCCAGAAACCGGTTCCATATCAATGTATACAGCCTCAGCTGGTCGCGCGATAAGTACGGCGCGACAACAGACGGCATCAATTCCAGCGATGTCGGCCGAATAGCTTCATGGGCATCTTGGCTTGACTGCTTTGACTTATATTCCCTTGCTTTCGCCGGCACATACGTATCTCCGTATACAGCAGCAATAAACTCCCGGGCCGCCTCTATCATATCATCGTTAATACGCGTTGAATCCGTTCGCATATACGTGATCAATCCGACATGACCCTGTTCGCCGATATCCAAGCCTTCATAAAGCTGCTGGGCAAGCATCATCGTTTTTTTTGCGCCGAAATTAAGCTTGCCGACGCATTCCTGCTGCATCGTAGACGTTGTAAACGGAGGCTGGGGCTGGCGTTTCCGGCGCCGAGTTTCTACTTTAACAATTTTATCGGCTTCATGCCCTGAAACACCGTTTCTTTCCCACTGCAGCGCAGCGGCAATTTCCAGCGCCGATTTCTCATCAGGTATGCTGGCTTTTTCTCCGTTTATTTTGACAAGCTCTGTCGTCAGTATCATCCCGCTGTCCGTGCGGTATGTTCCGCCGACAGTCCAATATTCTTCCGGTACGAACGCGCCGATTTCCTCTTCCCGTTCGCAAATAAGTCGTACAGCTACGGACTGAACGCGGCCGGCGCTCAGTCCCTTGCAGACTTTTTTCCACAGCAGCGGGCTGAGTTTATATCCGACAATACGGTCCAGCACGCGGCGCGCCTGCTGCGCATCGACTTTTTTTAAATCTATCGGACAGGGCTTTTCCATACCTGCCAGAACAGCTTTTTTCGTAATTTCATGAAACATTACCCGGCAGTTATCCTTCGGGTCAATATCCAGCAAATGGGCTAAATGCCACGAAATCGCCTCTCCTTCACGATCCGGGTCTGTCGCAAGATAGACGTTCTTCGACTTTACAAATTCATGTTGAAGTTCCTCAATCAGCTTGCGCTTATCCCACATATTCGTATATGACGGAGCAAATCCTTCTTCAACATTGACTCCGAACTGGTTGCGGGGCAAATCTCGGAGATGACCGCGGCTCGCCAGCACCTTATACGAACTGCCAAGAAACCGCTCAATCGTTTTTGCCTTGGCCGGCGATTCGACAATAACCAGATTTTTCGCATTTTTCGGCAGCGGATCCATTTTCTTCAACGATTCCTTTTTCGGCAAATTGACTGTGCCGGTAATAACCGTCTTTTCGCCGTCTTCTTTTTTCTTACGGCCCCTCTTTTTTTTTGTATCGTCAATAATGATTGTACGCTTAATCGGAAATTCCAACATTTCTCTCCATCCTAACCTACCTGCATCTATACGCCGCTATCGTCCTGATGAGCAATATAAAATCTATTTTAAAATGATACACTATTCCGCCCTGCCTTTCAAGATGTGATGATCTCAATATATCAATAAACATGAGATGAAGCGTACAATATGCCTTTCAAAACTTCTGCCTTGCAGTCCTTATTCTTTTATCGTATACTAAATGTATACTATTTTTGTATATATAAGGAGAAGCCATTATGAAACATTACGATGTTATCGTTATCGGCACGGGAGCCGCTAATATAATTACAGACGCGGCAGTACAGAAAGGACTGTCTATTGCCGTCATTGAACGAAATCATTTCGGCGGTACCTGCCTTAACCGCGGCTGTATTCCGACAAAAATCATGGTGACAGCTGCCAACGCCGTCCGGCAAATGGAAGAAGCAAAACGTATCGGCGTCATGACTGACACTATCCGCATGGATTGGGATATCATTACACGCCGTCTTTGGCATAAAATAAATCAAAATGCCCAAATTAAAGACTATTATGCCGCTTTTCCCAACATTGACATTTATGAAGGCACAGCATCATTTACGGGACCGAAATCTATCCATGTCGTCATGAACAATGGTACCTCAGCTACGATAACCGGAAACCGTATTTTTATCGGCGCCGGTGCGCGCACGAGTATTCCCGCCCTGCCAGGTCTGGAAGAAGCCGGTTATATCACATCAGAAACTCTCTTTGGTTCAAAATACCCTAAAAAACCTTATAACAGCCTCATCATCATCGGCGGCGGCCCTATCGGCTGCGAATTTGCACATGTTTTCAGTGCGGCAGGAAGTAAAGTTACTATCGTGCAGCGCAACGTCCGCCTGCTTCCCAAAGAAGACGAGGATATTTCGTCTTTTGTTTTCAGCCAACTACAGTCTCACGGAGTAACCGTTCATCTCAATAAAACAACCATATCCGCTGCATTGAAAGATTCTCATAAAGTCCTAACCATTCAAGATAAATCGACTGGCGAAACGACGGAAATACGGGCAGATGAAATTCTCGTTGCTCCCGGCATACGTCCGATGACGGACTTGCTCCATTTGGAAAATACAGACATTCGCACCGACAAACACGGATTTATCCTGACAAACGAATTTTTAGAAACAAGCGCCGACGGTATCTGGGCTATCGGCGATGTAAACGGGCAGGCGCCGTTTCGCCATAAGGCAAACTACGAAGCGGAAATCCTTGCACATAATCTATTTTCCGACACACCGCCGGAGCAGTGGCGCTGGGTCCATTACGGCATCGTGCCGGCCGTGACCTTCACCTATCCGGAAGCGGCCCGTGTAGGCCTCAGTGAACAGAGTGCCGTTGCCCAGGGATACGACGTGGAAACAGCTTTCAACCACTATTCCGCATCGGCTAAAGGATACGCAATGGGATTTGAGCCGGAAGATGAGAACGACGGCTTCATCAAACTCGTCATTGATAAAAAAACAAAATACATCCTAGGCGCTCATATTGTCGGCCCCGAAGCATCAATCCTAATCCAGCCTTTCGTCAATCAACTGACCTGCGGCTTCCGCACAATTTCCCCGATCCATGACGATATTGCCTCGCCGACTGCAAAAAGACTGCGTGCTTTACCGCTGACACGGAGCCTCGAACCAAATTCCGTCTATACACTCAGTGAAACGATGACTCCTCATCCGGCGCTATCGGAAGTCACCATGTGGACGAGATATTATTATGAAAAAAAATAAGAAGAAAACATGGCATGACATCTCTTGAGCAAAATATTTTCCATGATACACGTTTAAGCAAAAATTGCAGAGCAACCTATTACTTATAGATATAAATGACAAAACAATATTCCGTCTTCTTTTCGCTAGAAAATGACTACCGGTTTCCAGCCTTTCCCGTTCATTTTCTTAACAACAGAATACCGCCCGAAGAAAATATAGCTTTTCTTCGGGCGGCATTTTCTGTTTGATTCACTTTATTGCAGATTTTTTACCAATAATTCATTAACAACGCCGGGATTAGCTCGCCCTTTCGTTTCCTTCATAATCTGCCCGACCAAAAAGCCGATCGCTTTTTTCTTGCCCGCTTTATAATCGGCAACAGACTGCGGATTAGCGTCAATAATTTTTTTCACAAGTTCTTCCAACGCCCCTGTATCTGTAATTTGCACAAGGCCTTGTTCTTTTACAACATCCTCGGCAGTTTTTCCTGATTTCCACATTTCCGACAAAACTTTCTTTGCGATTTTTCCGGAAATCGTCCCTTTATCGATAAGCTGGATCAACCCTGCCAATGCTTCCGGACGAACAGGCGCATCAACAAGTTTTACACTATATTCATTCAATAATTTTGCAAACTCGCCGAGCATCCAGTTTGACGCTGTCTTAGCATCAACGCCGCACTTTACGACATCTTCAAAATAATCGGCAGTTTGTTTTTCCGCTGTCAATAGCCCGGCATCGTATTCAGGCAATCCCAGTTCATCGATGAACCGTTTTTTACGTACATCAGGCATTTCCGGCAGTTCTTTGCGGATTTCTTCAATATATTCGGGAGATACTTCAACGGGAATTAAATCCGGTTCTGGAAAATACCGGTAATCACTGTCTCCTTCTTTAACACGCTGCAGCACCGTAATTCCTTTCGCTTCATCCCAGCCGCGCGTAGCCTGCTGAATCGTACCGCCTTCTTCAAGAATCCGGGCCTGCCGAACGGCTTCATACTCAATTCCTTTCTGCACTCCGCTGAAGGAATTAATATTCTTTAACTCCGTCTTCGTGCCGAGCTTTGTACTGCCGACGGGCCGGACGGAAATATTGGCATCGCACCGCATACTTCCTTCTTCCAGACGGCAATCCGATATGCCCAGATATTGAAGAATGGAACGAAGTTTTTCCAGATAAGCTCTAGCTTCTTCACCGCTGCGCAGTTCCGGTTCGCCGACTATTTCCAGCAGAGGCACGCCGGTCCGATTATAATCGACATAGGATGAATCAGACGTATCTATGCTGGCGCCGCTGTGCACGAGTTTTCCGGCGTCTTCTTCCATATGGATGCGCGTCAAATGAATGCGCTTTTGTTCACCGTTGACCTCAATGTCAACATATCCGCCCTTACATATCGGCAGATCAAATTGCGACGTCTGGAAATTTTTCGGCAAATCGGGATAATAATAATTCTTACGGTCAAATTTGCTGTACGGTAAAATATCGCAATGCAGCGCAAGCCCTGCTTTGACGGCAAAATGTACCACTTCCTTATTCAGAACCGGTAAAACGCCGGGGAGGCCAAGGCATACGGGGCAGACATGCGTATTCGGTTCGGCGCCGAACTCTGTGCTGCAGCCGCAGAAAATTTTAGTTTTTGTTTTCAGCTCGACATGGACTTCCAAGCCGATAACGGATTCATATTTCATTATAATTCAACCTCCCCCATAGGCAACGGCTTGCGCAAGTCCGCACGATGTTGTTCAAACGTATAAGCTGCACGCAAAAGCGTTTCTTCGTCAAGAGCTCTGCCGATAAGCTGCATTCCGATAGGCAGGCCGTTTTTATATCCGCAGGGAATACTGAGACCCGGCAATCCGGCGAGATTCAACGTAACCGTGCATACATCTCCGAGGTACATGGCCAGCGGATCATCGCTGTGCTGCCCAATCAGGAAAGCTGTATCGGGAGCCGACGGCGTAAGGAGTATGTCGCATATCTTCAGCGCTTCGTCATAATCCTGCTTAATGAGCGTTCGTACTTTCATTGCCCGCAAATAATACGCATCGTAATATCCCGAGCTCAAAACATACGTACCGAGAAGAATGCGCCGCTGCACTTCCGGGCCAAATCCATCAGAACGTGTTTTAATATACATATCAATAATGTCTTTGCCTTCAACGCGCAGTCCAAATCCGACGCCGTCATACCGTGCCAAATTTGAGCTGGCTTCGGCAGGAGCAATGATATAATATGCCGCAATGCCGTACTTAACATGCGGCATTTCAACAGGAATAATGTCCGCACCTAATTTTTGATACGTTTCAATCGCTTCGTCCAATGCGCTCCGGCATTCGGCATCAAGACCCTCGCCGAAAAATTCTTTGGGAACGCCTATTTTCATTCCCTTTACATCGTTAATAAGCGCTTTTTTATAATCTTTTTTCCCCTGGGGAATAGATGTGGAATCCTTCGCATCATAACCGGCAATATGATTCAAGACAATGGCACAGTCTTCCACGTCGTTTGTAAACGTACCGATTTGATCCAGTGACGACGCAAATGCAATAAGGCCATACCGTGAAATAAGGCCGTATGTCGGCTTTAACCCGACGACACCGCAGTACGCCGCCGGCTGGCGGACAGACCCGCCCGTATCGGATCCCAGCGCCCATACACATTCGCCGGAAGCAACGGCAGCTGCTGACCCGCCGGACGAACCGCCCGGTACATATGCCGTATTCCAGGGATTATGCGTAACCTGAAACGCCGAATTTTCCGTTGAACTGCCCATGGCAAATTCGTCCATATTAGTTTTTCCCAAACTGACGTAATCGGACTCCATAAGTTTTTCTATAACAGTCGCATTATAGGGAGACTTAAAATTTCTCAACATGTTAGACGCACAGGTCGCATATTGTCCTTTAATGCAAATATTATCCTTAATAGCGCCCGGAATGCCGGCTAAATCAGAAATAGCTTCTCCTGCGGCAATTTTCTTATCAACGACGGCAGCCGCTTCCAACGCGAACTCACGGTTATCCGACAAAAAGGCCTGTATTTCCGGCTCTACAGCATCTTTGTGGTTAATATACTGCCTGGTCAATTCAACGGCCGACAGCTCGCCTTTAACGAGTTTTTCATGTAATCCATGTATCGTATTCACGGTACCCCTCCTTAATCCTGAATCACCTTCGGTACTTTAAAGTACCCCTGCTCCGGTTCCGGCGTATTTTGCAATGCTTTATCATTCGGCATAGACGTATGGGGCACGTCGTCGCGCATGACGTTAGACATGGACACGGCATGCGCCGTCGGCTGCACATCCGTAATATCTACCTGACTCATCAGATCCATATACGATAAAATGTCATTCAGCTGTTTCCCGACAGCATCAATCTGATCTTCTTTGATTTCCAAACGGGACAACAGTGCGATTTTTTTTATTTCTTCAGCACTGATCTTCATACAGACACTCCTCGCAAAAAAATTTATACTCATTTACAATTGAATATTATACCATACATATTTTATTAATTCATCTTTAAATTTAAAGAAAAGTGAGCGATTGCAAAACCAATGCAGGCACCATAACAATTTTACAATAAATAACCGGGAAAAGGTTTTCTCTTCTCATCGAAACTCGCCGAAAAACAACACTTATTTCTAATCTGTATCAATACTGTATCTTCTGCCGAATTAATGATGCCTTATGCCGGCATATTTTCGTATGCTATTAAGTTTATGCAAATGGAACGGTTTATACTTTCCGCATAATTCTTCCGTACTTCCCCCGCATAACACATGAAGAATATCTTCCAACACATAAAACCGGCGTTCTATTCGCCTTTTCCTGCTGTTGTCTATCCACGAATTTACGGCCTTTTTTGCACGCATATAATCGCCTTTAATGATTAACCAACGTATTTCTGAAAGTGTTTGAAATGTCGGAGAAATATGGACAATAGGATGGTATCGTTTCCATGTATTATAAAAGTCATTCTCTCGGCGTGTACGCAAATACAACGTCAATAACGCCGTATATGTGTGCTGGTATCCAGACACGGCCTGCCCGGTATCCCGTCTGGCAGCGTCTATTTCACAGGCATATGAATAATATCGTTCAGCCGCTGACACTGCCTTTATAGTATCATCACTCAAAGAAAAACGGGAAGTGCAATCAAAAAATTTCCCCAATAAATAATAAATATCCCATGAATTTTCATATTTTTGCTTTTTTTCAACAACTGCATGAATATTATCCGTCTTATACGGCAATTCCTCAATTTTCAACAATTCGTCAAGACAGTATTGTACGCGCCTTGCTTTCTGCATATGCGCATCCCGCGAGCCATATAAGGAAACCGCGATCGGAAACAACAACATAATTTCATCTAGCAACAGGGAATGTACGGAAAAACACTCCAAAGCACACCGGCATAGTCCATAACAAGCACGGCTGTACGCCGCTTCCTGCTGAGGATCCTTTTTTACGGCTTCCAGTAAGGAAATCGCTTCATCATAGGAAACGATGGCTTTTTCCTTTTGCTGACATATGATGTTGTAATTAATTTTTCTCAAAGAATTTCTCGAAAATTTGTATAACAAATGTGCATATTGAAAAAGAGGAATCCCTTTTCGTTCATATTGAAAAAGTTGTTCGTAAAAAGAAATCGCTTTCTGCGCGCAGTCGTCTCGTAAATTAGGTAAATAACCTTGCTGGCCTGTCAATTTCAGCATATACTCATTCTGATATAAGAACGCCAATCCTTCCAACGCCCGGCAAATGGCCTCCGGTGAAGTTGATTTCAAAACGGCGTAATAGATATTTTCTTCTAATTGTATATTTTCCCTATTGCGTTCCCCTCGTTTTAGACTTTCCGCAAATTCCAGCGCATCCTGCCATTGTTTCTGTTTTAACATGCCATACAGTATTTCTTGTTTGTTTTCTGCATTGCCCATAATGATTTCCTCCGAATGCAATATTTTCGTTATAGTTATTTTGCCGGAAAGAAATTAGGCTTTACTTAAATAATGATTAAGGTTTGATTAAAATTAAGGCGCAGGAAACATGGTATTGTCCCGAATATATGCCGTACATCTCAATGTATGCCTTAAAAGCTCCTTTATCTTTAAGAAACAGTATCATGTATTTCAAAAGATCTCCGGCGGAAATGCTGAAACGGCTCTGCAAAAAATCTCAAAAATTTTATATGTCATATTATTTTCCGCTTACTCCGTCGAAAAGCAAAAAAACGTATCCCTTTTACAGGATACGTTTTTTAATAAGGACAATATTCAGATTAAATTATTTACCGGTGAAAGCTGCTTTACGTTTTTCAACAAAAGCGCCCATGCCTTCTTTTTGGTCTTCTGTAGCAAAGCAAAGGCCAAATACTTCAGCTTCATAGGCAATGCCGGTAATAACATCGCAGTTAATGCCGCGATTGATAGCCGCTTTGGAAAGCTGTACGGCAATCGGCGCATTTTTCGCAATTTTCTTGGCTAATGCCATAACTACGTCCATCAATTCTTCCTGGGGAACAACTTTATTGACCAAACCGATGCGAAGAGCTTCCTGCGCATCAATCATGCCGCCCGTAAAGATTAATTCTTTGCCGTAGCCGCGGCCAACGACACGGGGCAGACGCTGTGTGCCGCCGAAGCCCGGCGTAATGCCGAGACCGACTTCAGGCTGACCGAATTTTGCGTTTTCCGATGCATAGCGAACATCGCAAGCGCAGGCCAATTCGCAGCCGCCGCCCAGCGCGAAACCGTTGATTGCAGCAATAACCGGCTGCGGCAGATTTTCAATGGCTGTAAAGGTATCCTGACCTACCTGCCCCCATACGCGGCCTTCAACGGCATTTTTAGTAGACATTTCAACAATATCTGCACCGGCAACAAAGGATTTGCTTCCCGAACCTGTAATGATAACAACTTTAACTTCCGGATCAACAGCAATTTTTGCAACAACGTCTTTTAATTCCGTCATCGTTGCCAGATTCAGCGCGTTGAGTGCCTTCGGCCGATTAATCGTAATCGTTGCAATTCCATTTTCTGCTGCATAAATAATGTTCTGATAGTCCATCGTAATAAACCTCCTAAAAAATTATCCATACCATTGGCAAACAAGGGACGTGTGTATTCACGCCCGCTTATCTGCCGTTACAGATCACATTTCTACATTATTTACCGTTTACCCGTTAACACATCTTGGCTTATTTCGTGTAATCATAAAAGCCTTTGCCGGTCTTCCGTCCCAAATATCCGGCATTGACATATTTTTTGAGGAGCGGGCACGGACGATATTTCGGATCGCCGAAACCTTCGTAGAGCACTTCCATAATATGAAGAACTATGTCGTTGCCGATCAAATCGCTCAGCGCCAAGGGGCCCATCGGATGGTTGAATCCCAACTTGCACACAGCATCAATATCTTCTTTCGAAGCGACGCCTTCCATCAACGCCTGAATCGCTTCATTAATCATCGGAATAACAACGCGGTTTCCGACAAAGCCCGGGAAGTCCGCTACTTTAACCGGCGATTTGCCCAATTCAACGGACGCTTCTTTAACTTTTTCATACGTTTCTTCCGACGTTGCAATCCCATTGATGATTTCGATTAATTTCATGACCGGAGCAGGATTGAAGAAATGCATGCCGATAACTTTATCAGGGCGTTTCGTAGCTGCGCCAATCTGCGTAATAGCCAACGACGACGTATTGCTGGCTAAAATCGTATGTTCAGGGCACAGTTCATCCAATTCTTTGAAAATAGCCGATTTAATTTTCAGATCTTCAATAGCAGCTTCAACAACAAGATCTACATCTTTCATGTTATCAGCCGTGCGTTCCACAAAACCGGTAATACGGCCCATTACCGCATCTTTGTCTTCCTGCGTCATTTTTTCTTTGCTGACCAATTTTGTCAGCGCTTTATCAATTTTAGCTTTCCCGCCTGCAATAAATTCATCTTTAATATCGTTTAAAATAACTTCACACCCATGAGTAGCAAATACCTGTGCAATGCCAGATCCCATCGTGCCGGCGCCGATAACCATTACTTTTTTACAAAACATGACTAAACTCCTCCTTACTCGCGTGATTTTTTTCACGAATATTTCTCTTTCAAAAAGCACACGCATATAAAATAAGTTTCACCGCTTACATTCTATAGTATACCATGTTTTTCAAAAAAATCTACTGAAAAATCACAATATTTTAGGATAATTGCTTTTCATGTATACATTATTTTTCTAACCAGTTTCAATCTATTGCAAAAAAAGCATTGTTTAGTAAGTAAGGCACAGAAAAGAATGCTTTTTCCCGAGCTTTTGTTATGTGAATTTATGTTTTTTTTCACAATTCATTTTTTATTCTTTACACCCATTTAGCGCCTGCAGCAGCTGAATTCGCTGCTCATAATTGCGCCTGTATAATGCAGTGTTCTTCTCATTAGGCAGGAATACTTTATGAGCTACAAGCTGATGTCTCAAAGCCTGTTTC
>CAZDQW010000006.1:20580-34919 GCA_964507845.1 uncultured Megasphaera sp.
CTCCGCCTGCCACTTTCAGCGTTTCTACCTGCGTGTTCAACATATCCGCCTTAATCTGATTCCATAAATCATCATGGCTGCCGCCTTCCGTAACGGTCAAAGTCGTCAAATCGATGCCTGCCCGCCGGTATTGGTCCGTTATTTCCATATAATCGTACCCGATTCCTTCCAACACGCACCGCCACATGGCTCCTTGATCGGAATCAAGAGTCAGTCCCGTAAACGTACCTCGGACGTTAGGATAATCTCCGTTGCCGCCGGTCAAATACGGAATAAACATGGCGCCGTCGCAGCCTGCCGGATGACGGGCCGCTAATTTATCCAGCGTTCCATAATACGTATCTTCTTCGTGCCGGCATATGGAATCTTTAAACCAACGAAGAGCCAATCCGCCGGTTCTCACCATTCCCCAGTAAAAATATGTTCCCGGCAGTGTTCCCGAATTAAATATCAGTCCGCTTCCCGGCACGGATAGTTCAGGAATAATCCCATCTGCAGCAGCACAGAACATCGCGCACGTGCCGGCTACGTCCACGGCTTTTCCCGCTTCCAGAATACCGCTTCCCATCATGGATTCCATCGTATCCCCGGCACCGGCGCAAATGGGAATACCGGCAGGGAATCCTGTTTCGGCTCCATCTCGTTCGCAAAGATATCCGATGATATCCCACGGTTTGACAATCTTCGGCATATATTTTCTGTCTATGCCGAGAATATCAAGCTGCTCCTGAGACCATTCCTTATTAATAACATGATAACCAAGTCCCCATCCCGACATGGCGCCCCAGTCAATAAAAGCATCTTCACTGCGCAGCCCTGCCAGATGCATCAGTACATACGGACAATTATGAACGAACTTAACGACTTTTTTTTCAAATTCAGGTATGTTATCTCGAAACCAACGGGCAAACATAGCAGGGAACATGATATTCGGCTCGGCGTTTCCCGTTTCCCGCGCCCAAATATCCAGTTTCAGCGATTTTAACGACTCCACATCATGAGCCGTCCGGCTATCCAAATAATTAATATACGGAGTAACGGCCTTTCCGTCAGCATCTATGCCGGCAATGCCGCAAATGATACCGTCTCCCATAATGGCTCGAACCGCAGAAGGCGCAATCCCCTGCTTTTCCAGCTGCCGGCTGCATGATGCCATGCACTGCTTAATCAACCGATAGTATTCATCCACATCCATTTGAACCCATCCCGGATGAGGATAATACAATGTCGTCTTAGCCGTATCCATTGCCACGCACTCCATATCTTCACTGTACACGGCAACTTTCACACTCTGCGTACCGGCATCAAATCCCAAATAATATTTTTTTCCCATGCCCCAGCCCATCCTTCCTGCCCTGCAATACAAAAAGGCTTGTATTCCAGCCTTTGGTAATGCAAAAAGAACACGACAGCAACAAAATTCCCGTATCAATGTCTTTTCTCATCCAGACCGCACTGCCGGTCCCGGAATTGCACCGGATCAGTTCACTGCGGAAACCTCAGACTCTCGCCATCGGTCAGGATTCGAAAAAGGAACACCTTTCTTGCCATGCCTCAAAGGCCATTCTAATATACATTTTTATCATACTACTATTAAATATAAAAAACAAGCAGAGATACCCCTAATGATCTTGAAAGGCTGCACCTAATTCCCGCACAATCATCTCCGTTAATAGTTCCGGAACAGGAAACCGTACAAACGACGGAGTTGCGCAAATTCTCTTAAGTGCAGAAAAATAATGCAAAAAAATACCTTCCCTACTGGATTCAGCAAAGAAGGTTCATTTGAAAATTCGCTTCTAATCACTTTTCTTTCCATCATTAGAACGATTATTTCTTCTGTCGGAATTAAGCGCTAATAAATCAGGATCTTTTTCTGCCATGCGCTCCAATATTTTATCATACCCGCCGCTTCCGTACATGAGACAGCGTTTAATACGGCTGATCGTTGCCGTACTGGCGCCAGTTTTTTTTACAATATCATCATAAATATCTCCGGCTTTCAGCATGCGAGCTACTTCAAGACGAGCTGCTATTGCTTTCATTTCCTGCACAGTACATATATCTTCAAAAAATTCATAACATTCATCCAAATCCCGCAGCTCCAAAATCGCTGCAAACAGCTGATCATGCAAGCGGTCTTTTAATTTTTCATTAGCGCTCATTATCTTTTCATCTCCTCTTTTATGTTCTGTTTTCCGCACGGAAATTTTTTATAGTTGTCAACAAGGTTTACGATTCATGTAAAAAACTATTTTACGGCACGCTGCCTTCACGCTTATCTTCACACTGCGGATACACAATCTGTTATCGTTTTATCCTTTCTTTCAACATACCGCAACTGTTATCTGCTTATCCATTCAGCACTCACCGGTTTCTGTTCATCTCACGGCACTATTTTAAAAATCGGGGACTTTTACTATTATAATTCATTATATAAAAAAATATCTTGTCATACAAGATAGTGATACTGTACCAAAAGCGGCAAATATTCCGGTTCCGGCAGTTATACCATTGCCCTGTCAGCGATTTCGGAAACGTATGAAAGATTCTGCGGCAGTTAACCTATAGAAAAGATTTTTACACAAACTCAGATATTTTTTCTTTTTCGCAATAATTTCCTTATGCAAGTATGCAATCAAATTTTGCAGGAGCGCTGCTCTGCGCTAAAATCCGAATAGATAAATTAGGATCATTTGATTTTTCAATAAGACATCCTGCCTCTGATTACGTAATCAGTATTGTCCCCGCAATTCGCTCCTTTCTTCTTCCATTCGTGCGAACTCATAAATATACCATCTGCAGCCGATACAGCGTTTTCCTGCTGCAAAACCGCTATGATATATACGGCACATGCCGGGTGTATGCATTATATTATGCGTACGCCCGGCAGATTCGGAAAAGAAAATATACATTCAATGTATCATAAACGTTTTTTTATACTCTATATCATGCAGCCTTCATTCCCAGGACAACGATAAATTGACTCCGGCTTCCATTACCGGGACGACTCCGGCCAGTGCGTACTTTGAGGGAAAATCACAACAATGCGCTGCATAGACTGCCTTGGGATGAAGGCTGTGAAAATATTCAACTGTTTTTTCCAGCGTTTCCTTATCTGGATTCAGCAAATGAAATCCGCCTACAACCGCCGCGACCCGTTCGTCGCGGCATATGCGTTTCGCTTGCTCAATAATGTTGCAAATGCCTGCATGGGCACAACCTGTAATAATGACTAAGCCTTGTTCCGAACAATATGCCAAAGCCGTATCATCCCACACGTAATCAGGCATCCACTGTCCGCCTGAATATATTTCCCCGATCGGCACCTTCCCTTCAAAAGGCGTTATTCTTTTAATTTCTCCTAAATAAACCAGCCGTTTGCTGAGCCACACCGGTCCTTTTTCTAAACGCATGGCAAATACGCCGCAAAGTCTTTCCGGCGATATGGGAGCGCCTATATGCAGCGGTCCGACGCGCCGGGGGGCAAATACTTGCGGATGGGCTAAAATAGGAACATTTCTTCGATGGTGTTTTGCATATAATTCATGTAAAAACAATAATCCCCGCGTATGATCATTATGGCCGTGCGATAAAATCACTTCATCAACGGAAGTAATCGAAATTCCCATAGAAAAGGCATTATCTAAAAATATACGCGAATACCCGACATCGAACAAAAAAGCTTTTCCTTCTTCTTCAATATAATAGGATATTCCCGGCTCTCCGGCATAATATTGATCAATAAACGTATTATTATCCACAAGTATTCTTAAATTCATTACAACCCTCCTCGATCGATAAATTTCAAGCCGCCTGAATTGTTATGCCGCAGAATTGTATTCACCGGACTGCCGGTCATCTGCGGACTTACTTAAGCCAGCAGACGTTCGACCAGTTTTACGCATTCCGCTGCATCTTGAGAGTAGCCGTCAGCGCCTATTTCATCAGAAAAACTTGGTGTAACAGCAGCTCCGCCAATAATAATTTTACCCGTATATCCTTGCTTTTTCGCTTCCGCAACAACATCTTTCATGCGCATCATCGTCGTCGTCATTAAGGCCGACAACCCGACGACAGCAGCTTCCTGCGCTATGGCTGTCGAAATAATCGTTTCTGTTTCCACATCTTTTCCCAAATCGATAACCCGATATCCATAATTACGCAGCATAAGACCTACGAGGTTTTTGCCGATATCATGGATATCGCCCTTAACTGTAGCAATGACAATCGTCTCTGCGTCGCGCTCACTTTCCCGCATCATCAACGGTTCCAAATACGCAATCGCCCGTTCCATCGCATTGGCGCTGGCAATAAGCTGCGGCAGGAAATATACTTGCCGGCTGTATAATTCGCCGACTTTATTGATTGCCGGAATCAGCAGTTTGTCGACAATGTCTTTCGGATCTTCTCCTCTGCGCACCGCATCTTCCGCATAGCCGACGGCAGCATTCCGCTCGCCTTCAATAACGGCATTATATATCGGATCTGCCGCCAGTGAGTCTTGAACCGCCTCAACGAGCTGACCGGCCGTTTCTGCAGCGCCTTCTTTTTGTTTCCGTTCCGCCTCTGACGCCTTGAAACGTTGCATCCGCTTGATATATGCCATATTGCCGCCCGGTTTATTCATAAGCATATTCGATGCGGCGGCTACATTCATCAGCAGATCCTGCGCCGGATTGGCAATAGCCATTGTCAATCCTCCGGCAATGGCCATGGCCAAGAAGGTAAGATTTACATATATTCGTTCAGGAAGGCCGAAAGAGATATTGGATAAACCGCATACCGAAGGCAGCTGCAGTTCCCGGCAATAAGAAAACGTTGCTAAACAATCAAGCGCCGCCGCAGGCGATGCCCCGACAGTTGCCGCAAGGCCGTCTACAATAATATCCGTATGGGAAAATCCGCTGCTGTACGCCTCCGCCAGCAGATTGTCAAGAATCCTATGTTTTTCTTCCAATGTATCGGGAATACCTGCATCCGACAACGGCAGCGCAATAAACATGGCCCCGTACTTTCTGGCAATTGGCAGCAAAGCATTCATTTTTTCCTGTTCAAAGGAAATGGAATTAATAAGAGCCCGGCCGGGATATATGCGAAGCGCCGCTTCAATGACTTCGGGATAACTGGAATCAATGCACAAAGGCAATGACGATACGGCCGTTACTTCATAAACGGCGCGGATCATCATTTCTTTTTCATCAATGCCGTTCACACCCATATTGACATCAAGAATATCGGCGCCGTTTTTTTCCTGTTCCCGAGCCATTTCGCGGACTAAATCAAGCTTTCCTTCCCGAAGTTCCGCTTGAAGGCGTTTTTTGCCGGTAGGGTTAATTCGTTCGCCAATAATTCGAAACGGCCCGTCCAGCGTGATTTCCGCAATCTGCCGTTCAGAAGACAACACACGCCTATGGCATGATCTGACCGGCAAGGGTTCCATCTCCTGCAGGGCATCGTGCAGCGCCTTAATATGTTCCGGCGTCGTCCCGCAGCAGCCGCCGATAATGCGGGCGCCTGCTTCGACAATGCGTTTGCCGGCGCGGCTGAAATCTTCCGGAGTCATTGGGTATATAGTCCTGCCGTCTTCCAACACCGGCAGTCCTGCATTGGGCTTCGCTAAGACGGGAATGTCTGCATATTCATACATTTTTTTGACAATAGGTACCATATCGTCCGGACCAGTAGAACAATTCAGGCCAACGGCATCGACACCTAACGACTGCAAAACGGCAACAGCTGCTTCAGGCGGTGTCCCGTACAATGTCCGTCCGTCTTTTTCAAACGTCAGGCTGGCCATGACCGGCAGCCGACATGTCTCTTTTATAGCCACTACGCACGCCCGCGTTTCCTGAAGGCTCATCATCGTTTCGACGATAAAAAGATCGGCGCCGCCGCTGCATAAGGCCTCTGCCTGTTCTTTATAAATATGGACAAGCTCTTCAAACGACAGGTCGCCCAAAGGGTATAATTGCTGCCCCGTCATCGTCATGTCTCCGGCTACGTAGGCTTTCCCCTGCGCCGCTGTCTTAGAAAGCGCAATCAGCTCACGATTTATTTCTTTCAGTTTTTCGTCTAAACCGTACTCCGCCAGTTTAATGCAGTTGCCGGTAAACGTAGGCGCATAAAGTATATTCGTTCCGCTTTCAACAAAACGGCGCTGAAGGGAAACCATCGTTTCTTTGTGTTCCAATATCCATTGTTCCGGACATACGCCGACAGGCATGCCGGCATTCTGCAGATTAGTTCCTGTCGCGCCGTCAAGCAAAATAACGCCTTGACTCCAAAGGCGCCGAAATTCCTCTCGTGTCATCATCACAACCCCTTATCATGAAAATCCATGTGCTGTACGTACATTTCATGGAAAAATGAATGATCCGCCAGCGTAATTTCCTCTGCCTGGCAGCAAATACGCATCATTTCCGCCAAACTGCCTGGATTCATTAACGCGGCGGCCGCGCCGTATAAAGATGTATTTCCCGCAGCGGTCGTTTTCTTTACCAATGGTTTCGGCAGCAAACCTATGGCAGCTGCTTTTACGGGATTCAGAAAATATCCGAACCCGCCGGCTAAATAAACACGGCCTATATCATCATACGCTGCATTTTTCTCGTGAAGAAGCGTTTCAATGCCGCTGCGGACGGCGCTTTTGGCTAATTGTATTTTCCGTATATCTTTCTGCGTCAGGACAATCGGTTCATGATCTGCCGTCACCGCAACAGGAAATCCCCGTTCAAAATAAGCCTCGCTCAACGTTCCGCGTTTATTGATAATTCCCTGCTCAAGCAGGCCGGCCGTAAGTTCGACAACGCCGGTGCCGCAAATGCCGGCAGGAGCGGCCTCTGCAATGGTCCGAATGTTCGGATTCCCGCTTTCAAAATCTACTCCGCAGATTGCGCCGGGTACGCTGGCCATCCCCCATGTCAAGCTGCTCCCTTCCAGCGCCGGTCCGGCAGCGGCAGCAGCAACGCATAAGAACCGTTTATTTCCCAGCGCCAGTTCTCCATTGGTTCCCAAATCCAGGAACAACGTCATATCTTCCTGGCCGGTCACGCCGCATTTCCATATTCCTGCCGTACTATCAGCTCCGACATACGTGCTGATGCCCGGCAACAGCAGAACTTCACAGCCGTCAAATTCTTTCTTTCGGCCGAATATATGGGACCATGAATACGCATCGCCGCCTAATGATACAGGATGAAAAGGCCAGGTTCCCAGCCCGGAGCAGTCCCAGCCCATAAGCAGGTGGAGCATCGTCGTATTGCCTGCTATGGCAATGCGGCAAAGCCGGCCCTTTGTCAGCGGATACGCGTCCTGCAGCTGCGTCAACATTTTCTCTATATCACGGATTACATAGCGGCGCAGCACATCGCCGCTGCCTGTACATGCCGCCGCAATACGGCTTATCACATCGGCCCCCAATGCACGCTGGCTGTTTGCCGCCGTCACCGAATGAATAATCGTACCATCCGTCAAATCGACAAGGGCGGCAGCGATTGTCGTCGTGCCGATATCAATGGCGGCGCCGTATGTATGATCAGGCGAGGCCTGCACTAAAGGCGAATGTTCGGAACTGCCCACGGCCTGAATATCTCCGTCGCCTTCTTTCGGAATGTAAACCCATACATCTTCATTCGGAACAGCCTTACAGGCCAGCCGCCATCCTTCCTTCAACTGCTGCTTTCCAAAAAACATCCGATCTTCCGGTGCCGCTTCCGCAAATCCTCCTTCTATGCAAACGCGGCACTTGCCGCATTGCCCGCTGCCACCGCAGGGAAATTCCTCCATCAGCCCCTGCTGCCTTAAAAAATCGCCGATCTTCTTCCCGGCAGGACATTTAACACGTTTCCCCGCTGTTTTCCGCAGGGCGCATTCTTTTCGGCCGCAGCGCCGGCAGTCGTGTTCCCAACGAAAAACGCTTTCATCATTTACCACATCATAGACCATCGCCATCGACTTTTCCGGCTGCAGTATCATCTCATCATTTACGGAAACGCCCAGCGTCCTTTCCGCTTCAACAGCCTGCACGGCCTCTTGCTGCAAAGAAAAGCCGGAATCTATCCCGGCTTCATGGCGGCACCTTATGCCGGCATGTTGTTCACGGCACAATGCTTTCACAAATTCTCCGAACTGCATCTCAAAAGAAAACAAACAACTGTCTGCCATAGCGTTGAACATCAGTGCTTCTGCATACTCATGCCGCAAAGTAAACATCTCTATCTGCCGCGACACGGCCGTTCCCAGCGTCAAGACAACGTATAGTTTTTTCACGTTATCTTTATCTGCTTTGAAAACAGCAGCTCCTTTCGGCCGTATGCATTGGCGGACGCTTCGTTCCAATGCCGCAAAAAGCGCCAATCCCCTGCTGCGGCTCTCTTCATCGCCGCAGCCTGCTAATTTCATAGCCGTTTCAACATCCGGCACAATGTGCTTTCCCGTAATAATGCGGATATCAGACATTCCGTCCATCCCCGTCCGTCCACGCAATAACAGCCATGTGGCGTCCCGTCTTCCGCCCTTCATGATGGGCTTTTCGGTAAGAAAAAAACAAATCATCCCGGCAGTACGTACACAAATGGCTTTCTTCCACATGCTCCGCAGCTATGCCGGCACGAATCAGCAGCCGGCGATTCGCCTTCGGAAGATCAAAATAATACTTCCCCTCTCTTGCCGTGCGGACCAATTCGCAAAGTTCATCACCGGAAAAAAGCGGGGAAAATGCGTCAACGACGTCTTGGCCTACTTCAAAACAGCAAGCGCCGATAGCCGGTCCGATAGCTGCCAGCACATCCTGCGGTTTCGTCCCATATTCCTGCTGCATGCGGCGCAGTGTGACGGCGCCGATATTTTCGGCCGTACCGCGCCAACCGCCGTGACTGACGGCAATAACGTGCCGGACAGGATCGCAGAACAGAAGGGGCGTACAATCGGCAAAATTCATCGTAAGGGGCACATGGTCTTCATCCGTCATCAGGATATCACAGCCGTCTATGGCATCGTCACGGCATACCGCGCCGCGTCCGCAGTCTGCCGCGCCGACGGCGGCGCCGCCGACTCCGTGGACCTGGTTGCAGCTGATAATCCGACTTGGTTCAATGCCGAGAACGCGCAAAAAGCGGCGGCGGTTTTCCCGGACATTGTCTTCGGCGTCGCCAGTCGAAAAACTCATATTAAGGGAAGCAAACTCCCCGCTGCTGACGCCGCCGGCACGGGCCGATACAGCGGCAACTAATCCGGATACGGACTTAAATATATCAAAAGAAACGAAACGTACATTATTTCGTCGCTGCAGCATATACGCACACCTCCCATAGTACAGTGTTTTTATCATTATACAAAACTTTATATAGAAAAACTAGCTTTTCCGCTCCCTGCCCATAACGCGAACAACTGTACGGCCATAAATAATATATGCCAAAGCCGCCGTCAGCCCTTCCGAAATCCAAAAACTGTGCCATATGCCGTCAGGTCCCCAAATGCGGCTTAATATAAAGGCCGCCGGTATAATGAAGACGATATACCGCAGAAGCGAAATGAGCAGAGACGGCACGCCTTTTCCCAGTCCTTCCAGCGCTCCGGAAGCGGTAACAGACACAGCCGATGCCAAAAATCCGCAGCTGATAATCCGTAAAGCCCAAGAGCCGGCCCGTACCGTATCCGGATTTTGCGAAAACCAGCTCATCAATATTTCCGGAACAGTAAAACAAATTATCGTACCGCAGAGCATAATCATGCCGTTTAAACACAGCGTTGCCCGAAACAGCTTGGCAACGCGCCCATATTCCCCGGCGCCGAAATTATACCCTATAAGAGGACGCACTCCCTGAATAATTCCGTTTGACGGCATATATAAAAATGTCTGAAGTTTATAGTAAATGCCCAAAACAACAACATATACCGGTGAATATGCCGCCAGCATCGCATTGAAAGCGGATACCAGCAGCGATGGTAAAGCCATATTCAGCACGGCCGGCACGCCGATGCCGTAAAGACGTTTATCTAAGAGGAAATTCCACTGCAAATAAGCGAAGGAAACACGAACTTGCAGGGGCTGCCTGCGGCAAACTGCCAAATAAATGATCAAACAAACCGTCTGGCCAAACCCTGTCGCCCACGCTGCGCCGGCAATACCCATCGCCGGAAAAGGACCTAATCCGAATATCAAAACAGGGTCCAAAATAATATTGGTCACACAGCCGCCGATAAGGCTAATCATCGTAACATTCATTCTTCCGACGGCCTGAAACATTTTTTCATATGCCAGCACCGCCGTTACTATCGTTGAAAATCCAAAGATAATTTGCCCATAGGTCATTCCCAGCGAAATAATCTGTTTATTTCCCGTAAACAACTGCAAAAAATGAGGCAGAATGACGATGGACGCAAGAGTCAGCACTATGCCGTGGATAAGGGAAAGCACCATGCCGTGCGTCGCCGCCGTATGAGCCGTGTCTTGCTGCTGCGCGCCAAGGCAGAAAGAAATAACCGCATTTAATCCGACGCCGAAACCGATACTGACTGCATTGATAAAATTCTGCATGGGAAAAACGAGGGATACGGCTGTCAGCGCCTCCTCACTGATCATCGCCACAAAAAAGCTGTCGACAATATTGTACAGTGAATTAACGATCATGGAAATGACGGCTGGCAGAGACATGGCTGCGATTAAGGGGTAAATTGGTTTTTCTTTCATATATGTTTCATTCACATATCCACACTCCTTTATTCAAAAAAAAGCCGCACAACTACGTAACGTAATTGTGTGGCTAAAAGATGACAAAGTCCGGAAAATTCCACGATAACTTTTATTAATACGATATGGCACAGCCTGTTAAAATCAAACGGCACGTTGAAAGCAGCCTACGCCGGCAGCATTCGCATTATCCGCGCGGTTTCGCTGATGTTACGAAATATTTTTAGGAAAATTCTTCTTGCACGAACCGTATATTGCTCTTTTCAATACTTCTAAATCATCCCGTATGCATAATTCATTCACAATGAATTCTTTAATAAATCTTTCGACGGAAATGCGGCTTTCCATCGCATATTTTTGAATTTGCACCAATTCTTCATCAGTTACGGCAATCGTAATTTTATTTCTGCCAGGCGTCACTAATCATTAAACTCCTGTCTTTTATATTCGCACATTTTTCCTTGCAGGAAATCGTTCCATGAAGAAAAAAGCTGTCCGTACTTGTTTTCGGTAAAACTCTAATGGCGCCGCACCATCGGACATAGCCAAATAGATTTTCCGCGAGAGGACACTGTTCTCCATTTACAAATTCTGTGCCGTCCACGGCATTCATTGTACCATTTTCTCAATGGTATAAGCAAGAAGAATATGATGCCAAATAAATATTTATGGAAGATGCGGCAGCGCAATGCAAAAAGAAAAGCGAAAGCCCTGTACCATCCTATTGCTATTGCTTTCGCTTTTCATATCGGAAAATGAAATCAAATATACTGCAATATAGCTTCCGTCATCGTATGGGTATCGGCTTTTTTAAAACCGTCTTTATACAAATCTGCCGTCCGCCAGCCGTCGGAAAGGGCCTTATCAACAGCCGTTTCAATCATTTCGGCGCCTTTCTCTTCGTGGAAAGAATAACGCAGCAGCATGGCTGCCGACAAAATTTCGGCGCAGGGATTGGCGATTCCCTTGCCGGCAATATCGGGAGCCGAACCATGAATCGGCTCGTACAAGCTGGTAAGCTCACCGATGGATGCAGACGGCATCATGCCGATAGAACCGCTTAAGACGGCTGCTTCGTCACTCAATATATCGCCGAACAAATTGCCCGTAACGATGACGTCGAACTGAGTCGGCTTCAGCGCAAGCTGCATGGCGCAGTTATCTACATACAAATGGTTCACTGCAATATCGGGATACTCTTTGGATATAGCAGAAACAGCCCGGCGCCACAAACGCGATGTAGCCAACACATTTGATTTATCCACGGATGTAACCTTACAGCGTCGGTTTCTTGCCGCCGACATGGCAAATTTCGTAATGCGTTCTACTTCCTGAACACTGTAATTTTCCAGGTCCCACGCTCTTTCCACGCCGTCCCGGATTTCGGACTCGCATTTTTCCCCGAAATAGATGCCGCCGATAAGTTCCCGAACGATAAGAATATCTGTTCCGCTGACGATTTCAGGTTTCAGCGGCGAATATTCTGCCAATGAAGGAGAAACCTTTACAGGCCGGAGGTTCACATATAATCCCAGCGCTTTCCTCAGCCCCAATACAGCCTGCTCAGGGCGAAGCGCCGGTTCTACGTGATCCCACTGATCGCCGCCTACTGCGCCGAACAATACGGCGCCGGCATTTTTTGCTGCTTTTACCGTATCTTCCGGAAGCGGCGTGCCGAATTTATCATACGCCGTACCTCCTGCGTCTTTCGTTTCAAATGTCAGACCGATATGGCATTCTTCGTCTACTTTCTGCAGAACTTTCACAGCGGCATCTGTAATCTCCCTGCCGATGCCGTCCCCAGGAATGACAACTATATGTTTTTTCACGATTATTTATGCTCCTTTACATAATTCAGCAGCCCGCCTGCTTTGGCAATATCCCGAATAAACCCCGGCAGCGGCGGCGCCTGGAAAACATCGCCGGTCGTCTTATTCCTAATTATCCCTGTCGCCAAATCGACGGACAAGATGTCGCCGGCACTGATTTTTTCTGCGTCCTTGCCGATTTCCAATACGGGCAGACCGACATTAATGGCATTCCGGTAAAAAATCCGGGCAAAACTGGCCGCGATAACAACAGGAACGCCGGAAGCTTTAATGGCAACGGGCGCATGTTCCCGCGACGAACCGCAGCCGAAATTATATCCGCCGACCATAAGGTCTCCTTCCCGCACATTTCCTGCAAAAGATTCATCAATATCAACCATGCAGTGAGAAGCTAATTCTTTCGGGTCAAAGCTATTCAAGTAACGGGCGGGAATAATGACATCCGTATCGATATTGTCGCCATAGCGCCAAACCTTTCCTTCAAAACTCATGTTACTGTACCTCCTTTGGCGCGGCAATCCGGCCGAGAACTGCGCTGGCGGCAGCGACCTGCGGCCCCGCCAAATATACTTCACTGTCTACATGTCCCATGCGTCCCCGGAAATTACGGTTCGTCGTTGACACGCACCGTTCTCCTGCCGCCAAAATTCCCATATGGCCTCCCAGACAGGGCCCGCATGTCGGTGCAGACACGGCGCAGCCTGCGTTGACAAACGTTTCGATATAGCCGGCTTTCATGGCATCCCGATAAACCTGCTGGCTGCCGGGAATAACGATGCAGCGGACACGGGGATGAACTGTACGTCCCTGTAAAATGGATGCGGCAATCTGCAAATCTTCAAGCCGGCCGTTGGTGCACGAGCCGATGACTACCTGATCGATCGGCACATCTCCGAATGAGCCGATGATTTTCGTATTTCCCGGCAAATGAGGGAATGCGACAACCGGTTTTAATTCCGATAAATTGATATGCACCGTCCGGCTGTATACGGCATCCTCATCGGCAGTTACGATATCATAGCCGTCAGCGACCCTCCCTTTTTCATAACGCTTCGTCTGTTCATCAACGGGGAAAATTCCATTTTTAGCGCCGGCTTCAATTGCCATGTTCGCAACCGTCAAACGGTCCGTCATCGTAAGCGAAGCAACGCCGTCACCGGTAAATTCCAGGGACTGATATAATGCTCCGTCGACGCCGATCATGCCAATCAGCGTCAGCATGACATCTTTGCCGGTAATATCTTCCGGTTTGCGTCCTGTCAACTGAACATTAATAGCTTCCGGAACTTTAAACCACGCTTTTCCCGTCGCCATGGCTACGCCTAAATCAGTCGAACCGACACCGGTTGCAAATCCGCCCAGTGCGCCGTAAGTGCAAGTATGGGAATCTGCGCCGATCGTCAGCATCCCCGGCGCTACAATGCCCTGCTCCGGCAAGAGCACGTGTTCGATGCCCACTCGGCCCACTTCATAATAATGCTTGATCTCGTGCTTTCTGGCAAAATCACGGACAATTTTCGCCAGTTCCGCCGACTTGATGTCTTTGTTCGGCGTAAAATGATCCGGTATTAACGCGATTTTATTTTTATCGAAAACAGGTTTCCCTATTTTATTGAATTCGGCAATAGCCGGCGGCGCCGTAATGTCATTTGCCAGCACCATATCTAACTCGCAGGTAATCAAATCGCCTGGTTTCACAGAAGAAAGACCGGCATGTTTCGCCAGTATTTTCTGCGTCATCGTCATTCCCATAGTAACATGTTCCTCCCGTTTATCGCTGTTTCTGAAAATCTCATGTATATAAATTATGCCCTTAA
>CAZDQW010000006.1:35019-88208 GCA_964507845.1 uncultured Megasphaera sp.
TAAATTATGCCCTTAATGCTGTCCTGCCATCGCTTTAAATTCACGGATTACGGCCGGATCCGATTTTAATGCCCGGAAACGTACGCGCTGGGAAATTCCGTCCATGCGGTTAATAGCCGTAATGAAAGCCAGAATGGACGCCGTAATCGTATCGGTATCTATACCGGCACCCCATGTCGTACGGCCGTTTTTATCGGTCAGGCCGAAATACGCAATGCCCCGGGAATCAGAATCACGATCCAAATCATGTTCGCTGTATACAAGTTTCTCAAATTCAATTCCATACGCCTGGCAAACAGCATTGCTGACCACATTGAGCTGGCCGTTTCCGCTTCCTTCCAGCACCACCTCTTCATCATTGGCCCGAAGCAATATCTTGCCCATCCATTTTCCTCCCCGTTTCTGAAGAAAGAAGTTTTCAATTTTCAGCGGCGTTTCTGTATTCAAATAATTTTTTTCAAAAACTTGATAAATTTCAGCGGGCTTTAATTCCTGATGTTTATGGTCCGATACTTCCTTGACAAAATAACTGAAGTCTTCACGCATATTCTTCGGCATATCGATGCCGTAATTCTGTTCCATGATAAATCCTACGCCGCCCTTCCCGGACTGGCTGTTGATTCGGATAACGTCGGAATCATACGTGCGCCCCACATCATGCGGATCGATATATAAATACGGGCACGTCCAATACTGTTCTTTTTTTTCTTCCCGGTACCGCATTCCCTTTGCAATGGCATCCTGGTGAGAACCGGAAAAGGCGGCAAACACCAATTGTCCCGCATAGGGTTGTCTGGGATGGACGTACATGCGCGTAACCCGTTCATACGTTTCAACCAGTTCCGGCATACAGGAAAAATCAAGCTGCGGATCGATGCCCAAAGCAAACATGTTCATGGCAATCGTAACGATATCTGCATTGCCGGTCCGTTCGCCGTTGCCGAAAAGCGTTCCTTCAATACGGTCCGCTCCGGCTAAAAGAGCCATCTCCGCATCGGCGACGCCGGTTCCCCTGTCATTGTGCGGATGAACAGAAACGACAACGTTGTCGCGGTATTTTAAGCGCTGCGACACGTACGCAATTTGCGCGGCAAAAACATGAGGCATGGACATTTGCACCGTTGACGGCAAATTGATAATCGCCTTGCGGTCTGCCGTCGGCTTCCACACATCCAGCACGGCATTGCATACTTCCAGCGCATATTCCGGTTCCGTCCCCGTAAAACTTTCCGGCGAATACTCAAAACGATAATTCGCGCCGGCTTCATCAGTCAAGCGCTTGAGAAGCTGTGCGCCGTCGACGGCAATTTGCTTGATTTCTTCTTTCGACATGCGGAATACCTGCTGGCGCTGTGCAACGGACGTAGAGTTATATACATGAACGATCGCATTTTTTACGCCTTTCAGCGCGTCAAAAGTCTTGCGGATAATATGTTCCCGCGCCTGTGTTAATACTTGAATAGTCACGTCGTCGGGAATCATATCGTTATCAACAAGATACCGCAGAAATTCGTATTCTGTTTCCGAGGCGGCAGGAAAACCGACTTCAATTTCCTTGAAACCCATCTTCACCAGCGCCTTGTAAAAGGTAATTTTCTCTTCAAGACTCATGGGAATAATGAGCGCCTGATTACCGTCTCTCAAATCAACGCTGCACCACACCGGCGCTTTATCAGGATATTCCTTCCCGGCCCACGACATATCCACTACAGGCGGCATAAAATAACCTTTTTTATAATGTTCTGCATTTCTCATTACCCATCTCTCCTTGATCATGAAAATAAATTCGGCTAAAATCATTTGCACAATCAAAATAAAAAAATCTTTCGTCTCAAAAAGAGACGAAAGATTATTCTCACGCGTTACCACTCTTGTTCATACCAGAAAAGGCATGCTCTCTGACAGGTACGGACATATGTCGATACCCTCCTGTCTGTTAACGGCCAGGCCCCGGCTACGCCTACTAAAGGTTCAG
This sequence comes from uncultured Megasphaera sp., assembly GCA_964507845.1. Lineage (GTDB taxonomy): Bacteria > Bacillota > Negativicutes > Veillonellales > Megasphaeraceae > Megasphaera. The sequence continues at coordinate 36,995 of CAZDQW010000006.1, forward strand.
CAAGCTGCTTGGAGACGAGTTCACTTCCCTTCCGCTGCTGTTTTTCACCGGCCAACAGCTCTCTGAAAACTTCCGGGAACTTACTATTTCTCTTCAACGCATTTTTATTTTGACTTGTCAGTGTGTATCTTACCATAGGAAAAAATTTTTTGCAAGAGTATTTTTTAACTTTCATCGAAAAATTATTAAGTTAAACATTTAACCTTCCGTATTGTATAAAGTCAGCAGTAAAAAAATAATCGCCTCAGAAAAAACCTTCGTATTCCCCTTGTATTTTTCCGCTGAACGTGGTACACTTATCAAGTATTCCTTGTAACTCATATCATGCGCCTATAGCTCAGGGGATAGAGCACCGGTCTCCGGAACCGGGTGCGTAGGTTCGAATCCTACTAGGCGCACCATCTGTCGAGCAGCCGCAATGGCTGCTTTTTGTATATAATCAGATTGAAGGAGGTTCGGCTTATGCATTATTTACCAGGTCTGCGTTTTGACGAGGAGCACCCCCGGATTTGCGCATCCGTGCGCGGCGAGACGATGGAAGAACTCCGCCAGGCAATTCGATCCTTATACCGGCATCCGTTCGACGTACTGGAGGTTTCCTCCGCAGCCTTCAACGGCATCAGCAATTTTTCTCAAATTGGCAGTGCCTTGCTGCTTATTACCAGCCACCTAAAAGACCAGCCGGTCATTTTCTCCTGCAGCATGAGCGAACTCCCCGACTATTGCCGCTCTGAAGAAGATTATAAAAATATCCTTTTGTTTGCTGTAAGGACAGGCCTGGTCGACGCCGTGGAAATCGACGCATTCGTTTCCGCCGATACTATCAATGACATTGCCGATCAAGCCTTTGAAGAAGGGATCATTCCTATTCTTACTATCCGATGCGCTGTCCCCTTTTCTGAAGTAATATTTGCCGAACAGCTTTTTTCCATCGTTTCGGAAGATATTTCCGTCTATCACATTATCTGCCACCTCGAAACGCAGGAAGAAGCAGCAGAATATCTTGAAGTAATCCGCACGTGCACGGCGGCTCACGAAGACGCGCATTTCATCATCGAACTGACGGGAAAGGGAAGCAAAGATTTATTGCGATCAAGACAATCATTTTCCTCTCCCCTTCTTTATGCTGCCGAAACGGAAACAGATGACCGCTTGTCCATTGCCGAACTCCGGCAAATTTTATCAAAAAAATAGCCTGTTCCGTTCAAAAAAAACACACCGCATCATCTCACTCACTGGATGATGCGGTGTGTTTTTTCGCATTTGATCATATGATTTCAAAAAGCGATATATTTTTCCCGTTCCTTCGATGATACAAGCCTGTACGGCAAGCCAGCATCCTATGAGGTTCGGAAGGAAGATGATATTTTTGGCACAATACTTCCCAAACCTGCGACGGTTTGACAGCGCCTTCGGCTGTCTGCAGAATACCGATATGCACCATAATGCACTGTCCGGAAACGCTTCCTGTTGCAGGTTCTGCAACATGGTGCTTTATATTAATGCAGCGTACTTTACGCTTATCTTTCGGCGAAACCCGTTCATATAAGACTTCCGCAACCTCATTAAAGGCCTGCAGCGCCGCGTCTACGTCTTCCTGTGCGGCACCGTCTCTCATCGGGCCTTGAAGGCGATACTCGGCATAATTGGCTGCTGCCATCAATTTCGGCGCTTTGGCATCAATATACATTCCTTTCAGCACGGCAAATCCTTCCGGCGACGCGGCATTCATACGCCTTATCACATCCTCGACGGAAACCGGCTCCTGCAGTTCCATATCCAGGTATTCTTCATCAGCCGAAACTCCGACGCCGAGAGCAGAAGCAAAATTTAATTTCATATGAGGATTAAACCCTTCGGAATAACAAACAGGCAGCGCAGCCCGGATGATGACGTACCGTACAGTTCGCGCAAAGTCAAGATGGGAGAGAAACTGCAGGGCACCCGATTTTTTAACAGCTAAACGAAGTTTCGCCACGGCCATTCTCCCCCTTTCGATCAACGACTTCAACACCTAAATTCGGACAGACCCCGCAGCCCGTACAGCTAAGCCGGCGGCAGTCATGGGTCAATTCGCCGGCCAAGGCTTTTTTCCACTCACGCTGCAAAAAAGCTTTCGACACGCCGCAGCTTAAATGATCCCACGGCAAAGACTCATTTATATCACGCTGCCGGGCGGCATAATAATCAGGATCAATGCCAGTACGCCGGAAAGCTTCCATCCACTTGTCATAGTCAAACCATTCCGACCATCCGTCAAATTTGCAGCCTAATTTCCACGCTTCATGCAAGACGGAACCTAGACGGCGGTCGCCGCGGGCAAACACGGCTTCCAAATATCCCGTTTTGGCGTCATGATAGTGATAAGATATATGCTTATCTCGAATAAGACTTTTAAGATAGGCTTGTTTCCGGCATATTTCCTCAACAGGAAGCTGGCCGAACCATTGAAAGGCCGTATGCGGTTTCGGGACAAAACTCGATACGGATACAGTCACTTTTCCATTGTTCTTGTGGGTAACAGAACGATATAAATTGAGCACTTTATACGCTAAATCAGCAATACCTGCCAGATCCTCATCGGTTTCCGTCGGCAATCCCATCATGAAATACAATTTTACAGACGACCATCCATTGCGGAAAGCATTTTCACACGCTGCCAGCAAGTTTTCTTCCGTTACGCCCTTGTTGATGACATCGCGAAGACGCTGCGTCCCTGCTTCCGGAGCAAATGTCAATCCGCTTTTGCGGACTTGCTGCACTTTTTTGGCAATATCGACGGAAAAGCTGTCCACGCGGAGCGACGGCAGACTGACGCTCACTTTCTGCTCTTTAAATTCATCGAGAAGGCTTTCCACAAGTTCCGGAAGGCATGAATAATCGGCGGAGCTTAAACTCATCAGCGATATTTCATTATATCCTGAATTAGCTATGATCTCCCGCGCTAACTGCACCAACCGCTGCGGTGATTTTTCCCGCACAGGCCGATACAGCATGCCGGCCTGGCAAAAGCGGCAGCCGCGGCTGCAGCCGCGGAACAATTCTAAAACTGCCCGGTTATGGATAATATCGATATTCGGCACAATAGGCTTCGCCGGATAAAAGACCGATTCTTCATCGGCAACAACACATTTTTCAATACGTGCCTGCGCTTCCGGCTCGACCGGCGCAAGACGGGAAAACTTTTCTTCGCCATCGTATTCCGCGCGGTAAAAAGCCGGTACGTAATTACCCTGCTGACGGGCTAACGTCTTCAGCAATCCTTGCTTTCCGCCCGGTTTGCCCTGAGCTTTCCAAGCAATAATCGTATCTGCCAAAAGCTGCGTCGATTCTTCTGATTCTCCAAGGAAAAAAACGTCAATATAATCAGCCAGCGGCTCGGCATTGTATGCACAGGGGCCGCCGGCTGCAATAACAGGCATATCTTCGCCGCGTTCCCGGGAATATAGAGGAATGCCTGCCAGATCCAGCATATTCAGAATATTGGTAAAACTCATTTCATATTGCAGCGTAAATCCAACCATATCAAAATCAGCAACAGGCGTTTTCGTCTCCAGAGAAAAAAGAGGATATCCTTTTTCCCTCATGACCGCTTCCATGTCAGGCCACGGCGCATACACCCGTTCAGCCGCAACGTCTTCCCGTTCGTTAAGCAATGCGTAAAGTATCCGCAATCCTAAATGACTCATAGCCACTTCATACACATCGGGGAAACAATACGCTACGGTCAGATTTACCGCCTGATGATCTTTAACAACACTATTCCATTCGCCGCCGACATATCTAGCAGGCTTGCTGACCTTACTGAGCAAAATAGGATCTATTTGTACAGTACGAGACACAAAACTTCCTCCTAATCCCTAAAAAATCATTGCCTGCTGACGGATATGCACGCTCAGCAGCAGTCCCAGGCTGATCATATTCGTCGTCAACGCGCTGACGCCGTAACTCATAAAAGGCAGCGGTATCCCCGTAACAGGCATAATGCCGCAAGTCATGCCAACGTTGACAAGAATCTGAAAAGTCCACATAGAAATAACTCCCGTCGCCAGCAACATGCCGAAGGGATCCCTGCATTCCCTGGCAATAACCAGCCCTCGGTAAATGAGGATAAAATATAAGAACAGCAGGCCGATACATCCTAAAAAGCCAAGTTCTTCCCCAATGACTGAAAAAATAAAATCTGTATGGTTTTCAGGCAGAAAATTAAGCTGGCTCTGACAGCCTTGAAACAGCCCCTGTCCGAAAAGCATTCCCGAGCCAATGGCGATTTTGGACTGAATAATATGATATCCTGCTCCGAAAGGATCTGCATTGGGATTTAAAAAGACAACAATGCGCTCCTTTTGGTAATCTTTTAAAAATTGCCATCCTATCGGCGCAAAAACAAGACAGCTTAAAAATATGTTGCGAACAATAGTCATTTTAATATGCGATACAAAAAGCATGCCGAAACCGATCGCCAAGAACACAAGACTTGTCCCCAAATCCGGCTGCTTCAGCACAAGAAGAAAAGGAATGCCGATGAATAATCCGACAGGAAGTATGCTTTTCACGTTGTTGAACTGCCCTACGCGCTCTGACAATAGAGCAGCCGTACAGATAATCATGAGCAGCTTGGCAAATTCCGAAGGCTGCACCGTAATAGGACCTATCTGGATCCATCGCTGCGCGCCCAACGCCGACGTGCCTATGAACATGACTGCCAGCAGCATCAGTAAATTAACAAGATACAATGGTTTAAAAAAAGATTTCAGCTTGGCATAGTCATAATGGCAAAAAAACAAAATAATGACCAGATTGATGAGAAAGCCAATTCCCTGCCGGATGACGAAATGATCATACATAATGCCCTGATTGATATGCGTCGCACTGCCGATAATGCATAAGCTGATACCGGCAATAACAATGCACGTCAGCACCAATACTTTATCAATATTTTTCCATTCTCGTTTGAACATGACAAACTCCTATCGTCGGTAATGACGCCATGCTGCTGACTGGCTGCGGCGATTCCGCAGGGATAACCGGGACAGCGCCGTTTTACCCGCCTGTGCAGAACCAGCCGGCATATCCATCGTCTCCTCTTTTACGGCCATTTCCTGTACAGATTCCGTAAAAATAGACGCCGCTTTTTTCAATTCTGCTTCAGCCAGCCTTTTCATATATCCCGGCGCCGTCCCGCCGTCTTCCTGCGGCTCTACTGTCCCGGAAAAATTCTCCCCTTCTTGTCCCGGAAGGAGTTTCATCAAATACTCCGAATCAACGGGAACAGCCGATTCTATATAATCCGCCGTTTGTTCCAACGCTTTCATAAACGGACTTTTATCCGCCTGAATCATAGTGCCATCCTGCGCCGCCTGATGAACAAACCGGTCATGAGGCAAAATACCGGCAATGCATTCCGGATTCAAGACCTGCATCATTTCCTGAACGGATACGTAACCGGGGACATCGTTATAAAAATTATTAAAGATCACATCATAATTAAAACGCTTGTGCTTATTGCAGTACTGCATGACCCGTGCCGCATCCCTGAGGGAAGACCACGTCGGTTCCACGACAAAGAAAAGGCGGTCCGCAATAGCAGATGCCTCCCTGTACCCTTTTCCCCGTCCTGCCGGACAATCAATCAGCGTATAGTCATATTTTTTCGCCAATGTTTCGATAACATAGTGGTACGTCGGCGCATCAATTTTTTCCCATGTGTGTTTTTGGCTGGCCGCAAGAAAATCGAAACCCGGCGCAACGGAAAGTACCGCTTCGTCAATGCGGCAGCGGCCCTTTACCGTATCGCCAATATCAAAAAGAACGTCGTCCTGCATACCAAACATCAAATCCAAATTGCGCAAGCCCATATCGGCATCAACAGCCAAAACGGTATGGCCGCGCCGGTGAAGCACAACAGCCAAAGCCGCTGTAATCAATGTTTTTCCGACGCCGCCTTTACCTGACGCTACTGCTAATAAGATTGACATGAAACCGCCTCCTTTCCGAACTTAACTCCCCCGGTTTATTCCTTCATCGCCGGTTCTGCCGCAGATACTGCAGTCTCTTCCTTTTTCGCAGTATCGACCGTATATTTCCCAAGATGGAAAAATTCTTCCAGCATTTCCTTTACGATTGGACCGGCGGCGCTTGCGCCCCAGCCGCCCTGCTCTACGAGAACAGCAATAACGATGCGGGGATGTTCATACGGCGCATAAGCTACAAACCAGCCGTGGTCGCGGCCGCTGAAATTCTCTGCCGTACCGGTCTTGCCGGCAACTTGAATAGGAAAATCGGCAAATAGATACCCTGCCGTACCCGATTCTTCCGCAACGTTGCGCATGCCTTCCCGCACCAAGTCCAGCGTCGAACGGGACACAGTCAACGTGCTCACCTGCTCCGGTGCGAATATTTTATACGGCGTCCCGTCCAAATTATCAATACGGCTGACGAGAAACGGTCTGTACCGAATCCCCCCGTTGGCTACTTCACTGACAATCATGGCCGCCTGCAGCGGCGTGACCAGCTGGAATCCCTGCCCGATAGCAGAATTAAACGTATCGCCCAGATACCAATCCTGGTCAAAGGTCTTCATTTTATACTCTTCGCTGGCAATAAGTCCCGTCGCTTCGCCGTGCAGATCGATGCCTGTCTTTCTGCCCATGCCGAACATTTCAGCATATTCCGCTAATTTATCGATGCCGACGCGGCGGCCCATTTCATAAAAATATACGTTATCGGATTTAGCCAGCGCTTCGGTAAATTTAATCCATCCGAAAGCTTCTCCTGCCGCATTCCGCATATCGACCAGCCAGTGGCGGCCGCTGTCGAAGATCAATTCGTCGGGAGTTACTTTTTTTAATTCCAGTGCCGCCGCACCGGTAATGAGCTTGAACGTTGATCCCGGCGGATACTCCCCGGCAATCACGCGGTTTTCCATCGGATGATGCGGATTTGTACTGATCTGTTCCCATTCGCTTTCCGTAATTCCGCGCGTAAACCAATTTGGATTGTACGACGGCCTGCTGGTCATGGCCAGTACGGCTCCCGTATTGGGATCGATGGCTATCATCGCAATTCCCGCCGTGCCGACGCCTTGGGAAAGCTGGTTCTCTATGGCTCGTTCCGCTGCCTGCTGTAAATTCAAATCCAGCGTCAAGTGAATATTATGCCCGGCTTCAGGATTTTTCCGCTGCAGTTCCTTTACGGGATTCCCCGCTGCGTCGACTTCAACCTGTCTTCCTCCGTCTTTTCCTCTAAGAAGATCATCGTAATAAGATTCCAGGCCGGCCCGCCCGATTTGCGTAATATGGGAAACGCCTTCTTCTCCTTCCAGCCGTTCAATATCGTCTTCACTGATTTGTCCTACGTATCCGAGGATCTGAGCCGCCATTTCATTATACGGATAATAGCGGACCGGCTGTATATCAATGGACACGCCGGGAAGTTCGTTTCTCCGCTCCTCGATTTGCGTCACGATATCCTGCGTCAAATCACTGGCCAGTACAGTCGGAATATAGGTGCTCTTTACTTTCTCTACTTTCTGGCGCAGCAAATCTTCCCGTATGTTGAGAAGCTGCGACAGTTCCCGTACTTCCTCGTCAGACATTCCGTCCTTCGTCGGCATGTACGTCGCCATGAATCCGGGCCGGGAACCGACAAGAATCTGCCCGTTCCGGTCATACATGACGCCGCGCGTAGCTGCAATCGGCACGGCACGCAGCCGGTTTCCTTCCGCCAAAGAAAGATAATATTCTCCTTCAACAAGCTGCAAATACGCCAGACGGCTTATCAAAACGGCAAAAATAGCAATGATAATCCAATACAAATACCGGAAGCGGCTGTCATCATTCTTTTTTTTCATTAATGCTTCAAGCATCTATATCCTCCATTTATCAGCGAGTACCTCCATAATGATTATAGTACATGTCGTCCCGTGCCAGCCGGCATACGACGTAATCGGCAGGAAGCGCCAAAATCCCGTGATATATGAGCATAGGCACAGTAAATTCGACTAAATATGCCGCCCCATGGATAAACTGCCCTGCCAGCAGCAAAACGGCGCAGTTCAAAAACAGGCAGATTACCGTCGCCCCCTGAACAATCAGAATCGTTGCTATCCACTGCTCTTTATCTATCGACAGCCCGATATAACTGCAAACGACGGCAATAATTAAGTACGGCACCAGATGGATACCAAAAAAATTGCCGATCACAATATCCTGGCAAACAGCGCCTAACAGAGCCGCAGCAATGCCGGCGCGTCTTCCGTGGCGCAGAGCCGTCAGCACGACAAAGAGAAAAATAATATTTGGCTGAATAATTCCGTTGAAAAGGAAAGGCAGGACGGAGCTTTGCAGCACAAATACAGCAAAGGCTGCAGCAAGACAGTTACCTATTTTCATAATGCTGCTGCTCCTTTAACTCCCTCTACTTTATCACGGTTTGTCTGGGGCACGAGTTTTGCCGTCACATCCGGCACATCGTAGGCACTTGTGTCATAAGAATGGCGGATGACAAATACTTCTTCCAGCTTAGAAAAATTGACGCTGGGCCTGATAACGGCATACTTGACAAAATCATTATCATTGGCATGAATAGAAACAACCGTACCGATAAACAACCCTTTGGGATAGATTGAGCCAAAACCGGACGTAACCAACGTATCCCCTTCAAGGACGTCGGCTTCTTTCGCAATATTGACAAACTGCGGTTCCGACGGAACGTTGCCATTGCCCCGGACAACAGATGCAACCCGCGATTCCGGCCGCTGAACAATAGCTCCGATACTGGTACGCGGATCTGTCAGCAGCTGCACGCGGGCCGACTGCGGATATACGTCGCTGATAAACCCTACAACACCTGCCGGCGTAATGACGGCCATATTTTTCGCTATGCCGTTATTTTCACCTATATCAATGAGCATCGTATTGCTCCACGTACCGTAATCCCTTGCTATGACGGCGCCGACCGCCAAATCATACTGGCTGCGCGATGACCGGAAGTTCAGCAGCTGCCTCAGCCGCTCATTTTCTGCGGCCAGTTCATCGTAATCAACAAGCCGACTCCGGAGGTTATCGTTCTCCCGTTCCAGCGCTTCCCATTCAATCCGGTTCTTTAAACTAATATCCACGATATGGAATGCGGAAGATAAAGAACTGACGATACGGCTGGCTCCGTATTCAAACGGCGCCGCCGCCGCTTGAAGCGGCCGGGCAATAAAAGGCAGGAAATCGCGCTGCCGCCAGACCCATCCTGCAGCAGCAACGGCGCAGAAAATAATAAGGACGAGGACGACGCTTTTTTTACCTAACGAAAACAATGTTAAAATCTCCTCCTGTAAATATGCTGAGCCCCATCAATCAATGCCGATAAATTTTCCCGTTCCGCCAAGGCCATCCCGATTCCTTTGGCAACGGCCTTTTCCGGATCTGCGGCCAGCGAGACCGGGACACCTAATTCCTGAGCAAAAAACAATTCCATGCCTTTAAGTTTTGCGCCGCCGCCGGCAAGGACGATCCCATGTTCCATAATATCCGCAGCCAGTTCCGGCGGCGTATTTCTTAAAACAGCCTTTACCAATTCCAGAATTTTTGCAAGGGGTTGGCCGATAATTTGATGGAGTTCTCCACCCATAATGACTCCTTCTTTCTGGAGCCCATCATAAAAACCTCTGCCGACAAAATAATATGCCCTGTCTTCCAGCGGCAAAACGGCCGATCCAGTCGTTACTTTCATCGACTCAATCGTCAGATCATCGGCAACAAGACCGTGACGGCTGCGCAAATAGTCCTTTATTGCCGCATTAAAATCAAGACTTCCCAAATGGATGGACCGGGATACGACGATTCCTCCCAACGACAGTACTGCCGCATTCGTCGTGCCGCCGCCAATATTCACCACCATATTGCCGACCGGACTGGTAACAGGCATATTAACGCCGACAGCCGCCGCCGCTGCCGTATCGATCAGATACGCCTCTTTGGCGCCGGCCTGATAAACCGCCTCCATGACTGCCCGTTTTTCCACGTTGGACGCCGCTTTCGGCACGCCGATCATAATCCGAAGACGCTGTACGCTGCGGGCACATTTGCTGAGAATGTACCCGAGCATCGTTCTTGTGACGCCGTAATCAGCAATGACGCCGTTTAAAAGAGGACGGTGCATCTTGACAGTTTCCGGAGATTTAGCCAGTAAACTCTCTGCACTGCTGCCGATAGCAATAATCTTGCGGTTCCGCTCATCTGCAGCCATAAGTGTCGGTTCAGAAAAAACAATGCCTCGCCCTTCTACGAAAACCTGCGTTGAACACGTCCCTAAATCTATTCCCACATTTCTGGTCAGCGGGGAAAAAATTGAACTCATGCGAAAAACCTTTCTCGACTTTATTTATATACTTATTTTAATATTTTAGCACACAGAAAATAATTTCGCACTATTATATTTATGAAAACCGCCGCATCCTGCGTCAGCTATGCAGAAAACGCGGCACTGCCGCTCTGACGCGCAGAGCAGCAAAAGCCGCGTCCGAAATTATTGGCTTTCCCCGTCTTTTAAATAGGTCCATCCATCTTGCTGATAAATCTTCTGTTCTTTCATGAGATGTCCCAACGCACGTTTAAATGCCGCTTTGCTGAGGCCGAATTTGGCTTTAATAACCTCCGGCGCCGTTTTATCGCCATAAGGCATCTTTCCTTTTCGCAGCGCGAGAAATTCAAGAATTTTTTCTCCGTCAGGCGTCAGTGCGTTTTCCTTCGTCTGGCGCAAGGAAATATTAATGCGGCCGTCGTCACGCAGATACGTCACTCTGCCTTTTATCAATTGGCCGATAAGAATCGGGCCGTTGAACTCGCTGCAATGCAGAAAAGCAATCCAGCGTTCCCGCGTCATCAAATACGCGCCCTGATCGGTGATATTATAGACGGCGCCTTCCACCCAGTCTCCGACTTTGGCGTCTGCCGCCGCTTTTGACGCACGCCGCATTTCGTCTTCTACATCCATCGATACAGCCAGACGGTGCGATTTGTCTTCATATAGTTTAACCCAAACATATTCGCCTTCTTTCGGCCGGCCTTTCATTTCCGCGAACGGCATAAAAATACCTCGTTCCGTACCGACATCGACAAAAGCCCCGAAGCGCGTCGTATTGATAACCGGCGCGTAACCGATCTGCCCGACCTTGATTTTCGGCAAACGCATGCTTGCCGTCAGCCTTCCCATCGGATCATGATATAAAAATACGGTCACCCGATCTCCAACATGAACTTCTTCCGTCTGCTGATTTTTATGGAGCAGTATATCGTCATTCGTATTGCCCGTACCGCCGTTAAGAAAAACGCCCATGTCATTGGACCGCAGCACTTCCAGCGTGGCAATACTGTTCTCCTGCAATACCTGAGTCATGTCATTCTCCTTCAAACGGAATGCGTTCAGCATCGCACCACAGATTTTCCAAATCATAATAATTTCGTTCTTGTTCAATAAAGACATGAGAAATGACTTCTCCGGCATCGATAAGTATCCATTTTCCTTCACGATATCCTTCGACGTGCCGCACCTTGTACCCGTGTTTTTCCATTTCTTCTTCAATATTGTCGGCAATGCTTTGAGCCTGCTTGTTGTTGCGGGCGCTGCAAATGACGAAATAATCCGCCAGCATCGATGACTGCGCCATATCAAGAATCTCTATGTGCCAACTTTTTTTATCATAGGCAGCCTGGGCTGCGATTTCATAACTTGCCGTATGTTTTTCTTCGTTTGATGCTTTTTTAATAATAGGCATATATTAGTCTCCTTCTTCCCGCTTAATCCGCATCGTCTTTCGCCGGTGCTTCTGCAATCGAATTATTGGTCGCTCCAATGATTTTTTGTCCCTCTATAGGGTCGTACGTCCACATGATCCGGTTCCCTTCCTGTCCGTCTTCCGTAATTTCGCCCGGCAAAATATAAAACTGAAGAGCACCGGAACCGGCATTCCGAAAGTCAAAGGCCAGCCAGGCAATATCTTTGGCCGATATGTTGGAATCAACATAATTCCAGAAGCGGTACAGAAATATCATGTTCATAAATCCATATTCTTTCTGGCGTTCCGTATAAAAATGCTTCACGAGCCGCGCCTGCCGCTGCGTCCGCGATACATACTTTTCGCCGTCAATATACCGCATGTACCCCAGCGCCTCAATCCCATCCAACGTCTGATATCCCTGCAGCAAATCAATATCAGCCGCACCGTTTTCGTCTACATGATGCATATTCTCTTCAACATACATGGCCAGCCCGCCGTTCATGTCGATGAGCTGGACAAAGGCTTCTTCCGAAAATTCAACATAAAAGGGAATGGGAATATGCAGCATGTCTTCCATGACGGCCTGAACCAGCTCCCGTCCGCCATCACTGTATATATCCTGCAATTGCTGCACCTTGTTTTCTTTTCTTCCTTCTATTCTTGTATTATCCGGGAACATCAGGAAATGAATGCGCTTCTTTTCTTTGTTGACCGCCGCCAGCCCAATAAAATTAGCTTGTTCCGGCGTATGTCCGTCTTTGCCGATGACCAGCACATATAACGGCATGTCGTCGCTTATCTGCGTAAAAGAATCGGCTGCGCCGTTCTGCACCGCATGTAAACGGCTCTGAAACTGCGCCGCCTGCGATGATTGATAGTGTTTCCATGCTGCAATGATAATCAGGATCGTCAAAACAGCTGCGGCGGCAATGCCTGCTGCATGGTAAAGTTTTCTTCCCCGCCGTTCTTTTTTCTGCATTCGCTCCCGCCGGCGTTTCTTTTTATCATCGTTCATCGTATCTGCCGTCCTTTTTCATTTCAGCAATAAGGGCATTCCGGTTGACGACCGTACCGATATATATCGTCTTCCCCTGCTCAAGCAGATGATAAATCGTCGAATCGTAGCCGGCCAGAACGGCTGCATCCAAATTGCAGGATGCCAAAGCTCTCAATTTGTCAACGCCGTCAAAATCACGATTCACTTCAATGTAATCCGCCAGGAAAATGATCTTTTCCAATAATCCCATCTGTTCGGCGCCCGTCGTATGATGGGCCAGCGATGCCAGCAGCACGTTATCTTCTATGCCGTACCGCTCCGCCGCAATTGCAGCCGAAGCATACCCGTGAAGCAGGCTGCCTGCAGCCATGATTTCTGGCGGCAATGTATTTCCATAAGCACAGCGGGCCAGTTCCTGCATGTTTTCCAGTGGCATTTCCTTGGCCGCATCGTGCAGAAGTCCTGCTACTTCAGCCTGGTCGGCATCGCCGCCGTATCTTTCCGCCAGTTCCCTGGCTGCCTGCGCAACGCCGAGAACATGTTCGTACCGGTGCCGGCTCAAAGAATGCTTCAGGTCATCTTGTATGCGTTTTTTCAAATTTTCGCTGTACATTGGTACACCCCATGGGCTTCAATATATTTCACGACCGGCTTGGGCATCATATACCGCACAGATAAACCGTCACGTATACGATGGCGGAGCTCAGTCGACGAAATCTGCATCGTCGGAACAGTTAATTTCAAAATATGCTTTCCCAAGTCGCCGAAATAAGCAATAATATCATCAATAGCCTGCGTGCCGTCAGGACGCGTCGCACCGACGAACCGGCACAAAGACAAAATCTCTTCCGGCTTATACCATTGAGGCAAATCATGAATCGTGTCTGTTCCCGATATGAAATACAGGATATGTGACGGGCCATACAGCTTTTTTAAATACCGCAGCGTTTCAACCGTATATGACCGGCCTTTGCGGCGAATCTCCAAATCGCTGACAGCAAAATACGGATTATCTTCAATCGCCAACTTAACCATGTCTATCCGCTGCTGCGCCGTCGCTCCGTCCATCTGCTTGTTAGGCGTCACATAAGAAGGGATAAACAGTATTTTATCAAGATGAAATGTCTGCCGTGCCTCTTCAGCAATCATTAAATGCCCCAGGTGAATTGGATTGAAGGTTCCTCCCATAATTCCCAACCTAGTAATTTCCATCGTATAAATAGATCCCTCCCCATACGAGTCCCAGCATCAGGCCATATAAGAGCATCCACCAGGCATAATGCTTATATTCATACCGTGTCTTCGGCGATGCCGCGTAGTTTCGGATCGTCTGCCAATAGCCCCGCCATTTCTTCCGCATCAGCGTATCTGCCCGCCGCCGCAGACGACGTACTTATATGACACGAGGGCGTCTAAGCCCATCGGTCCCCGGACGTGGAGCTTCTGCGTGCTGATGCCGATTTCTGCGCCGAATCCAAATTCAAAACCATCGGTAAACCGCGTCGAAGCATTTACGTAAACAGCTGCCGAATCAATGCTGCGCGCAAAATGCGCTGCCGTCTCCTTATTTTCCGTCACAATCGCTTCCGAATGATGTGTGCTGTACCGGCGTATATGGTCAATTGCTTCGTCCGCTGAATCTACTGCCCGGACAGATAAGATAAGCGCATTATATTCTGTCTGCCAGTCCTGTTCCTCTGCCGCCCGTATATCGCTGTCCAAGCGGCGCACATTGTCGTCACCCCTCAGTTCTACCTGATCCTGCTTCATAAGAGGAATAAACTTTTTCATAAACGGCTCCAACACGTTTTTATGGACAAGCAGCGTTTCCATGGCATTGCATGTCGACGGTCTTGAAATCTTTGCATTTTCGGCAATGCGGACCGCCATATCAATATCTGCGTCTTTGTCGATGTAAACATGGCAGACGCCGCTTCCTGTTTCAATGCAGGGTACTGTCGCCGTTTCCACGACCATGCGGATAAGTCCGGCGCCGCCCCGCGGAATAGCTAAATCCACATACTCACGCAATGTCAATAATTCTTTTACCAGGCGGCGGTCCGTGTTTTCCAGCAGCTGTACGGCATCGGGATTCAATCCTGCCGCTGCCAGCGCTTTTTTAATAACAGAAACAAGCGCCATATTTGAATGGATAGCTTCGCTGCCGCCGCGGAGAACACAGGCATTGCCTGATTTAATGCATAAAGCCGCCGCATCTATCGTCACGTTCGGCCGCGATTCATATATCATGGCAATAACGCCCAGGGGAACCGTTACTTTCCGGATATGAAGCCCGTTGGGCCGATCCCATTCAGCCAGACACCGGCCTGCCGGATCCGGTAATTCGATAATCTGGCGGACTCCCTCCGCCATATCGTAAATCCGCTTTTCCGTCAGACGGAGCCGATCCAGCATGGCCTCGCCCATACCGGATTTTCCGGCCGCTGACAAGTCTTCGCCGTTTGCCGCAATAATATCGGCCGCGCAGCGCTCCAATTCATCGGCCATATACGTTAAGGCCCTGTTTTTTTTGTCTGATGCAGCCATCGATATGTCCTGCACGCTTTCACAGGCAGCTCTCGCTTTTATGATAGCTTCTGACGTCATTTCTCTCCCTCCCTACTGCATAACAACAAGATTGTCTCGATGAATGACTTCCTCATATACGCCTTCATGACCGAGAATACGGCTGATATCATCGGTCTTATGCTGTTTAATCGCATCAACATTCCCGCTGTCATAATTGACAATTCCCTTGGCAATGATCAGCCCGCCGCAGGTTACATTGACGATATCGCCTTCATGAAAACAGCCTTCCACAGCAACAACGCCGATAGGGAGCAGACTGGACCCGTGCGCAATCAAGGCGTTCCGGCAGCCGGCGTCGACGGAAATAGTTCCCTTTGGAGTTCCTCCGGACAAGAGCCACCTTTTTTTGGCGTGCAGATTGGAATTTTTGGCCTTAAACCAGGTCCCTACGTCTTCTCCCCGGCAGATGCGCTGTAAAACACCGTCTTCGCTTCCCGATGCAATTACCATATCAATTCCCGCGGAAGTGGCAATAGATGCGGCCTGTATTTTCGTATACATGCCGCCGGTACCGATAGACGACCCGGCGCCTCCGGAGATTTCATAAATTTTTTTATCTATTTCCGTGACAAGGGGAATGATCTCTGCCTCTGGATGAGTCAGCGGATTAGCCATATACAAACCATCTACGTCAGATAAAATAATCAGCAAATCAGCTTCAATAAAGTTGCTCACCATGGCAGATAACGTGTCGTTATCGCCTATTTTGAATTCATCGATGGCAACAACGTCATTTTCATTAACAATAGGAATAATCCCCATGCCGAGCATCGTCAGCAGCGTGTTCCGTGAATTAATAAATTTTTTCCTGTCCTGGGCGTCCATGCGCGTCAGCAGTACCTGTCCCACAGTCTGTCCATATTCACGGAACATCTTTTCATATGTATGCATGAGAACGCCTTGCCCGACGGCGGCAACGGCCTGCTTTTCGCGTATCGTTTTAGGCCGTGAAGAAAGTCCCAGCGGTCCCATGCCGGCGCTGACGGCTCCCGATGATACCAGCGTCATTTCTTTCCCTTGATTCGACAAGTCGGCTATATCCATTACCAGCCGCTCAATGCGGCGGTAATTAAGCTTTCCCGTTTCATGGGTCAGCGTACTGGAACCGACTTTGACGACAATACGGTGTTTTCCCTGTAATATACTGCGGCTGCCGGCCATATTATCCCAACCTTACATCGAAATAAACTCAAAATGCGTTTTTTTATCTTTTTTCTTGAACAATACGCCGTAATGTCCGATGACCTGTACTAATTCGGCGCCTAACATGTCCGCCAGCTCTTCCATCGTCTCTTTCGTATCGAGATTTGCATTATTCAGCACATGAACTTTAATAAGTTCCCGCGCCGTAATAGCTGCTCTGGCGCTGTCAATCACGGCATTGCTTAATCCTTCCTTGCCGATCTGCACGACCGCCGGCATAAGGCTGGCCATAGCTTTCAATTTTTTCTTGTCTTTAGTATTCACCATATGCTCCTTTATTCGTGATATTCAAATTCCATCGTGCAAATACGAACTGTATTGCCTTCTCGAATCCCCTTTTCTTTCAACAGCTTATCGAGTTCCATATACCTCCAAATGCGCTGAAAGCGCCGCAGCGACTGGTCGTCATCAAAATTAGTCATCGATACGAGGTTTTCTATGCGGGCGCCTGTAAGGACAAAGGCGCCGTCGTCATCGCGCCGAACTTCAAAATCCGGCTTGTTCACGGCTTTATAAACTACCTCGTCCGTTGTTTCTTCCGGTTCTTCTTCGTAAGCTTCTACCAAATCCCACAACCGTTCCATCAGATCATGCAAGCCTTCGCCGGTTACTGCGCAAATGGGATAGACTTCCTGCCCCCGCGCGGCCATATAGGCGTTGAGCCGTTCTAAATTATCAGATTCTCCCAGCATATCAATTTTATTTGCTGCAATAATCTGCTTTTTCCCTGCCAATTTCCCGCTGTATTTTTTCAGTTCCAAGTTAATTTTTTCATAGTCTTCAATCGGATCGCGCCCTTCCAAACCCGATATGTCAAGAACGTGGACAAGTATCTTCGTCCGCTCAATATGCCGCAGGAAGTCATGGCCCAGACCAACGCCTTCGCTGGCTCCTTCAATAAGACCGGGAATATCGGCCATAACAAAACTGCGGTGATCACTCAAACCAACGACGCCGAGGATAGGATTCAGCGTAGTGAAATGATACGCCGCTACTTCCGGACGAGCCGCAGATACTTGGCGGAGGATACTGGATTTTCCGACGCTGGGATATCCTAACAATCCCACATCAGCCAAGACTTTCAATTCCAGCCGCAGCCACCGTTCCTCGCCGGGTTCGCCCCGCTCGGCAAACGTAGGTATCCGGTTTGCGCTGGAACGGAAGTGCCAGTTTCCCCGGCCGCCGCGTCCTCCTTTGGCAACGATCACTTCCTGTCCGGAACGGCTTAAATCGGCAATAACCTGTCCCGATTCCTCATCTTTCACGATGGTTCCCAACGGTACGGTAATGCGCAGATCTTCAGCGTTGCGGCCGTACCGGTTGCTGCCTTCGCCTTTGCCGCCGGTTTTCGCCTTAAACAAGCGGCGATAGCGGAAATCCACCAACGTATTGACATTGGCGTCCGCAACCAAGACAACATTGCCGCCGCGCCCTCCGTCGCCGCCGTCAGGGCCTCCTTTCGGAACAAATTTTTCCCGTCTGAAACTGCTCATTCCGTCGCCGCCGCGTCCGGATTGAACGAATATTCTAGCTCTATCTATAAACATAGTTCACCTCTTCAAAAACACAGATTTCTTTCCGCAGCTTCGCATAACAGAAAGAGACACAGCATACATATACTATGTCTCCTGTCTATCTGTCCTATCCGATAAAATTTTCGCACTGACAAAATTTTAAAGCAAAAAACAATTTCTGTAAAGTGATTTTGCCAACTTTTTATAGATTATCCAGTACTTCCATTGCTTTTTCCAGCTGATAATCTTCCGTATCGCCGGGTTTCAGCTGGACGGCAATATCAGGCTCAATGCCCGTTCCATCTACGAACCGGCCATTCGTCGTCCGATATTTTGCTACCGTAATTTTAACGGCATCACCGGCTGCTACGGGATAAACTCCTTGGACAGTGCCTTTTCCGTAGCTGCGGACGCCGATAATCTTCCCCAAATTCATGTCCTGCACATCTCCGGCAATGATTTCCGAAGCGCTGGCTGAATTTTCGTTAATCAGAACAACAAGCGGAATCAAATCCCCGGTTCCTGCCGCAGTATATTGTTCTTCCTTGCCGTCGCTTCCTGTATAGGAAACGATAACGCTGTTTTCAGGAACAAATTTTGCGGCTACTGCCGCGGCCTGGTCAATCAGCCCTCCCGGATTGTTCCGCAGATCAAGGATCATCTTTTTCATTCCTTGCCGGCGGAGTTTTTCATACTCCTTCGCAAATTCCGCCCCAGTCCCTTCACTGAACATGGCGATGCGGATATACCCTATATCCGTCTGGCCCATCATTTCACCGGCAACAGTCTGCATGTGGATTTCACGCCGCGTCAATACGATATCTTCGTCAGCGCCGTCACGGCGTAATTTCAGCGAAACCTGCGTCCCCGCAGGTCCGCGGATGGCGGCAGATACATCTTCTAATTTCATTTCCGCCGCAGCAGTCCCGTCTATTGAAAGAATAACGTCTCCGCGCTTGAGGCCTGCTTCGCCGGCAGGGCTTCCGTCGATCACGCCGGCCACAAGGGCGCCGTCCTCTGTTTCTCCGATATATACGCCGATGCCGGCATAAGAAGCCGTCATTTGTTCCGTAAAGAGCTTCATTTCCTCACTGGTCAAATACGAAGAATGAACATCGCCCAGCGTATTGACCATACCTTTCATCGCACCGTTCAGCAGCGCTTTTTTATCGACTGCACCGGCATAGTGCTCTTCAATGACGGAAATGGTACGGAAAAATTTGAAAACTCCCATGTAATCGCCGGTTAATTCATATGATACGGCCGCTAAAATCAGCAACACCGACGCAGCCGACGCCGCAATCCAGCGCACAAACGGTTCGCTTTGGCGCAGTACGCGCTTAACCCGATCCTTCATGGCCGCTCCTTATAAATATTCCATCGGATCCACCGTATCACCATAGGCGCGAACTTCAAAGTGAACATGCGGTCCTGTGGAATTTCCTGTCGATCCGGCATAGGCGATGACCTGTCCCTTCGATACCGATTCGCCGGCCGACACGGCTAATGACTGGTTATGTGCATACAGTGTCGACAATCCGTTGCCGTGATCGATGACAACGGCATAGCCGTAGCCGCCGAGCCATCCGGCTTCAACGACGTAGCCGCTGTCGGCCGCCGCAACAGGCGTACCGTAATCTACGCCGATATCCATGCCGCTGTGGTAAATCGTCGAGCCAAAAATAGGATGGACGCGGTATCCATAGGGTGAAGTGATAATACCGTTGACGGGCCACATCATAATGCCGGAACCGCTGACAGGCTGGTACGCCGGTTCTGCGCCAGCTTGCTGCGCCGCCGCCCGCTCGGCCGCACGTTGACGAAGCGTTTCAGCAATCGCTTCCGATGAAGCCTGCAGCTCCTGGTACGCCGCTTCAGCCGTCGCTTTATCCGTTTCCGCCTGATAAAGAATAGCCTGCTGCTCCCGCTTATGCTCTTCAATTTCGTCTCGTTTCTGCTCTGCTTCGTTTTTCAATTCTATCTGGCGCTGCCGTTCTTCTTCCAGTTCCCTCTGCATTTGATGGATTTGGTCACGCTGTTCCCGGATACCGGAAATCAGTTCCATATCGGCAGCAATAACACGACGCAGCAATTCGACCCGATTGGCAAAATCATTAAAATCCTTTGCTCCCAGAACAACATCAAGGTAATTCAGCTGTCCGTGCATATAAATATCACGTATGCGGACGCTGAACAATTCAATCCGTTTATCAAGCCTGGCCTGCGCTTCTTCCAGCCGTGCCTGCGTATCGGAAATCCGCGCTTCTGTTTGGGCAAGCTGCGCGGAAATGGCGTTGTATTCGGCTTCTGCTGCATTAAGAGCATCCTGGATAACCCGCAGTCTTTCAAAAACACTACCGATGACGGCTTCGGCTTCAGTTATCTTTTGTTCCTGCTGAGCCATCTGCTGCTGCACATCGGCAAGCTGGTTCTGCAGATCTTCATCTTCGGCAAAGGTTAAAAAGCAGGGGCTGATAAGCGCTGCTGCCGCAATGACAGCAATATATTTTTTTTGTGACGCAAACGTAACCATAGCCTACACCTTCATATACCGCTTCAATGAGATCGTACTGCCAATCGCGCCAATGACCATGCTGATCAGCATAAGCGCTCCCCCTACATGATACATAAAGGGATACATTCTTACGAGCGGAAGGAAAGCCAGCGAGTTTCGGATTTCCACAGTAATGAATTCATAAAACTGAAACAGCAGCAAATTGGCAATAAAACCGCCGATAAAGCCCAGAAATAAGCCTTCCATCAAAAAAGGCCAGCGAATGAACCAGTTTGTCGCGCCAACGTATTTCATAATGCCGATTTCACGGCGTCTGGCAAATACAGTCAGCCGGATCGTATTGGAAATGATAAATAACGTCGCAAAGGTTAAGAAGATAATTAAAGCAACGCCGCCCCAACGCACCACGGACGTAATTTGAAAAATCTGTTCAATAATTTCCTGACCATAATGCGTGCTTTCAACTTCAGGATATTCGGCAACGGCAGCGGCTGTTTTCTTGACGGCTTCAGGATTGGTAAACGTCAATTCATACGAACTGGGCAATGGATTTTTCCCTTCCAGCGCTTCTAAAATTCCCGGCTGATCCTGCATCCGTTCTTTCAGTTTTTCCATGGCCTGGTCTTTATTGGTAAACGTCAGCGTATCGATATCCGGCAGCGCCTTTAACCGCCGTCCTACGCTCATCACTTGGTCAGTCGTCAAATCTTCTTTCAAGTAGATACTGATCTGCACCTGACTTTCTAAATTTTCGGCAAAATGATCCAAGTTAGCCACAATAATGGTAAATACGCCTAAAATAAACAAGGAAAGGGCTACCGTTGCAATGGACGCAATAGACATAAAGCTGTTCCGCCAAAAAGACTTAAACGCTTCCGATGCAAAATATCTCATCGTTCTAATCTTCATTGCCGTATCCCCCTTTCTGTTCATCTCGCACGACTTTGCCGCCGTCAATTTCTATGACTCGTTTATTCATCATATCCACCATCTGTTTATCATGCGTCACCATTAAAACAGTCGTGCCCATGTGGTTGATCTTTTTAAACGTATCCATAATATCGCGCGATGTTTCCGGATCCAGATTACCTGTCGGTTCGTCGGCAATAAGCAGCAGCGGTCGGTTGACGATAGCCCTTGCAATGGCGATGCGCTGCTGTTCCCCGCCGCTTAAATTCCGGGGCAGATCATCGGCTTTGTTTAAAAGTCCTACCAGATCCAGTACCGCACGGACTCGTTCCTTAATAACCCGCCGCGGCATTTCAATGACTTCCATGGCAAAGGCCACGTTTTCTGCCGCCGTTTTATTCGGCAAAAGCCGAAAATCCTGGAAAACGATGCCCATTTTTCTCCGCAGATAGGGAACTCTGCTTTTCGGAAGCTTATTGACCTCTATTTCGCCGACAAATACCGAACCTTGGGAGGGCAATTCTTCATGCGAAAGCAGCTTGATCAGCGTCGATTTACCGGCACCGCTGGCGCCGACGACAAAAACAAATTCGCCTTTTCCAATATGAAGCGAAACATGGTCTAAGGCAACGGAGCCATTGGCATATACTTTTGATACGTCTTTAAAATCTATCATAAAAGACCTCTTTCCAATCGCAGCATAGGATATCGGCGCTAACGGCCGCTAGTGTTTCTGTTCTGCAGGCGTTCCCGCAGCTTGTTTTTCCCTTCGAGCAAACGCAGCGCCAAATAAGCGTTGCGCAGAGACTGACGGCGCAGATGATTAAGGCGCGCCCGGACTCCCGGCGCGATCTTCCCTGCCGCAGCTTTTTTCTTTACATCATGAATAATCGCCGCCGCCGTCACATTTTCAACGGAACCGCAGACAGTTTCACCGATAAGCTGGATAAAGCTGTCGATTTTCGGATCATAAGAAATTGCCGCGACAGGCACGTCCATAATGGACGCAAACACTAAAGCATGGAGGCGGTTGGCAATGACCACATCCATACAGCCCATGAGAGACATAAACTCTACGGTGCTGTATTCTCCCTTCAAAACGGTGGATTCCGTTTCCATCAAAGCGGCAATGTCTTCGCCTGCCGATACATCGGCGGGATACTGCATGGGAATGAAAATAATGCGCGCGTCAAAAATCCGCTGCAGTTCATCAGCTGCTTTGGCAATTTCCGCTTTATACCTCGTCATGCCCTGCCAATTGCGCACGGCAATGCCGATACGCCTGCGAATCCCGGTAACGCCGGCTTGTTTCAGCAAATAAAAACCTATGTTTCTATCGACAGGATGCATGGATAATACGGCATCGGCCGTCACATGAACCGGCGGCGCCGTCACTCCCAACGCAGCCAGTTCTTGTTTTGATTCACTGTCGCGGACGCCGATAACGGTCACGCGCTGCAGAATATCCCGCACGGAACAGCGCGCTCTTTTGCCTCGGATAGGGCCGATTCCCTGAGCGTACAGCATGACCGGCTTGTGAAAAAACAAAGCGATGCCCATGATAAGCAAATAATAGTACAAGCTGCGCGTGCTCGTTACATTCTGGAGCAAGCTGCCGCCGCCGCTGATAAGAATATCACAGCGGCGCACAGCCGCTGCGATACCGAAAAAATTCAGCCGATGAACGGTCTTTACGTTGTGATTCTGCCTCGTCATTGCCCTGTTTCCCGTAATAACGGTAATATCCGCATCAGGCATTACATCCTTCAAAGTGCCGACAATGGCGGCCAGCATCGCCTCGTCGCCGGCATTGGCAAAGCCGTAATACCCGGAAATGACGATATTACTCACAACGGTTCACCTGCTTTCCCAGCCAGGCCGTAATATACTGCAGCACCGCCAATCCAAAAATACAGGATACGCCAATAATCATGCCCAGGATCAGCCCGTCAATGCCCCGTACAAAAGACATGAGAAAGGGCGTTCTGATATGGGCAAATGTTTCCACCATCGATCCGATGCCGATCGTTGCCGCAATAACGAGAAAAAAATGAAGTATCTGCGGCCATTTTCTGTATAACGCAGCAACCATCAGGAAAAATGCCGGATGGCCAATAAAAAATTCTTTTTCCCGAGGCCGCGCATACATGGCATTTTCCAAAAAACGGCGCAGAGCTATTTCAAAATCAGGAACGGGAACGCCGGCCGTATGTCCGCTACGCCCAACGAAAATGACTGCAATTACGGCAACTATGCCAACAACCATAAGCGTCCCCATTTTTATGGGAATATTGAAAAAATATTTCGTAAAGGAAAGAAAATCAGCCGGAGAAGACAGAATCTTTCCCCACAAGGGAAAGCGCATCAAGTAGCCGACAGCCACCAGGATCAGCGGCAGCAGGAATGTCAGCTTCACGCCCCGGTAAAAGTCAAATTCCATGAAGAATCGGATATTTCCCAGCATAGCGGCGATAAAAAGACCGCCAATCATAGCAACAGTAGCAACGCAGACAAGACCGGCAGCGCCGTCGCGAAGAACCTTTCCGTATCCCAGCGGCGCATCAATAGGTTTTGCTTTCCAATGGTCAAGCAAAATGAGCATTGCCGCCGTCGGCGCCGTCACGGCGCAGCCAACAGCCATAACCTGGAGAAACAGCGGCCCGGAAACGCATATAGTCCCGCCGGCACCGACAAGGACCGCAGCTGCCGCAAGCATGTAATTCATCCGCTCAGACAGCGGCACAAAGAGATTCAGTGTAAAAACAAAGCCGCAAATTGCCGCAATGGCAACGATGGCAGCTAGTACGGCATTAGGGTAATATCTTTCCATAACGGAAGCAGCGTCCAAAGAATATCCGCGGTCACGGAGCTTCTGAGACGTCTTGGAAATGTAATCTAAATTCGTTTCCGTCAAATCCATGCCGTGAAGAGGATTTGGGTACAGCGGATACAAATTCACGCGGACATTTCGCTCCAGATCACTGATGTAGTAGCGCATCACCGCTTCATCCGGCGTGATTTTCGTCAGTTCCTCTTTCGACATGGCATAAGAACGTACGGCACGATAATCAAGCAGATCAACCAATTCGTATAATCCTTCCTGCCGGTCATACTGAAGCTGGTTCGCCGCTTCAATCATGTACAGCGCCCAGCCGCGTTTTTTCATTTCCTCTGCCACGGCGGCCATGGTAAGACGGCGCTGCGCTTCATCAGGCTTGTAGCCGAGAACTTCTTTTCCTACGAACATAATGCCGGACACATTTTTGACAGCGCCGGCTCTGCGGAAAAATTGGTCAATTTGTTCCAACGTCACATCGCTGTAATTGGTCGGCCGCAAAATAACGCGAAAGCCCTGTCCGGCAATGCGGTTGGCGTCTGCTGTCATGATTCCTACGTTCATATCGCCCAAATTCGGCATCATGCCCCGGATACCTAAAATCCGGTATTGAGGATCATCGACAACAGCGGCATTTTCCCTGCCTATACGGCTGGCCAGCCCTTCCTGCACTTCGTCAAAGTAATCATCCGGTTCGTTCTTCGGCTTGCCAATCATATAATAATCATAGGACAGATCAAGCGATTGAAGCTGGGGATAAAAGAACGTTGCCTCAAGCCGGGTAATGAGCGCTATATCGCCGCGCTGAGCCAGCTTGTTCAACGTCGTATCATATATGGTAAAGCTTGTTATGCCGGCCTGGCGGAATTTTTCCAAGGCTTCGTCCGTATTATACCCATCATTTCGCAACATGGCGGTGACAGCATCGTAATCCAGCGCCTGCTCAACCGTCATGGTCCGTTCCTCTACATAATACCGCTGAATGCACAAGTATATGGAACAAAGCAACCCTGCCAAAACGGCGCATACCAATATCACTTTGCTGTATTTGTGTCGTTCTTTCATTACATTCACCTTATTTATGAATTACCGGCTGTTCCGTGTATCGTCAGTCTGTCCCCGTCAAACGTCACGCTGTCGGGAACAATTCCCAAAGGAAACTCGCCGAAATCATATACTTCAACTTTGCCGATGCGGCTGCTCCTGTACCGGATCCCGAATCCTTCGACGGAAAGATGTTCAGGAATGAACATCAGCTTTTTCCTCTCCATGCCGAACCGACCCCGCACGGCAGCTTTTGTTTTCACAATTCCGCCTAACTTGCCAGTCCCCTGGATTTCCAGTGCATCGCCGCTGACAGTAACGGTCGCCTCAGACAGATCGTCAATTTTCTCCAGCAGGAAATTGCGCAGTTCCTCACATTGCATGGACGCCGACAATTCTCCGCTTTCCGCATGGACGACAGACACCTGCTGCTGCAGCAACAGGTGCAGCGGAGCAAACTGTACGCCTTGAAGATCACAGTCAAACCGGTCGAACAATAACCCGCCGATACGGAAACGTTCTCCGTGAACGCTGATACTGTCCACCTCTCCCAAGAACGCTTTGATGCCGGGCGAAGCGTTTACCGCAACAGCTTCGGGCCGCAAGTCCATTTTCTGAGACAACGTTTGATGGAGCGCTATTTCCGCTATTTTCGGCGCGCCGGCATTGAGACCGATCAGTACCGCCGCTGCAATAACTGCAAGTATAAGTATTCTTTTCATTTATACTTCCTGTCTCAGGATCTTTTTTTCTTTTTCCTGCTGTAAATACCCTTCAATAAACATATCCAAATCACCATCCATAACGGCCTGGGTATTTCCCGTTTCCACGCCGGTACGGTGATCTTTGACTAAATTATACGGATGAAATACATAGGAACGAATCTGGCTTCCCCATTCAATCGATTGATGGACGCCGCCGATTTCGGCTTTTATTTTTTCCTGCTTTTCTCTTTCCAGCTCGAAGAGCTTAGCCCGCAGGTATTTCAGGCACCTTTCTTTGTTCTGAAGCTGCGAGCGTTCATTCTGGCATTGAACTACGATGCCTGTCGGAATATGTGTCATGCGGACAGCGGAACTTGTCTTATTGACATGCTGGCCTCCGGCGCCGGACGCCCGGAAATAATCGACGCGGACGTCGTCCATATTAATTTCCACTTCCACGTCATCCGGAAGTTCAGGCATAACATCAACGGCCGTAAACGACGTATGGCGCCGCGCCGCCGCATCGAAAGGAGAAATGCGCACAAGACGGTGCACGCCTTTTTCCGACTTCAAATACCCGTAAGCATACTCCCCGTCAATGGAAAAAGCAGCACTTTTAATACCGGCTTCATCGCCGGGCTGCATATCCATCACCGTAATGGCATAACCGTTCCGTTCAGCCCACCGCATATACATGCGGATCAGCATCTGCGCCCAATCCTGCGCTTCCGTTCCGCCTGCGCCGGCATGGAACGTGACAATGGCGTTGCATGTATCATACTCGCCGGAGAGGAGAAGGACGATTTCCCGTTTTTCCACATCTTTGACCAAATCTTCATATTGCTTTTCAATTTCGCCGGCCAGCGACGCGTCTCCGTCTTCCAGCGCCATGTCCAGATAGTCGCGTACATCCTGAACTTGCTGAACCAGCTGTTTATGCCCTTCAACTTCTGCTTTCAGCTGCGTCGCTTCCTGTGAAATCATCTTGGCTTTCTCCGGGTTGTTCCAGAAATCGGGATCGCTCATCTGCATATCTAGGTTCATAATCCGTTCTTCTTTGCGGGGCAAGCTAAAGTGAATCCCCGATTTCTTGTATTCTATTCTGCAGGTCTTCCAAGGGTTTTTTCAACTCTTCCAATAGCACAAGTATCACCATCTTTCAGTCGACTAAGTTTCATCAGATTATATTACAAAATTTATATGTTAATACTTAATTTCATGTACTTACTGCTGTTTTGCCCGGCGCGCTTCCTCCCGTTCAATGTCTTCACGGCTTACCGGTTTGCTCTCTTTATGCACTTCCGTCGCGCTCTGAAGCCGATCTTCCGCCTTCGGCACCGGTTTGCTGTACGTTACCTGAATATGGTAGAGGAAGGTAACAACAGTCCGCTTAATCGAATCGATCATTTCTTCAAACATTTCATACGCTTCAAATTTGTATTCGACCAACGGATTTTTCTGTCCGTACGCCCGCAGATTAATTCCTTCTTTCAGCGCATCCATCGCATCGAGATGATCCATCCACTTACTGTCGACGACGCGCAGCATAATCGCCTTTTCCAGTTCCCGCATCGTTTCGGCGCCGATTTCCTTTTCCCGGTCATCATACAAAGTGACGGCAATCTCTCTGAATTTTTCCTGGACTTCAATGCGGCTTAAATTTTCCAATTCTTCTGCAGTCGTCAAGCCTTTCGGAACAAAATATTGTTCCATCTGCGCAAGAAGGCCGGCAAAATCCCATTCTTCCGGATACAATTTTTCATCGGCATATTTATCCAATCCGTCCATAATAATATCATCGACCATGCCGAGAATCGTATCGCGGAGCGATTCCGCTACCAGCACCTGCCGGCGCTGGCCGTATAAAACTTCACGCTGCTGATTCATTACGTTATCATATTCAAGGACATATTTACGAATCTCGAAGTTATGCCCTTCCACCTTTTTCTGCGCCTTTTCAATGGATCGGGTAATCATGGAATGCGTAATCGGCTCATCTTCTTCCATGCCCAGTTTATCCATAAACTTAGAAATATTTTCCGAGCCGAATATGCGCATGAGGTCATCTTCCAGCGATAAGAAGAACTGCGTCGTTCCCGGATCGCCCTGCCGCCCGGCACGGCCGCGCAGCTGATTGTCAATGCGGCGGCTTTCATGCCGTTCCGTACCGATAATCATAAGGCCGCCCAGTTCGGGCACGCCTTTTCCAAGCTTGATATCCGTGCCTCGGCCGGCCATGTTAGTCGCAATCGTGACCATGTTCATCTGTCCGGCATCTTTGATAATTTCCGCTTCCATTTCATGGTACTTGGCATTCAGCACGTTATGGATAATGTTTTCTTTTTTCAAAAGCTGGCTGATAATTTCAGACTGGCTGATGGACGTCGTGCCGACGAGAATAGGCTGGCCTGTTTCATGGCGTTTTTTCACCTCGCGGACGACTGCACGGTATTTTGCGTGTTTCGTCTTATAAATGACATCGGGAAGGTCTTTACGCACAGACGGCTTATTCGTAGGAATAACGTATACATCCAGTTTATAAATCTTATTAAATTCGTCTTCTTCTGTTTTTGCCGTGCCGGTCATGCCGGAGAGTTTTTCATACATGCGGAAATAGTTCTGGAACGTAATCGTCGCCAGCGTCTTGCTTTCTCCCTGCACTTTTACCTTTTCCTTCGCTTCGATGGACTGATGCAGCCCGTCGCTGTACCGGCGGCCGAACATAAGACGGCCCGTAAATTCATCGACAATGACGATTTCGCCGTTTTTGACAACGTAATCCTTATCACGGTGCATCATAAAACGCGCCCGCAGAGCCTGAATAACCAAATGATTCAGATCAAGATGGTCGTTATCAAACATATTTTTTATGCCGAGCATCTTTTCAACTTTTGCAACGCCGCTTTCCGTCGGAGCAATCGTCTTCTGCTTTTCGTCCATCGTATAATCTTCTTTATCGAAGGTTCTGACAATATTCGCCAGCGTATAATATAAATCCGTAGATTTTTCCCCCGGCCCGGAAATGATCAGCGGCGTTCTCGCCTCATCGATAAGGATAGAGTCTACTTCGTCGACAATGCAGAAATTGAGCGGACGCTGCACCATCTGTTCTTTGCTGATAACCATATTGTCACGAAGATAATCGAACCCGAATTCGTTGTTCGTTCCGTATGTAATATCGGAATTATACGCACGGCGGCGCTGATCGTATGTCAAATCATGTACGATCAGACCGACGGACATGCCGAGAAATTTATAAATCTGCCCCATTTCCTCGCTGTCGCGCGTTGCCAGATAATCATTGACAGTAACGACATGAACGCCCTTTCCCGTCAGCGCATTCAAATAAACCGGCAAGGTAGCAACCAACGTTTTCCCTTCGCCGGTTCTCATTTCGGCTATATCGCCGCGATGCAGAACAATACCGCCCAACAGCTGCACGTCAAAATGCCTCATGCCAAGAACACGGCGCGAAGCTTCCCGCACGACAGCAAAAGCTTCCGGCAATATGTCGTCCAGCGTTTCTCCTTCGCTTAACCGGCGTTTAAAAGCAAACGTCTTTTCCTGCAGCGACGAATCGCTTAACGCGGCTAATTCCGGCTCCAGCTCATTGATTTTTCGAACAATGGGCCACATTTTTTTTAATTCACGTTCTGTATTATTGCCGAGTAATCTCTGCATTATTTTATCAAACACTGAACAAGCCCTCCAATTACAAGAATGATACATATTTATATTCAATTATACATTATACCCCATAGATTATAAAAATTACAATAGTTTCCTGTAAATGCCGGAATCGCGCCGGATCCGCCGGTTTTCTCTCCTTCCTCCGATGAGTTGCCGCCGACGGTTTCAACAAAAATCCTGCCGTCTGTTCCGCTGTGCGCGCCGCCTTGTCCACTGCGCCTATTCCGCAGCAGGCCGGGAAATACCGGCATTATACACAAAAAAGTAAGCCCGCCTGTTTTACAGGGGACTTACTTTGATGAACCGGTAAAGCTGCGGTACGCTGCTTACTGCCGGTACTTGCCGACAAACCGCGCCATCCGTTTCAGCGCTTCTTCAATTGTTTCCATGCTGGCTGCATAAGAAATCCGCACAAAACCTTCTCCGTTATCGCCGAAAGCCGACCCGGGAACAACGGCAACTTTTTCTTCCTGCACAAGTTTTTCGCAGAATTCTCCCGATGTCATGCCGGTGCAGCGGATATCCGGAAAGATATAAAACGCTCCTTTCGGTTCGAATACAGGAAGCCCCATGCCGCGCAGTCCCTGATAAATAACTTTGCGGCGCCGGTCATACTCCCTGCGCATCGCTTCAACTTCGGCATCGCAGTTTTTAAGAGCCGTAATGCCGCCTATCTGCGCCTGCGTATTGGCGCACATAATGGCATATTGATGAAGCTTCAAAATCGGCGCTAACCCTTCCCGCGGCGCGCATATATATCCAAGGCGCATTCCTGTCATCGCCCACGCTTTGGAAAAGCCGTTAAATACGACAGTACGCTGACGCATACCCGGCAATTTGGCAAAAGACGTGAATTTTATGCCGCCATATACTAATTCGCAGTATATTTCATCGGTCAGGACAATCAAATCATGCCTTTCAGCAAATTCTGCAATAGGAAGCAATTCTTCCTCTGTCATGACGGTGCCGGTCGGATTATTCGGATAGCCGATGACAAGGGCTTTCGTTTTCGGCGTCACGGCTTGTTCCAGCGCCTCAACCATCAGCTTGAAGTCATGTTCCGGATATGTCCGGACAAAGACCGGTTTTCCGCCAGCAAGTTCTACTGCCGCCGGATAGGCTACATAAGCAGGGTCGGGAACCAGCACTTCATCGCCCGGTTCCGTAAAAGCAAGCAATGCCATGGACAATCCTTCAGAGACGCCGACCGTAACCAGTATCTCGTCATTAGGATCGTAAACGACGCCGTAGTGAGCCGAAAAATACTCGGAAATAGCCTGCCGCAGTTCAAGTATGCCGGAATTGGCCGTATAGCTCGTCTCACCGCGATCCAGACTATCTTTCATAGACTGCCGGATCGCTTCCGGCGCCGAAAAATCCGGTTCGCCGATGCTCAGCGACAAAACGCCTTTAACCTGTGCTGCAATGTCAAAAAATTTCCGAATGCCTGACGGCTTAATCCGGCTGACATTAGAAGCCGTTTTGGTTTCCCAATTCATAATGATTCACCTCTCTGACGAAACACATGAAATACATACCCTATTTCTCTATAGCCCAATCCTATTTAACACAGGATAAAAGCTTCTTTGGTTCCGAAACGACATATGGCTCCGATTGTTTTTACCGGAATAAATATTCTTTCCGTTTCACAACTTTGCCGCCCTGTACGTACACGCGGGGAACGCGGCGGTTAATATTGCAGAGAATTTCATGGTCAATCGTCCCTACCAAGCCGGCCAATTCTTCCAAGGGGATAACGGTGTCTTTCTGCGAGCCGAACAAGACAACTTCATCGCCGACACGAACATCAGGGACATCCGTCACGTCAATCATGCATTGATCCATGCACACATTGCCTACTTGGCGGACACGCCTGCCGTGAATCAATACTTCAGCGCGACTGGACAGCAGCCTGGGATATCCATCGGCATAACCGATGGGAAGCGTGGCAATCTTCGTCGGCCTGTCAGCTGCAAAATGGCGGCCGTAGCTGACCGTATCGCCCGGCTCAATGACTTTGACATGGGATACGCAGCACCGCAGAGACATGACCGGCTGCGGAACAAAGGTTCTGCTTTTTACTGCATCGGAAGGCTCGTAGCCGTACTGGACGATTCCGGGGCGCACCATATCGTAATGAAAATCAGGATACTCCAGCGTGCCGGCGCTGTTGCAGCAATGCCGTACTTCAACAGTCACGCCTTCTTTCTCCAGACGCCGGCAAAACCACGTGAACTTTTCATACTGTTCTTCCGTAAAGCGGACGCTCTCTTCATCGGCCATATCGGCTACGGCAAAATGCGTAAATAACCCGGCCAGGACAACATTGGGCAGCGCCGCTATTTTTTTTATTTCTGCAATGCTTTCTTCGCACGGTCTGTACCCAATGCGCCCCATTCCCGTATCGGCGGCAATATGCAGTTTAGCCGTTTGATCTTGCCGCACGGCTTCCTCGGAAATTAATTTTGCATCTTCATAGTGAAACACAACGGCATCTACGCCGTAAGTAATCAATTCTTCTGCCCGCCGTCCGTCCGTATGGCCTAAAATGACGATACGGGCCGTTATCCCGTCCTGCCGCAATTCTACCGCTTCATCAAGATTGGCAACGGCCAGCCTGTCAGCGCCGTTAGCCAAGAAGACGCGAGCCAGTTCCACTGCTCCGTGACCATAAGCATTTGCTTTTACGACAGCCGTAATCAGCGGCTTGGAGCCTACAACCTGACGTATGTGCCGCATGTTGCCTGCCGCGGCGTCCAAATCGATCTCCGCCCATACGGGCCGTTTGGTGAAGTTCCCTGTAACCTGCAACGTATCCATATCAGCTATCCTCCGCCTTTTCCGCGTGCGAAACAGCGGCCGCGCCTCTGCAGATACAACAACCGCTTTCCCGCATTTTTTTTACCATTATTATAGACTAAGCTCGGGCGATTTACAAACAGCATTCGCCCTATTCACTATCTGATGAATTATTTATTCGACGGATCGGCGGCATCGCCCTTATAGTGGGCAAATTCAATTCGTTCGGCTTTATGTACGCCGGTGCCGTAGTATACTGCCAGCAACAGAATAAGCCAGATAATCGTTGCAAAAATAGCGATACGCGTGCCCGGATCGAAAGCGGCAGATATAACCACAACGAGGAAAAATGCCAATGTTACATAATTGGAGTAAGGAGAAAACGGCATTTTATACCGGATTTTCGCTATCCCCTCAGGGCCGACGGATTTACGATACCGCATCTGGCTGAACAAGATCAAGCTCCACGTAATCAAACAGGCAAAACAGCTGATAGAAGTAACGACGACGAATACTTCCGACGGAATGAAATAGTTCAAAGCAACGCCAATGAGCATAAAGACTACGGAAACCCAAATGGCACGGTACGGAACCTTATGGGAGCTGACGACTCCCAGAGCCTTGGGGGCTTTTCCCTGGAGAGACAGATTGTACAGCATGCGGCCTGTGCTGTAAATACCGGAATTACAGGATGACAACGCCGCCGTAATGACCACGAAGTTAATAATATGCGCCGCTCCGCTGATGCCAAGCTTTTCAAAGACCATGACAAAGGGGCTTCCCTGATGCCCCAGCTGGTTCCACGGATAAATAGCCATGATAACCAGCAGCGCCAATACATAAAATAAAAGTATCCGGTATAATACCTTGTCAATAGCCGCAGACAGCGTTTTTTCCGGATTATGGGCTTCGCCGGCCGTAACGCCGATGACTTCAATACCGACATAAGCAAACGTGATCATGACCAGCGTACCGAATACGCCGCCCCAGCCATTAGGGAAAAATCCTCCGTGCGCCGTCAAATTGCTGAGACCAATAGCAATGCCGTCATTTCCAAATCCAAAGAAAATCATTCCTGCGCCGGTAAAAATCAGGAAAATAATCGTAATAATCTTAATCAAGGCAAACCAAAATTCAAATTCGCCGTAAGCCTTAACAGAAATCATATTGGCTGTCGTCATCAAAGCCAACGCGATGAGGCATGTAATCCACTGGGGCAAATCCGGCAGCCAAAAATGCACGTATACGCCGACAGCCGTAATTTCCGCCATACAGGTAACGATCCAAAAATACCAATAATTCCAACCGGAAATATATCCTGCCAGCGGGGTTAAAAACTGATAGGCATGGGCGCTGAAGGATCCTGATACGGGATATTCGACAACCAATTCACCCATGGCCCGCATGACAAAAAATACGGCAAGGCCGCAGATCATATACGCCACAACGACGGCGGGACCGGCTTTTTCAATTGCCGACGCCGAACCTAAAAACAGGCCGACGCCGATAGCGCCTCCCAAGGCGATTAACTGAATATGCCGTTCCTGCAAACCACGCTCCAATTCCTCATGTACTACTCTTGCATTTTGATCACTCATAACCAATCACCTCATTTTAAATACTTGCTTCTTCCTGTCCCTGTTCCCCGCCGGGTTCCGCACAGAGACATCTGCTGCTTTCAAACACACCTTATGCCAAGTTACATGATTTTGTATGTTTGAAATATAAAAAATATATAAAAAATATATAAAGTGCAAATAAATTATATCGCCGTTCATTCCTTTATGTCAATGGACATTTTATTTATTATCACTAAAAATTAACGAGTTTTATATTTTTATCTTCTTAATTTTTAGTTATGAGCATAATCACTAATTGCCTCCTATTCTGTATAAAATTTTTTCAAACTGAGTGTATACATGTTTTCAACTTCTTCTTGTGCGCGCACAGCCTGTTTTATTTTTCTATCGCCTGTCCGTTTTATGGTATAATAAAACATATTTTGTACATGACACAATTAAAGGAGGGGCCGTTATATGACCTCTGAAACAAATCATGCAATACAGCAGCTGCAATCTTTTATCAGAACATCAACCTCACCTTACCATACCGTCAAAACCAGCGCCAGCTTATTGACCGATGCCGGTTTCCAGGAACTGCGCTGGGACGAACCATGGCAGCTGCATCCCCGCAGCGCTTACTACGTATCTATTTACGGCTCCAGTCTTTTTGCATTCGTACTGGGCGATAACCCCCTGGCGCATCTTCGCATTGCCGCAGCGCATACCGACTTTCCCAGCCTGTCGGTCAAACCAGCAGCCGCCATGCCTTTCAAAGGCTACGGAAAACTGAATGTCGAAATATACGGCGGGATGATTCGTGATTCATGGCTCGACCGCCCCTTATCCGTAGCCGGTAAAGTTGCCTTAGCCGGAAGCGATCCGTTTCATCCCCAAGTACGTCTTATTGACGCCGCCCGGCCGCTTTTAACAATTCCCAGACTGGCCATCCATATGAACCGCAGCGCAAACGACGGAACCGCCCTTAATCCGCAGAAAGACATGCTCCCTGTCATGACGCTGGTTAATTCCGACTCTCCTTCTTCATTTTTCCAACATTTTCTTGCAGAAGAATGCAAGGCGGCGCCGGAAGATATATTATCGTACGAGCTGACCGTATACATTTGTGAAGAAGGCGCCCGCCTCGGCCTGAACGGCGAGTTTTTCTCTTCTCCGCGCCTGGATAACCTTACTTCGGTGTTTGCCTGCATAACCAGTCTCTGCAGCAGTGTAGGCAATGACGGCACAAACGTCATCGCCCTGTTTGACAATGAAGAAGTCGGCAGCCGCACAAAACAAGGCGCCGCTTCGCTGCTGTTTCCCCAAGTCCTGCAGAATATCTACGCCAGTCTGGGCTGCAGCGGCGAAACATACCGCACCGCCCTGGCCGACGGATTTATCCTATCCGTTGACGTAGCCCATGCCCTGCATCCCAACGTTCCGGAAAAATACGATCCGGCAAACGCGCCTGTTCTCGGAAAAGGCGTCGCGCTGAAAACAGCCGCAGGCCAGTCCTATGCCGGAGACGCCGAAGCCGCCGCAGCCGTTATCGCATTGTGCCGTCAAGCCGGAGTACCCTGCCAGCGTTTTGTAAATCGCTCGGACATGCCCGGCGGTTCTACGCTGGGCTCGCTTCTATCGGCCAACCTCCCTGTCAGGACGATGGATATCGGCATCCCTATTTTGGCCATGCATTCGGCGCGCGAACTCATGGGAGCCGATGACCAAAAAGAGTTAATCCATCTGCTGCAGGCCTTTTTTTCTTTATAAAATCTTACTTTTCATTCTCGTACTATTCTCCGCAGTACATTATCGTGCCGATCATTCCGATGAAAATAAATTTATGCATTATTCATGCATAGTATAATTTCGCCGGTAAAACATCTCCTGCCGCTGCGTATTGGACAAATTATCCCGGTATTATAAAGCAGCGTCTTTTAGTTGACTCCAATCTTTTTTCATCTTATAATGAAATACGGATTAAAATACTATGGTGACAAACCAGGAGCGCCTTATCATGACATTAGGAGAAGAAATCAGATTTTACCGCAAACAAAAAGGTCTCACGCAAACAGAATTCGGCGCCTTGTTCGGTATGTCTAAGCAAGCCGTATATTCATGGGAAACAGGACTTTATTCACCGGATATTTCCGTATTGCTCAAAATGTCCGATTATTTTCAAATACCTATTTGCCTCTTGATCGGAAAACCCGGCATGTTCTGCTCCTGTGCAAAGGAAAAAAATGCCGACTATCATGACTGTACGTCCATTACAAAAAAAGACAGCCTCATTATCCGGGCAATCCATGCACTGCCGCTGCCGAAACAAAAAGCGATCGAAACATTGCTGAATATTGAAGATTGCGGCGAAGAAACGGGTGAATGATTGCAAAATCATTCCAAACAGGATATGATTAAAGAAAAAATAGCCGCCAAAGAAAGGGTATACTATGGCATCTTCTTTCATCACCTCCGTTTACGGCCGTTCCCAAACCGAATTAATCATAAAGAAATCCCGCTTTATCACAACACTTCAGGAAGTAAAAAATGAATCGGAAGCCGCCGCTTATATCGAATCGCTGCGCAGACAATATTGGGATGCCACCCATAATTGCTATGCCTATCAAATCGGCACGGACGGAGCGCTGCAGAAATCAAGCGACGACGGCGAACCTTCCGGTACTGCCGGCAGGCCCATGTTGGAAACGCTGAAAAAAAACGGCGTCACCAATACATTGGCTGTTGTGACCCGTTACTTCGGCGGCACCAAGCTTGGCGCCAGCGGCCTCATACGCGCCTACAGCCAAGCCGTTGCTTCCGGCCTTGAAAAAGCCGCTATTGCAGACTACAGGCCCTACGCAATTGTCTCCGTAACCGCGCCCTATTCCTTCATCAGCAGCATAGAAAGGCTGTGCGCACAAAAAAATATTATGATTGCCGACCGCGCTTTTTCCGATTCGGTAGCGTTTACCTTACACATTCCGCAAGAACAGTACGTCTCTTTTGCTGACACGGCAATCAATATGACGAATGGAAAAGCAAAGTTATCTGCTGCCGGAATAAAAATCATTCCCGTCATACGGAAAAAATAGAATACCGATAAACGTACGCGCCAATTTATTCTTTAATAATTGGCGCATTTTAATTGGTATTAAACAAACACCTCCCTTGTTATCCCGCGCACACGGTGCGCAGGCAAGGGAGGTACTGTTCTTTAACCGGTTTGTACTTATTTTTACTGTTTATATCCCGTTGCTAAATCAACGATATTTTCCAGCGGTTCGCCATGGATAAAGCGTCTTAAATTGGCGGCGGCAATTCGGATAATAGCGTCATGCGTAGCCTGCAGGTGATACCCGCCGGATACATGAGGCGTAATATAAATCCCCGGCGTGCGCCACATAGGATCATCTGCAGGAAGCGGTTCCGGATCGGTCACGTCAACGGCAGCACCTGCTAAGTGGCCGCTTTGCACGGCTTGGCACAAATCAGCCTGTACGACGCTGCTGCCGCGGCCCACATTGATAAAATAGGAACCTTTCTTCATCGCCGCAAACCGATCTTTATCAAATAAATGATACGTTTCCGGCGTGTTCGGCAGGCTCAGCGCCACAATATCCGCTTTCGCCAAATACTCGTCGAGACGGCTCATCGAACCCATTTCATCGGCTTCCGGCGGCACGCTGCCCGAACGGCGGCGAATGCCGATAACATGCGCGCCCATCGCTTTCATACGGCGCCCGAACTGCCGTCCAATATCGCCGAATCCGATAACAAGGACCGTTCGTCCATACACAGATAATACTTGCCCTTCGTCATGCCATACTCCGTTTTTCTGATGATCGTAATAGGCATACAGATGTTTCATCATCGCCAATGTCAGACTCATCATATGTTCGGAAATAGCCAGTCCATAGGCGCCGGTCGCATTGGTCAGGATAACGCCGTCCGGCAATATACCGGGCCGGCAATACGCATCTGCACCGGCGCTTCCGAGCTGAACCCACCGCAGCTTCTCTGCACGGCACAACTGCTTGGGCACGACATTGCCGATTATCACATCGGCCTTTGCCAGTTCATCATCGGAAACTTGCGCATGCACCAAACCTTCGACAGGCCAGTAAACGACTTCATTTCCTTCCGCCGCATCTTCCAGCCAGAGTTTATGCTCATCATTCACTTGCATTGCTACCAATATTCTCATAAAATGCCTCCTTTGCTCTTTCATACACCTATACCCTACCAAAAATACGCCCTGTTGTCGAGCCGTGAAACGGAACCCTGCCTAAAATACAATGCGCCTTTGAGCCCGTACCGTAAGGGAATACTGCCCAAAAGCGCATATGTATTATATTATTTGAACTTCATCTGTTACCAATCCAGCGAACCTGTGATCAAGTACACCAGCAGGCCTTTTTCGGCATGACGCCTGTTTTCCGCTTCATCCAATATCGTTTCCATGTGTTTTTCCATCATGGCGCGGGAAATTTCATACCCGGGATGAATCGGCATATCGTGGAATACCATCGCATCGGAATCTCCCAACAGGTCATCGTTAATCTGATACGGCATCATCTTATTGATAATCTTCTCTTTCTTTTCCGCATATGCAGGATTCGTGAAAAATTCCATATCTACCCACGTATCCGTATACACGCAATCGACAGATGCGGCAATCTTCTTTAATTCTTCCGGAGATATATCTGCCGGTAATTCAATATAATGCCCCGTTTGTTTTAAGGTATCATAAAACGCATCGCCTACGGCCATAACCTGGCTGATGGGAGTCAGGCCGTACATCATGCCGCCCAGTTTGGAAACGATTTCGCTCAGCGAGTTGTACGTATTATTTTTTGCGCCTATATATAAGACTTTTACATCAAAACGCCCTGTCTTTTCATGGAGTGTCATCATGTCCGCCAACGCCTGCGTCGGATGGAACGTATTGTCGCAGCCGTTAATAACAGGAACCGTGGCATTTTCCAAAAACGCAGCCGTCGTTTCCGCTTTTTTAAACCGCCCCATAATGCAGTCCACATTGCGGCATACGTATTGGACTTCGCTGCCCAAATCGCCGATCGTAAAATTGCTGTCGGACCATTTCTGGTTATAGTGGCGGCCTCCCAGTTCTTCCATGCCGATGGCAAAAGACAGATAGGTACGGTTCGACGTTTTTTCAAATAATGTATATAGCTTTTTCCCCACCAAAATATGTGCGTACGCCTGTTGATTTTGCTTTATCTTTTCGGCTAAAGCAATAATTCCCTTTATTTCTTCTTCGGAATAGTCGGCGAAACTATTAACATGCTTCATAATGTATGCATCCTCCAAACTATAGAAAACAATAACGTCTGTGCTTATCATAGCACAGACGTTATTGTTTTTCAAGTTTTTATGCATATTTTATACAATTTCATGCACTATGTGCTGTTACGTATTTTCTATGACACTGCCGCCTGCAAGAGCTGCGGAATCGGCTTCATCCGTATATTTTTTTACGAACAACGTGCGTATCGCATTCAGTACCGCCAGAATCATAACGCCGACGTCAGCAAATATAGCCAGCCACATGTTGGCAATACCGACGGCGCCGAGAACGAGACATAATGCTTTTACGCCGATAGCAAAGTAGATATTTTCATAAACGATGCGCAGGCATTTCCGAGATATGCCGATAGCCGTCGAAATTTTTAAAGGATCGTCATCCATGAGCACGACATCGGCAGCTTCAATAGCTGCGTCAGAACCCATCGCACCCATGGCGATGCCGATATCGGCACGCCGCAGTACAGGCGCGTCATTGATGCCGTCTCCGGCAAATGCTACTTTTGCTTTCACCTTTTCGCCATGCAGCAACTCTTCGACTTTCCGCACTTTGTCGGCAGGCAGCAGCTCGCTGTATACTTCATCAATCCCTAAAGACGCCGCCACGGCTTCGGCTACGGGACGAGCATCACCTGTCAGCATCACCGTCTTTTTAACGCCGCATTTCTTCAGCGCCGCCACCGCTGCCCGCGCTGAAGCTTTAACGCGGTCGGCAATAACGATATGTCCGGCATAGGCACCGTCAACGGCAATGTGCACAATAGTGCCTTTCCCATGACAGCTGACGCAGGAAATACGGAGAAAATCCATCAGTTTGGCATTGCCGGCAGCGACTTGCACGCCGTCGACATCGGCGATGACGCCGTTTCCGCTTATTTCGCGCACATTGGTTACGCGGCTGCGGTCGATGTCTTTTCCGTAAGCCCGCTGCAGGCTCTTGCTGATAGGATGAGAAGAGGCGCTCTCGGCCAGCGCTGCATATTCAATGAGTTTGTCCGCGTCAATGCTGTTGTGGTGAACAGCACTGACATCAAAAACACCTTCCGTCAGCGTTCCCGTCTTATCAAAAACGACTACTTCCGTTTTAGACAAGGTTTCCAAATAATTAGACCCTTTAATTAATATACCGGCATTGCTGGCTCCGCCGATGCCTGCAAAAAAACTGAGGGGAATGCTGATAACCAATGCGCAGGGACAACTGATTACCAGAAAAGTTAACGCCCGGTATATCCAGTCGCCCCACATGGGATCCAGACCCATGGCGTACATCCGCACGACCGGCGGCACGATAGCCAGAATCAACGCGCTGTAACAGACTAAAGGCGTATACACACGGGCAAATTTTGAAATAAACGCTTCGGACTTCGATTTGCGGGAACTGGCGTTTTCCACTAAATCCAAAATTTTAGACACCGTCGATTCTCCGAATTCTTTTGTCGTCCGTATTTTCAAAAGGCCGCTCATGTTGATGCATCCGCTGATAATTTCTTCCCCGGCCGCGGCATCGCGAGGTACGCTCTCTCCCGTCAGCGCGCTCGTATTCAAGCAGGAGCTGCCTTCGACAATAATCCCGTCAATAGGCACTTTTTCGCCAGGCTGGACTATGATCACCGTGCCTACTTCCACGTCATCCGGATCAACTTGTTCCAACCGGCCGTCCCGTTCAATATTGGCATAATCAGGACGAATATCCATGAGTTCACTAATATTCCGGCGGCTTTTGCCGACAGCATAACTTTGAAACAGTTCCCCGATCTGGTAAAACAACATAACTGCGGCAGCTTCCGTATAATCACCGCTGCGGTATAATCCTAAAACGATCGCTCCCACAGTAGCAACGGCCATTAAAAAGTTTTCATCAAACACCTGGCGGTTGGCAATGCCTTTTCCGGCTTTAATCAGGATATCATACCCGACAACAAGATACGGCACCATATAGAGCGCAAATTTCACCAATCCCTCGGCAGGAACAAAATGCAGCGCTGCCAGTAATACGGCGGCAATAACAATGCGCATAAACATTTTTTTCTGTTTTTTATTCATCGTCAAATCCTCCTAATATGAACAATTGTTCATATATTTTCCGGCAAAAAAGCGCTCGGCGAGCGCTTCCTCCTTACAGGAAAATCTCACAGTCATCTTCCACGCGCTTACAGTTTTTCCGCACATTTTCCATAACTGCGCCTGCATCTGCGCCGTCTTCAAATTCCACCTTCATTTTCAGCGTCATGAAGTTTACTACGGCGTCTTTAACGCCGGCCGTGCGTTTCGCAGCCTCTTCCATCTTGTTGGCGCAGTTGGCGCAATCCACTTCAATCTTATATGTCTTTTTCATTTATAAAACCCCTTTCTTTGTTTACTTATGAACATATGAGTATTTTTTCATTTATTGTTTATACTATAGCACCGATATCATCGCTTGTCAAGAAATTCCATAAAAAAAACCGGCAACAATACTGTTGCCGGTTACACGGTTCATGCATAAATCAGTTATATAAAAGCAATCATTACGCTTTAACTACATTAGCAGCTTGAGGTCCGCGAGCGCCATCGACAATGTCAAAGTCAACTTCCTGACCTTCTGTCAACGATTTAAAGCCTTCTTCCTGAATAGCAGAGAAATGTACGAATACATCGCCGCCGTCTTCTCTTTCAATGAAGCCATAACCTTTTTCTGCGCTAAACCATTTTACTTTTCCGTGCATAACGAGATCCTCCTAAAAAACAATTCCAGCCATATTCTAGCTCTTGTGATAGTGTATCATAACCGATAAGTAATGTCAACCAAAATTACATTACTTGCCGGCATAGTTTTTCCGGCTTTTTTACATAGTGCACAAACGAAAATCCGAAGGATTTTCCGTCGGCAGCATATGATTCCCGTTCGGCCTCCAGCCATCTCTTTTTATCAATGGGCGGAAAATACGTATCTGCCTGAAAGACAGCATCAATTTCCGTGATGTATAAACTGTCGGCCTTATCCATAAACGCTTCGTACACGGAAGCGCCGCCGATAACAAAATACTCGTTCTCCTTCTGCAGAAGCCGGCAAATTTCATCGACCGACCGACAGACAACAAGATCTTTTCGTCCGACCGCATAATCCTGCTGATGGGTCAGGATTATATGCGTCCTGCCGGGCAGGATTCCCGGCAGGCTTTCAAAGGTTTTGCGCCCCATGATCATCGCATGTCCCATCGTCAGCGATTTAAACCGCTTTAAATCAGCAGAAATACGGCATAATAGCTGATTATTCCTGCCGATGCCGCCGTCTCGGGCTACCGCCGCAATCATATGTATCATTTATACGGCCACCTCCATGGAAATTTTTCCTAAATGCCGGTAATTTTCAAGGGAAATATCGTCGATCGTGAATTGATAGAAATCTGTTATCTGTTCGCAGAGCACCAGCTTCGGCGCCGCTAAGGCCTGTCCCAGACGGCTCAGCTGCAGTTTCATGGCGTCCACATGATTTTCATAAATATGTGCATTATTGATAACGTGCGTAAATAATCCCGGCTTCAAACCGGCAGAACGGGCAAGCAAATGCACCAGCACGGCATATTGAGTCATATTAAACGGCACGCCCAGTCCCATATCGCCGCTCCGCTGGATCAGCATGCAGTTCAGCTTCCCGTCCGTAACGTCCCATAAGGTCTGATACGCGCAGGGCTGCAGGGCCATATCCGGCAAATCTTCCATATTCCACAGCGAGACAATCATGCGCCGGTTCTGCGGATCATGGCGCAGCGCATCAAGCAGGTGATCCACTTGCTTATATTTCCGTATCTGATATCCGTATGCTTTGCCGATCGTACCGTCAGGCCGCATCCATTCATCCCAAACGTGACAGTTCATCTTCTGCAGTTCCCGCACATCATTGCTCTGCAGCTGCCAGATCCAGAGCAGTTCCTTGACCGCCGTCTTAAAAGCGACAAATTTGGTAGTTAAAATAGGAAATTCGTCAGCCAAATCAAACTGCATCATTTGATGGGGCAGTTTATATGTCGGCACGCCGGTTCGGTTATTGGCATAATATCCGTTTTTCAAAATATTTTCTACAATTTGCAAATACTGTACGTCGGCTTTGCTCATCACGAGTCCCCCTGTTTCTGCATATGCGCTTTTATCACATCGATAAATTGTTTTCCGTATTTATTCAGCTTAAATTCTCCGACACCCTTGACCCTGCTCATATCGTGAAGTACGACAGGTTTCCGCGCCGCCATTTCCCACAACGTGGCGTCGGAAAAGATGACAAACGGCGGAATGTGTTCTTTCTGCGCCAATTCGTACCGCCGCGCCCGCAGCGCTTCAAATAACGGACGCAGCATAACTTCATCAATACCGGCACGGTTCGCCTGCACCTTCTGCCTCCGGTTTTTTTCCGTTTCCGCGGTCTCCGGAACGATGATCTTCTCCTGCACGACCTTTTCCTTCCCGGCCAAAACATCCCGTCCGGCCGCAGTCAATGAAATAACGGGATATTTCCCGTCAGACTGCTGCAAATACCCTCCGTCAACGGCCTGCCGCACCATGTCCCGTATTTCTGCGACGGAAAGAGACTGAAGCAGGCCGAAAGAAGCCTTTTCCTGAAATCCCTGCCGCTTAATTTTAGCATTGCTGCTTCCCTTTAATACATCACAAATCATGGTCATGCCGAAACGGCCTTTTAATTCATCGACGCATTGGCAAATATTTCTAACTTCAAAAGTCCTGTCTTCTTCAACCGTTTCGGCATCGCAGCTGCTGCATTTTCCGCAGCGCTCCCACGAAGGATATTCGCCGAAATACTGCAAAATATACCGTCTCAGGCACTGATGCCCTTCGCAGTACTGCACCATGCAGTTCAGCATGCGCAGTTCCTTTTCCTGCTGTTCCTCATTGCCGGCAGAGATTTCAATTAAATATTTCTGCACCATAATATCCTGGCGGCTAAAGAGCAGCACACATTCTCCCGGCCCGCCATCCCGGCCGGCGCGTCCAGCTTCCTGATAGTAGCTTTCCAGGTTTTTCGGCATCTGCCAGTGAATGACGAAACGGACATTGCTTTTGTCAATTCCCATGCCGAAA
Organism: uncultured Megasphaera sp.; assembly: GCA_964507845.1. GTDB lineage: Bacteria > Bacillota > Negativicutes > Veillonellales > Megasphaeraceae > Megasphaera. Next base: position 81,525 of record CAZDQW010000006.1, read on the forward strand.
GCATTCGTTGCAACGATGACCTCCGTTCTGTCGTAAGTAAAGTCATCCTGCGCCCGCTTCCGAAGTTCGTCGTCCATGCCGGCATGGTACCTCCCTGCCCGAATGCCGTGCCAGCGCAATACGTCATGCACCCGTTCCACTTCTTTCCGCGTCGCCCCGTAAATAATACCGCTCTCGCCTCGATGACTGCGCAAATACGCTAAGACAAACGCCATTTTATCGGCAGGGCGGACAACGCGGAAATATAAATTCGGCCGGTCAAACCCTCCGATAAAGACACGTTCATTTTTCAGCCCCAGAAGCTGCATCATATCTTCTTTTACTTTTTCCGTCGCCGTCGCCGTAAAAGCGCCGACGACAGGCCGGCGAGGCAGCATTTGCAGCCACTCTCTGACGGCGCAGTAGCTGGGACGGAAATCATGACCCCATTGGGATACACAGTGCGCTTCATCAATAACCAGCAATGATATCGGCATAGTCTGCATAAACGACGAAAAAAATTCATTCTGCAGCCGTTCCGGCGATATGTATACCAGTTTTATCTGCCCGGCCCGCACGGCGGCAAAACGCTGCTTTACTTCGTCGAAAGAACATTGGCTGTTAATATATGTTGCCGGTACATGCTGGTTGACGAGAAAATCGACTTGGTCTTTCATCAGGGAAATAAGGGGAGATATAATAAGCGTGATGCCCGGAAGCAGTAAGGCCGGCACCTGAAAACAAACGGATTTTCCCGCTCCCGTCGGCATAATTGCCAAACAATCCCTGCCCTCCAGCAGCGTCCCGATCACGTCTTCCTGACCGGGACGAAAGGTATCGTAACCAAAATATCGTTTCAAGATATCAACAGGCCGTTTCATATATCCTCCTGCATGCATACGAATAGTCCGTTTCATTCTACCACGCCTTTCCTACTAAAACAATATCTGCTCTAAAAGCATACTGCAATTACCTGTACGACAGTTATAGACAGTTATATATGGCATTATCGAGTATAAAAAATTGCTTTTGCCTATAAACCAGTACTCTTTCATAACCGGGGAAAACAGACGGACGAATCTGCAAAAAAATTGGTCAGACAGATGCCTGCACAGCCATTGACAAGGCATGATGCGCATGATAAAATTTTATTTGTTATGTTTTAATTATTTTATATGAGGTGATGTAGAAAATGGCAACGAGGAGAGAAGCACGTTTTAAACAATGCCGCCGGTTCGGTCTCAATGTGTACGGACATCCCAAGGCTTTAAAACGTGTAAAGAAAGAACAGCGTCAAAAGAAGATGTCTGAATATGGCACACAATTACTGGAAAAACAAAAGCTTCGCGCATATTACAACCTGCTCGAACGTCAGTTTGTCCGGTATTATGATAAAGCCAAGAAAATGGAAGGCGTTACAGGCCAAAACATGCTGAAGCTGCTGGAATGCCGCCTTGACAACATCGTATACCGCATCGGGTTTGCAAGTTCCATCCGCCAGGCCCGTCAAATGGTAAACCATGGCCATATCTTGGTAAACGGCAAGCGCTGCGACATCCCGTCTGCACATGTAAAAGCCGGTTCAGTTATTTCTCTGAAAGAAGCGTCTCGGTCCAACGATATGTACCGTAAATCCTTCCAGGAATTAAAGAGCTTCGACGTTCCCTATATTGAAAAGAATTTTGATGCGTTTGAAGGCACATTGACCCGTATGCCGGAACGCACGGAAATCCCCATCGAAATTAACGAAACGCTTATCGTCGAATTGTACTCCAAATAATAGTACATGGAATAACGGCAAAATAAAAAAACCCAGTCAGCTGGGTTTTTTTATTTTGCCGTTATTCTGGTCAGTCCTGACCTGTCTGCTGCATGCTCATGTTTTCACTACATTACGGGCCTGTTCTGTTTTCCGATTACAAATAAATCAGCCTGCTGTCATTCTCCGCTCCGGGAATGCAGCAGGCTGATTATCGTTACTTATATTGCGGCAAGGTATTCACCGTTTCAATCTAAGCCGCTCGTATAATTTTTTACCATCCGTACGGGAAGATAAGGAACCATAAACTTCCGGCTACGAATACGAATATCCACAGCACAAACGTAAAAGGCAGAATTTCCTGGAAACGAAGACGGAACGCCGCCAAATAAGCGATAGCCCAGAACGGCTGGATCAAGTTGGCCATCTGCGCCCCTGTGCCGTATGCGCAGATAACCTGAGAAACAGGTATGCCTAAATGCTGAGCTGCCGGCACGAGATACGGCGCTTCAATAACGAACTTCGATCCTGCCGACGGCACGAAGAAGTCCATAATGCCGGTGTATACGAACACAATCCACGGATATGTGCCGGGGGTTGCAATGGAAATAAACAAATGCGTAATTTCATCGGCCAGGCCGGAGAACGTAATGAGACCGAAAATACCTGCATACAGCGGGAACTGAATGATAACGCCATATACGGTCGATGCGCCTTCCTTGACAGATTCAATATAGCTGTGCGGCGAATCGTGCATGAGAAGACCGAGGCCAAAGAGCAGGAAATTGATCGTATTGAGATTAATCTTGCTGACGCCTTCCGTAATAATATGGTCAACAAACCAAACAAGGATCAAAAGAGCGATAATCGTATTCAGCACGCGGGAACGTTCCCACCGTTCTGCCGGCCTTAATTTCTGATTCTTGTCTACTGCCGGCGGTTCTTTCGTAAATTCTTCGTATAATTCATCGCTGATTTCTACAGCCTTTTCTTTGCTCGGCATGAGTTTGTAATAAATAACCGGCAGCAATATCAATTCCAGAAGAAGGAATGTCATCATGTACGGAGACAAGGTCGTCTGGCTGATAGGCACGATGCCGCCCATGAGTTTTTCCATAAAATTGCCCGGTGTTGCCGAAAGCAGCGGCGCCGCCTGAGAAATGCCGTTTGCCATGATATTCATGCTCGTATATGCCATAGCGACGATAAAGGGATAATGGAACCCCTGCCCTTTTTTCCGAATGGCAATTTCCTTGCCCATGATGATCGTCGCCATAAGGCCGACGCCCCAGTGCAGCCAGGAAATAACGCCGGTGATCAAGGCGAACAAGAGAATAGTGCCGCCGCGGGTTTTCGGCCAGTCAATGAGGCGGACGATGCCTCTGCGGATCGGTTTCGCGTTAGCAATAACGAAGCCGCCGATCATCATCAAGCACATCTGCATGGAAAAGCTGAGCAGTTCCCAGAAACCTTTTGCATAGTCTTCCACAAGGCTCCACGGCGTTGACTCGGTAAAAATCAAGGCCAGTACATATACCAATATAGTTAATACTAATACAAATACCATGGAGTCCGGAATATAGTTTAAGCTAAATTCGATAAATTTATCGATAATCGTCTTTTTCTGCACATTTTGCGAATTTGCTTGCGCCATAATAATCCTCCCTATGTCTTACTGCGAAGCGGCTGCGGGAAACCTCATTCTATTTCTTCATACAGTGCATCGTTTTTTGTCCGCGCCCCTTCTCCTTCCAGTACGCCGGAAACGGCGCATTCCGGGCACGTCCCAAAAGACTCGCCGAATTCGGGAATCAAATCAACGGCATATTTAAATTTCTTGCCGCACTGCGGACAATGATAGTACATAAAACAAGGTCCCCACGTCATAGCCGTCACGCTCCTGTTATTTCAGATTCAAAATTTCGCGAGCTTCGTCAGGTGTTGCCGCCTGTTTGCCGAATTCTTCGATGCAGCGGCGGGCCCGGGCAACAAACTGGCTGTTGCTTTCCGCCAGCACGCCTTTAGCATACATTACGTTGTCTTCCATGCCGACGCGGATATGGCCGCCTAATGCAATGGTGGCGTACATCACTTCCATCGCGCTGTGGCCTACGCCGAAAGCCGACCAGGTGGACCCCGGGCACAGGGCATCCATGGTTTCTTTCATGAATACGAGGTTCTTCACGGAACCGGGAATACCGTTAGCGCATCCCATGCACATTTGGAAATGAAGCGGCGCCTTTAAAACGCCTTTCTTTAAATAATATGCCGCGTTGCCGATCATGCCGGGATCAAAGGCTTCAATTTCCGGTTTGATATGCAGTTCCTGCATGAGCATGCCCAGTTCTTCCAGGAACTTCGGCGGATTTAAAAACAAACCGCTGTTCATCCAGTTCATGGAACCGCAGTCATACGAAGCCATTTCAGGTTTTAATTCTTTCAAATGAAGCTGCCGCGTTTCTTCCGTTGCATGTAAATCGCCGGACGTCGTCAGGTTCAGCACAATGTCGCAGTCGGGATATTCCGTCTTGATAAGATGTACGGTTTCGCGGAATTTATCGGCGCTCATCGTTCCGTTTCCTTCATCGTCGCGCATATGCAGGTGAGCTACAGCGGCCCCGGCTTTCCAGCATTCATATACGTCGGCGGCGATTTCCTGCGGCGTCAGCGGCACATTCGGATTGTTTTCCTTCTTCGGCCAGGCGCCTGTAACTGCTGCAGTAATGATCGTCTTGTTCTTTAAATTGCTCATAATACCAGTTCCTCCTTAGTTTTATTCATTATTCTTTATCTTTTTTATACAGCATGTGAATCAGATAGGAGTTCAGATCTTTCCGTTCCTTGGCAATCGATTCATCGTCCCATTTAAAGAAACCTTCTTTTGTCTTGAATCCCATCTTATTTTCGGCCTTCATTTTTTCCAGGATCGGCGACGGTTTTTTATCGCTGCACAGATACTGTAAAATATATTCATGAATATTGTATGTCAGATCCGTGCCGACCAAGTCGGAATTGACCAGCGGCGGCAGCTGAGGCAGACGGAGGCCGAAACTGTATTTGACGGCCTTATCGACAGTTTCCGCGTCGGCAATGCCCTGTTCGACGATGTAAATAGCTTCGCGCCACAACGCATGCTGCATCCGGTTGGCAATAAATCCCGGTACGTCGCGCTGGCAAATAACCGGTTTTTTCTGCACTTTTTCCAAAATGTCGTAAACCTGCTGCGCTACTTCGTCCGATGAGCCGTTCGCTTTGACGACTTCTACCAAAGGAATGAGCGTCGCCGGATTCCAGAAATGGGTGCCGACGAACCGCTCTTTATGCTGAACGCGGGCGCTGATTTCCGTCGGGCTCATAACAGACGTATTGGTGCAGAAAATCGTATCTGTCCGGCACAATTCTTCCAATTTTTCAAAAATGCCCTGCTTCAGTTCCATGTTTTCGAAAACAGCTTCAACGACCAAATCCGTGCTTTGGCACAGCTCTTTCGTTAATTCCGTTGTGAAACTGATGCGGCTCAGCTGTTCTTCTGCCGCAGCCTGTTCCGCAATGCCCTGGTCCACAAAGGACATCAATTCGTCGCGAACCTGCGCCATGACGTTGTTGTCAACAATATCGTACAGGACAACGGTATATTCCGGATTGCGCGAAAATACCTGGGCAATGCCCCGTCCCATCAGACCGGCGCCATAAATTAAAATTTGTTTTACTTCCATAACGATGTGCCTCCTCTGTTGATTATTCTACACTTATTACTATGAAATTATCGTGCCAAATGATAAACGGCATAACTACGCCATGTAATCCTTCTGATCCTGTAAATTTGCTTTACACCTCATTTACACTGTAAATCTCATTTACAGTAACTGATTAGTCCGTGCTCTTACTATTCCTCAAATAGTGGATGGCTGACAACAAAAAAACTGCTGCAAAAAATTGCAGCAGTTTTTTGTTGTCGTGATTCATTCTTGGGTTTTCCGGATATGGTATATCCTCATCCATTTATACAGCGTCGGCCGGCTTACGCCGAGATCTTTCGCCGCTTTCGATACGTTTCCCTCATATTTTGCCAGCGCCTGTTCCAGCGCATCACGCCGGTTCAGCCCGCCCTCTTCCTTTGCCGGCAGGAAACTGCCGGCCTTCGGCCACGGCTGCAGCGATGCCATGCTTTCCGGTAAATCTTTCCGCGTAATGCAGTCGGACTGGCAGAAAATGGTCGCCCGTTCCATCACATTTTCCAGTTCCCGCACATTTCCCTGCCACTGGTACGTATGGAATATCCGGAGGACATCGTCGGAAATATCGCGCACATGCTTGCGATACGTTTTGTTGTAATGAGCCAGGAAATAACGGGCCAATTCTTCTATATCCCTTCCCCGCCGGCGCAGCGGCGGCAAGGATATAGCAACTACGTTGAGCCGGTAGTACAAGTCCTCCCGAAACGTATGGTTTCTGATACATTCCCGCAAATCCTTATTCGTCGCCGATATGATGCGCACGTCCGCATGAATCGCCTGCGTGCCGCCGATGCGGACTACTTTATGCGTCTGCAGCACGCGCAGCAGCGTAACCTGCACGTCATACGGCATATCACCGATTTCATCGAGAAAAAGGGTCCCGCCGTTCGCCAGTTCAAACTTTCCCGGATGGCCTTTCTTATCGGCTCCCGTAAAGGCGCCTTTTTCATATCCGAACAGTTCGCTTTCAATCAGCGATCTGGGAATCGCGCCGCAATTGATGGCAATAAAGGGACCGCCGCGGCGGGGACTGGCATTATGTATGGCCTGGGCAAACAGTTCTTTTCCCGTGCCTGTTTCGCCGGTAATCAAAATAGCAGGATCGTGCTGCGCCCCTATTTCGGCAATGTATTTCGCCTTCATCATGCCTTCCGACGAGCCGATAATATCGCCGAAACAGAAAGACGGACCGGAAAAAACGACTTTTGC